>PLRS01000163.1 GCA_003164035.1 Bryobacterales bacterium | reverse complement strand
TGAAGGCCTTTTTGGATCGGAAAGACTATCCGGTCGGCGTCAAGCCCTCCGCCGCCAGGATGCGGGAGATCCGCATCACCCGACACAACTGCGCTCCGCGCTGGAACTACACGATTACGCCCCGAATGTGAAGTAATTCTTGCGCCGATGCTAAGCTGTGCCAGCGCCGCGGTCTGGGTTTTCAGGTCCTCAGTTGAGAGCTTGCCCGCTGCATGCAATTCCTTGAATTTAGTGGTTGCCTTGTCCACCTTCTCGGCCATGTCGCTGTATTCTTTGTTCGCTCTGGAGGCGACATTGGCGGAATCCGCCATCTTGTCGGTAACCTCGTGAAGCACGTCGGAAAGGCCGGTAAAACTCGCTGCCGCCTCTTTGATCTTTGCCGGCGGCGGGACCACGGCATTCTGTCCCAGGGCGCCCGAAGCTTGGAGTTTTTTGGCCTCTTCGTCCAGCGCCGCCATATTTATGGCGGTTTCCGTCGTCAGCACATTTAGCGCTTTGGCTGGATCGAGAATAGCCAACAGCGCGTACTTCCAGTGGAACATCGATATCACTGCCTGCTCGGCCCCAGCCTTCATCTGTGCCCAAAAGGTCTTGAAAGGGAGCTCGGCACGGCCTACGACTATTTCGAGCGCTTCCATCTGCTCTTTGGTCGCTATCACCATGGCCTTGGCAGCTTTCATGGCGTCAACGTCGTCTTTACCGATCACGGCCCCGGCCTTGCGCGCTTCCTCGGCCAATTCCTTGAGGCGTGCCGAGCCTTGGCTCAGAAAGGGAAGCAGGTCTCCCATCCGATCCCGCATCAACGCCGAGGCCATCGCCGTTCGCTGCTGCTGGCTGCTGAGCCCATGGAATTTATCCGACACCAGCATCAGCAGTGGCAGCATGTCTTTCTGGCCGGCCTTTACTTGCTCCTGGCTGATGCCCAGTGCTTGGAACATTTCCATCTGCTGCTGGCCGCCCTGAGACGCCTTCACCACCGTAGTGGAAAACCGGGTCAGCCCGTGAACTAAGGCGTCGTAGCTGGTGTTAGTTTTTTCGGCCGCGTAATGCAGCCCGCTCATGGCTTCGACGGAAATGCCTGTGGTTTTCGAGCCACGCGCAATCTCTTCCACGTAGGCTTCGTAGTGGTTCGCGGCTTCATTGGCCGCCACGCCCACGGCCACGATTCCGGCCGCCAGCACCGCGGCGCCGGCCGTGGCCGCGCCCTGCACTGTGCTGATGTCGCCCAGAATTTTACTCGACCAGTCCGAAAACTCGCCGGAAATGTCGCTCAGGTCTTTACTCAGCAGCGTTCGAAACCGCGCGATATTGTCTTCCGCGTCGTCGCTGTTGGCGCCGATCCGAAACAGCAAATCCGCACTCGAATCTATTGGCCTTGTTCTCTCCCTGACACCCGAGACTGACCCGGCATTGCAAGATCGTACTCAGTGACCCACCCGTCGTCAGTCGAATTTACATGCATTCTCCCCTCCCCCTAGCCAGCGATCAAACACCAGTTCCTTGAACCACGACTGATCGAGCCTTCCAAGGTCGTACTCATGCGGATACTCACGGATGAAGCGCACCACGGCCGTTTCGTCGAACCGGAGGTTTCCGCCGTGGCCGCCGTGCCCTTGCGGCTCTCCCAGCAAGCGGCGCTTTACCCAGCTCTCAATCCGCGTGTGGCTCAGTCCGAACAACTCGCACAGGTCCGAAACGTTATAGCCACCCGTCAGCCGTTGCGAGAGTTTGAGCTTGCCGACCTGGCATTTCACTGAAGCGTGGCTGCGCTTCAGATTGCGGGCGATGCGCGTGACTGAGAGCTTCCCAAGCACCTCCCGAAGGTAAGCTATCTCTCGCGGTGTCCATGCGCGCCGTTGGCCCTGAGTGCGCCATCCCCGCTTACGAGCTTCACCCTTCAGGCGGTCCTTCGGAATGCCAGTGCGGGCGGAGATTCGCTGTAAGTTGGCCGACACCTCGCGCACAGTGCCGACGTATGCCAAGCGCAGCTCCGCGGCGAGTTCAGGAGCGAGCGGCGGATACTTCCGCGGCCTCGGGGCGCCCGGCTGTGTGACGGCGGTATCGGCCGGTTCGGATTGACTCAGCATCGCCCCATGTCCCATTGAAACTTTTCGTCACCTTTGACAAAAAACAGCTTGACACGATGCCAAAAAACACTATCTTGGCATTGTAGAAAGCGGAAAGAGAAACCATCATGAAGAACACAGCGAGCAACGAGAAAAGGCAGCGGACGGTAAAGGTCCGGGTGGCTGTTCTGGTGGACGCGGACGGGAACTGGAGCGCGGCTGGCTGGAAGGGCGCGGGGGACAATGAGGCGATGGATGTCGCTCGGGATGCCGATTGCCTGGAAGGAACGATGCAAGAGTACTTCGTCACCGTCGAAGTGCCGTTGCCAAGGCGCATCGAACTGACCGCTTCCACAGTTGAGAATGGCACCCTTATCGAGGCCGAAGACGAGAAGGTGGCCGCATGACGGGCGGGTGCAATGCCTCGTAAACTCAGCACCCGTGAGGCGCGCCGCATGGCCGCTCTCCGCGAATCGTATGGCGCCGGCCCCGGCCGCCCGCGGTCAAAGAAGCGCTGTCCCTGTGGCGCCATGACGCGGCGCCGCGCGGCAAAGCGCGGGCATGTCTGCGGATAGGCGGTTTCAACGCGCCGGAAGCCTAAAGCAGTCGAACCACCTGAAGCAGCCCGATGCGTCAACTCTGAGTCTCCCGTAGGCTTCCACACCTCGAAAGCGTGATGCTTGGATTACCGTACCTTTGCCAGCGCTTATAATGCCGCCCGCACAGACCCTAGACTCCGTTATGTCCATGCAGCCCGGTACGGTGCAGGCCAAGGGCTGTTCCTGCGGGCGCCCCGGCTTCCGGTCTTCCGGCCTCGCAATCGGCCAGTTATGCTGTCTGCCACTTTCAGCGCCGAACTTCGCGTTTAGAGCCCCGTGGCTGCCTCGGGACTCCGCCCCGCCAGTACACCCCTCGCGGAGGGCGACGGCGGCCACCTGGCCGCGCGTCGCCGCGAACCGCGATGGGTTTGGCGAGAGCTTGGAGTCGTCTACAGGCATATCCGATTCACCGGTTCTTTATTCTCCTCACCGTCCCTCAACTCCAGAGCCCTTTGCGCCGCCGCCAGGTCGAAGGCCAGCGCCATCACCGGGTCCTGGATTGCCATCAGCGCGCTTGGTCTCTGCGAAAACAGCTTCGCCGTCGCTATCACCGCGATCATCCGTTCCGACTCGACGAAACGGACCCACCGCGGCCGCCTCCTGCAACCGCATGGCCCAGGCGACGATGAACGTCCAATCGCCCTCCGGCAAGTCGCGCGGATGTATCTCGTCTTCCGCATCGGGCGCCGCCGTCTCGCTCACCCGCGGCTCGACACAGCACCACACCAACACCTGTTTCCAGAACGCCGCCACCTCCATGGCCTCCTGTGCGCTCAACGCCGCCGCATTCTTATCCAGCGCCGACAATATCAGCGGCAACTTGTCCCATTCCGCGAACTCCAGCGGCCCCGGCCGCCGCGCCTTTATAGTGATCCCCGAAGGCAGCGTCAGTTCCACCGCCGCCTCCGCCCGCCCCCGCTGTCTCCACTCGCTTGCCGTCGTCGTCACTCTGCCTCCCGAAGCTTGGTTACCTTACCGCGTCAACTTCCGCCCGAAGCTCGTTGACGCTCTCCAATAGCGCCTGGGCGCTCAGCGGCCAGTTTTTCGCTACGCTATCGCGCAACGGGTTCATTATGAAAGTCCCCGCATGGTCCGGGTCGGCCACAACGAGGTTACTATACGCGTTTTTCCAGGCGGCGGATTTCCACTTGGTAAAGAAATGTGGAGACAGGGCAACGTACGCCGCCTGTGCGTCCCTCAGCGCCGAAGCGGCCTTTCTGAAGTCCTCGCATAGACGCTCGCTGGTCGCAGTACCCAATGCGCCCCACGATTCCTCCAATTTGCCGATCTGTGCGTCGAGCCCCTTTTGGCTCAGGCGCACGCTGTCCTCGGAAGCGCGGACCCGTTCCTGGATTATCCGAACGTGCCGATCCAACCGGGTTATTTCGGCGTCTTCGGAAAACGGTTCATCCGGCAGCTCGCCGCCTGCCATGGCGATTTCCTTTTCGCGCGCCGTGAGCCGAGCTTGGACGGCCGCCCGCTCCGCCATCAGCTTGTCCAGCTCTCCAACCTGCCCGTCCCTCTGCGCTACCACCAGCGCATGAGCCTCGCGGGTCTCAACCACCCTCGCGATGCAATTCCGCACCGCCTGGACTTCCGTCAAATCCGTCTCCACGGCCGCTCCCTCCAGTGGCGGCGCGCCCGCCGCCACTCTTCGCAATAGGCCACCAAACGTCACGCTACTTGTCTCCGGCGTTGAGTTGCCGCGTTGCCGCCAACTCCGCCGCGCCAGTCAGATAGGGAATCGCGTTTTCAACGGTTTCGCGCGTCGATGCTCCCGGAACAGGGGTTATCGGCTGTGCTGGCGTGTTTGCTGGCGTGTGCTGGTCATGCGAGTTAGCCCGCGCCTGGGAGCGCGAATTCAAAACGCTCGGAATTTGATCGTATTCGCTCATCGTCTTAGGTTCTCCTCTCTCTTCGTTTCGTTAAACAGCTCGATGCCGGGTCCGAAACAGTGCTCTCGGTATCTCCGGGCTAAATCCCGGTTCTCGTGCGAAACGAGCTTCAGCGCCTCGTGATACTGAAGCTTCGGATCTTCCCGGTGCTTTCGCTCAACGGCAGCGGCCATTTCCCTCTCTATTGGGCTTAACTGTTGTTCCACGCTTCTATCTCGCCTCTCTCTCCCCCTGGCGGGCGGCGTTCGCTCGGATGGAAGGACCGAAGCGAACGCCGCCCGCCGCAAACTCATGTCTATGCCGCCGCCCCCAGGTTCATGCCCCACAGCATGCCGCCAACGCCGGCAATCGTCTTCTCGCCGATCCGCTTGCCATCGTGGCGCGCGCGTAACAGGTCTAACGAGCGCATCAGGCGGCGCATCGATCCCGCCGTGGCTTTGAACCACAGATCGAAGGCCCCTTCGTCCATATCGGTGAAGCGTTCCTGTTTGACAATCGCGGCCATCTCGTTTTTTCGTGATGCCGCCCAGCGGCGCCCAGATCCCGACGCGCGAACTCAGCGCGCCCAGGTCCGCCATCTTGCCGCCTACCAGCCGCGCCAGCAGGATCGGGGCGGCCAACATCACCACGCCCACGCCGGCTTCGTGCGTTCTGTCCCAAATCTGGCGGATTACCTGGCAAACGCGCGGGCGCAATGTCTCCGTTTGATCGAACACCAGGAGACAGGGATGCTCCCTCAGATGCTCACAGAGCGAGTCGAACATCCGGCCGCCGCCCTGGCTTCCTTGCACCGTGGGAAGGTCGAACATGCGGCACAGCTCGCGGACAAACTGAACCTTATCCGTGCTGCTGAATTCCGAGAACTCCAGCACCGCGCACTCCACGGCCGCGCCGCCGCCGCCACTCGCGCACCGCCTCTGTTTTCCCGACGCCGAACGCGGCGGTGCAAACGCCGATGGCGGCATGCTCCGCACAGAAATCCAGAATCTCGCCGATGCGCCGCGCGGTTTGCGTCTCGTAGAACTTGCCGACGCGTGCCACCTTTTGCGGGCGCTTCTCTTCATCCACCAGCAGCGTTACCGATTCCTGGCCGCCTGGCGCCAGAATCTCGCCGGCCTTCGCTCTGCGCACTGCCGCCAGAATTTGGCCAACCACGTCACGGCCGCCCGGAAAGCCGCCCGCTATCCAGGCGCGGACCGTGCCGTCCGATAGCGTGCAATATTGGCCTATGTGCGCCGCGGTGACATCGGGACGGGATCTCATCCACTCCCTAACTTCCTCGCGCGCTTTGTTCACTGCTTCGTCTGTGAGCTGTCTTTCCATCGTCTCAGTCCCCGTGATCCGAAAAGAAATTGAACTCATCGCCGCCCTTGGCGGGCGCGATTTCGACTGCCGGAATCGCCGGCTCGATTGCGGCAAACGAAAACTCCGCGTCGGCCTTCTGTGCCGCGTGCGCTTCGGCGATGGCCGCCGGTATTTGTGCCGGCAGCTCCGGCCGGCCGGTCTCCAGGCGCGCGGGCGCGACGGCCGCACGGCGGTGCAAATACGTCTCGGGATCGGGCGTAGGAACGGTCTTGTGAATGGTCTCGATAAGCCGCTTCACTTCCCGGCGCGTCGCTCGCCGATCCCGCTCGTCGGAAACGAAGTCTTCCTCACCCATATGGCGCAACGCGAGACAATCGGCCAGGCCGATGAACCCGTTTTCGTGATAGACCGCAACGCGCTCCAGGTCCAAGGGATCGTAGGCAATCTCCACTTTGCGGCCGTTCAGCCCCAGCAGCCCCACTCGACTCCCCGCCAGCCTGTAGTGATACTGCCGGCCGGCGAAGGTGACCTGTACCTCTCCGTTGGTTACCTTCAACTCGCGGCGCTTGGCGAAACACAGTTGCAAAACGTCCTCGGGAACGGTTCGCCGTGCGACTCGCGGAATATGGATTTCCCATACCTCGTTGGGGCAGGCCCAGCCCATGCCCGTGGGAGTGACTTTACGCATGCCTTCCCCGCACAGCGGGCGTTCGTTCAGCTCCTCAAACACCAGGTTGTAGAGCGCTGCAATCTGTTCGATGGTTCGGAACGGCGTTGAATCGCGCTTGCCGCCGAGCCACGCTTCATGGTCTTTCACCATCGCGTCGAACCGCTCCGGCCGCGCGCCCGGCTTGTGGCCGCACCACTCCGGCAGTGTTCGGTCAAAGTCGGCGACGCGGCCGAAATTCGGCTCGATGAGCTTCGCGCGCGCGTTCTTCACAATGGCGTGATGCACGCGGATATCGAGTGTCTCAAGCACGCCCGTCCATTGCTTCGGCAGCCCGTCAACCGCTTGGGATGTACGGGTCTTCTCGCGCGGCCCTTCAAGCCACGTTGACCTGAAGTCCTTGCCGTTGTCCCACAGAAGGGCTTTCGGTAGACCATGCTTGACGAAAACCTGTTTCAGCACCGCGGCGATGGAATCGCTCGATAGCGTTTCGACAACACACCAGCCGAGCCATTTTCTTGAACGCATGTCGATGGCCGCGGTAACCCATGGCCGCGCCAGTTTCCAGCCGCGCCCGTCGCGTACCAGACAGAAAATGTCGAGTACCCGATGGTCCATCACGACGTAATCGAGCGGTTGCAGGCTCTCGAAATCGCGAAACGAAATCAGCTCCGCGTTCCGGTAAGCGTCCTGGCCCCGGCGCCCCATCAGTTTTACCAGCTCGGGAATCTTGGCAACCTGGCGGCAGAAGGTCGCGTAGCTGGCTTTTGAAAGCTGGCCCGATGGCAGCAAACGGCCCTCCGCATCCACATATCCGGCCAGCCGATTCCGATCCTCCTCGCTGAGCAGCTTCGATGCATGCCCCTCACGCCATTGGCGCTCGTCTTCATGCCACCGAAAAATATCCGCGTTGCTCAGCTCGCCATAGCTGCCGGTCCTTGGAAGCGCCAGAGCGATGATGAGATTCACGCTGGCCGTGTTCAGCGCCCGCGGCTTCCCTTTGTCGGCGCGGAGCTTTGAAGTAAGCCCCGTGACCCCGATGTTCTGGTAGCGATTCAACAGGCGGTAGACCGTTCGCGCGCTCTTTCCGTGCGCCTCGGCGAGGTGCTGAACCAGATCCCGCTTCCGCGGAAACTGGCGATGCAAGTCCGCGTAGCGATCCGGGTTGATGATCGGCTCAATGAGCGCGCGGAACAACCCGGAAGCCTCGGCTTGCGCCGGCTCGCTCCCGTTCAGCGCGGTAGCCGGCGGCGCCATGCCCAGCGCCAGCGACCCGGCGGGATCGCCCGCCAGCTTCCCTTCCGGCGACAGAACCCAATCCTGAACCCCTTGCGCGGCTCTCCGCTGCCGTCGCGAAGGGGCTGGATTATCGGCTTTCGCCGAATCGGACACGCAAACTGTGGCTGGTGCCATCATAGGCTATAGCTGTTTCCCTTGGCAGATGAGGGCGTACCCCTCGATGTTGGCGATGATGGCGCTTATCACGTCGGATTGGTCGCTGTCTAAAATCGCATCCAGCAATTTGTGCAACTTCGGGCGCCCTTGGCACATAACGACATACATCTCAAGGCGCGTGATGAGGCAGCCTATCACGTCGGATTGGCCGCTATCCAAAATCACATCCACCAACCTGTGCCACTGTTCGCGCCGCGCCCGCGCTTCCTGAGGAGTTTTGCTCATTTCGCCTGAACCCCCTTACGGAGACAATAGAAAAACTTGTTCAGGAGTTCCCCGCGCAATGCGCCGATGCAGTGGCGTCCGACATCGAGCCACAGCACTTTGTCACCGGCGTCTCCATAATCGGGGCCACTCCCACCCGTCGAGAACACCAGCCAAACGTCGTCTCCAAGAGAAACCGCGCTCCGACCACGGTACGCTGGATCGGCTGACATGATGCCGATCAGTGCCGGCAGGTCCGCGGCACTTCTTGGAACACCGAGGAAATGGCGCCCGATCCCCGCGTGTAGAAAAACACTTTCGCCGTCGTCGATAATGCGCAGGACGGCTCCGCTGAACTCGCCAAGATCGGCGGGGTCTGGTTCCTCCATGCGAAACAACAAATGTGTCTCGGAATTCCTGATGTACGTCTCCACGCCGGGATCGGCCGGCGCGCCGCCCGCGGATGCAGGCGGGCGCGTTGAGAGCGATGGATTCGCTTTCGCTCTGCCATGAAGGACTGCCGCGGGTAACAACGCAGCCGTTGCTTGAATGAAGTTTCGTCGGTTCATGCTTGTTCCCCTTGTCTCCGCGCATGAGCGATGCTCACCACGGCCGCGCGCTTGCGCTTGCGGGGTTGCTGCTTTTGCTGCTCTGCTGGCGTCAAGACGTGTACGTTGTAGCCCGCACACCCCAGCCGATGCTGAATCGCACCGATTCTTTGAGAGTCGAAAATGAAGGCTGGATAGCCGCCCTCTGTGTGCCATTCCGAGGCGTCCACCGGCAAAATGGCCGCGACGGTGATAGCATCGTGCAGAATACAGGAGGCAACCTGGCCGTAGTCGAAAACGAAAATGTCGAGCGGCCCCCACTCGCCGACTGCCTTGCTGAACCATGCCCGAATTTCCGCCGGCCAGAGCCGAGAGTCGGGGATCGGGAGCGCGCCAATGTTGCCGGCCGCGCCCTGGCCGCCGCTTCGGCGAACGCTAGAAGCGCCCATCGTGCCTCCGAAATCCGGCCTGAATTCTGCGAATCCAGCACCGGAACGTCTCGTAAGAAACCGGCGGTTCCAGCCGGCGATACTCTCGGCTGCAGTCTCCAAATCGGCGCACGCGGCCAGCGGACTCAATGAAACTCGCCAAAATTCCTTCGTTGCGCGCTCTACCGCAGCCGCTCCGGCGCCGCCGGACAAGGGCCTCGAAACCGCCGCGCCGGTAGCGCTGCTGCCAGTGATACAACGTGCGGCGCGCGGCCTTCAGCCCGTGTGTTCGGAGGTCCCGCATCAGCCTCGCCGCCGTTTCCCGCCGTGTGCCCCACGGTGCGGACGATAGCACCACCACCGCCCTGAGCCTCAGCAAATGTTCGGTGAGCAAGCGTTCGTCGCGTGAGCAGATGATCCTCACTCGCCCGCTCCGTCTGGACGATGAGGTTTCCGAACGCGCTGCCGACCGCTCAGCCATCAGCTCTCCCTCAGCCCCACCCAGCGAGCCCCGAAAATTGCGCGTCCGACGTGTCCGGGAATATCGGCTATCAGAATTTGGACCGCTCGCGCGAGTTCCTCATCCGTGCCGTAGACGTAGGCGCGTTCCAGCAAGTTGTACCGATCCAAGAGATACCCGCTCGGCTCCCCATCCCCCTGTAGCCGGGTCCGCTCAATTTCCGCGACCGTCATTGAGAGTTCCGCTGAGCAGTCGGCCAGGTTGTCAAGACCGTTTCCCGCCAAGGTTGTCGTTTCAGACCCAGGACACAGGCCGGAGGCCCGTAAATAGCCCGTTCCGTGAAGGTCAGGGGTTGTCGATCCGGCTGCATGGTCCGAAAAAACCGCGCGCTCAGACATTGCCTTGCACCGCCGTTTTGCAAGAAACTGGAAGTGTGAGAGCCGGAGCGGAAGATAATTCGATGGGCGCCAGATCGGTAGCAAGGATTCCCCGCCGCTCAAGTGCCGCTATCAGAGGCTCCCTCTCGCCTTCGGTGCGCGCTATGCGCAATAGCTGGATGAGGCGCTCAATGCTGGGTTTCAGAACTCCCGTCTCAACCTGGCTTAAAGTGTTCTGTCGGATGGAGAGGATTACAGAAAATGCAACCTGGGTGAGCCCAAGTCGCGCCCGCATGGAGCGAATGGTGACGCCGACTGTATTCTTGTCGGGGCGCCCAACATCGCCATCGGTATCCCGTGAAGGAATGGAGGTCATTCTGCTATGCTCCAAAGTGTAGGTATCCACCGCCCGGATATCCATATAATGGATAATACATCCACAGCACGGATAAAGCAAGAGGAAAGTTCCAGTTTGGCTGTGCGCGCAATCCGATCACGCCTCGGTCTGTCCCAAGCGGAACTTGCGTCAAAGATCGGCTTGAAGCAAAACACGGTTAGCCGGTACGAGAGCGGCAAAACACTGCCGAGTATCCCAGCTCTCACAGCGCTTTGGGATTTGGCCGACCCTACCGAGCGGCACTTGCTCATGGCGCATTTAAATCAGGCGTTCTCGTTGCTTGATCGCGACCAGCAGCGTGAGGTTCTTCGGGTGACAGAAGAGGGCGCCCGCCGAGAGGGGATTGCTCCGCCGAGTGTCTTGGCGCGGATGGCTCTGGTCTGCGAAAAATACAAGCATGAGCCGGACGCCGCACAGCTCATCGATTTGGCCGCGTCCTGGCTTGAAGCGGAGTTTGAAATGCGCGCACTCAAGCGGGCGGGAGGCGGGGCCGCAGTTCCGCCAGAGCCGCGCGGCCTTACACAATAAGGATATCGACCGCAGCCATCCGGGCTATACTGCTGTCTGCCACGCATTGCGGCGGACTTGCACGGCGCATCCCGCCGAAGCCGCGCTCACTTGAGAAGGAGGGAAGCCAAACCGATTGCAGCAGCGGCGATGCCGATCAGGACGGCGATACCGAACGTGCCGATTGAATTGTCCGGCCGGCTGGCCGTGCGCCTTGCGCTCGCCTCGGATGGTGACTGCCTGAAGTAGTGGCGCGACGAGATCCCGGTTCCCGGAATACCTACGCTCGTATACGTGTGTCCCGCCGCGTCCCGGCCCACGCGCAACCCGCGCACGCCGGCACTGATGCCCACGCCCGATTTACTCAGATTCAGTCGAACACCGGGCAGTACCTTTATAGAACGCTGAAGTCGGAAGCCCATGGCCACTTCGTGGCGCGTTGCCGGCTTTCCTCTCAAGATTTGGCCTGACTTTCCGTTGCCTGCCACATCCGTTGTCTGCCACATATTGCGTCGGACTTAAACAGCGCACAGCCCCGCCCGGAATATCGGGATTACAAGGCCCAGAATTCCTTAAACTCTTCCAGCCTCTCACCCCCGCACTTTGCCCCGCCGCAAAACGCTGTTGTCTGCCACGTATAGTGGCGAAACGCATATAAGTCTATCCGGGTGAAATACTTAGGGGCGACGCGCCGCCATTCCTCCTAACCTATTGATTCTTCGGTCGGGCAATCCGCAAAACCTCGCTTTTTGCCCGAAAACGGCCTCGCACATTATTTGTCACAAGCGCCGTTTGGTGGCTGGGAGGAACCGGGCTAAGTGGTCAAGGATTCAATCGGTTGAAGGCTCCGCCGCGCCATCAGCCTCAACCGGCCTCAACAGGCCTCAATGTGCCATTTAATGTGATTAGGGGTAGCGCCGCTCACTCGTTGCGCAGCGCCACGGCGGGGTCGATGCGCGAGGCTCTCCACGCCGGCAGGTAACCGGCGGTCAGGGCGGCGGCGAGCAGGATGCCGATGGCGGCGGCGACCTCCAGCGGGTCGTTCGGCTTCATGCCGAACAGGAACGATTCGACGAAGCGGGTGGTAAGCCGCGCGGCGCCGTAACCCAACGCCAGCCCCACGCCTGCGATGGCGAGCACCTCGCGCAGCACCATCCAGACGATGCCCGGCCGTTGCGCGCCCAGCGCCATGCGGATGCCGATTTCGCCCGTCCGCCGCGCCACCGTGTAGGCCATGGCGCCATAGAGGCCCACGCAGGCGATGGCAAGCGCCAGCGCGGCGAAGCAACTGCCGAGATCGGCGAAGGTTCGCTGCTGCGAGATGGTCTGGTCGATGCGCTGCGCTTCGGTGGCGATTTCGCTGATCGAGACGCTCGAGTTGGCGTCGTGTACGATGCGGCGCACGGATGTGGCTGCCGATAGCGGCGGCCCCGCCGTTCGCAGCTCGAAAAAGAGCGGGCCGAGCCTGGCTAGGTCCTGGGTATAGGGAATATAAATGACCGGCGGAACCTCTTCCTGCAGCGAATTGTAGTGAGCCGCCTTGGCGACCCCGACGATCTGGAACAACGGGTTGGTCGGCGTATCGAGCGAAAACTGCCGGCCAACGGGATTCTCGCCACCGAAGAAAGTGGATGCGAATTTCTCATTGACCACCGCGACCGCGGGCGATGCCAGGTCGCCCGGCTCCAGGCTGCGTCCCACCAGCACGGGAATTTGCATGGTCTCGAGAAACGCGGGGTCGACGTTCAGGATATCGATACTGGGATCGGCGGGTTTAGGTGTCCGGCCGACAATGAAAATGGAGGAATCGTTGACATATTGCGCCACCAATGGAAAGTTCGATGCGCTGGCGGCGCGTACGCCCGGAATCTGGCGGAAGCGATCCAGCAGGCCCGCGTAGAAACGGCCGAGCGCGGCTTCGCGATAGCCGGCCTGGCGGCCGTCGATGCGAACCAGCAGAATATTTTCGCGGTTGAAACCGACGTCGATCGAGTTCAGGTTCGAGAGCGTGCGCACGAACAGGCCGGCGCCGATCACCAGCAGCAGGGAGACGGCGATCTGCAACGCGATCAGCGTCTGGCCCAGCCGCGGGCGGAAACGATGGCCGCGCGCGCCAGAGCCTTGCAGGCGATTCTCCTTGAGCGCCGGAGTGAAATCGGATTTGGTAGCTTGAATCGCGGGAGCTAGCCCGAACAGGATTCCGGCCACCACGGCAAGCGCGAAGGTGAATCCCAGCACGGGCCAGTCGAGCGCGGCGCGAAGCGTGAACTGCTCCCGCCCATTGGCCAGCAGCCAGGTGATGAGGCGGATGCCGGCCAGCGCCACGCCCAAACCGAGCGCGCCGCCGGCCACCGAAAGGAGCACGCTTTCGGTGAGCATCTGCCGCACCACTCTGCCGCGGCTGGCGCCCAGGCTCAGGCGCACGGCGATTTCCCGTCGTCGCGCCGCGGCGCGCGCCAGCAGGAGGTTGGCGAGATTGGCACAGGCAATGGCGAGAATCAGCGCGACCATGGTCATCAGCACGTAGAGCGGCTTCGAGTATTGGCGCCGCAGCGAATCGAGGCCCGAACCGGCGTCCTCGAGCGACAATTCCGGCAACGACTCGGCATCTTTCGGCGTGGCGGCGGTGCCGGCGGCAAAGGCGCGAAACCGCGCCCGCATGGCCGCCTGGGCCTGCGCCATGCCAACGCCGGGGCGCAGGCGCCCCATCATCTCGATCCAATAAAAATGCTGGTCGTGAAAACGCGCTCTCTCCTCGGCCGTGGGATTGGGCGCCAGCGCCGGCAGCGAGTGAATCGGCAGAAAAAAGTCGGGGTCGGACTGCGGATCGACGCCGAAGAAACCCGGAGCGGCGACGCCCACGACGGTGAAGGGCAGGCCGTTGAGCAGAATCGATTTTCCAATGACAGCCGAATTGCCGTTGAAGCGCCGCTGCCAATAGGCGTAGGCGAGCGCAACGATTGCGGGAGCGCCCGCGCGATCGTCGGCATCGTCGAACAGGCGTCCGGCGGCGGGGGGGACGCCGAGGCCGCTGAAATAGTTGCCGGAAACGAATCCGCCGGGAATGGATTCGGCCTGGCCGCCCACGATCGCGTTGAAGCTCTGCGCATAGGAGTAGGCAAACAGGCTGGAAAAAACTTGCTTTTCCGAGCGCGATATTTCATAGGCGGCGAAAGGAAAGTTGGGGCTGAGGATGCCGTCCTTACCGCTGCCGTAGCGGTGGGCGGTACCGTTGATGCCCCTCACCACCGGCGGCCGCTGCGTCGCGTGCCATTCGGCGACGGCCAGTTGTTCCGGACGCGAAACCGGCAGGGCGCGCAGCAGAATGGCGTCCATGAAGCTGTAGATGGCGGTGTTGGCGCCGATGCCGAGCGCCAGCGACAGCACGGCCGTAGCCGTGAAGAGCGGGTTCGCCGCCATGGCGCGCAACGCGTAGCGCACGTCCTGCGCGATCTGTTCCAGAAATGTGAAGGTCCACATGGAGCGGCTTTCCTCCTTGAGCGACGTGACGTTGCCGAACCTCCGGCGCGCGGCGGCGGCCGGTTTTCCAGCTTCTTCGAGCAGCGCCAGATGATGGCGCATTTCCTCCTCCAACTCGCGCTCGTACTCCCCGCGATGGAAGAAGAACCGGATGCGTTGCCATAATTCCCGCATAGCTTCAGGCCGGCTCGATGATGCGCGCAATGGCGGCCATGACGCGTTCGAACTCACCCACCTCGCGCGTCATCTGTTTGCGGCCCGCGGCCGTGATCCGGTAGTAGCGCGCGCGGCGGTTATTCTCCGACTGTTTCCACTCCGCCGACACCCAGCCTTTCAGGAGCATGCGCTGCAGTGCCGGATAGAGCGAACCTTCCTCCACTTGCAGTACATCGTCGGAAGTCTGTTGAATATGCTGGGCGATACCGTAACCATGCATAGGCCCCAGCCGCGCGAGCGACTTCAGAACCATCATGTAGAGGGTACCGGGCGGAATTTCTGGTCTGTTTCCCATAGGCTAACTATACAACAGTTAGACTAAGGAAAGAGCGAAAGGTTAGCCGGCTAGATGGTCTGGCCCACACTCAGAAGCCGATGCTGGCGCCGCCATCCACCGGCAGCACCACGCCGTTCACGAAGCCGGCTTCCGCCGAGCACAGGTACACGGCGGCCCAGCCGATGTCGGCGGGTTGACCGAAGCGGCCCATGGGGGTGCGGCCGAGGATTCTGTCGCGCCGCGCCGGGTCGCCGTCGAGGGCCTGGTGAAGCATGGGCGTCTCGATCCATCCGGGCGCGATGGCGTTCACCCTCACCTGGGAGGGCCCGAGCTCACAGGCCAGCGTGCGCACCAGGCCGAGATAAGCCGACTTCGCCGCCGAGTAAGCGGCCACCAGCGGGATGCCCATCAGCGAGGACATGGAGGCGATGAACAGAATACTGCCGCGGCGCCGCCGCTGCATGCCGGGAACCACGGCACGGGTCATGGCGAAAGCCCCCCGCACGTGGGTGTCGAGCACGCGGGCGAACTCTTCGTCGGTGGTCGCCGTGACGGATTTCTTCAAGTGCACGCCGGCGTTGTTCACCAGGATTCCGACCTCGCCCACTTCGGCGGCAACCCGGGCGACCAGGCCGTCCGCGGCCGCGCTATCGGTAACGTCGTGCCGCATCCAGTGCGCCCGCGGCCCTAGAGAAGCGGCGGCGCGGCGCAGCACTTCCTCCCGGCGCCCGGTCAGAACCACGCTTGCGCCGGCGGCGCCGAGAGCCCGCGCGATCGCCAGACCGAGCCCGCTGCCGCCGCCGGTAATCAGCGCGGTTTCACCGGCGAGGGAAAACGGAGGGCGGGGGTCGGGAGAGGCAGCGGTCNNCGGTCGAGGCAGCCGGTCGCCGTCGCCGTGTCGGGGGCGTCGCTGAACCCGTTGTGCGAGTTACAATCCGGCGGCGATTCCATCCGGTTTATGGTTACCATTGTTAACGTCGATTCATATCGTTGGTAATAACTGAGCTAGCAGAACGTTAACCTCAGTTATTAGTGGTTCTAGGCGTCCAGCCTAAATCTCGACCAATCGGAACCGAGATATTGAAACCGGCTCGCATCTGGAGTCTAATGTGGGTGGAGGCAGCATGCGGAATTGGTTACGGACATTCTCAAAGGCCGAAGACGGTCAGGACTTGATCGAGTATTCTCTTCTGATCGCATTTCTAGCCCTTGCATCCGCGGGCCTCATGGTCAGTTTCCAACCGTCCGTGAAACAGATCACGAATATAACCACTTCCAATCTGAGCCAGGCCAGTTCCGTCGCCCTGGGAGGAAGCTGATCCTCCGGCCGGGCACGGCTTTTTCCAAGCGCGCCGCCGAAGTTAAAATAGGTTGACGTGCGACTCCGAACAACTCTTGCGCTGGCTTGGCTGGCGTCCTCCGTGGCGCCGGCGGCCACTCCCGCTCCCGATATCGTCTCCGTTTTGGATCGGGCCCGAAAGGCGCCGGGCGAATTTGCCGCCGATTCCCTGATCCGTCTGGCATCCCTCGAAACGCTGGACAAGCCCAAGCGGATCGAGCTTCTGGAAGAAGCTTTTCGCCGGGCGGGCGAGAGCAAACAGCCCTTGAAGCGGCGCGTGGTGATCACCCGAGTCGCCGGTCCGGCGCGGTTTCTGGCGCGCGCCTACGGTCAGGATCTGGACGGCTTGTCGCTCGAGCTGCGGGCTGTCGAAGCGGTGTTGCCGCTGGACCCCGGCAAGGCGCGCGAGTGGGCTCTGAAGATCCCGCCCCCCCAGGTTCCCCAGGCGGCCTGCAGCGACTTTCAGACCTACGATGTGGACCGTCTTTATGCGGTTTTGGGCCAGGTCTCGCGGCAAGCGTACACCGCCAGGCAAGCCGAAGGTGGCGATGTGCTGCGGCTGCTCCGTCCGCAAATTGCGGCGTTGACGTCGCCCGGGCAAGCCGGACCGGCGGCCGAGATGCTCGCCGGCATTACCATTGGCGACCGGGATTTTCAAAGCCTGGTCGAGGACTTCCAGCAGGCATTGCGAAAGATGACGGGCGACGACCGCTCCTTCACCGCCGCGGAGACTGGCCTCGGGACCCAAATCGAGGCGCTGGTGCATGCCTGCCAGCGCCGCTCGATCTCGACCCTGCCGCTGCTGGAAGGTTACCGGCTGTATCTGGTCAACCACCTGGCGGGCGGGCGTTGCGCCGACGACGAGCTGCTGCGGCCCTTGACGGAAGGGACCACGGTAACCTTGTTGGGCGAGGTGATCGATCCGGCGGCCCCGGCGGCGATTCAGTTTTTTAACGAGCGGCTCCACGTGAGCCCGCTGCTGCCGCTGACGGAAACCGAAGTCACACCCTCTCATGTGGCGGGGCACGCGGTTGGCCTGGAGGGCTGCCAGGATGCCGGCTGCAAGGCGGCGTCCGGCCTTTACGCCGGCCTATTCGGCGACGACAAAGGCGGCCTGCTCACCGACGCGCAGCGTCGAACACCCGAATGGAGATCCGCGCTGGAGAAGTTCCTGGACGCAGTGTCCCAGGGCTGGAAAGACGGCGCCGGGGAGGCTGGCCTCAGAACCTTCACCGAGAAGTGCGAGCACTACGCCGGGGCGGTGGAACTGGCGCGGGAACCGGCCGATAAGGAACTGGTGACCCGCACCTGGCTGGATTACGTCGAACGGGCCGGCGAGGTGCGCGGCACGCCCGCGGTATGGTTTCTTCCCATTCGCCAGATCCTGGCCAGGGTCCGGCTGGACCCGGCCGGAATGCAGAAGGTCATCGAGGATTTGAGGCGGCGCGACGATCCGGTCATCGCTCTCTATTTGGCGTTGGACGCGGTGGCGCCGCCATCGACCGCCGCGCTGCTGATGACGCTTTAACGCGCTTATAGGACGTCCGCGAATCCGCGCTTCATGTGGCGGAAGAACAGGCCTCCGAGCACGAAAATGGCGGCTCCGGCGCCCATCAATACCGCCAGGTCGGCGGCGTCCGGCAAACGGTTGGTGAGCAGCAGCCGGCGGTACGCGTGGACGCCGTAGCTCAGCGGATTGGAATCGATCACCGGCCAGGCTTTGACCGGAAACTGCGCCCGCACGATCATGATCGGGGTAGCCCAAAACCAGACGTTGAGAATCAAGCCGACCGCCTGCGCGGTGTCCCGCAGAAACACGTGCAGGCTCGAAACGATCCACGCGACACCCACCGCGAACAGGCCCAGGGCGAGCGTATAGACCGGCAGCAGGAGCAGGAACCAACTGGCCTGGTGGAGGACCAGCGCCGCCACCACTACCATCAAGGCCAGCCCCAGAGCGTGGCTCACCAGGGTCGACAGGAACACCGCCAGCGGCACGATTTCGGCCGGAAACACGGTCTTGGTAATCAGGCCGGCTTGATCGAGGATGCTCGATGCCGAGCGCTGCACGGTTTCGCTGAACAGCATCCAGGGCAGAATTCCGGCGAATAGAACCAGCGGATAGGGCGCCGCGTCTTCCCCGGTGCCGGCTTTGATTTTCAGGCAATACTGAAAAACGAAAACCCAGATGGCGAGCTGCACTAGCGGCTGCACCAGGCTCCAGATCCAACCCATCGCCGAACCGACGAAGCGCTGCTCAAAGTCGCGGCGAACCAGTTGAAAAAGCAAACTGCGCCGCTCGATCAGATTCCGCAGAAATAAGGTTCCAGGCAGTCGGCGAGGCACGTTTCAACTTATAATATCAAATTTTTCAATGAGTTGCAAAAGGTGAACTAATCTTGACAGCACTCCCCGCCGATTGATACACTTCATGATTCGTCAATTAAGCAGTTTTCATGATCGCCCTGCGGCGGAGGTTGCGTATTGTCTGAGTACGAAACGGAAGCCCGGCCGGAGAAAAGAATGAAGCAGGAATATTTCGTCGTGGTGCTGGCGCATTCTCTGCGCGGTAGGCTGCGGCGCGTGCACATTCCCCATCAGGCGGTGTACGCCGTACTGGCTCTGGCGCTTCTGGGTTGTTTCTCCCTGTTCGGATTTGTGGCTAGTTACGCCCGAATGGCCTGGAAGGTGGCCAACTACAACGCATTGCGGCGCGAAGCCGACGCGTTGCGCGCTCGCTATCAGAACCTGGAGACGCAGGTGCACCAGACCGACCAGCAGTTGGCCAGTCTGGAACTGTACGCCAAGGAGGTTTCCCTGGCCTACGGCATCAAGCAGAAGCTTGAGGGGCCCGCCGACATTTCCGCCGAGGGCCGCCTGGTTCCGACCTTTGCCGAAAGCGTCGAAGACTATAACTACCTGCGCAGTGCCAGCGCCCTGGCCCTGCCCAGCCGCCGCACGCGGTCCCCATTTGCGTTGGCCTCGCCGCCGACGATCTGGCCGGTGGATGGCCGGCTGATCGGCGCGTTCGGAGCGCGCACGGATCCTTTTTCGGGGGAAGGGGCGTTTCATAAGGGCGTCGATCTGGGCGCCGCCAGCGGTACGCCGGTGCGCGCCACCGGCGACGGCCTGGTGATTTTCGCCGATATGGAAAGCGGCTACGGCAGGCTGATCGTGATCGATCACGGCCGCGGCCTGCAGACCTATTACGCTCACCTGTCGCGCTGCTACGTTCACTCCGGCGAGGAAGTGCGCCGCGGTGAACTGGTGGGAGCGGTGGGAAGCACGGGCCGCGTCACCGCCCCGCACCTGCATTACGAAGTGCGCATCGGGGGTGCGCCGGTGAATCCGTATCGCTACCTGGTGAACGCAACCCTGGTGCCGCGCACGCCCCATAACGATTTGCCGTTCTGAATTCACGGCCGCCCATCGTGCTCGAACGACCAATCGCCGCCCCGCGAGAAGCCGTTTGCCGCTACTCTGTTGCTATGCGTTTCCTGTTCCTCGCCGCGGCGCTGGCGGCCACGGCCTGCGGGCCGGCGGCTCCCGCCGATGCCGGCTCCATTCCCGAGTACGGTTATCAGGTGGTCCACGTCTATCCCCACGATCCGTTGGCCTTCACGGAGGGACTCTTTTATCTGAACGGGTACTTGTACGAGAGCACCGGCATGGAGGGGCAGTCGTCGGCCCGGAAAGTCAGGCTCGAAACCGGCGAGGTAGTGCAGAAGCACGAGGTTCCGGAGCAGTTTTTCGGCGAGGGAATCGTCGCCTGGAAGGGCAAACTGGTGCAGTTGACCTGGCGGACGGAGGTGGGATTCGTTTACGACCTGAATACCTTCGAGACACGCAACGAATTCCATTATCCCGGCGAAGGCTGGTCGATGACCGAAGACGGCAGGCGCATCATCATGGACGACGGCACGCCGCAGCTCCGTTTCTGGGATCCGGACACACTGCGGGAAATTGGCCGCCTGACGGTGACCGCCAACGGCGAGCCGGTGGCGAACCTGAACGAGCTCGAGTGGGTCAAAGGCGAAATCTACGCCAACATCTGGATGACGGACCGGATTGCGCGCATCAATGCCAAAACCGGCAAGGTTGTGGGCTGGATCGATTGCACCGGTCTGCTGAGCCCGTCCGACCGGGTGGAAGGCCAAACCGACGTGCTCAACGGGATCGCCTACGACGCCGAACACGACCGCCTCTTCGTCACCGGCAAGCGCTGGCCGAAACTGTTCGAAATCAGGCTGGTAAGAAAGACCGGGCAGTAGGATGAGCTTCTACCAGGCTTGCGCGGCGCGGAAGTAAAACGGATCGGCGCCGGCCTCGATCAGCCCGCTGGGATAGAGGTGGATCATCACCGGGGCGGCGCCGCTCTGGTAGCGGGTACGCATTTCGACGACGTGCTGGCGCTGTTTCAGCTCGGCCACTACGGCATCGGGAGTGCGGTCGTCCAATAGCAGCTTGCCGGGGTCCATGGCGTGGTTGTCGAAGCTCGACACTAGGTGCTCGCTTTGAAAGCGCGGGGTCTCGACGGCGGTTTCCGGATTCATGCCGAACGCGATGGCGTTCAGCAGCACTTGCAACAGAGCCTGGTCCTGGTTGTCGCCGCCGGGGGTGGAAAGCGCCAGCAGGGCCCGGCCGGGGCCGACCACCAGGGTCGGGCTCAGGGTCACGCGCGGCCGCTTGCCCGGGGCCAGTTCGTTGGGATGGCCCGGCACCAGCAGGAAGCTCTGGGCGCGCTGGGTGAGCGCGACGCCGGTGTCGCCGGCAAGGTATGTGGGCATCCACGCGCCCGAAGGGGTGATGGAAATGACCACGCCATCCTTGTCGATGGCGTCCACGCAGGTGGTATCTTTGGCCAGCAGGGCGTCGGGGATTTTATGCCGCGCAATAACGGAGAGCGACGGATGCTTGGGCGGATCGGGCTCGACGTCGCCGGGGCGGAATTCGAGCGATGCGTCGTGGCCGATTAGCTTGGCCCGCTCGGCGCCGTATGCCTTACTTAGCAGCCGCTCGGCGGGAATCTTGTTAAAGCGCGGATCGCCGTAGAAGGTGTCGCGGTCGGCGTAGGCCAGCTTGAGCGCTTCCACCAGGGTGTGGATGTACTCGGCCGAATTCAGCTTCAGGCCGGCCAGGTCGAAACCCTCCAGAATGTTAAGGGCCTCGATCATGGAGGGTCCCTGGCTCCAGAAACCCGGCTTGTAGACGGTGTAGCCCTGAAAGGTCGTGGAAACGGCCTCTTCCGGTTCGACGTGGAACGCGGCCATGTCCTGATAGCGCAGCAGGCCGCCGTTTTTTTCGGAGAAGGCGCCGATGCGGCGGGCGATGTCGCCGCGGTAGAAATAGTCGCGCACGGCATCGAGAGCCTTCTCGCGGCTGGCTTTGGCGTCGCGAGCTTTCTTTTCCACCTCCGCCATGGACCGTAGCGTTCGCGCCAGTTCCGGCTGGTGGAAGATATCGCCTACCCGCGGCACCTGGCCGCCCGGCAGAAAGGTCCTGGCGGAAGCCGGCCAATCCTTAAGAAACCGCTCGCTGGCGCGAATCGAACTGACGCGGTACTCGTCGATGGGGAAGCCGTCGGCCAGCTCGATGGCCGGTTCCACGGTTTCCGAGAAAGACTTGGTGCCGAATTCCCGCAGCGCGACCAGGGTCGCGTCAACCATGCCGGGAACCAGCGCGGCCAGCGGTCCGGCCACCGGCACCCAGTCCTTCAGACCGTGCGGGCTGGGCGGTTCGACGATCTCGTCGACGCCCAATTCATGGCTGCGGTAGAAATCGGCAGTGCCCAATTGAGGCATCGTGCCCACGCCGGCGATCGCGAAGACCTTACCCTCCCTGGTGCGGACCAGGATGGGCGCCTCGCCACCCCAGCCGATGTGCGAAAACTCGCAGGTGGCGGACGCGAATAAGGTTGCAATGCCGGCATCCACGGCATTGCCGCCGGCCACGAACAGGCGCATTCCGGCCTCGGTGGCATACTCGGTGCCTCCCGCAATGGCGCCCCGCGTGCCGCGGGAAGGAAGACGCACCGGACGTGCCGGCCGCTGTTGGGATTGCGCCCACGCGGGCACAAGAATGAAAATCGCGGCGAGCACCGCGCGGCGGGAAACCATGATGGATCTATTGTAGGATACGCCAACAGTAGTGCGTGGCCGTTAACCGCTCCGTTGAAGACGCCCCCAGTCAAAAACACCGGCGACAAGATCGCCGGCGCTAGGCAAGTTTCGGCGGGTTTTTTTCACAGCTTCCAAGGGAGCGGTTGACGCGCCGGAACTGTCAAATTCCCAGATAGGTTAACCGCCCGCGCCCTCAGAGTGCCGTGGGCTGCCAGGTGATACACTCTTCTATTAGCAGGGCAGGTGCCGGAGGGGCTTGCGGCTTGGCGTGCCGCGCCGGCCGGCGCCGTCTAACGGTCACTGAATCCCATGAGTCCTCAAATCCCCGACCAAGTATCGTCGTCCGATAAGCTGGTTCCCTTTCGCTGGCCGTCCGCCTGGACCGACCCGGCGCTGCTGCGCTTGTTTGCGGGAAGTCCGATCAACTGTCTGTTATTCGAAAGCCTCTCCGCGGCAAAGCCCGTCGTCGATGCGGCTCGCGCCGCCGGGCTGACCGTGCTGGAGTGGAGCTCGCTGGGGGCCGCGCCGCTGGCCGAAGTCAAATGGAACTCCACGGCTGGGCAAATCGCCATCACCGGCCTGGCATGGCCGCGGATCAAGTTGTCCGCGGGAAGATCCGCCGAGGTGGATGCGGGCCCTACCGGCGCTCCCTGGATCGATTCCAATAGTTGGGTCGCCCAACTCGCCGCTGTACGCGCGCCGCGCCGGCCGGTGTGGCTCGGCTTTGAGACCGCCAAGGACGACCCTGTGCCCGGCGCCGCCGACTACACCATCGCCATTGCCGATTCCGCCGCCGCCGGAGCGCGCTGGATGATCCGTCTCGACGACGGTCTGTCGAAGGCGCTCGCGGCCGGCGACGCCCGCGCCCAGAAAACCTGGCGTAGCATGCTGGCCGCCCTCGCGTTTTTCGAGAAGCACCGCGGCTGGACCGGCTGGGAGCCCTGGGGGTCGGTCGGCATCCTCTCCAGCTTTGCCGGAAAAGACGAGTTTCTGGGCCAGGAAACCCTCAACCTGGCGGCTCGCCGCAACCTCCTGTATCGCGTCATCGACCGCTCCGTGCCGGCCAGCCACAAACTGGACGGCCTGCGTGCCGTCCTCTATGTGGACAACGATTCGCCGTCCCCTGCGCTGAAGACCAAACTGGAAAGCTTCGCCCGCGCCGGCGGCATGCTCATCGTGCCCCATGCGCTGGCCGCGGAGTTCTCCGGCGAGAAACCCATCGAGTGCCCGGTGGCCGGATATGATCTGCGGTCCTTCGGCAAAGGCTCTTTGGCCACCGCCGCACGCGATTGGGACGATCCGTTCTTCCTTGCCGCCGACGTGCGCAGCCTGGTGGGGCGGCGCTACGACCCCTTTACCCTGTTCAACGCCACTTCCCTGTGGGAGCATTTTTCGGTGGCCCCGGACGGCCGCTCGGGCCTGCTCCAGTTGGTCGGTTTCACCAGCCGTCCCAATGAATCGGTAAGCTTGGCCTCGGCCCGCGCCTGGCGTTCGGCGGCGCTCTACACACTAGCGAGCGGCGCGCCCGTGGTTCTCGATCCGGTTAAGGTCCAGGGCCGGGCCGAGTTTCATTTGCCCGATTTTTCCTACTACGCCGCTCTGGAGTTCCGATCTTAGATTGACCCAATGAGGAGGCCTCTCATGACCAACGAGCACACACCGTGCGGCCGCATGACGCGCCGCGGCCTGCTGGCCAACGCCGGACTTGCCGCCCTTGGCGCCGCCCTGCTGCCGCGCGCCGGCCGGGCTTGGAACACGCCGGCTTCTTCCGTGGCGCTGGCCCGCTGCCAGTCCTACGATACCGGGCTGGTGCCCACGCTTGCCAAGATGTTCGACCAGATCGGCGGCTTGGGCCGGCTGGTGAAGGGCAAGACCGTTGCCATCAAGATCAACCTGACCGGCGACCCGGATGGGCGCGTGGGCTATCTTCCCATCGGCCTCACTACCTGGACCAACCCTACCCTGATCGCCGCCACCATCCACCTGATGGGCAATGCCGGCGCGCGGCGCATCCGCCTGCTCGAAAGCCCCTGGAAATCGGTCGAACCGGTTCAGGAATACATGGCCGCCGCCGGCTGGGACTCCGCCATCTTCACCAGCGCCGCCGCCAACGTCGAATTCGAAAACACCAACTTCCTAGGCCAGGGGACCAAGTACATTCGCTTCCCCGTGCCCCACGGCGGCCATCTCTTTCCCGCCTTCGACCTCAATCATTCTTATGAAGATTGCGACGTCTTCGTCTCCATCGCCAAAATGAAAGAGCACCAAACGGCCGGCATCACGCTGTCGATGAAGAACTGCTTCGGTATCACTCCTTGCACCATCTACGGCGACGGCGCCCCCGAAGACGAACCCGGTCTGGTGCCGCTCGGCGGCCGCTTTCCTATTCACTCGGGCTCCCGCCAGCCACCGAAAAGCTCACTGCCCGAGATCGACCCCAACAGCCCCCGCGACGGCGGATACCGC
Organism: Bryobacterales bacterium; assembly: GCA_003164035.1. Lineage (GTDB taxonomy): Bacteria > Acidobacteriota > Terriglobia > Bryobacterales > Bryobacteraceae > JBEKYD01. The sequence goes on along the minus strand of PLRS01000163.1, from coordinate 50,170 downwards.
GTGCCGCGCTGCGTGTCCGACCTGGTCGCCGCCCGCCCCATACACCTTGCCATCATCGACGGCATCGAATCCCAGACCGGCCAGGAAACCGTCGGCCCCATGGCCAAACACGTGACCCCTCACATTCTGGTGGCGGGCATCAACCCGGTGTGCGTGGATGCGGTGGGTGCAGCCGTCATGGGCTTCGACCCCATGGCCGACCGCGGCAAGGCGCCTTTTGAGTTCTGCGACAGCACCCTGCGCCTGGCCGAGGAGCTCGGCGTGGGAACGCGCGACCTGAAGCGCATCGAGGTGATCGGCGCGCGCATCGCCGACCTCGTTTTCGACTTCCGCAAGGCGGGCTACCCGATCCCGAGAGAGGTGCCCGACCACGACCGGCCCGCCCCGCCGGCGAAGAAAGGATAGACCAGAACCGCATGCCAAAAGCACCCCGCCTCAGCCGCCGCGCGTGTCTTTCGAGCATTGCCGGAGGGCTCGCCTGCCTGCCGGCCCTGGCCGCCGCTCCCACGGACCGAATCAAGATTACCGGCTTCGAGATTCACAAAGTCACCCTGCGCTGGCGGGACATGCTGTTCCTCGAAGTGAAAACCGATGCCGGCATTGTCGGCCTCGGCGAGGGGACTCTCGAAGGGCGCCAGGACGTCGTCGAGGACTCGCTCCGGTGGCTCGAACCGAGCTTCGTCGGCCGCGACCCGAGCGGCATCGAGGAACACTGGAACCGCAGCTATTACCTGCTCTCCCGCTGGCGCAACGGACCGCCCGCCATGACCGCGCTGTCGGCTATCGATATCGCCCTTTGGGATATCGAAGGCAAGCGCCTGAACCTGCCCGTCTGGCGTCTGCTCGAGGGCCCCCTCCGACCGCGCCTGCGCGTGTACTACACTCACTGGAACGCCCCCCTGGACGGGCCGAATCGCACCCCCGAGCGCTTCGCCGCCTGGGCCCGCGAGACCCGCGCGCGCGGGTGGACCGCGGTGAAGTTCTCGGTGCCCATGACCGGCACGGAAAAGGAAAGAATCGCCAAGCTGAGCGCCGAACTGGAAGCCGTGCGCGGTGCCGTGGGCTTCTCCATGGACATCGCGCTCGAAGCCAGCGAAACCTTCTCCGTCCGCTCCGCCATCGAACTCGGTCAGACCATCGCCCCCTATAAGCCTCTATGGATCGAAGAGCCCACCCTGCGCGAATCCGCCCGCGGGCTGGGAGACGTGGCTGCCAAGTCGCCGGTCCCGATCGCCACCGGAGAAGGCCTTTTCAACCGCTACGAGTTCAGCGAACTGTTCGAGCACAAAGGAGCCTCCATCATCCAGCCCGACGTCATGCACGCCGGCGGCATCACCGAGATTCGCAAGATCGCCAACCTGGCCGAAACCTACGGCGTCGAGGTGGCGCCCCATCAGTGCAGCGGCCCCATCGCCCATGTCGCCTCCATCAACGCCATGTCCGTGTGCCGGAATTTCCTGGTGGAGGAATGGGAAGCGGCCGACAGCGATCTATACGTCGAGCTGACCGGCGGCAAGTTCCCGGTACAGAAAGACGGCACCGTGGCACTCCCCGACGGCCCCGGCCTGGGCCTCTCGGTAGATTTCGCCGAGTTCAAGAAACGCTGCCCCTACAAGCCGCGCTACATCCCGTCGTCGCTTCCGGTTTAACCGTGCGTGCCGTGTCGGGACTCGGAACTGAGGTCACCTCGGCGTCTTGGGCGGCCAAGGGAAAATGACCTGACCCAGAGGCTGGGACAGACGATCGTTTTTTGTCGTCTGTCAGGCTGTTACCACCTGGCGACCAGCCGACAGACCACAAAAAACGATGGTCTGGCCCACCCCCCACGCCGACTCACCTGTTCTTGCACGCGCCGAAGAACGGCGCATAGATTCCGGTCTGGCAGGAGCAGCCGGCCGCCAAAGGCGCGGAGCCCGTCATGCGCGCCAGCGCGCACTGCGCAGCCGCGTCATGCGTGCCTAAAGCCAGCGCGATCCGGATGCTACGGCGCGCTTCCACCAACTTCGAATCGCGCTCGAGCAGCAGCCCATCGATCACGTAGGCGCGATCCCATTCGGGCCACCGGCCTTCGATTTCCTTCACCACTTTCCCGGCCTCGGCGTTCCTTTTCAGCGCGCTCAACGCGACCGCTTTGGCGAGCATCAATCCCGCATCGTCCGGCGTCGATTGCATGGCCGCGCCGATCAGTTCCAGCGCTTTCGCCGCCTGGCCGTGACCGACCAGCAACAACGCCGATTCCTCCGCCAGGCGCGGCCGCGAGATTGCATAGCCCAGCCCCTCCTCGATCGTCCGTTCGGCTTCCGCCGCCTGACCCGCCGCGTCCAGAATCTTGGCCTTCATGAGCAGATAATCGCCGCGATCCACCCCCTCCGGCACCTTCTCCAGAATCTCGAGCGCCGCCTCCGGGCCCTTCGAGTGAAAAACTGCAATGGCCAGGTCCAACCGCGCCGACGGTAACTCCGCGGCGGCGCGTTCGAGCATCTCGGCCGCCAGGGCATACTGTTCGTGAGCCAACAAAGCGCCGCCTGCTTTCTGGAGGATCGCACCTGGCGGATGCAACGCCGGTAACTCGCGGAACACCGCCGCGGCTTCCCCGGCTTTTCCGTCCGCCAGCAGCAACCCCCCCAGGTCGAGTCTTAGTGCGGGGTCGCGCGGAGTGGCCCGAATGAGCTGCCGCAGCCGCTCGATGCCGCGTGACGACCGCTCGGCGGGTGTCAGCGTGGCGGATTCGATGATGCCCGCTTCCTCCCGAGGCCGCGGCGAGCCCCGCGGCCGCACTTTACGGAAGCGGTCGAACAACGGCTGCGCTTCCTCGGGATGTCCTGATTCGGCTAGCACGCGGGCCAGATGCAGCAGGACGGTCGGCTCGTCCGGCAGAATCGCGGCCGCCTGGCGCAACGCTTCTTGCGCATCCGCCGGCTTGTCCAGATTCATGTAAACCAGTCCCAACTGGTCGAGAGCCAGCGCGTCCCGCGGATTCAGCCCAATCGCGATCCGCAACTCCGCCAGCGCTTCCTCCTCCCGCCCGAGGAAGTGCAAAAGCCAGCCGCGAACGAAATGGGCCGGCTCAAACGACGGGTTCAATCGCACCGCCGTGGAGATCTGTTCCAGAGCCCGTTCCCGATCCGCGTGGTAGGAGATTTGCGCCAGGTCGAAATACCCGATGGCGTCGTCGGGGTGCCGCTCCACGTAAGCCGTAAGTTCCTTCAAGCCTTCGGCCCGCCCCGCGTCGCCGTAGCCCAGAATGAAGGCTCGGTCGCGGTGCGCCACGTCGTCGCCCGGCCGGAGCTTCAGATACTCGTCGTACGCCAGCAGGGAGTCGCCGAAATAACCCGCATCGTGGGTTGCCTCGGCCAGCGACAGCAAGACGTCGGGACGCTGTGGGGCCAGTTTCCGGGCTTGGGAGAGCAGGTAAACGGCGCGGGTGTAATCGCCCAGATGAGACTCGACGCGCCCCAGCGCCGCCAGCGCGTCCACGTCGCCGGGCCGCACTTTGAGAGCCACTTCGAAAGCGCTCCGGGCACGCTCGAAGTGCTCTGCGCGCGCTGCCGCCAGTCCCAGGTTATACAGCACATCGTAGTCGCCGGGATCGTGCGCCAGCACGGCGTTGAATGCCGCTTCCGCCCGCACGTAAAGCCCGATCCGGCCGTAGGCCGTGGCGACCGCAAACAGCAGCCCCGCGTTGGCGCTGGCGGTCTTCGCCACCCCATCGAGCGCCGCCTCGGCAGCCTCCCGCTTGCCCGTCTGAGCCAGCGCTTCGGCCCGGACTAGAACAATCGCAGGGTCCTGCTGCTTGATTCGCGAAAGATATTCGAGAGCCCGGGAGCCCTGGTTGCGGGCGATGGCGAGCCGCGCAAGCTGCAGATTGGCATTGACGTGCGCCGGGTTCATTTCGAGCAACCGCTCAAAATACACGCGCGCCTTGTCCGGCTCTCCGCACGCGAGATAGTGGTTGCCCAGGTTGTTGACCAGCGCGGACGAGGGCGATCCTTTTGTTAGGAGCTGCTGGTAAATGCGCTCCGCGTCGTCGCACTTTTGTTCGGAATCCAGGCGCGCGGCTTCGCTAAGCGCCGGGTCTTGTCCGGCCGCGTGGCACACCAGAACCCCGCCAAGCCACAAAACCCCGAAAACGGATCTTACGGACATCACACCTGAAGGCATGCTAACAAAAAAAGCCCCCGCGGATGCGGGGGCTCCCAGGTTCCTCGTTTGCCCGGTTCGAAGTCCTAGAACGAGAAGCGCATGCCAATCTGCAGCAGGCGTCCGAACGTATTGCTCAAAACATCGGTGCTCATCCCGAACGTAGCCGTCCCTGGGGACATGTTGGGCATGTTCAGATTCTTCATGTTCAGAGCGTTGAAGGCGTCCATGCGAAGGGAAAACTTGAATCTCTCCGTGATATGGAAATCCTTGACCAGTGAGGCGTCCACATTGAAGAGGTGCGGTCCGTCAACCCCCGGATAGTACCAGGGATTGGTCTCTTCCGTATAACCCGGCAGGATGCTGACCGCGGAAGTGTTGAAGTAAGCGCCCGGCGTGGGATTCGATGCCGGGTTTCCGTTCACTACGTCTCCCGTGAACTTGAGGGGAGCGCCGGACTGATAGGTGAGCAATCCCGTCAGGTTCCACCCGCCAAGCAGCGCGTCCACCAGCCGGGGAGCGTTGCTCATAAACTGGCGGCCCCTGCCCAACGGCACTTGTTCGGTGCCTGAAATAGTCAGGCGGTGCCGCGCCGTGCCTCCGTCCACCCAAGTCCAGTTGTTTAAGTACTGAGCCACGGAATCGTACCACACCTGGTCCTGCTCCCGGTGATAATTGTAGCCCACCAGGAAGGAATAGCCCTTGGCGAAGCGCTTCTGCACCCTGAATTGCAATGATTGATAGTGCATGTTCGCGCCGTTGCTGCCATCCACTTCGGTGATGCCCGTGTATTGCGGATAAGGCACCATCAGCGAGGCAACCGAAACCTGTGCGTAGCTGCGCAGCGGGCCGGGGAACGTGCTGGCAGGCAGATTATAGAACGGATTGGCCACAAGCTGGTTCAGCGCGGTCTTGTACTGATAAGACAGCCGGGGGTCCATCATGTCGAGATTTTCGCTTGTGTTGCAGTTGTTGCCGCAGATGTGATTCGTGTAATTCATGAAGTAAGTTGCGTCGACCAGGATTCCGCCAGGAATCTCGCGCTGCAGCGAAAAGTTAATGCGGTCGCTATGTTGGAGCGGACGGTTGGGGTCCATGAAGCTCACGGAAAATCCCAGCCCGCTGTTCGCGCCCAGCGAGTTTCCCGTGGCGGGAAGGACCGGGTACGCCGACGGGAAGGGATTTGACAAGTTCGTCACCGGCACTCCCTGAAGCGCGTTGTATGCTCCCGTAAATTGGGAGAAGCCAAAGGTGTTCGGGCTCGCCATGTCCTGGGTCGAATTGGCGTCCCAAGGAGTGTAATACCGGGCGTAGGCTGCGCGAATCGATGTTTTCTCGTTCACCTTGAAAGCCATTCCCACGCGCGGTGACAACGACCCGTTGCCCCCGTTCCAGATGGGAGTGCTGGAGCTTTCAAACTGGTAAGCGCCGTTGAGTGTCCACGTTCCGGGGTAATACTGTTTGAGCAAAGCCGGCATTTGGGGAGCACTCGCGCCTTGGAATTGCGCCAGCGGGGTGGTAAGGTTCATCGGCGCGGTCATCTCGTCTTTATTGTCGTAGAAGGGCGTCGTGTACTCGTAGCGCAGGCCCAAATTAACCGTAAGACGGCGGTTCACCTTCCAATCGTCGTTGAGGAAACCCGCGTAGTAAATGTCCCGGATCGTCGGCACGACGTTAATGGGGATATCGGTGGCGCCGCTCGCCCAGGAGTTCGTCGAAGCGTTCGTCGGCGCGAGCGCGCCCAGCAAAAATGTAGCGTACCCATCACCCGATACGTTGGTCGGACCACTGTATGGGTTGACATAGGTACTCGAGGTCAGCGCCGGATCGAATCCGAATCCGGGATTCTCATTTGAGATTACGGTGATCTCCGCGCTTTTGCGAATCTCAAACCCCGCTTTCAGATAGTGCTTGCCTCGCTGTTGTGAAATCTGGGCGGCAACCGTGTCCTCATTGAACTTTTGCAGCCAAAACCCACCCGAGGGTCCATACTCCTGGTCCAAGCTGGACCCCGTGGAATTAAAAATCGACATACGCGGGATCAGTTTCGGGAGCAGCGGACTCGCGTACATCTGCTGATAGAAAGTCTCATTGGGCCAGACGGATGCGAACGTGGTTTCGTTGGAGGGTACGACGAAGTTCGAAGCGTCCACGAGGCTGTGATAATCCCCGCGGATATTGAGCACGGTGGTCGGGCTGATTAAGTACGTCACGTTCCCCACGTACTGCGTGGCGTTGCGTGTGCTGCCCCGGTCGTTCTGGAACAGAGGCGACCCGGTGGGATTGCTGGTAGTCGACGCCGTGCGAAGAAGGCTGGTTCTGGCATAGACGCGCAGTTTATCGGTGATGTTGTAGTCCACGCGGTCGGAGAAATTCCAGTACGGATAATTTACGGCGATGGCGAGCGCATCATTGTTAGTGTGATAAGGGCCGACTCCCGGCCCATTCGGCGTCCATAGTTTGGACGTATACGCAGCAGCGACCGAATTGATCTGGCTCGACGGGATGATGTTTCCAGGAAACGGCGTGCGGGTTACATTTCCCGCGCTGTCCGTGAGCGTGGTCGTGGGATCGTAGATCGTGCGCAAGCCGCCGCTGTTATTCAAAGACTGCGAGAAATTCCCCTGGGCTTCGAGCGCCGTCGGCAGCGTGTCCAGCAGGGTTGTGGGCTGTTTGTACTTCCATTGTTCGTAGGCCGCAAAATTGAACAGCTTGTTCTTCAGGATCGGATTGCCGAACGTGCCGCCGAACATGTTCTTGCGATCCAGGTTGACGGTTCGATAGATCCGGTCCTCCAGAGCGTTCGCCCATGGATACTGTCCCTGGTAAAAAGCCAGCCCATGAAATTGATTGGTTCCGGACTTTGTAATCATGGTGATCGCCGACCCTGCGCTATGTCCAAACTCGGCGTCCACCACATTCTGCTGGACGTTGAGTTCCTCGACCGAGTCCATAGTCGGCTGGTAGCTGTTCTTGAAGCCCACGCCGGTCGGACTGCCGTCAATCTGTAAATCGTTCGAGTAATCGGCGCCGCCGCCGATGCTCTGCGAACCGGGCCCCCAACTGTTGAATGGGTTCCAGTCCCCATTGCTGGTGCTCGGTATCACCGAAGGATCGAGCTGCACCATGAGAAACGGACTGCGGTAGGTCTGTGGCAGGCTTGCGGTCAGCGTGCTGTCGACCGTGGTTTCGACCTTGGCCGAGTTGAACTGCACGGCCACTGCCTCGCTGGTCACCGTGACAGTGTCCCGCACGTCGCCGGGCTTCAGGGCCGCGTCCACCGTAAGGTCGGTCCGGGTCAGGAGCACTACATTTTCGTTGACAGACTTGTTGAAGCCCGCGGAGGCCACCGTCAGCACGTACGTGCCTGGCTCCACAAGGTCGAACAGGTAATGGCCGTATTCGTTCGACTGCTGAACAGTCGTCACACCCGTGGCCACGTTCTTTAAGGTCACCGTGGCGCCGGCAATCGCGGCCTGCGACGCGTCGGTGACGGTGCCCTGCAGGCGTGCACGGTAATCCTGTCCGAAACACAAACCCGCAAACAGCGCCATCAGAGCGCAGGCTGCAAGTGCCCGACCAAGCTGTTGCCCGCCAACCTTCCAAAAGCAGGCGGTTAAACTAGCTGCGTGTAAATCGTGAGCTGCGGCTGCAAAGACCTTCCTCATAAAACCCCTTTCGACTGAGAATAGAGTTTCGCCCACCCGTGCGACTTGGCTCCCCAAGGCAAAGCGTACCTAGAGAACCGCAAGGCGATTGTAGTTCAGCTCACTTAGCGATGCAAGCGCTTTCCGTAATACCACCCCAACCTAGGTACAGCACCACCGAGTAGTGACAAGCCCCCTGAGCTCCCTTTTCCGTGGCCGCTGCCGGCGAAAAGCCTCGAAGCGGCCTGGTGGTGTACGATGTCTGTTTGAAGCCTATCTCCCGCCGCCAAGCTTGTTCCTTACCTGTTTTACTCTTGCCCGCTGTCCGTTCCCACCTCGCGGCATACCAATACAGCGGCATGGCCTCGCGAGGCGTCAACCCGCTTCCCAGGAGTAAGCCCTCCGGATTGCCCTTCGACGCCCGTTTTGTCAATGTGGCCCGCCAGGCCGGGTTGCGCGCGCCCGTCATCTACGGTGGCGTGGATAAGAGAGACTATATCCTCGAAACCACCGGCTGCGGCGCCGCGTTCCTCGATTACGACAACGATAGCTGGATCGATATCCTGGTGCTTACCGGCCGGCGCGTCGAAGCCACCCCCGCCGATGCCACCATCCGGCTGTACCGAAACAATCGCGACGGCACATTTACCGACGTAACCGAAAAGTCCGGCCTGGGCCGTAGCGTCTGGGCGTGCGGCGTCACCGTCGGCGACTACGACAACGACGGCTTCGACGACATCTTTATCACCTGCTGGGGCCAGAACATTCTGTTCCATAACAACGGCGACGGCACCTTCACCGATGTCACCGCGAAAGCCGGTCTTCTTCATCCGGATGTCCGTTATGGGTCGGGTTGCACCTGGATCGATTACGATCGCGATGGCTACCTGGATCTTTTCGTTGCCCACTACCTGGGTTTCGATTTCGCCAAAATCCCCCCTACCGGAAAGGACCCGGCTTGTAACTGGAAGGGAGTGATGGTGAATTGCGGCCCCGGAGGGCTTCCCCAGCGGGGCCCGCAGCTTTACCACAACAACGGCGACGGCACCTTCACCGACGTGACCGCAAAAGCCGGCCTGTCTTTTGAAAAGCCCGGCTACGGTCTTACCGCCGTCGCCGCCGATTTCGATGGCGACGGATGGCCCGACATTCTCCTGGCGTGCGATTCGACCCCGAGCCTGTTTCTCCACAACAACCACGACGGAACATTCACCGAGCAGGGCCTGGAGCGGGGCGTCGCGCTCAGCGAAGACGGCCAGGAGCAGGCCGGCATGGGGTTGGGCGTCGGCGATTTCAACACCGACGGGTACCTGGACGTCCTAAAGACTCACTTTGCCGACGACATTCCCGGACTTTTCCAGAACAACGGCAAAGGCTACTTCCGCGATGTCACGGCGCGGTCGGGCCTGGGCGTGGAAACCCACTTCGTCGGCTGGGGAGCGGGAATCGTCGATTTGGACAACGACGGCTTGCCCGACCTGTTCTACGCGACCGGCATGTTCGCCCCCGAGGTCGAGCGGAAACTTCCGCAGTATCCCAACCGAACCCCCTGCGTCGTCTTCCGTAATCTCGGCGACGGCAAGTTCGAGGAAATTCTGGACGGCGCCGGTCCCGGTATCTCCGAGCGCCATTGCAGCCGCGGCGTCGCGTTCGGCGATTTTGACAACGATGGAGACGTGGATATTCTCATCGTGAACCTCAATGAGCCGCCTTCTTTGTTGCGCAACGACACCACCGGGAGTCATCACTGGCTCAAGGTGCTGCTCCTTGGTAAAACCTCCAACCGCGGCGCCATCGGCGCTCAGGTCGTCGCCACGTATGGCGGGAAAAAACAGGTACAAGCCGTGTTGGCGCAATCGTCCTTTGTTTCCGTCAACGATCGCCGCCTGCACTTCGGCTTGGGCCAGGCGGCATCGGCCGACCTTCTGATCCGCTGGCCCAACGGGAACCAGGAAAGCGTCGCCGGGGTGGCGGCCGATCGGCTGGTAGTCGTCGAGGAAGGTTCCGGCGTGGTTCGAACCGAAACATTCCGCCCGCCGGCGAAAGCTTGAAAGTGTTACCGAGCCGAGACCGCGCGCTACAATCGGCGCATGCGTCAGGTGGTGGCCGCGGTGCTGGAACGTGAAGGCAAGATTCTGATCGGGCAGCGGCGGCAGGGGCAATCGCACGCGCTGGAGTGGGAATTCCCCGGCGGCAAAGTCGAGCCCGGAGAAACTCCGCAACAGGCGCTGGCGCGGGAACTCGAAGAAGAGTTGGGCATCCGCGACGCCAGCGGCGACGAAATCCTGCGCTACGATTATTCCTATCCGGACAAGCCGCCTATCGCGTTGATCTTCTTCCGGGTGCGCTCCTGGGAAGGCGACCCCCGGCACCTCAACTACTCCGAGATGCGCTGGGAGCGGCCGGAGCGTCTCGGCGATTACCGGTTTGTGGCCGGGGACGAGCGATTCCTGCGCGAGTTCCCTATACTCCTAGAATAAAGTGTCCCCATGGCTGTCTTAAGCGGTATTCATCCGGTTCGCGAAGCGCTGGGAGCCGGCCGGTTGCTGGAGCGCGTGATGGTGGCGCAGGGCGCCGGCGGACCGCGCCTGCAGGAGATCGTCGACCTTGCCCGCCGCGCCGGCGTACCGGTTCGCTTCGAGCCGCGCGCATCGCTCGACCGGGTCGCCGGCAGCCCGGCGCATCAGGGCGTGGTGGCGCTCGGAGCGGCGCGCCCATACGCCGATCTGGACGACGTGGCTGGCGCCGAGCTGGTAGTGCTCCTCGACGGCGTGGAAGATCCGCATAATCTCGGCGCCATCGTTCGCACCGCCCACGCCGCCGGCGCCGGCGCGGTCGTGATTCCGGAGCGCCGCGCCGCCAGCCTCACCGACGTGGTCGCCAAAGCCGCCGCCGGCGCCCTGGAGCACCTGCCCGTGGCGCGCGTCACCAACCTGAACCGCACCCTGGAGGATCTCAAAAAGCGCGGTTACTGGATCTACGGCCTGGACGAACGCGGCACCGAGACCTACGACCGGGTCGAGTACGGGTCGCCCTGCGCCATCGTGCTGGGCGGCGAAGGCAAAGGTCTCCACGAACAGGTCCGCAAACATTGCGACCTGCTGGTGCGCATTCCCATGGCGGGTATGATCTCGTCGCTCAATGTGTCGGTAGCCGCGGGGGTGGTGCTGTTCGAGTGGCGCAGGCGGCGTGGCGGAGCGTAGGTTCGGGCGTGCTTTTTAGTACGTTCCGGAGCTTCGGCGAAAGATTGCGATGACTTCCCGGAACCTATTTACTAACTCAATTACGAGTGCGTACTCTCGATACGTGTGCGCAACCGCAATACGTCACCGTAATTGCGAATGTAAGTACGAAGATCGTGTTACCTGGTGACCCGGCGAGGCACATTCAAGAGCCTTCGGAGGGGCGCCTCGCGCATGTCCACCCGCCACCGGTCGGCCACACGCGCATTAGTGCGCAACCGCACTCTTCTAAGTTCGGTCTGGTACTTGATCGGGTTGCTTTTCGCTCGTACCTTGCTTAGCATTGATTTGCATTGAATCAGACCGGGGCGGTCAGACTGTAAATCTTGACTGAAAGTAAATCTTTGAAGGAGGTCGGATGCGTAAGATATTTGAGGTTTCTGTTTTCGTATTGATGCTCGCCCTGGCGGCGAACGCCGGGGTCGTAACACTGACTTTCAACGGGTTGCAAGACCAGGAAGAGGTCCTGAACTACTACGACGGCGGACTTGGCGGAAACGGCAGTGGGCCCGGGCCCACCTACGGAATCACGTTCGGTTCGGATTCGCTGGCCATCATTTCCGACGCGGATGGCGGCACTGGCAATTTCGACGGCGCCCCGGGCGGCGATACCGTCTTGTTTTTCCTGAGTGGTGCGGGGGATCTGATGGACGTAGCCGCCGGCTTCACCACCGGTTTTTCGTTCTACTACTCCGCGGCCGTCTACGCGGGTAGCGTCACCGTCTACTCCGGACTTGACGGTACGGGTTCGGTGCTCGCGACGATTTCGCTTCCGGTCACGCCTGACGGCATAACGGACACCCAACCCGGGTGCAGCGGCCTTTACGACTATTGTCCGTGGGTGCCGATCGGCGTGACTTTCGCCGGCACGGCGGAGTCGGTCCTGTTTAGCGGGTCCGCGAACTACATCGGGTTCGACAATGTCACTCTGGGCAGCGGGACACCAACCTCCGGTACGCCGGAGCCGGGCGGACTCAGCCTGCTCGGTCTCGGTCTGGCTTGCCTCGGGCTGATTGGCCGGAAGAAGAATGCGTAAGCTTCACTTGGGGGGGTGAGCCCAAACCGCTATCCACTAACAGGATCGAACCGGACCAGCCGGGCGACGGTCGGCTGCGGGCCAGCGGGGGCGCCTCACCATAGTAGAATCGAAGGGATGCGCCCTGCACTCGCTCTACTGCTGATAGCCGTTTCCCTGCCGGTTTGGGCCGCCCAGCCGGTGCGCGGGCGCAAGGGCATGGTGGTAACCCGGGAGCCCCGTGCCACCGAAGTCGGCCTGAAAATTCTGGAATCCGGCGGCAATGCCGTGGACGCGGCGGTAGCGGTGGGTTTCGCCCTGGCCGTAACCCATCCCTCGGCCGGCAATATCGGCGGCGGCGGATTCATGCTGATTCGCCTGGCCGATGGCCGCACGACGTTCCTCGATTTTCGCGAACGCGCCCCCGCCGCCTCCTCCCGCAATATGTATCTGGACGCGTCTGGGAATCCCACCCAGGATAGTGTTGTCGGCTATCGCGCCTCGGGCGTTCCCGGCTCGGTCGCAGGCTTCGAATACGCCGCCCGGAAATATGGCCGCAAACCGTGGGCCGAGCTGGTCGATCCCGCCGTGGAGTTGGCGTCGAAGGGCCTGACGCTCTCCTGGTCGGAATCGAGTTCGATGGAGAACGCGGCACGCACGCTGGGGCGCTTTGCCGAATCGAAGCGCGTCTTCCTCCGCGACGGCAACTACTATCAGCCCGGCGAGCTCTTTGTGCAGCCCGACCTGGCCCGCACTCTGGCGCGCATTGAAAAGCTGGGCGCCAAGGATTTCTACCAAGGCGAAACCGCCCGCCTGTTGGCCAAGGACATGTCGGAACATGGCGGCCTGATCGCCGCCGCCGACCTGGCCGCCTATAAGGTGATCGAACGCGCGCCGCTCACCGGCAAATACCGCGGCTACGACATTGTCACTTCGCCCCCGCCGTCCTCCGGTGGCGTCGGAATCCTGCAGATGTTGGGAGTGCTGGAAGCGACCGGCTACGAAAAAGGAGGAGCGGGCTCGGCGGAAGTTGTGCACTACATGACCGAGGCCATGCGCCGCTATTTCGCCGACCGCGCCCAGCACCTCGGCGATCCGGATTTCGTCAAACTACCGCTGCGCGCTCTGCTCGATCCGGCCTACATCGCGAAGCTCCGCGCGTCCATCGATCCGGAGCAGGCCACGCCTTCGAGCGCCATTCACGCCGCCGCAGTTGTCGATGTCGAAGCCAACGAGACCACCCACTACACCATCGCCGACGGCGAGGGCAACCTGGCCCTGGTCACCTACACCCTCAACGGCGGCTATGGCAGCAAGGTCACCGCAACCGGCCTCGGCTTTCTGCTCAACAACGAAATGGACGATTTCGCGGCCAAGCCCGGCTCGCCCAACATGTTCGGCCTGGTGCAAGGCGAGAACAACGCCATTCAGGCGCGCAAGACGCCGCTGTCGTCCATGGTGCCCACCATCGTGCTCAAAGACGGCAAGCCTTACCTCGCGCTGGGTTCCCCCGGCGGTGCCACCATCATCAATACCGTTCTCGAAGTGCTGGTGAACGCGATCGATTTCGGCATGAACGTGCAGGACGCGGTCAACTGGCCGCGCTTCCATCACCAGTGGCTCCCGGACCAGTTGCAGATCGAGAACGGCTATTCGCCGGACACCATCGCCCTTTTGGAAAGGCGCGGGTACAAGATCCGGCGCGTCAATTCGCAGGGCGAATGCGCCGCCATCATGCTGGAAAACGGCTGGCTGGAGGGTGCGGCCGATCCGCGCACCGAAGCTACCGCCGCCGGGTACTGAACCGAGGCATAGTGATAGAGCTTACAATGAGCGCAAGAGCGCGGCCGATCGGCAATACCAGGGGCCGCGCGCGGACCAGGGCGTCCGCCCCACGATAAATAACATGAAGCACGTCCTCTCCACGCACGTCTTCGTCAATCACCGCCTCACCACGGCTCTGCTCGGCAGGGTGCAACAGGCCGGTTTTCCGGCGGTGGAAATCTTTTGCGCCCGGCAGCATCTGGATTATCGCGATAAGGCCCAGATCGCCGAGCTCAGCCACTGGTTTCGCGATTCCGAGCTGAAGCTCCACGCGCTCCATTCGCCCATGTATACGGATGAAATCTGGGGCCGCTCCGGGCCTCACGCCGTCATCACCCTCACCCATACGGTCAAGGGCTTGCGTTTGCAGGCGGTGGACGAAATCAAGCGCGCGCTCGAAATCGCCGAGACCGTTCCTTGCCGCTACCTGGTCCAGCACCTCGGCGTGAGCGGCGAAGAGTTCGATTTGCGCAAAGTCGACGCCGCCTTTGCCGCCCTCGAAGAGCTGAAAATCTTCGCCGGACAGCGCGGCGTCGAGATTCTGCTCGAAAATATTCCCAACGAACTATCCAGCGCCGCCCGCCTGGTGCAATTCGACGCGCTCACGCACCTGCGTCTGAACTTCGCCTTCGACACCGGCCACGCCAACCTTGCGGAAGGCGTCGAAGCCGCTTTCGTCCTCATGAAGGACCGCATCCGCTCCACCCACGTCCACGACAACGATGGCAAGACCGACCAGCACCTGTTCCCCACCATGAGCGAGACGGGAACCATAGACTGGAAAAAGACCATGGAGTTGCTGCGCGGCGGCGAAGAGCGATACCCGCTGCTTCTGGAGCTGAAGGAAAAGCCCGAAATTTCCAACGCGCTCGAAGCCGCAAAGCAGATTTTCGACCGCCTGGAACAACTCTAAGCAATGACCCCGCGAATTCGTATTGAAGAAGCCCACGCCCACGCCGGCGAATCGGTCGAGATCGCCGGCTGGCTCTACAACCTGCGCCGTTCCGGCAAGATCGCCTTCCCCATCCTGCGCGATGGCTCCGGCCTGATGCAATGCGTGGCGGTGAAAAACACCCTCGGCGAGGAGCTGTTTGAAACCGTCAAGAACCTCACCCAGGAATCGTCCCTTGTCGTCACCGGCAGGATTCGCGCCGAACAGCGCGCCCCCGGAGGTTACGAAATGGACGTCGAGAAGATCCAGGTCTTGCAGCGCGTTTCCGAAGCCGACCCCTACCCCATCACCCCCAAGGACCACGGCGTCGATTTCCTGATGGACCACCGCCATCTCTGGCTGCGCAGCCAGCGCCAGCACGCCATCCTGCGCGTGCGCCACGAAGTCATCAAAGCCGTGCGCGATTATTTCGATTCCCACGGCTTCACCCTGGTCGATACGCCCATCTTCACCCCGGCCGCCTGCGAAGGTACCACCACCCTGTTCGAGGTGGATTATTTCGAAGACAGCAAAGCCTACCTCACCCAGTCCGGCCAGCTCTACAACGAAGCCACGGCCATGGCGCTGGGCAAGACCTACTGTTTCGGCCCCACCTTCCGCGCCGAAAAATCCAAGACCCGCCGCCACCTTACCGAATTCTGGATGGTGGAACCGGAAATGGCCTTCGCCACCCTGGAAGACGTGAAGCGCGTGGCCGAGGAAATGCTGGTCTCGATCGTGGGCCGAGTGCTCGAAAACCGAAAAGAAGAACTGAAGCGCCTGGAGCGCGACGTCACGAAGCTCGAAGCCATTCAAGCGCCGTTCCCCCGCATCGCCTACGACGAAGCCATCGGCATTCTCCAGGCCAAGGGCAGCGAGATTCAATGGGGCGGGGATTTCGGCGGCACCGACGAAACCCTGCTCACCCAGGACCGCGACCGTCCCCTCATGGTCGACCGCTTCCCCGCCGCCTTCAAGGCGTTCTACTTCCAGCCGGCGGCGGATCGCGACGACGTCGTGCTGGGCGTGGACGTGCTGGCCCCGGAAGGCTACGGCGAAATCATCGGCGGCGGCCAGCGTATTCACGATCTGGACCTGCTGCTCGCCCGCATCGAGCAGCACCACCTGCCCAAGGAAGCCTTCGACTGGTACATCGATCTGCGCAAATACGGCACCGTCCCGCACGGCGGTTTCGGCATGGGCATCGAACGCTGCGTGGCCTGGATCTGCGGCCTGGAGCACATTCGCGAAACCATCGCCTTCCCAAGAATGCTATACCGCCTGCGGCCGTAAGAACCATGCGGAACTCGATAAGCTATCGTGGCGCACGCGCTCATGCGTGCCGCGTCGAGACTCATCTCGACGCCCGCTACCGCGGGCCACAGAGGCGTCGAGTAGAGACTCGACGCGGCACGCACGAGTGCGCGCGCCACGAGAAACACTAGCCCTATGCCGCATTCGCACATCGCCATCGTGGGCGCGCCGCTCGATCTCGGGCAGGACCGTCGCGGCGTCGATATGGGCCCATCCGCCGTTCGCGTAGCCGGCCTCAATGCGCGCCTGGCCGGTTTGGGTTACGAAGTGACGGACCTGGGTAACATCCCCGTGGAACAGGCCGAGGCCGCTTCCCCGGGCGACCCTCACGCCAAGTACCTGGAACAAATCGCCGCCGCCTGCGGCCTGCTCGGCGAGCGCGTGTGCCGGGCCTTGGCCGCTGGCTTCGTGCCCGTAGTGCTGGGCGGCGATCACTCGGTCGCGGTGGGCACGGTCAGCGGCGTGGCCAGATGGTTTCGCGACCGCGAAGAGAACATCGGCCTCATCTGGCTGGACGCCCACGCCGACATGAACACGCCCGAATCGAGTCCCAGCGGCAACATTCACGGAATGCCGCTGGCTTGCCTGGCAGGCGCCGGGCCGCCCGAGCTGACCGAACTGCTCGGGCCGCCGCCCAAGGTGCAGCCTCGCAACGCCGTCATCGTCGGCTTGCGCGACGTCGACCACGTCGAGAAAGCCTTCGTTCGCGAAAGCGGTGTCCGTGCTTTCACCATGCGCGATATCGACGAGCGCGGCATGCGCGCCGTCATGGACGACGCCATCCGCATCGCCACCGCCGGCACCGCCGGCTTCCACCTTTCGCTCGACATGGATTTCGTCGATCCCGCCGACGCCCCCGGCGTGGGTACGCCCGTCCGCGGCGGCGCCACTTACCGCGAAGCTCATTTGGCAATGGAAATGATCTGCGATTCTGGCAAGATGGTCTCGATGGAGGCGGTGGAGGTGAACCCGGTGATCGACGAATCCAATCGCACGGCCAGTCTCGCCGTCGAGCTCATCATGTCCGGATTGGGAAAACGAATTCTATGAAAATACGCGTTGCCGTGGTGTTCGGCGGCCGTTCCGGAGAACACGAAATCTCTCTCCGTTCGGCCCGTGCCGTCATCAGCCATTTAGACCCCGACCGCTACCAGACCAGCGAAATCGTGATCGACAAGGACGGGCGCTGGCATCCCCGCCCGATACTGCCAGAGCCTGGCGCCCATCCCGAAATCGACGTGGTGTTTCCCGTATTGCACGGCACCTTCGGAGAGGACGGCACGGTGCAGGGCTTGCTGGAATTGGCCGACCTGCCCTACGTCGGCGCCGGCGTCATGGCGTCTTCCGTTTCCATGGACAAGGAAATGATGAAGCGTGTCTGCCGGGAACGCATGTTGCCGATTGTAGACTATGTCACCCTCGCCCGCGGCGCCGCCGACCCGGTGCCGGCCTGCGCCGCGCTGGGCTTCCCGGTTTTCGTCAAACCCGCCAACCTCGGCTCGTCGGTTGGTATCTCGAAGGCGCACGATGCGGACGAACTGCGCGCGGCCATCGCCCTCGCCGCCGAATTCGATCTCAAAATCGTAGTGGAGCGCGCCATTGCAGGCCGCGAACTGGAGTGCGCCGTGCTCGGCAACCAAGCGCCCCAAGCCTCGCAGCCCTGCGAGATCCTCCCTTCGCGCGAATTCTACGATTACGAAGATAAGTACCTGCTGGACCTGGCGCGTACCGAAGTGCCCGCCAAACTCGACCCGGCTACCACCGCCGAACTGCGCCGCCTGGCGGTGGAATGCTTCAAAGCCGTGGAGTGCGAGGGCATGGGCCGCGTGGACTTCCTGCTCGAATCCGCCACCGGCAAGCTCTACCTGAACGAGATCAACACCATCCCCGGCTTCACTTCCATCAGCATGTACCCCAAAATGTGGGAGCACAGCGGCCTGGAATTCCCCGCCCTGCTCGACCGCCTGATCGCCCTGGCCCTGGAGCGGCACGAGCGCAAGAAGGCTACGCGGTTTACGCGCTAACCGAGCCGCAACCGTCATCAGGAAGCGGTTGCCCGGAAATACGTTAGCGAACTATGGAGCGGTGTGCTAAGTTCCCCATCGATGGGGATGGAAAACGCGCTTGCGCCGATTGAGCGGGGGCTCGGTTATCCGATCGAATCGCGATGCGCTCGGTGAGATCATGAAGAGGGTCGGCGGTTAAGACCGGAAGGAGAGAAATCGATGAAGGATCGTTGGCCAGCTCCCGGCAGGCGGGATTTCCTACGGACCCTGGGCGGCGGCGCGCTGGGGTTGGCGCTGGCCGGCAGCGGCTACCCGGCGGGGACGAAACCGCTGCGTGGCGTTTTTCCCATTGGGCAGACGCCTGTCACCGAGTCCGACACGCTCGATCTGGAATGCCTCCGGAACGAAGTCATATTCTGTAACCGTTTCAAGGTCCACGGCTTCGCCTGGCCGCAGATCGCCAGCGGCTGGGCGAGCCTTTCCGAAAAGGAGAGGCTGGACGGCGCCGAAGCCATTCTCGCGGCCGGGAAGGGCGGCCAGACGGCACTGGTGATCGGTGTGCAAAACAAGGAAGGCGATATCGATCGATCTGTCGCGTATGCCAAACACGCGGCTGCCAACGGCGCCGACGCCATCATCTCGCTGCCTCCCGAGAAAGCCGACGACCAGGCGACGATGGCATACTACAAGGCCCTCGGCCAGGCCACCGAGTTGCCGCTGATCGTGCAGAGCCGGGGCGATATGAGCGTGGACCTGATCGTCGCCATGGCCAGGCAGATCCCCACCATGAAATGCATCAAGGATGAGGCCGGCAACCCGCTGGCCCGTGTGAGGGAGATCCGCGAGCGCACCGGCGACAAGCTGGCGGTATTTTCCGGAAATGGCGTGCGCACCATGATCGACGAGATGCGCCTCGGTTTCTCGGGCCACTGCCCCTTCACCGTGCTCTCCGACTTCTACGCCGCCACCTTCGATCTCTGGCACGCCGGCAAACGCCGGGAGGCGTTCGACATGTTCGGCCGGATCCAGGCGTTCAGCAGCATCACCGGCGCCAACAGCTACCTTATGGTAGTGCGCGGCGTATTCAAGGAAAACACCAAAACGCGCGCCATGAGCATGGCGGGTGGCGGACGATCGGGGCAAGACGCGGCACGCCCGCTCGACGAGGCCACCAAGCAGGCGGTTCGCGACGCCTGGGACCAGTTCATGAAGCCCTACCTTCGCGGTTAGGCGGTGTAAATCAATAAGGTTTACATCCACCATCTTGATATGTCATGACGTTGGGCATGGACATCGATGCGCAACTGTCCCAGTACTTTGCTGGTATATGGCCGCATCTGGACGAACACGCCCGCCGCTTGGTGGCTGCCAACAAAGCCGTGGAACTTGGTTATGGGGGTATCTCGCGAGTCAGCCGCGTCTGCAGCCTGTCGCGCGTCACGTTGACCAAGGGCGTTGAGGAATTGCAGGCCGCGCCGCTGCCCCCGGGCCGGATTCGCCACGAGGGCGGCGGACGGCACGCGTTGACGTCCAACGATCCCGGCTTGGCGCCCGCAGTGAGAGCAGTCGTGTTCATAGAAGACCGGTTACCCAACCTCCAGCCGCTGGAGTTCGAGCAGGTTCGGCGTACCTCGAAAGAGCCGTTGTTCAACAGCCTGATGGAGGAGTATCACTACCTGGGCTACGAGCAGCCGGTGGGAGAACACCTGAAGTACCTGTGACACTCGAGAAATGGTGGGGAACGGATTTAGGCTCGATCCCGATTTCCGCAAGCTGTGGATGGGTCAGGCGATCTCGCAGATCGGATCCAGCATCACTGGCGTCGGCCTGCCCCTCACCGCCGTCCTCGTCCTCAAAGCGTCGCCTCTTCAGATGGGATTCCTGTCCGGAGTGGGCGCGGCGGCCGTACTTATATTTGGCCTCTTCGCCGGAGCCTGGGTGGACCGTCTGCGTCGACGGCCAATCCTGATTGCCGCCGATCTGGGCCGCGCCGTGGTGCTGGGCATCATCCCGCTGGCAGCGATGCTGCACCGGCTGACGATCGGAGACCTCTATCTGGTTGCGGTGAGCAGCAGCATCCTGACCGTCCTGTTCGACGTGAGCTACCAGGCCTATCTGCCCTCGCTTATCGCGCGCGAGAACATCCTTACCGGAAACAGCCGGCTGGCTTTGACCGAGTCGATTGCTCAAGTCGCTGGTCCCGGCATCGCCGGCATTCTGGTGCAGCTGATTACGGCGCCCATGGCCATGCTGTTCGACGCTGCGTCGTTCGTCTGTTCCGCCATCTCAGTGTGGCTTATCCGCAAACCGGAACCGGTGCCCATGCGCACCCTGGAACCTCATATCGGCCGGGAGATCTCGGAGGGGCTGGTGTTCTCCCCCGTGCGCCGACTGCGCGAACTACCGCATGCCGTGGGATGACATGGCAGGCACGGCTTTCGAAAGTAAGCATTTGAATCTAAAGTGATTAATTGGTAGCGCTATTATAGCGGGAATCGAATGGGTTAAGCGACAGTCCACCCTGATTCAGATCAATTCCGAGCACTCCTCGCAGTCCTCCGGCCGGCACCTTCATCGGTCCGGCGGATGTCGCGGTCCCGGGAGCTTTGTAAATGAGCGCTCTTAGTGGTAAACGAGCGCGTTAAAAAGCAGTTTGAAATTCTGGTAACTCTGGCCTCGATATTGGGGGCGCATTCCGAATAAAATGACCCGGCCGCGGCCCATCGGAACGTCGAGTAGCGCGGCTTTGCCGGTGAGATATTTCTCGCCGAGCAGCCAGCCAGACGCCAGCACGTGATCGGGCGGATAGCGGGCCACGACGACGTCGTCCGGGGCCTCCCAGGCGGGGCTCTGTTCGCTCCATAGGGTGATCCGCGCCGGCATTCCATAAGCCAGCGGACTGTTGGTGTTCAGGCTCACGTTGAGCAGAGAACCGGGCGAGTAGAAATCGCGCGTGGCGACGCCGGTCAACGCATTTTTCGCTTTCACTCCCAGATCCTGGGTAGCGAAATCGGCGGCGTGATTCAGCAGAATCAGCGTGCCCCCCTGCTCGACGAATTCCTTGAGCGCGGTGGCGCCTTTTTCGCCGATGCCGCCGCAATACTCGGGCGGCATAGTCCCGGCCCGGTGGCCGTTGAGAATTTGCTGGGGCGGTTGGTCGGGAATGATAATCGTGTCGAAACGCTGGCGGAGGGTTCCGGCTTGGACATCGGCGTTGTGCAGCGCCGTGTGCGCGATACCGAAATTGTCAAACAGCCACCGCGTCCAGCCTTCGTCCATGCTCGGGTTATAACTCCGATACATTCCAATGCGCGGCTGGGCGATTTCCTTGCGGCCGCTCGCGGGCCCGGTGTAGAAATCGCCGGTGGCGGTGTCGCGGTAAACCGCTTTTCCCGACGCCCAAATCTTGGCTACCGCCTTCCAGGAATCCACATCGCTCGCCGCCAAACCGCCTTGCGGGGTGGCGCGGTCGAGAGCGAAAGTGAATGGCGAGCCGGGCCGAAGGGTGGCTTTGAAACTGTCCTTAATGGTGTCGACTTCGACGCCCATCAGCATGGGCAGGGTCTGCGCGGTGACATCGTAGGGACGCTTGGGCGGACCGCCAGGATAGAGGCGCAGATCCGGATAATCCTGCCTTTCGAGCAGCGTTTTTGCCCATCCGGAATAGGGTTGATGCATGCCGATCACGTAGGTTCCGGGCGCGTACTGCTTGCCGTCCGCGGTGAACGCGTCGCTGGCGCGCTCGATTTCAACCTCGCCGAGCGCAAGCGTTTCCAACATTTTCCTGGCAGCCCCGGGATCGTTTTGTAAAACCGGAACCACGAATGCATTGGGCGCGGCGCGGTCGACGTTGTTCCGATTGATCTGATAGAAGTACCGCAACATGTCGTGACGCTTGGTCGCGGCCTGATAAAGGAGCGATTCCCAGGCGATTTCCTGATAATCGATGATGTCGCGCAGATGCCAGGTGCCTTCCATCCAGGGCACGAGGTAATTCCAGCTTCGCTCGCGCGGATTGTAGCCGAGCGCATTATCGGCAATGTCTTCGGGCTTGAGCGTCATGGGCGACGCCAGCCTTGCGCTGGCCGATTCGGTGAGAATGCGCGCGCCACCGTGGTAGGCCTGATATTGCCGAGCGGGCGACCAGAAATCGTAGACGCCGTTGATGGCGATGCCCGTTTTTCCGGCCGCATAAAGATCGGTGGCGACGCCGGTTCCGATCATGTTGCAAATGCTGGCGAGAATCGGATCGATGTTGGGATCGACCGGGTCCATCCACGGCGGCACGAACAGGCGCGCTCCATTGGGGGCCATCTGGTGGACGTCGTACACGATCTCCGGATGCCATTGGTTCTCGAGGCTTGCGGTATTGCGCGTTTCCGGCTGGGTGAAGATGTACCAGTCGCGATTGTCGTCGTGGCCGACATAATGGTGGTACAGCTCCGGCGGCGAGGAGCCGTCATACGGCGTGCCGCGAGTCTGGCGGTACCAGCGCGTGACGATATCGACCCCATCGGGGTTCTGAGAAGGCTCGAGCAGCAGAATCACGTTATCCAGAATCGCTTTGAATTTCGGATTTTCCTCGGTGAGCAGGCGATAGGCGAACTCGACCGCGGTGTGGGTGGAAGCGACCTCGGTGGCGTGGATCGAGCAGGTGATCATGACGATGGTCTTGCCCTCGTCTGCCAGGCGCGCCGCTTCGGCGGGGGTAATTTTGCGCGGGTCGGAAAGGCGGCGCTGGATATCGAGGTAATGATCGAGGTTCTTGATGTTGGCCGCGGAGGAGATCGTGACCGCGATTTGCGGGCGGCCTTCGACGGTCTTGCCGAGCTCGGTGAACTTGATTCGATCGCTCGATTTTTCGAGGGCCTGGAAGTAGGAAACGACCTTGTCCCAGTCGAGCAGTTCGTTATCGACGCCTATTTTATGGCCGAAGTGGCTTTCCGGCGTGGGGACAGCGCCGAATGCCGGCAAAAGCAAAAGAGAAAGGATGAGGGTGTGTTTCAAACGCATGTTTTCTTCTCCGGATTCGTGCATGGCGCCGCCGGATCAGATTCACCGGGCCGCGTTCTTGTAAACCTTGCCGCCTTTCATCACAAAGATTACCTTGCGGACGCTGGTGATGTCATCGATGGGATTGCCTTCGGTTGCCACCAGATCGGCTTCCATACCGGGTGCGATGGCGCCGATTTTCGTTCCCAATCCGATCGATTCGGCCGCCCGAGAAGTCGCGCTGATGATGGCATCCATGGGCGGCTGTTTGGCGTCCTGGACGCGCATAATGAATTCCTCGGCATTATGCCCGGGCAGGCCCGCGACGGCGTCGGTGCCGAACACAATCATGACTTTCCTGGCCATGGCGCGTTGAATCAGTTGGAAGCGGATCGGTAAGTCCTTGGCCATTTCGACGAACCCTTGTTCGGTATAGTTGCCAAGACCGAGGAACGCCTGTTTGTGGTTGATGTAGTTGGGAACATTGGATAGGTTCGGGTCGAGATACACGCCGTGCTGGGCCATCAAATCCAGCACTTCATCGGTGAGAAACGTGCCGTGTTCGATGCTGGTGCATCCGGAGAGGACGGCCGGTTTAGCGCCGCCGGAAGCGTGGGCGTGAACCGCCGCAGGACGCCCCAGCGCCTTGGCCTCGCTGCAAGCGGCCTCGATCTGCGCATCACTCATGGTCTGAGCGCCGCCATCGCGGCTGCTGGCGGTGGCGAACAGTTTGATCACGTCGGCGCCCTGGGCGACGCGCTCGCGGACTTTTTCCCGAATCTGTTCGGGAGTGCCGGAATGCTCGTTGAAGGTCGCGAGCGAGGTGAGAATCCGCGGTCCGGGCAGAATCCCATCCGCGATCAGATCGCGAGGCTCCTTGTCGGAATTGGCTCCCACGCTGCGCACCGTCGTGAAGCCCGCCTGGAGGGTGTCCCAGAGAGTCCCTTCGGTGCGCAGCGCAAACTCGGCCGGGGATTCGCCGCGGTTGTCGGCGCGCCCGTCCTTATTGAAGTGCCCGTTGACGTGGACGTGCGTGTCGATCCAGCCGGGCATTAACGTCAACCCGGTCAGGTCGTAGCTGACCAGGCCTTTGCTGTCCGCATCCACGCGAACAATTTTCGATCCCTCGATGGTAAGGCGGACATTGCGCCGCACACCGCCCTTACCGTCCAGCATGGTCGAGGCACGGACGGTGATCTGCGCATTCAGGGAAGCGCCCACCGCGCAGCCTAGCAGCGCCGAAAGTAGAAGCCGCACGACTAGAACTCCAACCGGGCGCCGAACATGATCCAGCGGCTGCTGGCCTGCCGGTTGCCAGGAACCACGGTGCTGGAGATCACTCCGAAGTTGCTGGTGCTGCCGGTCAAGGGCAGGCTCGGATTCGAGAAATTCGCGTGATTGAACAGATTGTAAAAATCGAAAGAGAGGTTGACAGCGACTCTCTCCCGAATCGGAATCCGCTTTCCAACTGAAGCGTCGGCGTTCCAGAAAGGCAGACCGTACATCGGATGCCCGTATCCATCCATGTTTTGGCTGAGTTGTACGTAACCGAAGTCGCTATAGGCGGTTTGCGGATTGGCAAACAGGTTGAGTCCCGTTCCGCCAGTGGCGGGATTTCCGCCCGTGCCGATGCTTCCCGAGCCGGCTACGCCCGAGTGCAGGCCGGGGTTCAGGGACGAGGGCGCAACCAGCGGAACCGCGGGGATGGTCAACAGCGAGCGCTGCCCGCCGCCCCAGACCGCGCTCGATTCGGTCACGTACAGTGGTGAACCGCTGAGGGCGGTAATAATTCCGGATACGTACCAGCCGCCGACCACATAGTTCGCTGCCGTGGGCAAACCGTGGTAGGCCTTGGGTAGGTTATACACGAAAAGCGCGTTGAAGATGTGGCGGTGGTCGAACTTCGAAGGACCATAGTCCACGCCGGGCTCGAGTGGATTCCCAAGCGTCGTCGAATCGTTTTGCACGCCCTGGTCGGTATCGAGCGACTTAGACAGGGTGTAGTTCACGTCGAAGGTGAAATTGGTTCCGGTGTGACGAAGTGTCAGCAACATGGCATTGTAATTCGACCAGCCATAGTTCATTACCTGGGCGAGTTCGTTGACCTGGGTTTCGTCGTATTGCTGCAGGCCGAGTTGCGAGCGCAAGAGATTCAGACCAGGCGTGCTCGCGCTGACGCTGTCGAACAGGCTCGACGTGGTGCCGAGTGAAAAGTAAGAAGCGTCCTTACTGGCGAGAAACGCCGTACTGGAGGCAAAACCGTTTTTCGGGCCGAGCCCCGGCAACTGATTTTCGAAAAACGGCTGCACGGCCACCGTCTGCCCTGCGCGCAGAGCGTTGGCAACGGCGTCGTATGCCTGAGCAAACGTCTGGCCCGAGGCGGAGTCCTTGAACATGTAAGGGCTGCCGTTCAGTTGCGCGTACGAGTACAGGCCCCTGCCGTACCTGCCGGTCCAGGCAGCCTCCAGGAAGACGCTGTGTCCCAAGTTGCGCTGGATGGTGAAATCAGAGGTGTAAATCCGCGAATTCTTGAGGTCGGGGTCGATGCCTGGCGCATAAAGCTCGCTGTAGTTGCCGGCCGGGATATACGGGGTGGTGATGGTCTGCGGATAGGTGGGAATCGGGATGGACCCGTCCACGCCGATACGGAAGGAACTCAAAGCGGGATTCGTCGTGGCGGAGGCTTGGCAATTAGCCCCGCCGGGGCCGGTGGCATTGCAATAGGTCAAGCCGGTGGTAATCGTGGAACTGAAACCCGCGTTCAGCCCCGCCGAAACCACGCTGTCCTCGCCGCTGAGGCGGTTGTAGTAGATGCCGAATCCGCCACGGAACACGGTCTTGTTTGCGCCCAGAAGTTTACCCAGAAAACCTTGGGTATAATGCGGGCTCCACGCCAGGGCTGCGCGAGGCGCGACGTCGCCGAAATCCGTGTTGTATGGGCCCTTTCGATTTAACTGCGTCACCGGGTCAAACCCCAGCGGCGGATTGTAAATCTGGCCCTGCTCGGCGGCGGCGAGTTTGGCTTTCAAATACGCCAGTCCTGAAATCGGCTGGCCCGTGCCGGTATTGATCAGCATGGTCTCCTCGCGGTTGCCGAAGTTCTGCGGAGTTTGGAAGCTGTAGGACAGACCGTAAGTCAACGTCAGAGAAGGCCGGATTCGCCAGGTGTCCTGACCATAATAGGAGTTGTAGTAACTCAAGGCGTTCATGTCGATGAAGGTTCCAAACGGCTGGGCCTGCAACTGGCTGTTGCGGACCAGGAGGGTATTGTCGTCATTCATCAGGCCAAGCACGCTGGCGTAGAGCGAATCCCAGGTGGAGGTTTGCGACGAGGGCAGGCAGAGGGTAGAGATGGACCCTCCGCAGGTAGGCGGCCGGTCCGCCGCCGGGATCGCCAGAAAAGACGTATCGGCCGTGGTGGTCGCGTTCAGCGAGTTGACCGCGCCGCCCACCTTGCCGCTATGCAGGTGAAACATCGGCATGCGCTGGAGATTACCGCCGGCCTGAATGAGATGAGTGCCCTTGGTCCAGCTCACATCGTCCACAAACTGATCGTTGACGTCGTTGTTAAACTGCGACCGGACCGAGTTGCTCATGCTGATGGGAGGCGCAAAGACATTGGGCGAAACGGCCACGTATCCATTCGAGGTATTCGTGCCGGGCAGGTTCAACTCGGTAGCGATCGCCGATAACTGCGGGCGGATGCCGCCGTTGCGGTTGCGAACGTCCCCGAAGCGAAATGTATTGACCACATGGGGTGAGACCATGTAAGTGAGGCCGGCGATCGCGGCGCTGGTCCAGGCCGGCGTGAAATCCTGATTCTGGACGCCGTTCGCGTTGCGAATATCGACCACCAGCGGGGAGGGATCGTAAGACAGGTCCCGCGAGTAGCTGTAGCTGCCGTTGAAATGCAATTTGTCGGTGATGTTATGGTCCAGCCGGAAGGTGCCGAAATCGTCGCTGAGCGGCGACTGCACATTGGCTGTCAACCCGGTGGTATTCAGGTTATCAACGCCGGAGACATTGGGATTATTTCCGGTCGGATCGAGCCCCATCATCGCCTGCATGGTCGGGCTAGCGCCAATCCCGCGCGGATCGCAGGCCGCGTTGC
This sequence comes from Bryobacterales bacterium, assembly GCA_003164035.1. Classification (GTDB taxonomy): domain Bacteria; phylum Acidobacteriota; class Terriglobia; order Bryobacterales; family Bryobacteraceae; genus JBEKYD01. The sequence goes on along the minus strand of PLRS01000163.1, from coordinate 22,948 downwards.
CCGCCGTGCCGCAAGCCGTGGAGGTGGCGAGATTGTAGGAATCGATGTTGCCGGCAGCGTCCTTGAAGCGGAGAATACCCTGTTTCAGAGTCGGCGTGGGAACGATGTAATTGACCTGGAACGTTTCCGGGTAGCGCCGGGTTTCGTACTCCACAAAGAAGAACGTCTTGTTCTTGATGATCGGGCCGCCCAGACGGCCGCCGCCGCGATTGTCCTCCACATGCGGCTTGGCCAGTCCGAGCCGGTTATTGTCCCAGGTATTCGCGTTCAGAGAGCTGTTTTGCGTGTACCAGAACAGGGAGCCATGGAAATCGTTGGTCCCGCTCCTCTGCATCAGCGAGACCTGGCCGCCGGAGCCGCGCGAAAACGCCGCGTTCGCATTTGCCGTGGCGACGCGGAATTCGTCGGTGGCTTCGACCGGGACCATCAGCGTGGGACGCGCACCCTGGTCGCTATTGATGGTCGAGTTGGTGTTGCTATCGGTGATGTCGATCCCGTCCATCGTGAAGGTTGTCTGGTCGTTCAAAGCGCCCCCGATCGATGCGCCGTTATCGCTGCCCGTTTGAGGCGTAGTCCCAGGCTGAAGCAGCAGCAATTCCTGGGCCTGGCGCAAGCGCGTGGGAAGCCGCAGCAATGGCTGGGTGCTAATCGTATCGCCGACGGTCGAATCGGCGCGCTGCAAATCGACCTCCGCCGCGGTTCCGCTCACTTCCACCGTGGAGGTAACGTCCCCCACCTGCAAACTGAAATTCACGGTCGTGCTGCTGTTGACCTGCACCACGACGCCGTTGATTTCCATAGCCCGGAAGCCCTTGGCTCTGGCCGTTACCGAGTACGTACCCGGCGCCGCGTTGGGAAACGCATAGGTCCCTTGCCCGGAGCTTACGCTCGGCGTTTTGACGCCGGTGGCACTATTTAAGAGCTCGATTTGCACCCCTGCGACGGCCGCTCCGGACGGGTCGGTTACCGCCCCCAAGACAGCGCCCGTGGCGGCATTTTGGGCCTGGCAGATGTTCGAAGTGAGTCCGTATACAAAAATACCGATGAGCGCCGGCAGGGCGCATCTGGATAGCATGATTTCCTCCCGAAACAAAGAATTTGGAGAAGTATAGCGCGAAAACGGCAAAAATCCAGATGCGAAATTTATATCGGGTCCATCCAAAAAACTAGCGTCTGGTTAGCGGGATTTTTCGCCTGCCGGCGCTCCCTTGTAAATCGAGCCGCCCTTCATTACGAAGGCTACGCGGCGAAGCGACGTGATGTCCTTCAGCGGATCGCCTTCGACGGCGATCATGTCCGCCTCCATGCCAGGCGCGATAGCGCCGATTTTATCGCCCAGGCTCATCGATTCGGCGGCGAGCGATGTGGCGGAAACGATCGCCGCGCCGGGGTCCTGGCCGCCCTCCTGAACCCGGTACACCAGCCCTTCGATGTTGCGGCCGTGCGCGCCGGCTACGGCATCGGTTCCGTAGACAATCTTCAAATTCCTGGTCGCGAGCGCCCGCTTGAACATCGCCAGTCCGACCGGAAGGTTCTTCTCCATTGAGGCGAATCCCGCCTCGTTGTAGTTGCCAATGCCCTGGTAGCGGCTCCTGTTGGCGAGATAATTCTCGGTCACCAGGCCGATGGTCGGGTCGAAATAGGTTCCGCGCGCGGCGAGTAGCTGCAGCACCTGGTCGCTGATCAGCGTTCCGTGTTCCACGGTAGTGCAGCCTGCTTCCGAGACGTCGCGGATGGTTTCGGCGTCGTAGACGTGTACCAGCGTCCGCAAACCGTGCGCTTTTGCCTCCGAGCAGGCGGCTTCGATCTGATCCCGGCTGAGCGTGCGCCCACCGCCGTCGCGCATGCTCTTAGATGCGAAAATCTTGATCAGATCGGCGCCATCGGCGGCGACCTTACGGACATATTCGTGGATTTGGTCGGGCGTGAGCTGCGGATTGCTCAGCGGCCGAAGGGCAGTCAGGATTCGCGGCCCCGGCAACACTCCTCGATTGATGGCGTCCCGGGCTGGGCCGTCGATGGGGCTGCCCACGCTTTGTACGGTAGTGAACCCAGCCATCAGGGTCACGTAGGCATTTTCCAGCGCGTAACCCAGGGCGGTAACCTGCGAATCGTCGCGCGGCTGGTACCGTCCATCCGGACCGAAATGCCAGGCAATGTGAACGTGGGTATCGATCAAGCCCGGCAGCACCGTCAAATTTCGCAGATCGTAGCCCGCTCCGCCGGTTGTCTCGATCTTCTCGATTTTTCCGTTCTGAACCACGATGGAGACGTTGTGCCGCACGCCGCCCTTTCCGTCGAGAAGTGTGCCGGCGCGCAGAATGATCGGCTTCTCCTGGGCGACCGCCAGGGTGGAACACAACAATAGAATCCCGCTCGCGAATTTCATGTTCTTCAGGCTACCTCAGATTGTCGTGCTGCGAGTATGCTGGAAGACATTGCCATGCGTTTTTTTGTTCTCTTTCTAACCTCAGTCAATCTCTTCGCCCAGGAACAGCCGGTGCTGCTCAAAGCCTCGACGATGCTCGACGGCAAAGGAGGCGTGCAACACAACGTAACGGTGGTGGTCGAAGGCGGCACGATCCGGAGCGTCGGAGCATCGTCGCCGGCGCACGGCGTGACCTACAACCTCGCGGGACTGGCGCTGATGCCGGGGCTAATCGACACGCACGTTCATCTGGCGCCGCACTTCGGTCCCAATGGCAAGGTGGCCGGGGGACGCGGCGAATCGCCGGCCACTGAGTTGGGATACGCGCTCGAAAATGCGTACGCGGACCTGATGGCGGGAGTTACCACGGTGCAAAGCGTCGGCAGCCCGATTGATCGCGACGTGCGTGAAGCGATCAAGCGCGGCGTTCTGCCTGGGCCGCGAGTTCTGACATCGGTTCGCCAGATTACCGACACGCGGTCGACTCCCGACCAGCTTCGCGAGCTGGTGCGGCAAACTAAGGCTGACGGGGCGGACCTGATCAAGCTTTTCGCCTCGAAGAACTTCCGCGACGGCGGCGCACAGACCATGAGCGATGATCAGATACTCGCGGTGTGCCAGGAAGCCCGCGCGCAGGGATTGCGCGTGCTGGTGCACGTCTACAGCTCACACGCGATTATGAGCGTTTCCCAGGCCGGCTGCACTTCGGTGGAACACGGAACGCTAATCGACGACGAAGCCTTGCGCTTCCTCGCCGCGCATGGAACGTATTTCGATCCCAATATCGGCGTGGTGGCACAGAACTATGTCATCAACAAGGACAAATTCATCGGCACCGGCGGCTTCACCGAGGAAAGCATCAAGGGAACGGAGACGAGGCTTATTCCGGCGTCGCTAGAGATGTTCAAGCGGGCGCTGGCCGTCAAAGGCCTGAAGTTTGTGTTCGGAACCGATGCGGTGGCCGGCGCGCACGGCCATAATGCCGAGGAACTGATCTATCGCGTCCAGAAAGGCGGGCAGGACTCATCCGCGGCAATCGTTTCGGGAACTTCGGTTTCAGCCGAATCTCTGAACATGTCCAAGCGCATCGGCGTGGTTGCGGAGGGAATGGACGCGGATCTGATCGCGGTGGAAGGCGATCCACTGAGAGACATCACCGCGCTGCGCCGGGTGGTTTTCGTGATGAAAGGCGGAAAAGTGTACAAATCGCCGGCGCGGTAGGCGTGAGTGCCGCGCCACGGAGGATCAGCACGATCGGCCGGCTCTGCGCCATTGCGAGGCATGCCCCCAGGAACTCAAGCGATTCTATTCTCAGCAGTGCTGAAATGTCAAAGGTCAAGTTCTCCTTCGGGCCGGCAGGAACACACGAATCTAAAGATGTTTGTTTTGTTCGGAGCACACCGCGCGGTTTGACAACCGGCCCCATGATCGTTGTATGTTGTCACCAATGCTCAGATCTTTACTTTTCGCTCTCCTCACGCTGGCTCCGGCCTACGGCGCCAGTCCCTGCATCTCGGCCACTTCCGCCTGCACCGAGTGGGTAACTTTCGGCAGCGGCCCGTGGCGATCGATGATTTATCGCACCTATTCGCTGGACGCGCGCAACGAACAGATCACCCGCGCGCTGGTCATGATCCATGGCACGAATCGTGACGCCGACAACTACTATCGCAATGCCCTGGCGTCGGCTTTCCTGGGCAATGCGCTGGAAGACACGGTGGTAATCGCTCCGCGGATCGCCTCCAACGATCGCGGTTGCCAGGACAAACTGGGGCCCGATGAAGTGAGCTACAGTTGCGGCGGCGACAGTTGGCGCTCCGGAGGGACCGCTTCGAACGACGATAAACTGACGTCCTTCGATTTCATCGATGAAGTGCTGCGCAAGCTGGCGCGCAAGGAGACCTTCCCGAACCTGAAGCACATCGTGGTGGCGGGGCATTCGGCGGGCGGGCAATTCGTCAACCGCTACGAGATGGCGAATCAAGTTCACGAAAAACTGGGCGTTCCGGTGAGCTATGTCGTGGCCAATCCCTCCAGCTATGCCTATCCCGACAGCACCCGCCCCACGGCCGCCGATTGGCCGGTGACCGCCGGCGCTCCCGGCTATGTGCCCGAATTGACTGCCGGACGCGGAGGATCGGATAGCGAAACGCCCGGCGCGGCGGTATTTCGCCCATTCGGCGACGGGCGCAATTGCACTACTTACGATCAGTGGCCGTACGGCTTTCAGCGCCGCACCGGTTATACGGCCCGTCTCACCGACGACGAGCTGAAAAAGCAGCTTGCCTCCCGTCCCACCACCTACCTGGTAGGCGAACTCGACGTCCTTCCGCTCGGCGGCTTCGACAGTTCCTGCCCTGCGATGGCTCAGGGTCCCACCCGCCTGGCGCGCGGCCTTGCCTTCAGTAAATTCGTCAACCAGAAACTGGGCGCCCACCAGGAAGCCGTCATCATTCCGGAGTGCGGCCACAACGCGCGGTGCATGTTCACCGACGAGAAGGCCTTGCCGATCGTGTTTCCGAAGTAGAGCCTCGCTAAGCCCCGTGGTTGCCCGGATATTTCCGTTCGCCGGCACGGATCGGTATGGAGAGGCGATTCTCCCTCGGCGCAATCGGGCACAAGAACTGGTGGTTATAGGCGCAGAGCGGATTATACGCTTTGTTGAAGTCGAGGATGATTTTTCCGTTTCGGGGGGGATCGGCCTCTAAGAATCGTCCAGCACCGTAGGTTTCGTGGTTATTTGTGGTGTCGCCGAAGACAAAAAACGGATTTGGATTCTCCGGGCGAAGTATTGGAGTTAGCCTCAGGTCCCTGCCGTCCAATGTGAACGCGACATAACCGGGGATGGTCCTTTCACGGCTGCTGCCGTCGTTGTCGGTGAACGGCACTACCTTCGGCTTCTCATACGCAACCCAGTTGGCGGTAACTTGATATTTCCGGTCTACATCGAACCATGACCGAGGCTGAACCTCCTGGCGCAGGATCCAATTGGGATCGCTTACGCTGATTTGAAGCTGGTCGCCCCGAATGAAATAGAGCCTGACTCGAAGGGCGCCAATCGTAACGCCCGCGCCCCGCTCAGACTGATTGTCCGTTTCAATGAAGCTCACGGGTTTCCCGTTGACAGCGGCTTGAACGGACGCCGCAAGTCGTAAAGTCGCCTTTCCGCCCTTTACTGTCACTTCCCCGATCCTTTCCGGAGCAGCTTTATCCGGCACAACATGGGAGCATGCGGGGTCTCTACCAAGCGTCGAGGTACCTTCGTTCGGTGAAAAGCGCGCCACCAGAGTGAGTGGCCCCGAAGCACTTCTAAAATGCTCCTCCGCTTCCTCGCGATATCGCAGGATGCTCTGCTCGTAGGTCTCGCCCGCGGCAGTGAGGCAAAAGGGGACGCTGGCGAAGCTAATGAACATCGCACGGCGCGAGTAAAGGTGCATCTTGGTGTTTTTGATTGACATTGTGAAAACTCTATAACGAACCGGGTTGACACGAAACCCCAGGTCGCTTCCGTCCCGTTCGATCAGGCAGTCCTTCCATCCCCCGTAGCTTTTGGAGCGGACTTTGGAGCGGACCGGGCTCAGAACTCCGCGACATGGCTCTTTGCGTTGCGAATTCAGGATAAGAGCGGCAACTCGCCGTTGCTATCTCCCAGTGAATCGCGCCGGAGACCCAGGTTATCGAGGATCGTGAGGTGCAAATTGGCCAGCGGCGTATCGGCATAGCGCCGATGGCATCCGCCGCGAACAATTCCCGCCCCGCCGCCGGCAACCAGAATCGGCAGGTTGGTATGGGTACGCTCGAAACCGTTACTGATTCCGCTGCCGTAAACGATCTCAGTATGGTCCAGCAGGGAGCCATCGCCATCGGCCGCATTTTGCAGCTTTCCGGGGAGGGACGAGCCAATGCCGCGCGGCACGGTGTGGCGGCTGAGAACCTTTCGGCCCATCATCCGACCCTCCTTGCGGTCATTGTACAACACTCGCCGATACAGACGCAGCGGGGCGCCTTTCGGGCATTCTCATCTGTAAGTTCGACACAAACGCGTGAAAGCGGAAATCGGCCATCATCCGCCGGACTTCGCGTTCCAGCACTGGGACGTTATGCAACATTCCCTTCTGAGCGACCGCGAGGAGTTTGTCATCGGGAATGCTGCTCCAGAGAAGAAACGACAAGCGCGACGCTAATTCCGAATCGCTGATGCGATACGGCGCGCCGGGCGGGGCGATGGCGGGTCATGTTCGATACGGAACAGAAATTCGGAACTTACGAGGATACGTTCAACTGCCAAGCGAATACCGGAATCGAAATCTGCGGCGCGGGGCGGCGCGGAAGACGGAGAGGATAGGCTGGATGCCTTCGGACGCTACGTCAAGGCCGCATACTCCCAACGTTCCGACTGTTCTCATTCGACCGCATCGACCGGTCTCAACTTGACAACAGGTCTGTTCTGCCATATCATTTCCAAAACAAACTATTGACAGCGTGGAGCACTTGGGTCCCGGCGCGCTCTTACCCGGCTAACAACGGCGTGGTCGACTGGAATACCTGGTCGCCGCGAATCGGCTTCGCGTCGGATATGTTCGGTAATTCGAAAACAGCCTTGAAGGGCGGCATCAGCAGATACGATCGGCTGGAAGGAACCACGCTCGCTCAGAATATCAACCCGAACTTCATTACTTACGAGACCTGCCCCTGGTCCAGTCTCACTCCTCCGGTGCCCGGCGTAGTGCCGGCGGGCTGCACCGGATTCCCCGGCAACAATTACCACATCGATCCGAACATGAAACGGCCCTACCAGTGGGAATATACCGCCATGATCCAGCGGCAGATTGCGGCCAACACTTCCGTCAGCGTTGGATATTACGGGCGGCACTTCTACAATCTCTATGGCATCGTCAATACGGATGTGCCCTCGACCGACTATACGTCGGTGCAGATTGCCAATCCGCTTACGGGCGCGCCGCTTACGGTTTACAATCAGAATCCGGCCACGCTGGGGCAAATTAGTTATCTCGAGAAAACCTTGCCGAATCTCTATCAGCGCTACAACGGCGTGGAGTTCCAGGTCAACTCGCGCGTCCACAAGCTGATGATTTACTCGGGTCTCACCATCGGGAAGAATTACGGTACGCCGGACGGATCCTCGACGAGCGGGGATTTCAACAACCCCAACAACCTGATTAACTATGCCGGCAACGCCGGCTATGATTCCACCTACCAATTGCGGACGCAGTTTGCTTACATGCTGCCAGGCAAGATCAATATCTCTGGCACGCTTCGTGAAAACTCGGGATTACCGCAATCGCGAGGCTATACGGTTACAACGGCCATGGTTCCCGGTTTGACGCAGGTGACGCAATCGATCTTGGTGGCGCCGCTTGGCGCTTACCGGTATCCGTGGCAGAATCTGTTCGATGTCCGGCTGTCGCGGACTTTCAGGCTCGGAGAGAAAGTGAAGCTCGAGCCCATTGCCGATATCTTTAACGTTTTCAACAGCAGCGCCATTACAAGTGAGGTCACGACCATAGGATCCTCCCTGGGGAAGCCTTCCAACATTGATATGGGCAGGCTGCTCCGACTCGGAGGACGGGTCACATTCTAGCTACAAGGAACCATGAAACAGATACTCGTCTTCATCATCGCGGCGATGGCGGCGCTCGCGCAAGGCCGCCCCATCGTACTCAGGACGGCCACTCTCTATGACGGCAAAGGCAAGACGCTTCACAACACGATCATCGTGGTGGAGGGTGGGAAAATCGCGCGCATCGGCGGACCGGCGCCGGCCAACGCCGTCACCTACGATCTTACGGCGTTGACGGTTACGCCAGGTTGGATCGATACTCACTCCCATCTCTCCTATCATTTCGACAACAACGACCGGTATGGGGCACGGGATGAACCGCCATTCCAGGCGAACTTGCATATTGCCGAGAACGCCGTCGCGACGCTCGAAGCCGGCTTCACCACGATTCAAAGCCCTGGCGCGGCGCTGGATAAGGACCTGCGCGAATCCACCGCGCGCGGGATTCTTCCCGGCCCGCGGATTCTGACCTCGCTGCAACCGATCACGAACCCGAGTTGGGATCCGGACAAGATGCGCGCCACCGTGCGCGAGCGCAAACAGCAGGGCGCGGATTTCATCAAGCTGTTCGCTTCGAAAAGCATTCGCGAAGGGGGCGAAATCACCCTGACGCAGGAGCAAATCAATGCGGTGTGTGGCGAAGCGAAATCGCTGGGGCTGCGAACCATTGTTCACGCTCACTCGGCGGAATCGGCCAAGGCAGTAAGTGTGGCAGGCTGCACCTCGGTGGAGCACGGGGCTTATGTTACCGACGAAGTGTTCGACTTAATGGCGAAGAACGGCACCTACTACGATCCCAACATCGGGTTGGTGCTGCAGAACTATCTCGAGAATAAAGCGAAGTACTTCGGCGTGGGCAATTATAACGAGGAAGGCTTCGCCTTCATGGAGAAGGGAGTCGCCATCACGCTCGAAACGTTCAAGCGAGCTCTCAAGCACAAGGACCTCAAGATCATTTACGGCACGGACGCAACGGCCGGCGCGCATGGCCAGAATTACCGCGAGTTCATCGTGCGCGTGCGCGACGGAGGCCAGGAGCACATGCAGGCGCTCATTTCGGCGACGTCTCTTTCGGCCGAGTCGTTGAATCTGGGTAATCAGGTCGGCTCAATCGCCGCGGGCATGCAGGCCGACATCGTGGGCTTCGATGGAGACCCGCTGAAGGACGCCTATGCGGCCGGCCGCGCGGTGTTCGTGATGAAAGGCGGCAAGGTTTTCGAAAACGAAGCGCGCGGTTCGAAGGTGGGCTGGCATCCGGGGAGCAAGGGATCATGGTGATACGAGGAGCGGCCCTTGCGGTAGTGGCGTACGTGCTTTGCTGGGGAGCCGGCAGCGGGCCGGCCGATTGGGTATATTGGGGAGGCGATCAGGCTACTTCGCATTACTCGACGCTTGACGAAATCAACAAGGCAAACGTAGGGAAGCTCCATCAGGCGTGGATCTGGAAGACCGGTGAAGCTCCTCTCACCGAGTACGGTGTCCGTCCTGGCATGTTCGAGAACACGCCGTTGATGATCGACGGCATCGTTTATGTGACGACCCCGTATAACCGTGTGGTCGCGCTCAATCCCGAGACCGGCACGGAAGTCTGGTCGTACGATCCCAAATCTTACACGGACGGGCAACCGCCAAACGGCACTGGCTATGTGCACCGCGGCATCGCGATCTGGCGCCACGCACGCGGTTCCGGCCAGGCGCAGATCTTTCTCAACACGAGGTACCGGCTGATTTCGCTCGACGCCAAGACCGGCAACCCAGTAACATCGTTCGGCGATAACGGCGTAGTGGATCTGAGCCAGGGCTTGGTCTGGCAGATCAACAAAATGCATTACTCGGAAACCTCGCCGCCGGTGGTGTACAAGGACCTGGTGATTGTCGGCAACGGCGTGGGCGACCGGTTGATATACAAGAACGATCCTCCGGGTGACGTGCGGGCCTTCGATGTTCGCACGGGCAAACGCGTATGGAGCTTCCACACGATTCCGCAAGCCGGCGAATTCGGCAATGACAGTTGGGGGAACGAATCCTGGAAGTTCACCGGGCACACCAACGTTTGGGCGCCGATGAGCCTGGACGAAAAGCGCGGGCTGCTATATCTGCCGGTGAGCACGCCGTCGAACGATTTCTACGGAGGGAATCGTCCGGGCAACAATCTCTTCGGCGAAACATTGGTGTGTCTCGACGCCAATACCGGGGTGCGGAAATGGCATTTCCAGATCGTGCATCATGGCTTGTGGGATTACGATCTGGCTTCGCCGCCGACGCTGGTGACGATCGACGTCGATGGGAAGAAGATCGACGCGGTGGTGCAGCTTACCAAGGAAGGGTTCGCGTTCGTTTTCGATCGCATGTCGGGAAAACCGGTATGGCCGATCGAAGAGCGGCCGGTGCCGGCCAGCGACGTGGCGGGCGAACATGCCTCGCCCACGCAGCCGTTCCCGACCAAGCCGCCTGCATATAGTCCACAAGGAGTGGCGCTCGACGATGCTTTCGATCTCACGCCTGAGCTCAAGGCCGAGGCCCAGGCAGAGATAAAGAAATACCGCATCGGACCGCTGTTCACGCCGCCGTCCTTGAAGGGCACGTTGAGCCGGCCCGGCATCATCGGCGGCGCCAACTGGGGCGGGGGCGCGTTCGACCCCGATACGGGCATGCTCTATATCAAGACCACCAACAACGCCGCGGTGTGGCGCGTGATTCAACCGGATCATTCGGCGAAGAATCCGCGAGCGAGCGAGAATGATGCCGATTGGAGCGGCGAACTGGGAGCGCAAGCGACGTTTCACGGCCGCTTGCCGCTGACCAAACCGCCGTACGGGCATATTACGGCCATCGATCTGAACCACGGCACGATCGCCTGGCAGGAGGCATTCGGCGATTGGCCGGAGTTGCGCAAGAACCCGGCGCTGGCCGGCGTTACGCTGCCGGCGGTGCTTGGGGTCGCGGGGCCGCAAGGCGGAATCGTGACCAAGGGCGGCCTGTTCTTTGTCGGCGGCGAAGATACGGCGCTGCACGCCATCGACAAATCGAACGGAAAAGACCTGTGGCAGGGCGCGCTGCCGGCCCGATCCTACGGCGTGCCGATGACCTACCTGACGCGTAGCGGCCAGCAGTTCGTCGTGATCGCGGCCGGACAGGGCGCCGATGCGGCGTTGATTGCATTTTCGCTATAAGCGCAGATTCCCGAAACCATGCGCCCCAATCCCCGAGGAAGGCATATGCAAAGAAGGAGCTTCTTCCAACGAATTCCTGTCGCGGTTGCGGCGGTTTTTGCGCCGCGGTGGGCTCGCGCTCAACCGATAGACCAGCCCATTCATGAATTAGCTTCGGTCGTGTTGCCGGCATCGTTCGGTCGCGAACGCACGGATATAGTCGCGGCCGATTTTCTGGTCTGGATTCGCGATTACAAACCAGGCGCCGAGGTCGGTTCCGGGTACGGGCACCCGCGCACGCAGGTGACCGGGCCCAGCCCGGCCGCGCATTACGCCGAACAGTTGAGCGCGCTCGGATCGCCGATTTCGAAGGAAGCGGTGGAAAAAGCGCTGGCAGCGGCCAAAGTCGACCGCATTCCGCCTCGGCCCAACGGGCGGCACGTGGCCGCCGATCTGTTGGCGTTCTTCTTCGCTTCGGCGGAGGGCGAAGATTTGTTGTACGACGCGGCGATTCGCCGCGACGATTGCCGAGGCCTCGAGAATTCGGGCCCGCGGCCAGCGAGGTTCTCCTAGGATGTCGACCCACGAAAGCGAGGTTTGCATCATCGGCGGCGGAATCACTTCGGCGATGATGGCGCAGAAACTGTCGGAACTGCGGCCTGGCATTTCCATCACCGTGGTCGAAGCGGGGAAGTCGATTTTCGATTTCGAGAACCGCTTCAAGTATCGCGAGCGGATGGTCCGCTACGGCGAAAATCCCTGGCCGGGCGATTTCATCGAGGGCCAGGCGGCCGATGGCGGCATTTCGCGAACCATGGCGGTGGGCGGCCAAGCGCTGCACTGGGGCGGCACGTGCAATCGATTTTCGGTGGAAGACCTGCGCCTGAAATCGATGTACGGGCTGTATGCCGATTGGCCCATCGAGTGGGCCGAGCTCGAGAAATACTATTGCGAAGCGGAGCGGAGGCTGGGCGTATCGGGCGGACCCAGCCCATTTCCGGGCGACAAGCGCTCGCAACCTTACCCGATGAAAGCCATGGCGCTGACGTGGAGCCTCGAAAAACTGAAGCAGTGGGGCGACAAGAGCGGCATTCCGTTTCAATCGACGCCGCAGGCGAAAAACACCGTGGCTTACGACGGCCGCGGCGCCTGCCAGCGGTGTGGCACATGCGATATCTGCCCGACGGGCGCGCGCTACTCGCCGGACTTCACCTTCAAGCGGCTGCTGGCTCAAAAAAAGGTCGTGCTGCACGACCGCACGCTGATCCGCAAGCTGGCGCTCGACGATACCAAGCCGACTGTCGTTGCGGCGCACGGCGTGGATGCGCGGGGCGAGGAGGTGGATTACCGCGCGAAAGCGTTCGTGGTGGCGTCCGGATATACGTGGAGCTCGCACCTGCTGCTGCTCTCGGCCAATTCGCGATTCCCAAACGGCCTTGCGAATCGCACGGACCAGGTCGGCAAATACATGAACGGCCATGCGTTCATCCAGTCGATGATCGAGATCGATCACGACATTCTGCCGGGTATGAATCCGCAGTACGGGCTGATCTCGCGGCAGTTTTTCCGCTGTTCGCCGAGCGACCCTTACGTGCGGCACGATCTGCGCATTTGGGAAGCGGGCCGGGCAACGCCGCGGGCGGCGGATTCGAGCGGGCGGATTCTGCTGGGCGACGACATCGTAAAAGACTGGCGGGCGCGATCGCCGCGGGGCGTGGCGCGCGTGCGGGCTTATTATGACGTGCATCCGGCCGAAACGAGCGAGCTGACGCTGGATGCGTCGCGGAAGAACAAGTGGGGCGACCCGATGCCGAAAATTGTGCACCGCCGCGACGCCGCCACCGAAGCGCGATACGAATCGACCAAGCAGCATGTTCAAAGCATTTTCGAGCGCATGGCGCAAAACGATAACGGCAAGATCCTGCGCGTAAACGAAGGCGATTACCTGGATCATCCGGCGGGGGGGTGCCGCATGGGAATCGACCCGGCCGCGAGCGTTTGCGACAACTTCGGCCGCACGCACGATCACGAGAACCTCTTCGTGGTGGGCGCGCCGACGCTGCCCACGGCCGGCTGCACCAACGGCACGCTGACCTTCGTGGCGCTGACGTTGCGTTCGGCCGAGGAAGTCGCCAGGAATTTCAAGAAGGTATGAAACCGCTGCTGGTTGCTCTGGTTTTCTGCGGGTCCGCCTTCGGGCAGGATCTTTCGATTTTCTCCTCGCTCCGCTGGCGCAACATCGGACCGTTGCGCGGCGGGCGCTCGGTGGCGGTGGCCGGGAGTGCGGCGCGGCCTCTCGAATATTATTTCGGCGCTACCGGCGGCGGGCTTTGGAAGACCACTGACGGAGGGACTTCGTGGAACCCGGTTTCAGACGCCTTTTTCCAAACATCTTCGGTTGGCGCGGTCGCGGTGGCGCCTTCCAATCCGGATATCGTCTACGTCGGCATGGGGGAGACCGAGCTGCGCGGAAATATCATTCAGGGCGATGGCATTTATAAGTCGATCGATGGCGGAAAGACGTGGAAGTACGCCGGGCTCGAGAAAAGCATGGCGATCGCGCGCATCCGCGTCGACCGGTCGGATCCGAACCTGGTTTATGTGGCGGCGTTCGGCGACCCCTATGGACAGAACCCGGAGCGCGGCGTGTTTCGCTCGACCGATGGCGGGCAGAACTGGCAGAAAATTCTTTACCGCGACGAGAAGACCGGCGCTATCGACCTGGCGATCGATCCGAACGATCCTCGCGTGCTGTACGCGTCTTTGTGGGAAGCGTTTCGCACTTCCTATTCGCTTTCTAGCGGCGGGCCGGGAAGCGGTTTTTTCAAATCCACCGACGGCGGCGATCATTGGACCGAGTTGACGCACAATCCGGGCGTGCCGGACGGAATTATCGGAAAAATCACGATCGCGGTTTCGGCCGATCCCAACCGCCTCTACGCGCTCATCGAGGCGCTGGATGGCGGGTTGTTCCGCTCCGACGACGCCGGCGCTACCTGGAGCCTGGTCAACAACGGGCGCAATCTGTGGCAGCGGGCGTTCTATTTTCACCGCGTATATGCCGACCCGGCCGCGCGCGACACGGTTTATGTTTCGAACTTCGAGCTGAACCGCTCGACCGACGGTGGACGCACGTTTAAGGTCATTCCCGCGCCGCACAGCGACCACCACGATTTCTGGATCGCGTCCAACGATCCGAATCGCATGATCGATTCCAACGACGGCGGGGCGAATGTCTCCGTGAACGCGGGGCGCACCTGGACCGCTCAGAGTTTTTCGACGGCCCAGATCTATCACGTGGTCACCACCAGGAACACGCCGTACGAAGCGTGTGGAGCGCAGCAGGACAACACAACCGTCTGCGTGCCGAGTAACGGGCGGGGCGATTCGTTCTACCCGGTGGGCGGCGGCGAGAGCGGGTACGTGGCGGCCGATCCCGCCAATCCGAATATCTTTTATGCCGGCAGCTTCGGCGGTTACATCACGCGTTTCGACCACGCCACGCGGCAGCAGCGCGACATCAATGTTTGGCCCGAGTACCCGGTAGGGCAATCGGCGGGGGATTTGAAAGAGCGCTTCCAGTGGACCACGCCGATCGTCTTTTCGCCGGTCGATCCGAAGACGCTCTACACCAGTTCGCAACATCTTTTCAAGACCGCGAACCAGGGCCAAAGCTGGACCATGATCAGCCCGGATTTGACGCGGCATGACCCTTCGACGCTGGGGCCCTCGGGCGGCCCGATCACGCACGATCAGACTGGCGTCGAAACCTACGGGACGATTTTTACCGTGGCGCCTTCGCGACTGGATGGGAATCTGATCTGGACGGGTTCCGACGATGGGCTGGTCTATATCACGCGCGACGGCGGAAAGAACTGGGCCAACGTCACGCCGCCCGATCTGGGGCCGCTCGCGCGCATCAGCTTGATAGAAGCGTCGCCGCACGAGCGCGCCGTGGCGTACGTTGCGGCGAACAGGTACCAGAGCGCCGATCGCGGCGTGTATGTCTATAAGACCGCCGATTTCGGGAAGACCTGGACTAAGATCGTCGACGGCATCGCTCCGGGAGATTTTGCTCGCGCAATTCGCGAAGACACGGTTAGGCGGGACCTCCTGTATCTCGGAACGGAACTCGGGTTTTACGTTTCGCTCGACGGCGGCGCGCATTGGCAGCCGTTTCGATTGAATCTGCCGGTGACGCCGGTGCACGACATCGCGGTGGAGAAGAACGACCTCGTCATTGCGACTCACGGCCGAGGCTTCTACGTGCTCGACGATATCGGACCGCTGCGGCAACTGCGGCCCGAGGTGATGCAATCGGCGGCCTATCTGTTCAAGCCAGCCGACGCGCCGCGAACCGCCAAGCGCGCGCTGATCGATTATTTCCTGGCGAGCGCGGCTTCGGACTTGAAGTTGGAGGTTTTGGATGTAACGGGCGAGGTGATCCGCACGTACCGGGCGGGAGAAGGGGCCGCGCCCGCGGCAGCGGCCGACGACGAGGATGGTCCGCCACCGCCGCCGCGAACGGCTCCGGCGAAAAAAGGGTTCAACCGGTTTTCCTGGGACATGCGGTCGGCGCCGTCGCACGATTTTCCGGGGTTGATCATGTACCAGGCAAGCGTGGCGGGACCGCTGGTTCCGCCGGGGCGCTACACAATCCGACTGGTCGCGGCGGGCAAGACTCTCACTAAGGACCTTGCCATCGCGCGGGATCCGCGGCTGACCGACGTTATTGACGCCGATCTCGTCGAGCAGTACCGGTTCGCGCGCGAAGTTCAGGACAAGTTCAGCCAAACCAACGATACGGTGACGCGTATCCGGCGGATCAAGGCCGAGATTGCGGACCGGATGAAACGCGCGAATCACGACGCGGTGACGGCTTCCGGAGAGAAGCTCACCGACGAGTTGACTGAAATCGAAGGGCATCTTTATCAATACCGCAACCGCGCCACCAAGGACCCGTTGAACTTCCCGCCGCAGCTCAACAACAAGTTGGGCTCGCTGCTCGCGGTGGTCGAAAGCGCGGATTCGCGGCCGACAGATTCGAGCTACGTGGTCTACAAACAACTCGCTACGGGAGTCGACCGGCAGCTTTCCGGGCTCGCGGATTTGCTGGGGCGGGATCTGACGGCATTTAACAAGGTCCTCGCAACGGCCGGATTGCCGGCGATTTCCGGGATCTAAGAATCTCGCGGAGACAAGATCATGCAGCACGGGTTCCCCAGGATTTGCTTTGTGGCGTCAGCTTTGGCGGCTCTCGCGGCCGCGCGGGGCGTGACGCCAGACTTGTACAGGCAACTCCAGTTTCGCTATATCGGGCCGGTCGGCAATCGCATCACAGCAATCCCAAGCGGGTTTTCGCCATTATCGAAACCGGAACCGGTGAGCCGTGGAAGGATAGGCCGACGGCGAGCGGGTGTCTCTGGCAATCGGACGATGGCGGCGAAAACTGGAAACAGATGACGTCGAGCCACGACGTGGCCGGCCGGCCGCATTACTACTCGCGCATGGCCGTGGAGCCGGATAACGAGAATCAGTTGTATTTTCTGACGGGGCGTCCTATTCGGTTTCGACCGATGGCGGCCAGACGCTGCGCGTGCTGCGCGGATAACCGAGCACCGTGGTGGTGACCTCTAATCAGAACCTTTCACTGTTGTCCGGCTAAGACTTTTTTTCTTCAATAGCCGGCGCTGAATCAGTGATCTAGCGGTATTTCGGGTTTGTTCGATTTGAACTTGTTCCGGCGACGGCCCGTTCGGCAGCCACCCCAGCGCCAGCCGGTTGCGATTGCCGACAATGAGGAGTGAATGTCGGCCAAACTGTCTTCGCCCAACTGATGGAGCATCTGCCCTCCTACGAGTTTCAGAAGTGTGTCGTCCACTCCGAGCCAGAACCTCTGCTGCGACCGCAAAATCGATGCGACTCAAGCTAACGCGACGATCACACCGAATCCCACCACGGTGATCGCGGTCCGCTGGGGGTTCAACCGTTTCTACTCGAGGAGCACGCAAGAGAGCGCCGGCTTCGACCAGGCCACGCTCGGGTTGCCGCAATCGCTGGCCGCCGCCACACCGAACACAGCTTTTCCCGCTATCACCATGGGAGGGGCTGTGAACGCCTGCGCGAGCGCTACCACAAACGACTACGCCGATTTTGGAGGCGGTTGTATTTTATTCGCGCAGCTTCAATTCCACGATATTCAAATTCCTAGGCAAGCATAGTCTGAAGGCGGGTTTCGGGTTTCGGACGTTGCACGATTTCGGCACTCCCGCGTCCGGACCCACTAGCCTCGGTTTCACCGACGTGTTCACACGCGCCACGCCGCAGATTTCCACGGCCGGAACGGGGAGTAGCCTCGCAACCATGCTGCTGGGTTATCCTACCAGCGGGCAAGACACCGTAGTCACTAACTTCGACGATTTCGTGCGCTACTACGGCGTGTTCCTGCAAGACGACTACCGTGTCACTCCCAAGTTGACTCTGAATATCGGGATCCGATTCGAATATGAATCCGGTGTCAGGGAAGAAAACAACAAGTTGATCGTCGGGTACGGTCCCAACATTCCGAGCCCACTGCAACAGAACGTCTCGGGACTACAGATTCCGGGGGGAGTACAGTACGCGGGCGTGAACGGCAATCCGACCCAGACCGGAGACCCTCTGGCCATCAAACCGGCGCCACGTTTCGGCTTTGCCTATGCCCTGAACTCCAAAACGGTGGTGCGAGGAGGATATGGCATCTTCTGGGCGCCCACATTCTTCAACTTTCAAAATGCCATCGGATATTCGCAGACTACCAGCATCGTGGCTTCCACGAATGGCAATTTCACGCCGGCCGCCACGCTCACGAATCCGTATCCGAACGGTCTCTTGCAGCCGACCGGAAACTCGCTGGGGGCACTTTCGGGAATTGGCCAGGGCATCACCGTATACGATCCGAAGACACAGTCCGCCGGATACATCCAGCAATACTCGCTGGAAGTGCAACCGCAGCTCCCGGCCGGTTTTCTCATCACCGCTGCCGTTTTAGGGTCGCATTCGTTCGACCTGCTCCAAAGCGGTCAGAACATCGATCCACTTAACCCGTCCTACTTCTCGCTGGGGTCCGCTCTGCGGCAGGCAGTCCCGAATCCTCTCTATAACAACGGCGGCGTGGGAACGCTCGGAACAGCCACCGTCAGCCGCGCCCAGTCGTTGCTGCCGTTCCCGCAGTACACGTCCGTCACGCTGGCCGACTCGGATACCGCTTCCAACCGTTATTACTCTTCCTATGTCAGGGTGCAGCGCCGTTTCGCCAACAGATTGACCCTCCTGGCATCGTATACCTGGTCGCGCAGCATGGATAACGTGATCGGTGTAAGCCTCGCCGGCGCGAGTCAAATCGCCTCCGTTTCCGGTGCGCAGAATGCATACAACCTGAATGGCGAATGGAGCCTCTCCACGCAGGACATCCCGAACCGGTTTAGCACGGCACTCACGTACGAATTGCCTTTCGGTAGGGGAAAGCCATTCCTGAAAAACAGCCGAATTCTCGATTATGTCGTGGGCGGATGGTCCGTGAATGCGTTTAGCGTGATTCAAATCCGGATATCCGTTGTCAGTCACCCAGCCGAACAATAACAGCGTGATCGGGGCCAGCTATCAGCGTCCGAACGCGACGAGCATTGCACCGGCGACATCCGGCTCCACCGAGGATCGCATCTACGCTGGCTTAATTCGGCGGCATTTTCTCAGGCTCTCCAATTCACATTCGGCAATATCAGCCGGTTCATCGATGTCCGGGGCCCCGGCCTATTCAACCTGGACTTTTCAGTATTCAAAACGTTCTCCATTAGGGAGCGCATCAGAGCGCAATCCCGCGCCGAGGCGCCGAACGCCACAAATACGCCGTACTTCGGCACGCCCAACACGACGGTCACCAGTTCCAGTTTCGGGCTGATCACCAATCAGATTAATAATCCAGGCTGATCCAACTCGGAGTGCGTCTCGCATTCTGATCGATAACGAGGAGACTACTTATCATGTCAACAACAAGTAACACAAAAAGTATGGAATCAAATACCCGGTGCTGCTGGCTGGCGAAACGGGTTCCGCCAAGGAGAAACTGCCGCAAGCGCAGGGTTGGGACTCCTGGCCCACAACGTTCTTCGTGGGCCGAGATGGCTTGGTGAAGGCAGTGTATGCCGGGTTCCCGAGCGCCGCCAGCGGCCACTTATACAAACAAAAGAAGGACTCGTTCATTGCAACAGTAGAACGGCTACTCGGCGATAACCAAACTTCGTCCCGATAGGAGTTTGGAGTGGAACGAAAGGTCACGGGATGAGCGGCGCCGTCCGCACCACCGCTCAATTGCGGGTCCGTGATGAATCTGAGACTCGGTTTTCCGAACAGCCTCGTTCGCTATCGTAGCTAGCTCCGCGCAGCCTGACGGTCTTAGCTCAATGCCGGCCAATGTACTAAACGGGCCCGCCACCGACCGATCGCTATGTGGCATGTTTTGACCACGACTGGTCCTGTGAACGAGCAGTACTGGCGTAAGGTGCCGTCTCAGTTCGTCTTGAACAACCACATCGCATTTTTCAACAACGGAACCGCTGGTCCAACCTCGCGCGCTGTCCTGGAGACTCACGAGCGCGTTGACCGCGAGATTGCGACCAATCCATACGACTCGTTTCACTTCAACGAGATTACAGCGACGCGGAAGCAAATAGCGGACTTTGTGAACGCCGGCCCCGAAGAGGTTTTCTTTACGCACAGCACTACCGACGGCATGAATGTATTCGCGCACGGCATTGACTGGCGGCCGGGCGACGAGGTGCTGATCGCGAAACATGAACACCCCGGCGGATATGAGGCTTATCAAACGATCGAGAAACGCAATGGCATCAAGATCGTGTGGTTGGATTTGCCGGCCCCTCTGCACAACCGAATCCGGAGTCGTACGCGCATCGACGCATTACTACAATACGCCCGAAGAGGTCGATCGCCTGGTAGCGGCCGTGCGAAGAATTGCAGTGAATGCGTCGAACAAAACAATCGCAACCGGCGGGCTTCGTACGCCGATCTCAAATAGCGAAAGGGATTTGACAATGGATATAAGTGATTTCGACGGAGCGGGCCTGGCAAAGTTCAGGCCCGCCCGCGCAGTTGTGGGGCTGGACATCGGTTCGCGAGCAGCTAAAGGGATCTTGCTGATCAAGGACGAGGTGTACGCCTCAACTATCGCGACTGGTCTCTATATGCAAAAGACCGCCGACGAACTACTGGTGGACCTTCTGGCCAGTTCCGGTCTAAATAGAGGCGACATAGCGTATATCGTGGGTACCGGGTACGGGAGAATCTCACTCAAGTATGAGGATATTCCATACCAGGTGGTTACGGAAATCACATGCCACGCGATAGGCGCGCACGTGCTGAATCCGAAAACCGGAACCATAATCGATATCGGCGGACAGGACTCAAAGGCGATTAAAGTGGATCCGGGAACCGGCAAGGTCGTCCGAATTCGTGATGAACGACAAATGCGCCGCCGGGACTGGTCGTTTTTGGGAAAAGGCGGCGGTGGTCCTTGGACTGGAAGTCGACCATCTGGGCCCGGTTGCACTTACCGCGAAAGCACCGGCCCAAGTGAGCAGCCAGTGCGTGGTCTTCGCCGAATCGGAAGTCATCTCCTTACGAGCAAGAGGCGAGAAAGCCGGCGACGATTCGGTGCGCGCCAATATCGCCGCCGGTATCCACTACTCAGCCGCTCGAAGGGTGCAAAACCTGCTCGGGCGGGTCGGCATCGAGCCGGACCTGTTGTTCTCCGGAGGCGTCTCCAATAATTTGGGAATGTCCATCATCCACTCGAAGGACAAACACAAGAAAGTCGGGTACCTCTGCGGATACACTCCGCTTGAATTACTCAATGCCGCTGGGGTCAAGCACGTTCGTCTCTTTAGAGGAGGTAACCCGGAGACGGTTGCGCACGGCGAGTTCTATACGCAGAGCATTGCGTGCGATTTCAGCAAGAGCTGCATCGGCGCGTTTCAAGGGGGAGATCCTCTGCATCTGGCACTGGACAAGATTTACAACTTTCATACCTGTGCGACGATGAAGCGAGCCTCAGAGGTGATCGACCAATTCGTACCCACGCAGATGTACAGTTTGCCGAAACTGCGGTTGGAGCCGGACTCCCGCAAGTTCTTTCGGGATGAACTTTTGGTGTTTCGGAGCGATCTCGAGGAACTAACCGGTAAGAAGATATCCGATAGCGATGTCCACGAGCAAATCGTCCTGCGCAATAAGCTTCGGCGAGTGTTGAAGAAGTTCTCGGAGCTTCGCAAACGCATTACGCCAGTGTTAACCGGTCGGAAATACCTGGACTTGGTACGTGGATACTATTACCTGGCCCCCGAAGAACTGCTGCAGACATACGAGCATTTATACCACCAGTTGAGAGAGACGCCGGACCGGGGCAAGAAGCCGGTGCGCGTGATGATGTCTGGCTCGATCATAGCGGATGGGGATCGCCGGCTGATCGAAATCATCGAAAAAGGCACCGGAGCGCGCGTGGTGGTTGAGGATCACTGCACTGGCGTGAGGCCGTTCAACCACACGATCCGGGAGACCGGAGATCCGTTTCAAGCCCTTGCCGATGGCGACCTGGATCAGGCGCCTTGCGCCAGAATGAAGCCAATTGAAGATAGCGTGGAGTTATCCACACAGTTGGCTCAGGAGTATGACGTAGAGGGCGTCGTGTATGTATCGCTCAAGTTCTGCGCCTGCTATGGCATTCCGCAGAAACTGTTTATCGAGGCGTTTCAGAAGCTGGGCGTACCCGTGTTGGCCCTCTCCGGGGATTACTCTCAGAGCGACCAGGGCCAGCTCACTACCCGTGTCGAAGCCTTCATCGATGTGTTGCAGGAGAAAAGGAGCAAGGTCAATGAGCAATACGCTAGTGCTTAATTCATCAGAGACTGAACACGAGTCTAGTTGGCGGACTTACAAACGCCGTGAACTGCCGGCTATCACGAAGCTAGTCAGCTTGAGGGAGGCGTACACTTTCCACAGCGTGGAGAGGGCGGTGGACCAAGGCAAGACCGCCATATGGGGTGGGACGGCCTGGGAATTGCCTCTGATTTACGCATGCGACACGATACCCGTCGGCATCATGGAATTGTGGCGCGGGGACAGCCGCAAGACGGAGGCGATCACCGAGAACGCCTTCCAGATTCCCAACGAGTTCTGCTCGATGATCAAGACGATCATCGGCCGCCTGCACCTGCGAAAAGATCAGGACCGAATTAATCGGATTCTGGTGTTTAACGCCGTAAGCGAACCGGTCAGTATCGTGTTCGAACTGGCAAGACAAGAGGGCTACGATGTGCACCTCATCGAAGGCGTGTCAACCTTCAAGGCGCGCGATAAAAGGCCGGAAGTCATCCAGTTCGTCGTTCGAGAGTTGCAGAAAGTGGCGCTGTGGCTCACGGGAAAGCCAGTCGAAGAGGAGCGGCTAAGTCAGGAGATCCGTCGCAAGAACGGTATCTCCGCGAAGGTCCGGCGCATCCTCGAACTGCGGTCGAAGACCCCCCTGGATATGCCCGGCTACGCGGTACTGCTGCTGATGTACGGGTATTTCCATTATTTCGGGGATCCGGCAATGTTTTCAGACTTGCTGGATCAAATGGGGGGAGACTGAAGGAAGCGGCCGCGGATCCGGACCCAAGGCCCCATATTCCGCTGGTCCTGGCGGGCGCATTTCTCGCAGGTCCCGGACTATATCACCTGAATTATGCACGTCGCGTG
>PLRS01000018.1 GCA_003164035.1 Bryobacterales bacterium | reverse complement strand
GTCGTCGAGCATCTTCTTGTTCTTATCGACGCGGTTCTGGATGCGGTGCTGGTAGAGGCTGAGGAGTTGGAGGTTCTTGCCCTCGGCGAGCCAGACGCGGGCTTGGGCGAGGGCGACATCGACTTGGGGATTGCCGGACGAGCCGTGAGTGGGCTGGCCGACACCGATGGCGAAGATGGAGCCTTCGATGCCGACGGCGCGGTCGAGGCTCCAGCGGTCGTCGGCGATGGCCTGGACGAGTTCGGTTTCCATGCCGCCGACAGGGGCGAAAGACTCGTGGATGCCGGCGCAATGCTTCTTGTAGGCGATCTCGTCGTCGGGGGTGAGGATGTGGACCTGGCCGGTGAGGCCGTGGCGGTAGGCGTTGAGGGCGCGGGGATCGCGGGGTTTGGATGCAGTCGATTGGTCGATCACGATGGTCTTCTCCAACCTGATGTCTAACACGCAAGTGGGAGGATGCCGGGAGGGATGGGCTGTAAGTGGTTGGGGCGGTTGGGCGAATTTTCTTTCAATTGCTGTGACCCGCGAAATCGCGGCGTGGGATTTTGGGCAAAGATCGGGACAGCCTGAGGTGTTGTCCCCAGAACGCTGTATCTGAGGGTTTGGGACTGGCAAGAGGCCTAGCCAGCAAGCGGATCTGGCCGAAGCCGGTACCGGTCTGCTTGTCCCATCCAGGAAGAAGCATGGAGCCGCTCGCGCGGTCTACTGGGCCGCGACGTGCCGATTGTGGCGACATAGCGCTTTCCCCGTGAACCGCCCGGGCCAGTGTCTGAGTGCTCAAGAAAGTCAGCATCGAGCATAGAGAAATCCGCGGAAGCTGCCGATACTACCTTTGGCTCTGGACTATGTCTACTCAGGCACGCTTGCCCATGCTCGCTGCGGCGCTCCTGGCCGCTATCGCGTCCAGTTGCGGAATGTGGCATGAGGGAACAGATGCCCGAATCTACCGCATCGGGTTTCAGAACTCGCCGCCGCGACGCACCCAAACCGAACAGGCCAGACCCGCTCCGACCGGGGCCACCGAACCCGCCAGATCAACCAGCTTCGATGGCCGTCATCTGAGGGTGCTGGTTGCCGAGGACAATATCGTCAACCAGAAAGTGGCCGTCAGGATTTTGGAGAAAATGGGCGTCCGCGTCGATGTGGCTGCCAATGGCAGGGAGGCCGTCAACATGCTGCGAATGCTGCCCTACGATTGTGTCTTCATGGACTGTCAGATGCCAGAGATGAACGGTTACGAAGCGGCCACCGAGATTCGACGTCAGTGGTCCCCCGGCCGTCACGTCGCGATTATCTTTTCTCTGCGCCCTCCGGGCTTGGGACCGCGACAGGCCGGGAGGCCTGTCCTACTTCACTTCCAGCGAGAAGGGCATCAGGCGCAGCATGCCGCCATGCATCCAGGCGTGGTAGGGGACGCGGCCGAAGACGCGGTGCAACTGCGCGGATATGAGGCTCTCTTCCCCGGAGTGCTTGAAGAGCAGGTCGAACAGGCTGCGGCGCGCCGGATACATGACCATGCTGACGTTTTCGGCGTCGGGGATTTTGGCTTTCTTCTTGAGCAGGGAAAGCGCGGTGTCCAGACCGCCCAGGGCGTCCACCAGGCCGCGGGGCTGCGCTTGCGAGCCGAGCCAGACGCGGCCTTGCGCCAGCGGTTCGATATAGTCGTAGGGTTTATGGCGGGCTTCGGCCACTTTCTCGACGAAGGCGTGGTAGCTTTCATCGATGCCGGCTTTCAGCAGGTCGCGCTGAGCGGGAGTGAGCGCGGTGTAATCGGAATCGATGCCGGCGTTGCGCCCGCGTTCCACGGCGTCCTTGCTGACACCGAGCTTGTCGTAGAGGCCGTGCAGATCGGGCTTGCCGAATACCACCCCGATCGATCCGGTTTCGGTGCCGGGATAGGCCACGATGGCGTCGCCGGTCAGGGCCATGTAGTAGCCGCCGGAAGCGGCCACGTCTGACATGGAAATCACGAGCGGCTTCTTCTGGCTCAGCAGTTTCATCTCGCGCCAGATTTCATCGGACGCGGTCACTTCGCCGCCGGGCGAATCGATGCGCACGATCACGCCCTTGATGGAGGAATCGGCGCCGGCTTCCCGCAGCAGCTTCTCGAATCCGTAGGAGCCGAGTTCGCCGTCGGTGCCCTCGTCGTCCGGGTCGCCGCGCACGATGTCACCTTCGCCGGCCACCAGGGCGATACGGCTGCCGGCGCGCAGGCCGGCGTCCTCGGCGGGGACCTTGATGTATTTTTCGATCGGGACCTTGGTGGGTTCGCCGGCGTGAAGCTTGTCTTTCAGCTCGCTCCACATCTGGTCTTCGAAGGCCAGCGAATCCACCAGACCGGCCTGGCGCGCCTGGGTCGCGGTAAACGGACCGTTGTCGATGGACGCGCGCACCTGATCGGGCGTTTTATGGCGCGCTTCGGCGATCCGGTTCACCAGGTTGGCGAATAGATCGTCGACTACGGAGCTGGTGACTTCTCGGGTCTCCGGGCTCATGCCGGAGCGGGTGAACATATCACCGAAGTCTTTATATTTGCCGGCGTGCTCCACCTCGATGGTGACTCCCAGCTTGTCGAGAGTGTTTTTAAAGTAGAGGATTTCGGCGCGAATCCCCTTGAGCATGAGCGGGTCTTCCGGACCGAGATAGATGCGGTCGGCGGCCAGGGCGACGTAGTATTCGCGGCCACCGGGGTTGCGCAGGTAGGCATAGACCGGCTTACCGGACTTGCGGAAAGTTGCAAGGTCGGTGCGGATCTCCTCGATCTTCCCCCAACCCGCCTGCAGGCCCTCCGGCTGCAGGACAAGCGCCTTGATGCGCCGGTCAGCCGCCGCCTGCCGCAGCGCGACCCAGAGACCGGTTACGGTGACCGCGCCGCGCCCGTTGTCCAGAATCGGCAGCTCAACCCCGGGCTTTTCCGGGACCTCGCCTTCGAGGCGCAGCACCAACACCGAATTATCGGCAATGCCGGGCGGCTTATTCCGCATCCGCACGGCCGCCACCAGCACCAGTACCACCGCGAGAAAGACCAGCGCGAAACCGGTCAGCACGCCCAGCAGGAACTTACCCATCCGTGCCCCGGCGCGTCAGCCTTTGACCAGCTTGCGGCCCCGCTCGAACAGATCGGCGGCGTCCTCCACCAATTTGCGGCCGCGCTCGAACATTTCACGGCTGGCGTCGGCTACTTCCTTGCTGGTGTCGGTGACGATCTGGCGGCCCTTCTCGGTCTGGTCGGAAATGTAGCGGCGCGTGTCCTTCCCGCTCTTGGGCGCGTACAACAGTGCTATCCCCGCACCGATGGCGGCGCCGGTAATAAACCATCCGAGCTTACTCACTCCGGCGTCCTCGGGATCTTCAACCTGACCTTCGCGTTCTTTGGACATGTGGGAAGCCTCCTTCTCATTCTGCGATATCCTCAAGGCATGGCGCAAGATGGCGAACCTACACCGGAATCGGGAGACGAGCGGATTCGTACCACGGCCGACCTCGATTTGATTACCCTGTTCGATTCCTCCACAGTGGATAGCGAGATTGAGGCCGACGTGATTGTTGGCGTTCTGGAGGCCGGCGGTATCGAGGCCGTCATCAACGACACGGTTTTTCCCAACCTCGCGTTCACGGTGAAAGTGCCACGCGAGCAACTGGCGGAAGCCCAACGATTGCTGGCCGAGGCTTTGGCGGCCGGGCCGGAAGCGGCAGACCAGGCCGAGGCGGAATCCGAAGGCGGGTAGGAGAAGCTGCCAGCGGTCAGCTTTCAGCTATCAGCTAAACAGCGCGCTGAATGCGCCGCCCGGAGCTGACCGCTGATCGCTGACAGCTTTCCCGGTGGTATCCTTCTGGACAAGGAAGAGGATGGCCATGCGTTTGGGGCGGGTGCTGGTGGCTACGGTGTGCGGGTTGGCGGCCATCGGCATGGTTTCGGGTTTCCAGCGCCCTTTCCGGCAGTACGAGTCGATGGAACCCTACGACGACGTGGCCCTGCCCGGCGACTGGCAGGAGAAGACGGAGTGGGTCTTCGCGCGCCTGATGTATCCGGAACATCCCAACGCCCTGTTCGGCGGCTTCGGCCGGTTTGGCCGGCGCCGCTTCGGAGGGTCGCGCGACTGGCGCGAGGGCGGCACCAGTTGGACGCAGGATTACCCCCGCGCCGACCGCCATTTCGCGCAGGCTCTCCGGCGCCTTACGCGCCTGCATGTTCGCAGCGTGGAGCAACCGGTCAACCCCGACGAGATCGACGACTTCTTCAACTGGCCGTGGATGAATGCCGGGGAAATGGGCGACTGGCTGCTGAATCGAGCCGAAGCGAAGACCTTGCGCGAGTATCTGCTGCGCGGCGGCTTCCTGATGCTGGACGATTTCTGGGGCCCGGAAGAGTACGCCCGCTTCGAAGAAACCATGAAAGTAGTATTCCCGGAGCGCGCGGCCGTGGAAATACCGAACGACGACGCCATTTTCCACAGCGTCTACGACCTGAGCGACCGCTACCAGGTGCCAGGCCAATGGGGGCTGAACCCTTACAACGGCATGTTTCGCCAGCGCGCCGCCGGAACCGTGGCGCACTGGCTGGGAATCTACGACGATAAGGGCCGCGTGATGGTGGCCATGACCTTCAATTCGGATATCGGCGATTCCTGGGAGTGGGCCGACGACCCGCGCTACCCGGAGAAATATTCGGCCCTGGGCATCCGCATCGGGGTGAATTATGTGCTGTATGCGATGACGCACTAACTGGCCGAATGCTACCTCGTCGTCCGCCCACGAGGCAAGGTTTAGCGACGGCCAGCGACGAGCTACAGCCCGCCCGACAGCCCGAACTGCGTTTCATGGAAGTCAATGTAGCTATTCGCAGTAGCGATGACGCCCATGGCGGCCAGCGAGACCGTTGCTCCGTCGAGCCCGAACAGATGAGCCGACCCCTTCAGCAGGAGAAGGACTGCGGTATATTAGAAAATCTTCCGTGTTCCAGTTCAGTGACGGCCGGGTTACGTGTGCGCAAATTAAGCAGAACATCGGGGTGGTGCGCGCCTCGGTCCCCTTGCGATGTCGTCCTGGTGCAGCGGGCGGTCGTGAAGTTGTGCCTGGCTTCAGCGCCCCCAGTCCGGACAGGATAACCCGGTGCCGGGGGCGGGTGTTTACCCTGAGATTGTGAACTATTTTCGGCCTTCCGGGCATGGGATGCGTCTGATATCAGTGGGCCGTATTCTGTGCTTGATCCTCGGGTGCGCGGCGGCGATCGCCGCAACCTCTCCGTCGCCGGCTACACCGGCGGCTTGCCTCGGTAACGCCACTCTGGGCAAGGTGCGCGTGTCGGTGTATCTGCCCGGCAAGAGCGAGCTGATTCCGATCAAAGACCTGGCCGCCATTCCGCCCGGTGCGAAGCTGATCTGGGACCCGGTGCGCCTGCCGTCGCGCGATTCGGAGAAGGCGGAGATTACGATTCTGATCGTGCCGCGCGGGGGCGGAAACCTGGCCGTGCTGCCGGTGCAACCGGCTAAACAATACCGGGAATGGGACCTGCCGGATTACGCCGACGTGGTGGCGGTGGTGCTTGGGCCGGACGGGCTCAGTATGAACAAGGTGAAATCGCTGGTGGCCCACAACACCGAGCTGTTGGCGCAGTTGGCCGATTACGCGCAGCAGGCTTCGGCGGTGGAACTGCTGGTGCAGCAACTGGCGGATTCCGAACAGAGCGGTGCGGGCACCGATGCGGCGCTGAAGGGCTTCGCTTCCCGCTGGGGTGTCGCCACCCCGCGACTCGATCCCACTACGTCCGGCAATCAGCAGGCAGCGGCTATTTTAGCCGCAACGCTTCCGACAACCGCCTCCTACGATCCGCTGGCATCGTCCGGCGCTCAGATGCAACAGACCACGGGCCTGGCGGCATCGGTGGCGGGATTGTTTTTCGGCAGCAACGTGGGCCTGGCGGCGGGTGGCGCGGTGCTGGTGGCGAATCTGAAATCGGCCCTGTTTCCCAACACCGAATTCCGCTCGGCATTCGCCCAATCGGCGGAATCCGGCGCGCTGACATTCTGCGCCAAGAACCAGCCGCAGAAACCGCGCACGCACCTGGCCTATTTGTGGGCCTACCGCATTCCCCACGAGCAGTTTCCGGTGGCGGCGCTCACCGGGGCGCTCTACCTGCCGCTGGGCGCGAGATCGCCGGTGAAGCTGAAGACCGCCGATGGAGCCACGGCGAAATCGCTGGCGCGCGCCCGCGATTGGCGACTGGTTCCCCTGTCGGGCGGGATGGGTTTCCCGGCCACGGTGGCTATCGGCGACGCGCCCGATTCGCTCGATATCGACCTGACCAAGCCCGGATTGGCCGCCGGCGACTATCGCCTCAGGGCAGCCTGGGATTGGGACGCGGTCGGCCTGGGCACGGTGCATTTGCGCCCCTTCGGCGACCTCAAGAAAGTCGAGATCGCGCCGGACTCGCGCGACAAGCTGGTGGAGGGCAAGGGCACGGTAACGGTGAAGCTCATCGGCACGGATTTCGAGTTTGTGGATAAGGTGGAACTGCAGAAAGCGGTGCCGCACGCGCCCAAGCCGGCGGCGGTGCTCTTCGATCTACCGGTTGGCGCGCGCCAGGGCGAACAGAAGAGCATGACCGTGGAAATCGATACCGCGTCGCCGGGGCAGTATAAGCTGCTGCTGGCGCAGTCGGTCGAATCCCAGTCCGAGGCCGCGCCGCGGGCTGTGCCGATCGCCATCCTGCCGCCGAATCCCAAACTTTCCGGCCTGCCGATTCGCGTCAATATCGGCGAGAAGGAGCAGGCGCTGCGCCTCGAAGGCAGCGGGCTCGGGAGAGTGGATACGGTATCGTCCCCGGCGGGAGCGATGGTTGGCGACGCGGATGGCGATGCCTGGGCCGGCAAGATCCAGCTCAAAGCGGACGCGAAGCCAGGGCAGCGGTTTGCCCTGCTGCTCAAAGTGAAAGGACGGGAGGAGCCGCTGACGGTGGAAAACGCCATTCAGGTGGTGGGGTACAGACCGGCGATTTCGTCCCTGCGGAAGTCGCTGCCGGCCGACGCGGCAATCGAAATCCACGACAACGAGTTGCCGGCGGGGATCAGCGCCGGCCTGGTGCTGGTGGTGAGCCATTTGCGCGAACCGGGCGGCGAAGCCGGGCGGCCGCAAGTGGAACTGAGCTGCAGCTCGGGCGAGCTGCGCAAGGCCTTGACGCTTGGGCCGGACGAAGGATCGAACCAGGCAAGGGTGAACTTCGCCGGCCCCGACGCGCTCTACCTGGCGCTCGATCCCGGCGTTGTGGGCTACCCCGGCTGCGAGCTGGCGGCGCGCGTTCGCGTGGATCCGAGGGGCGCATCCGAGCCGTTCCCGCTGGGCCGGGTGGTGCGCCTGCCCGTGCTCGACCAGTTCACTCTCAGCAACCAGCCCATCGACGCGAACCTCTACGCGGGAACTCTGCGCGGACGCGACCTGGACGCGATCGAAAAGACCGGATGGGATGCCGGCGCCGGTCAGCCGGTGGCGGGCATCCCTACGCCGGTCGAAGGCGAGCCCGGCGAAGAAGTTTTGCGAGTCGCCCTGCCGTGGCCCGCTCCCGCGCCGCACGCCCCGCTCTATATCTGGCTGCACGGCGAGACCATCGGCCGGCGAACGAACCTGACCAATTGACCGGCGAGTTCGGGCAAAGAGCGCCGCGACCGTGTCATTAGGGCGGTAGCCAATTCTCACTCTCCAACGCTTCCGGGGGTTGTCCCGCCGTGCGGCACGTCTTTCCCTCGCTCGCCCCACATGCCGCCCATACCCTGGCGGAACCGCTCCCGTTCTTCCGGGGTCATCTCCGCCCATTTTTCCAACATCCGGCCGCGCATCCGGTGGCCGGGGTGCCCGTGCCAGCCTCCAAACAGAATCCGGGCCAGGACCAGCAGCCCCAACGCCTGCCAGAACGTCACCATCCGCCCGCCGAAGACGGCCGGCGCCAGCCAGTTCCACAGGTTCATCACGACAAAGCCGAATACGGTTAGCGCCAACAGGCCCATCGCCGCCATCGCCGCGAATCTCAATCCGCGGTGCTTGATTCTAAATCCTCTTCGTAACGGTGCGTTTTCCATGTTTCTCCTCTTTACGGGTTCATATACTCGTCGTAAATGGCCTGCAGCCGCCGGCGCAGATGCAGGACCGCATAGTGCTTGCGCGAGAGCAGCGTGTTCACGCTCACGCCAGTCTCCGCGGCAAGCTCCTTGAAGCTCAGGCCTTCCATCTCGTGCGCCACGAATACCGCCCGCTGCTCCTCCGGCAGTTCGTCGATGGCGGCGTTAAGCTCTTCGAGCAGCACGCTGCGCGCGAATGCGGCGTCCGGCCCGGCATCCGGCGACGGCAATAAGTCTTCCAACCGGAGCGTCTCCTCCTCGCCGGCGCTCTCCGCCGGGCCTTCCCCCAGCGGCTCGGGCCGTTTCTTTCGGAAGAAATCGACGATCCGGTTCCGCGCCACCCGGTACAGCCACGCCGCCACGTGATCCACCGGCTGCACCGCCCGGTAGGCCTCCACCAGTTCGTAGAAGACGTCCTGCAGAATGTCCTCGGCATCGCCCGCGTCGGCCACCCGTTTCCGGATGAAATTCCGAAGCCGGGCCTGCTCGCGTCGAACCGCCTCGGAAATCAGCCGGTTCTGCTCCGTCGTCAAAGGTGGAATTCTCAGCACTTCTTCCATCTACTCTTGCAGACGAACTGGCGTTCCGAATATTGTGACAATAGCGGTAAGCTCATGACCGAACGCCTTTATTACACCGATAGCTACCTGCGCGAGTTCCGCGCGAATCTCGTTGAAACCTCACCCGACGGCCTCACCGCTTACCTTGATCGCACGGCTTTCTACCCCGCTTCCGGCGGCCAGCCCTTCGATACCGGCACCATCGGAGGCATCCCCGTCGTCGAGGCTGTGGACGAAGAAGAGCGCATCGCCCATCGTCTCGCCGCCCCCGCCGCTCCCGGCCCGGTCGCGTGCTCCGTCGATTGGCCGCGCCGCTTCGACCACATGCAGCAGCACAGCGGCCAACACCTGCTCTCGGCCGTCTTCGCCGAGTGCTTCCGGCTCAAGACGGTGAGTTTCCATCTGGGCGCGCAGTCGTCTACCATCGACCTCGAAGCCGACTCGCTCGACCCGCGCGTGGCGGCCGAGGCCGAACGGCGCTCGAACCAGCTCGTGTGCGAGAACCGCCCGGTTTCCGTGTCGTTTGAAGACGCCACGGCGGCCGGCGACTTGCGCAAGGCCTCGGAGCGCACCGGCACGTTGCGCATCGTTTCCATCGCCGATCTCGATCGCAGCGCCTGCGGCGGGACGCACGTGCGCGCCACCGGCGAAATCGGCGTCGTCCTGCTGCGTAAGGTCGAAAAAACACGCAAGACGGTGCGCGTCGAATTCCTTTGCGGCGCCCGGGCAGTGGCTCGCGCCCATGCCGATTTCGAAGCGCTCAACCGCGCCGCCCAGGCGTATTCCGCGCCCTTGGACGAGGTGCCCGCCCTGGTGGCGGCGCAGCTCGATGCCGCCCGCGCCGCCGATAAGGCCCGCCGCAAGCTGGAGCTGGAACTGGCCGGCTATCGCGGCCGCGAACTGTACCAGAGCTGCGTGCCCGGAGCCGGTGGCATTCGCCGCCACATCGAGCGCGCCGCCCGCGGCAACCTGGAAGACCTGCGCGCCGTGGCGCAAAGCTTCACCAGCCAGCCCGCGGCCGTATTCCTGGCCGTGCTCGAGGAACCGCCCGCGCTGCTGCTGGCGGCCTCGGCCGATTCCGGCGTGGACGCCGGCGCGCTGTTGAAGACGGCACTTTCCGCTGCCGGAGGCCGCGGCGGCGGCACCCCCCGCATGGCCCAGGGCAGCGTGGCCGACCGTGCCGGCCTCGAACAGGTGGTGGCTCAAGTGAGCCGGTGAATTGGGACAGGCGGTTTGCCAGGCCCTTGCCGATGTGGATAGGACCTCCACATTGCACGGCAGGAACTCTGACTCCAGCCCCGGTGTCTAACAGAGTCATGAAACAAGCACTGGCGGTCTCGGCGTTGCTTTGGATCGCCCTCCCCGTTGGGGCCGCCGGGACGAGCGAGTGGGGGCAGACGGTGGACGGATTGAGAATGTCCGTCGCAATATTGTCCGAGAGCGGTGTTGACCTTCAGGTTCGTGTCACTGTCAACTACCTTGGCCGCAGCCCCTTGTTGGTCCCGTTGGGGTTCGCAACCGGCGACCGAATCTCCAGATACCGCCCGCGGTTATTCGTTGCCGCCGCCGACGGCCAGCATAGTTTCGCGCTCGATGGTGGCGGGCCCCTTAGGGGTCGCTTCGACCCGATCGTCGTCCCCTTGGCCCCCCACGCGAGTTACACTCTCGAATTGCCCGCCGCGGAGTGGCGTGCTGTGTGGAGTGCCGGCCTTTCGGCTATGACTCCGCTACCCGCATTGCTTCAGCAACGAGTGCATCTATGGGTGGAGTGGGATTGCGTCCATTTTCAAGGCACGGCCCCATCGTGCCCACTGTACGGTTATCCAAACCCCAATGTATTCGCATGCTGGGAGGGCAAGCTCGTATCGAACACGCTGCGCCTCACAGAATGATCTTAATCCGAACCCCGAGCATTCGCGCGGTACACCGATAGCCTTGGGACCCGAAACGAGCCTCACATCGGTTCTGGCCTGAAGAGTGGCGACGACCTGTTCCACGCCAAGCGTCACGCTCGCCGGCTTCGATTCAGGCCAGTTCGTCGCCGGGCGGCGGAGAGTTTCCGCGGCCCGCGAGCTTCAGGAGTCGCTTCGCCTTCGCCACATCGCCCCTTGCCGCGCGCTCACGGAGATACTCTTCGGTCCTCAAGGCCGACAGTTTCTCGGCCACTGCGACGTTGATGAACTGGTTCAGGGCTACGCCCTCGGTTTCAGAAACGCGACACGCCTCGTCCAATATTGACGCCTGTAGGCGCAACGCGACATTACTTCTTCGCATGTCTCCGAATCTCCCTCCAAGCATCGCATGGCCGCGCCACACGAATCTCAAACTCCCGGGCGGCGTCGGCCAGATGGCGAAGATTGAAAGTGACCAGCCAGTCCGCCGCCCCGTTGACCGCCGTCTCCAGCACCATCTCGTCGGCTGGATCTTTCAGCCGCGGACGCCACAAAAACCGGAGCGCCACCGGAATCGATACCTTTACTAAAGCGTCGAGTACCTCGGGCTAACCTTGCTGGTCTACCCCATCGACGATATTCTTACGCAATGCGACCCCTTCGGTATTCCATCAACGTCACATTGGACGGGTGCTGCGATCATCGTGCAATTCCCCCGGACGAAGAGCTGCATCGTCACGCGGTGGAGAACCTCGAACAGGCCGATGCCCTCCTCTTTGGCCGGGTGATTTACGAAATGATGGAGGCAGCATGGCGGCCGCCGGTGCCGCCGGGAGCGAGGCCTGATTGGATGGAACCCTTCGCCCGGACGATCGCCGCGGCAAAGAAGTACGTCGTGTCGAGCACCCTGGACCGGGTCGATTGGAACGCGGAGCTCGTGCGCGGGGATCTAGGGAAGGCCGTTCAGCAGCTCAAGCGGGAGCCGGGTAAGGGACTGTTCACGGCAGGCGTGAAGCTCCCGCAGGCGCTGGCGGAGCTGGGATTGATCGATGAGTACGAGTTCGTAGTGCATCCCAGGCTAGCGGGCCACGGGCCGACGTTGTTCGCGGGGCTATCGAAACGTATCGACTTGAGGTTCGTAAGCCGGCTGGAGTTCGGGTCCGGGGCGGTGGCGATGCGGTATGAGCCGAGAAGGTAGCCATTGGGCTTGCCAAGCATCGAAATCCAACTTGATGCATAGTCGCCTACCCGGAGAAGTGCTGACCGTCCAGGGCGCGGACTCGGTTCCGAGGGGATGCGCCTTGCTCCGGCGGACGCGTCGCGTACCTGGAAGCCTGTGGCAGGAGATCGCCTGCCCCCGGCTGAGCGGGTTTCGCCCGATAGCTGAAGGCTAACCGCTGACCGCTTACGCGTTACACTCGAAGCAGAGGCTGAGGTTACCCTTTTGATCAACGGAAAGCGCATCGTCGTCGTTCTGCCCGCTTACAACGCGGCTAAGACCCTCGAGACCACCGTGCGCGAACTGCCCGAAATCGTGGATGAGAGCATCCTGGTGGACGACCACTCCAACGACGATACCGCCGAAGTGGCGCGGCGCCTGGGCCTGACCGTGGAAGTTCACCCGCGCAACCGCGGCTATGGCGGCAATCAGAAGACCTGCTACGCCAAGGCTCTAGAGCGCGGTGCCGACGTGGTGGTCATGCTCCACCCCGATTACCAGTACAATCCGCTGCTGGTCACGCCCATCGCCACCATGATTGCCTACGGCGTCTACGATTTGGCGCTCGGGTCCCGAATTCTGGGCGGCGGCGCCCTGCGCGGCGGCATGCCGGTCTACAAGTACATCTCCAATCGTGTCCTGACCCTGGTGCAGAATCTTCTCATGGGCGCCAAGCTTTCCGAGTATCACACCGGGTTTCGAGCCTACAGCCGGGAACTGCTGGAGGCCATGCCGCTGGAGCGCAATTCCGACGATTTCGTGTTCGATAACCAGGTGATTGCCCAGGCCGTGCTGATGGGCGCGCGGATAGGCGAGATCTCCTGCCCCACCCGCTATTTCCCGGAGGCGTCCTCCATCAATTTCCGCCGCAGCGCCATCTACGGGCTGGGCGTGCTGCGCACCTCGCTTCAGTTCCGCCTGGCGAAGTGGGGCCTCGGCCGCGCCGCGATTTTCAAGTTCCCGGAAAAGGCCCGCCGCATCGGCAAGCCCGACGTTCTTCCTTTCGAGATCGAGCGATGAGAGTGGGACAGGTCTCCCGGGAAACTGAAAAATCAAATTCAAGCCACGGATGGACACAGATGAACACAGATAAGCTCTTTGCTTTCTTCATCCGTGTTGATCTGTGTTCATCCGTGGCCTTACTCCTCTTTGCGGCTCCCGCGCGGCAGCGGATATGAGAAATGCGGACTAAAGTAATCAGCGGCCTGCTGTGGGCCGTCCTGCTCCTCGCCGTCGCGCGCCTCTGGCTCATGCCGCTCGGATCGAGCTTCTGGGTGGACGAGATGGTTACGGCTTTCGTCGTCCACCATCCCGCCGACCCGTCGCTCGCGGTCGCGCCGCAGGTGCCCGCGTCTTTCTACTACTGGCTGCCTCGCCTGTCCGAGCGCTGGCTCGGGTTCTCGGAGATTTCCTATCGCCTTCCCTCGGTGCTGGCCATGGCGCTGGCGCTCTGGATTCTGGCGGCCCTGGCGCGCCGCCTGATCCATTCCGGAGCCGGTTGGTTTGCCGTGTTTGCCTGTCTCGCCATGCGCGGCATCGATTACCATGCCGCCGATGCCCGCCCCTATGCCCTGGGAATCGCCGTCTCCGCCGCCGCGGTCTGGTTTCTGGTGCGCTTCCTCGACCGCGGCGTGCTGCGCGACGGCCTGCTGTTTGTACTGGCGGCTGGCCTGCTGTGGCGGGTACACCTGGTGTACTGGCCGTTTTACGGCGTTTTCCTTATTTACGCCGCGGCGCGCCTGGCGAGCGATTCGCGCCAGTTCTGGCCCAGGGTTTTGCTGGTGTTCGCCCTGTTGGCGGTGGTGCTGCTGCCGGTGGCGCGCCTGGCCCTGGCGCTCTCCGGCCAGGCCGCCGCGCACGTCATCGTCAAGCCGCCCACCTGGCGCGATGCGCTCCATCTGGCGCGCTGGAACCTGGTGCTGATCGTGGGTGCGGCCGCCTGGCTCTGGAAGGTGCTCCGGGCGCGAGCCGCCCGCTACCCGCCGGCCCAACCCGCGCTTGCCATTGCCTGGGCCGACACGCTGCTGATTTTTGCCTGGTGGCTGGTGCACCCGCTGGCCCTTTATGGCTTTTCGCTCGCGACCGGCAACAGTCTGTTTCTGAATCGCTATCTGTCGTTGTTTCTGCCCGGCGTGGCGCTCTCGGCCACCTGGGTGGCGGCGCGTTTTCTGCCCGAAAGAAGCTGGCGGCCGGCCGCGGCCCTGCTCGGGATTGGCGCCATTCTGGTGCTGGGGCAATGGAGCGTCCTTTGGCCCCCGCACGAGAAATCCGATTGGCGCGCCGCCGTGGAGTTGCTCAACCGCCCCCCCGATGCGGCCTCGACGCCGGTCGTCTGCCCCAGCCCGTTCGTCGAAGCGCGCTGGCCGGTGTGGCGGCCGGATTATCCCCTCCCCGGCTTCCTGTATGCGCATCTGCCGGTCTACCCGCTGCACGGCCCGGTCGTTTTATTCCCATTTGAGAGCTCGCCGCAGGCGGAAGACTCTGCCGCCCGATTGCTGGCCGGTCCGCTGGCGGCGGCGCACCGTTTCGCCATCTACGGCGGGGCCGGAAATGCGCGCTGGTGGCGTAAATGGTTCGCCGCGCGGCCGGAATTGGCCGCCTGGCAGAACCGGTTGACCCGCTTCGGCGACGTCTACGTCGTAGTATTTCAGGACGGCTCGCAGCGAAAACTAGCCAGTACCCCAGGCTCAAGGGTTTTCGAGTCCATCCGATAAGAAACTGAGAGCGTCATCGAGACAATCGGGGACGGCTCCTTACGGTCGATGTGTGCCTGTGTGGGAACCGGGAACGCGGTCCCCTTTGTCCGGCTTCTTAACTTATGTACGCAATCCTCGGGTTCGTCCTGGTCCTTGCCGCGGTTCTGGGAGGATTCCTCCTGGAGCGCGGCAATTTATATGTACTATTGCAACCGGCCGAGTTGCTGATCGTGGGCGGCGGCGCCGTCGGCATCGTCCTGGTTTCCAATCCGCCGCGTGTCATCCGCAAAATGGCCGAGGGTATGATGTCGATTTTTCACCCTCCCACCCTCCGTCCCGACGAGTACTTGCGTTACCTGCGCATGTTATACGAGGTTTTTGGATTGGTACAGCGCGTCGGAGCCAGTGCGCTCGAAGCGCACGTGGAACAGCCCGAAGGGAGCGAAATCTTCTCCCGCTATCCGGCCCTGCTGAGCGATCCGGAGACCCGCGATTTCGTTTGCGATTCGCTGCGCATGCTGGTCATCGGCGCCACTACGCCGCGCGAACTGGATCATCTGATGGACCACGATATCGATGTGCAGCGGCGCGGCCGGCAAGAGCCGGTGGTGGCCCTCGGCGCGGTGGCCGACGCGTTACCGGGGCTGGGGATTGTGGCCGCCGTGCTGGGTGTGGTGAACACCATGCAGGCGATCGGCGCCGCGCCGGAGATGGTCGGCCAGAAGGTCGCCGCCGCGCTGGTGGGTACCTTTCTCGGCATTGTGCTCTGTTACGGCGTCGCCGGGCCCCTGGCCTCGAGCCTGGGCCACCTGGCCGAGCAGCACACCCAGTTCCTCGAGGTATTGCGCACGGGAATGGTGGCGTTTGCGCGCGGCGCCTCGCCGATTCTGGCGGTGGAGTATGCGCGGCGCTCGATTCCGGTGGAAGCGCGCCCGTCGTTTCTGGAACTGGAGGCCACCATTCGCCGCGACGCGCGGATCCCCGCAGTACCGCTGCCGCAAGGAATACACGATGCCGCGTTCCACGATTCCTCAGGAACCAACTGATGGCGAGCCATGGGCGCCTGCCGGAGCGCGACGCCGCCATCCGGCCAGCCGCCGCGGCGGTGCCTGGAAGGTGGCTTATGCCGATTTCGTGACCGCGCTCATGGCCCTGTTCATCGTGCTCTGGATGATGAGCGCCAACAGCCAGGTCAAACAGTCCGTCAGCGGTTACTTCCGCGATCCGCGCGGCTATACCCGCAAACTGGGCGCCGGGCCGGCCCACTCCGGCGAAGGGCTTAGAGTCCAACAGAGCACCATCAACGACGTGCGGCGACAAATTGAAGCCGCCATGGAACGGACGCCGGATTTCGAACGCCTGCGGCAGAACGTGCAATTCAGCGTCACCGGCGAGGGCCTGCGCATCGACCTGCTCGAAACCGAGCAGGGGTTGTTTTTTCCCAGTGGGAGTATCCAACCTACCCCGGCCGGGGAAAGGCTATTGGCGGGGGTGGCCGCGCAGATGGCGCAAATGCCCAACCTCCTGGTGATTGAAGGCCATACCGACGCCCGCCCCTTTCGCGATCAGGGCCCGGATCCGGCGTACGGCAACTGGGAACTCTCCGCCGAACGCGCCAACGTCGCGCGCCGCATCCTGCACGCGCACGGCGTACGCCCCGAGCAAATCGTGGAAGTGCGCGGCTTCGCCGATCAGCACCTGCTACGGCCCAACGCGCCCGACGATCCCGCCAACCGCCGCATCTCCCTGGTGGTGAAATTCGGGCAGGACGGAGGCGAAGGCCAGCCGTAGGGGCGCGTGGCCGAAGTCGGCGGTCCCCACTACAGAGAATCTCCGTGCCTGCCGATAAGAAGTCACGGATGACTCGACCCGCAAACATCTGGTACGCACTCTTCCGACGCTGCAACCTGGCCGCCAAGATCTGGCTCAGCATCGGAATCTTTGTCCTGGGATTCGTGTTTTGCAGCGTCGTCGAGCAGACCCAGGGGCTGCAGGCGGAACGCTATCTGCAAACGGCGTCGGAGGCCATGTTCCCGGCCGCACTCCGGGGGCAACGCGCCGAAGCCGCGTTTCAGCGGTCGGTGAAGGCCTTTAGCGACGCCGTGGTAATGCAGGACTTAGCCGGGCTGGACCGGGCAGCGGTCGAGGGCAGGCTCGTGCAGGACGCCCTGCGGGAGCTGGCGGCGATTGGTGGCCTTTCCTTCCTCGACAGGTCCGAAGCCCTGCACGCGCGCGCCGAGGTCGAGCGGTTTCTGTCCGACGGGTTGGAGACTTATGGGCCGATGGCCCTAAACCCGAGCGGCACACCGTCTCCCAGCCAAACGAGAATGGCCGACCTGGCTTCGCGAAGCGCTTCGATCAAGGGCTCTCTGCAGCAAATGAACGAGCGCCTCGCCGCGGAACTGCAGCGGCAGTTGGGCCTCCTGCAAGCTCGGTCCGCCCGCCAGCGGCGGCTGAATCTGATCGTGTTCGGGCTCACGCTGGCAGCCGCCGCGGTTCTGGTCAACTTGACCATTCAGCGCGCCATCATGGCCCCGCTGATGCGGGCGCAAGCGGACCTCGCCCACGAGCGCGACCTGTTGCGCGTCCTGCTCGACAATGTTCCGGACTACATCTACTTCAAGGATGCGGAGAGCCGGTTCATCAGAGTCAATCGGGCGGAAAGCGCCCTGCTGGGAGTGAGGACGGAAAGCGACGCTGTCGGCCGAACCGACTTCGACTTTTTCGACGGCGAGCATGCAAGCAAGGCGTATCAGGACGAACGGGAAATCGTTCGTTCCGGATTGGCGCTGGTATCGAAACTGGAAAGAGTGATCTCGCCGCGTTCGGTGCGGTGGGTAACGTCTACGAAGGTGCCGGTGAAGGACGAATCGGGTACGGTGCGGCTGATCGTGGGCGTGTCGAGGGACTGCACGGACTGGAAGGAGGCCGCCGAAACCGTACTGAAAAGCGAGGAGTCCTTCCGGTGCCTGTTCGCGGCCATCCCCCACGCAGTTTGGGTTTACGATGCCGAGACGCTGGAGATTCTGGAGGTAAACCCGGCCGCTATCCGGCGTTATGGCTACTCCCCCGCGGAGTTCCTCGCCCTCAGAATGCCGGACATCTGCCCGGACGAAGAGTCCTTCCGGCTGTTCCGAACCCTGGAGTCCGAGGAGCGGGCCGGTTCGCCGGGCGCCACGTGGAAGCATCGGACTAAAGACGGGCGGGTGCTGGAGGTGCAGGTCGGTGTCCACGCGCTGGAATTCCGGGGACGGGCCGCGGTGGCCGTGGTGGTCCAGGACGTCACCGAGCTCAGGCAACTGGAGCGGGATCTCCACCAGGCACAAAGGCTCGAATCGGTCGGTCAATTGGCAGCCGGCATCGCGCACGAGATCAACACGCCAATCCAGTACATAGGGGACAATCTGCGCTTTCTTCACGACGCTTTCCGGGACAGGCAGATGGTATGGGAACTATATGAGCGGCTGCAGGAAGCCGCGGAAAGGGGCGCGGTGACGCCCGCACTGCTGGCCGATCTCCGCCAGGCGGCCGGTGACGCGGACCTGGAATACCTGAGGGAAGAAATCCCCAAGGCCATGCAACAGTCGCTCGATGGCGTGGAGCGCGTCGCCACTATCGTTCGGGCGATGAAAGAGTTCGCCCATCCCGGCTACAACGAGAAGGCCGCCTCGGACCTCAACAAAGCGCTGCAGAACACTCTGCTGGTGGCTCGCAACGAGTACAAATACGTCGCCGATGTGGAAACCTCGTTCGGCGACTTGCCTCCGGTGGTGTGCTATCTCGCCGAGATGAACCAGGTGTTCCTGAACCTGCTGATCAATGCGGCGCATGCCATTGGGGAGGTTATGGCGCGCACTCAGGTGAAGGGAAAGATCGGCGTTCGCACCTGGCAGGCGGGCGATCAGGCCGTGGTCGCCATCAGCGACACGGGCTGCGGCATTCCCGACAAGATCCGGGACAAGGTCTTCGATCCCTTCTTCACCACTAAGCCAGTGGGAAGAGGCACGGGCCAAGGGTTGGCAATTTCGCGGTCGATCGTGGTCGAAAAGCACGGCGGCGCGCTCCGGTTCGAACCAAACCTGCCACAGGGGACTACGTTTATCGTCTGCCTGCCGTTCCAACCGCCGGCGACCAACGGCGGGCGCACCACCAGTTCCCTAGAGGAGAAAGAACCTGAAGCGGATTCTGTTTGTAGACGATGAGCCGAGGCTCCTGGAGGGACTGCAGCGCATGCTGCGCCCACAGCGCAAACAGTGGGATATGGCCTTCGCCGCCAGCGGCCCGGAAGCTCTCTCGATTCTCGAATCGGGCCGGTTCGACATGATTGTGACCGACATGCGCATGCCCGGCATGGACGGTGCCCAGTTGTTGGAGCAGGTGCAGAAGCGGTTCCCGGGGGTGATTCGCGTGGTGCTCTCGGGGTATGTGGAGCGGGATGCGGCGCTGCGGGCGGCGCCGGTTGCACACCAGTTCCTTGCCAAACCCTGCGACCCGGCCCTGTTGCTGGCGGTGCTGGAGCGCTCCTGTTCGTCGGCGTCGGGCTTGGCCGACGATACCACCCGCTGGGTGGTGGGAGCGATCGGCAAGCTGCCGTCGCTTCCCAGCACGTGCTCCGCACTGACGGCGGCGTTGCAGGACCCCGACGTTTCGCTGGCCGATGTCGGCGGGATCATCGAGAGGGACGTCGGCATGACTGCCAAAGTGCTGCAACTGGTGAATTCCGCTTTCTTCGGCCTGGTTCACGAAGTGACTACGGTGCGCGGGGCAGTCGGCGTCCTGGGATTGGACACCCTGCAACGGTTGGTGCTTACGGTGGAGATCTTTCGGACCTTCCGGCCGGGGCGCAGCATTCCCGGCTTCAGTCTCGATGGCTTCGAGCGCCATTCTCATTTCGCGGCGCGCATCGCCGCGCTGTTACCGGCGCCCAAACCGGTCTCCTCGGCGGCGGTGGTCGCGGCCTTGCTCCATGACACCGGCAAACTCATCCTGGCCAGCCACCTTCCCGGCCAATTCGAACTCGCCTTGCGTAAAGCTAGCGAAGAGAGCCGTCCCCTCCACACCGTCGAAAGGGAGCTGACCGGAACCGGCCACGCCGAGATCGGCGCGTACCTGTTGGATTTGTGGGGACTGCCGAAAACCATCGTCGATGCGGTTGCCCGTCACCACCGGCCGCCGCTTTCGGGACGCCCGGCGAGGGAACTGGACGTGCTGGCCATTACGCACATCGCCGACGCTCTGGCGTTCGAGGTGCAGCGAGATGAGTCGGGTTCAGGCGATGCGGCGTGGAGCTGCAATCTTCTGGATGGCGAGTATGTTGCCTCGTTGGGAGTGGCGGACCAGGTTCCGGACTGGAGAGCGCTGGCCACAAAGGTGAACGACGGCCGCGAGAGGCAATAGAAATGCAGACGCCATCGAAACCCCGAGTTTTGTTTGTCGACGACGAGCCCGACCTGCTGGCCGCGATTGCGCGGAACCTTCGTTCGGAACATTTCGAGGTGACGACGGCGCTGTCCGCAGCCGCGGCACTGGAGACGATGGAAAAAGCGGGGCCATTCGCGGTCGTCGTCTCCGACTTGCGGATGCCGGAGATGGACGGGGTGGCGCTGCTTCGCAGAACCCGCGAAGTATTTCCCGACACGGTCCGGGTGCTGTTCACCGGCCAGCCCGATCTGGACCACGCCATCGCGGCGGTCAACGAGGGCGCCATTTTTCGATTCGTTACGAAACCGTGCTCTCGCGTGGTGCTGGCGCTAACGCTAAAAGGAGCCGTGGAACAGCATCGCTTGGTCACGGCGGAGCGTGAGTTGCTGCAACAGACTCTGCGCGGCAGTATTAAGGCACTGACCGACGTGCTCGGCCTGGCGAGCCCCTTGGCGTTCGGCCGGGCCAGCCGCCTCCGCCAGACGGCCGCTTCGTTGGCCGCGGCGCTGAACGTTTCCGAGAGTTGGCACGTCGAGGTCGCCGCGATGCTGTCGCAGATCGGCAGTATCGCTCTCCCGCCCGCCACTCTGGAAAGAGCGTATCAAGGCGAAGAAATGAGCGAAACGGAGCTGGAAATGATGCGCCGGATTCCGCGCGTCACCGAGCAGGTCCTGGAAAATATCCCGAGGCTGGATCCCGTGCTCGAGATTCTCCGTTGCCAGCACAAACACTTCGATGGGACCGGACCTCCGGGCGGAATGGCCGGCGGCGAGGCGATCCCCTGGGGAGCGCGCGCATTGAAAGTAGCCACCGATATCGATATCCTCGAGGCAGGCGGCCTTTCCCCGTCCCTGGCAGTCGACACGCTGCGCGGACGCGAGGGCTGGTACGACCCGGCTATCGTGGAAGCCCTATCCGAAGTTCGAAAGACCGAGCGCCGTTTCAAAGTGCGCGAGCTGCCGC
This sequence comes from Bryobacterales bacterium, assembly GCA_003164035.1. Lineage (GTDB taxonomy): Bacteria > Acidobacteriota > Terriglobia > Bryobacterales > Bryobacteraceae > JBEKYD01. Next base: position 31,279 of record PLRS01000018.1, on the reverse strand, counting down.
TGGATTGTCTGAGTGTCGGAATGGTTCTGGCACAGAACATCCGCACCGCCAAAGGCATTCTCTTCGTCGCTCGCGGCCAGGAGGTCACCGCGGGCCTGATCGAGAAATTCCGCAACTCCTATCCGGGTCGGTTTCACGGCGAGCCGGTTCGGGTTATCCTTCCGGACCTTCCCGAGGAGAGCGTGGCAGGACGCTAGCCAGCCAAACGGCGAACCTTGACCGCCCCGCTATAATCGCTAATAGTGGATCTGGAAAAAACACTGCTGCGCAAGGTCGGCGAGGCGATTCGACGCTTCAAGATGATTCGCGAAGGCGACCGCGTGGCGGTAGCGCTTTCCGGCGGCAAGGATTCGGCAACCCTGCTCGAAGCCTTGCTGTTGCTGCAGAAGCGCGCGCCCATCGAGTTTTCCGTCTGCGCGTTCACCGTGGAACAGGGTAAATTCCTGCGGCCCATCGAACCCCTGGGCGAGTACCTGCGCGAGCGCGGCGTTGCCTGGACCTATTTCCGCGACGCGCCTTCGCTGAAGCTGCTCGAAGATCAGCCGGAGCACGGCTGCGATCTTTGCAGCCGCTATCGCCGCCGCGCAGTCTACGAAATCGCCCACAAGCTGGGCGCCAACGTGATCGCCTTCGGACATACGGCCGACGACTTCTGCGAAGCGCTGCTGCGCAACACCATGTTCACCGGCAGGCTGAGCGCGCTGCCGGCGGTCACTTTCTCTCGCGCCCACGAATATCGGCTGATCCGCCCGCTGGTGTTTGTCACCGAGGAAATCACCCGCGCCTACGCCGAATCGCGCGGCGTGCCCCTTGTCCCCTGCGGCTGTTCCCAGCGGACGGGCACGGTGCGGCGCTCGCTGCGCGGCCTGTTCGCTTCGCTGGAACACGAGTACCCGCACCTGAAGGAGAACATTCTCTCGGCCATGGGCAACCTCGAAACCGGCCGCCTGCTGGATACGCGCTACCTGGACCTGGACGGCGGCGAAGAGCAAAAACCGGCGCCGCCACCGGAACTGTTTCGCGTGCTGGCGGAGGACGCGGAATAGCAACGCGCCGACGGTGCCGACCTTCTACGCGCGTCGTAGTTGCCTGGCCGCGGGAAGCGCGCCCCGCTGGCGCCACTTCCTCAATTACTTTTCGAAAAACTCTCTACAGGGCTCGTGAATTCCGCCGATATAGTAACTGCGGGTCTGTATGGCCGCACTCGCGAACCTCACCGCGGACAATCATCGGAAGCCGCGCGGAATTGGAAGACTAAGAGGGAAAATGGGATCACGCTTGACTATAGGAAAGAAGTTCGGGTCGTCCAGCGCCGTGCTGGTTTTTCTTACCGTCGTGCTGGGAGGCACCGCCGCCTACAACTTCGGCACGATCGATGGCCAACTGCAATCGGTTATCGGCCTTCAGACAAGGAGCGCCGGCGTCGCTGCAATCGAGAGCGACTTCCAGGCTTATCGGGGTAATGCATGGAAGCACATGGCGACCGCCGATCCCAGTCTCTTACCAGCCGTGGAGCAGCGGATGGACGAGCTGAAGAGCAAGATGCAGAGCGACCTCCAGGCATACGCGGCGACCATTGTTCAATCCGACGCCCGCTCGTTGTACGGGAACGTCACCACCCCGCTGGAACGATATCTGCAGACTTGGGGCGAGATACTGCCGCTCAGCCGCACCATGAAAAAGAAGGACGCCTTCGACAAGTACATGGCGGAGGCCGATCCGGCTTTCGTGCAGACTCGCGCCGCGATTCTTGCCTTGGTGGATCACGACCGGAAACAAGCCACTGCTAACGCCGCGGAGGCCACCTCCGCCGGCAGTGCCGCCCGAGCCTGGTGCTGGGTCATCCTGCTGGCCTCCATCTGTATCGGCAGCGGCCTTTCGTTTTTTATCGTTCGCAGCGTGAACCGGGAACTTCGGGGTGCGGTGGAACACTTGTCTTCCGGCGCCGAGCAGGTGGCCGGCGCCGCCGGTCAGGTAGCATCATCGAGCCAGGCGCTTTCGCAAGGTGCCTCCCAGCAGGCGGCATCTCTCGAAGAGACCTCCGCCACCGGCGAGGAAATCAGCGCCATGGCGCGCAAGAATACCGAGAACTCCAAGGCCGCCGCCCAACTCGTGACGCAATCCGGGGCCAAATTTGCCGAGACTACCCAGGCACTCGACTCCATGGTGCAGGCTATGGGCGACATCGCCGGGTCCAGCGAGAAGATCAGCAAGATTATCAAGGTGATCGACGAGATCTCGTTTCAAACCAACATTCTGGCCTTGAACGCGGCGGTGGAAGCGGCGCGCGCTGGAGAGGCCGGCATGGGTTTCGCCGTGGTAGCGGACGAGGTCCGCAATCTCGCCCAGCGTTGTGCCGCCGCGGCCAAGGATACGGCGGATCTGATTGAAGAATCGATCTCGAAATCCACCGACGGGAAGGCCAAGGTGGACCAGGTGGCCGCACTGGTCCGCGACGTAGCCGCGGAGGCGGCCAAGACCAAGGCTCTGGTCGATGAGGTCAGCGCCGGCAGCGAGGAGCAGACACGCGGCGTGGAGCAGATCGCCGGCGCCGTCCAGCAGATGGAGAAGACCACCCAAGCCTCCGCCGCCAGTGCCGAAGAGGGTGCGGCCGCTGCCGAGCAACTGACTGCCCAGTCGGAAACCTTGCGCGAAGTGGTCGCGCGCTTGCGCGAGATGGTGGACAGCGGCGCCGATGGCAGGGAGGGCGCCACGCGCCGGCCAAACCGCGCTCGGGCGGAATTCTCTGGGATGTAACCTGGCCCGCTGTCCCTTACACCAGCACCGTGAACGCCGCTTCGCTGCGTTGAACGGGCCGATAGAGGGTATCGCGCTCCACCGGCGTCCGGCCGGCCTTGCGGATAAGCTGCAGTAATTCGTGGCGGCGCAGTCCTTGGGAAGTGGTGGCTCCGGCGTCGTGGTAAATGCGCTCCTCCACGATGGTGCCGTCGATGTCGTCGGCGCCGAAGCGCAGCGCGATCTGCGCGACGCGCGGCGTCATCATGACCCAATACGCCTTGATGTGGGGAATATTGTCGAGCATCAGGCGCGCTACGGCGATGTTGCGGATATCGGCGAAACCGGTGGTCTTCGGAATGTGCCGGAGCGGCGTGTTGTCGGGATGAAAGGCCAGCGGGATGAAAGTCACGAAACCGCCGGTGCGGTCCTGCAGTTCGCGCAGCTTCGCCAGGTGCCCGGCGCGGTCCTCGTCGTTTTCAATGTGGCCGTAGAGCATGGTGCAGTTGGAGCGCAGCCCCAGCTCGTGGGCGATACGGGCGGTTTCCAGCCACTCGTCGCCGTCGATTTTGTGATCGCAGATGATGCGCCGCACCGGCTCATTGAAGATTTCAGCGCCCCCGCCGGGCATCGAATCCACGCCGGCATCGCGCAGTCGCTCCAGGGTTTCGCGCACACCCATTTTGGCTCGCCTCGCCAGATAGGCGATCTCCACCATGGTGAGGGCTTTCAGGTGCACGCGCGGGAAGCGCCGCTTCAGCCCGCGCAGCATCTCGCAGTACCAGTCGAGAGTCAGCTCCGGATGCAGGCCGCCCACGATGTGGAACTCGGTCACCGCATCGCTGTAACCTTCGCCGGCGCGCTGCCAGACCTCCTCGAGCGACATGGTGTACGCCTTGGGGTCGCGTACCCGCTTGCCGAAAGCGCACAGCCGGCAACTGGCCACGCACACGTCGGTGGGGTTGATGTGGCGGTTGACGTTGAAGTAGGTGGTATCGCCGTGCAGCCGCTCGCGCACCAGGTTGGCCAGGNNATGTCGGCGGCCCAGAAAACAAAGAATAACACGCTCACCCAGCCATTCAGGGTGAAGAAAGCCGCATTCACGCGCGAAAGGTCGCTGGGGGTCACCAGGCTGTGTTCGTAGACCAACAGCGCCACCACCGCGGCCACGCCGGCCACCGCCAGGGGTCCCAGTTGCAGCGACACGACCAGCGCCCCGAGCGAGATCACCATCAAAACGTGCAGCAGCCGCGCCACCCGTAGCGCACCGGCGATTCCCAGGCTTCGCGGGACACTCCAAAGCCGTTCGGCGCAATCGAAGGCATAATCCTGGCAGGCGTAGATCACGTCGAATCCGGCGGTCCAGAACGTGACCGCCGCGGTGAGCCAGAGAATCGGCGGGTCGAGCGAGCCGCGAATCGCAATCCAGGCGGCCGCCGGAGCGATGCCCAGGCTGAAGCCCAACACCAGGTGGGAAAAGCGGGTGAAGCGCTTGGTGAAGGAATAGAAGAAGGTGACGGCCAAAGCCACCGGTGCCAGGCGCAGGCACAGGGGATTGAGCGCCCACGCGGCTACGAGAAACACCGCCGAGGCCGCCGCCACGAATACCCACGCGAACCCTCGCGAAAGCAGCCCGGCCGGCAGGTGGCGCATCCTGGTGCGGGGGTTGCGCGCGTCCATACCGGCATCCACAATCCGATTGAACGCCATCGCCGCCGACCGCGCGCCCACCATGGCGACCACGATCCAACCGACTTTGGCGGCCATGCCCGCGGTGTGGTAGCCGCCCGCGCGAAACGCGAGCAGCGCGCCCGTAAGGGCGAACGGCAGCGCGAACACGGAGTGCTCGAACCGGATCATCTCGAGCGCCAGGCGCAGGCGTTTCCAAAGCATAGAGGGACAGTCTTCATTGTAAGCGGTCAGCCATCGGTGTTCAGCCCCCGGAGCGGGCTTCGACCCGCGAATCATCTGAAGAAGTTCAGAGGCGGAACGCGGCTACCGAATAGCGCTCCCAGCTCGCGATCCGAGGTCCATCCGGACCCGAGCCGATGGGCCGCCGCCAGGAAGCACCGGTCTCCCAAGGACACACCCTTGCGTACGTAGCGGGCCGAGATCGCCACCAAGGCCGGTTCGAATGGCGTCGTCTCCATGTGGAGGGCCTCGTAGGCGGCTTGCGCTTCGGCTGGCGGCATGCCCCGGTTCACCAGTTTCGCCAGGACTTCGGCCGCATTCACCGCGTTGACAACCGCGTCCGGCTGGAGATCCCTCAGCTTGTCGGCTCCCGGTTCGCCCTGCATCAAGGCTAGAACCGCGGATGCATCGAACACCGGCCTATTGGCGCTATTCGTATTCACGCGCCGCCTCCGCCCGCCGATCCGCGATCAACTCGTCCGATAGAAACACTCCTTCCGGGACGTACTTACGCAGGAGTGCCCTGGCGCGGCGCAGCCCCTGATCTCTGGTTTCCACCACCAGTGCGCCCTCCTCGGTTACGGCAACACACAGCTCGGTCGAAGGGCCCACCCCCTCTTTCCTCCTCCACCAGGCGGGAAGCATCACTCGACCCTGATTATCGACATTTAAGGTGAACTGTTCCACATTCACCAGTATCTCACAATTCAAGGATCGAAATTTGGCAGTTTACCTGCCAACCCAAAGTCCGGGACCTGTCCCGGCAGGACCCGGCCCAGAGGGCACGCGGCGTTTTTCGTGGTCTGTCGGGCCCTGCCAGGCCCTAACAGCCTGACAGACGACAAAAAGCGATCGTCTGTCCCACCCTCGCGGGGAAGCGAAGTGGGCCGGGTTGAAGTTCTTCCGGGCCACGGCAGCAGATGTGCAGTCGATTTTGCCCCGCTCCCAAGCCTTGTATACTTGTGCGATAGGTCACAAATGAACCAAGCGGCCCTCCAAAGCTCGAGGCGATTCCATGAACTTGATTCTCTTCGCGGACTAGCGGCCTTCACGGTGGTGATCCATCATTTCTATGTGGCCCAGGGCGCGGAAACTTATAGCAGGCTTTCGCACTCGGGTTTAAGGTTCCTGGTGATGGGGAACGAAGCCGTGATTCTTTTCTTTGTACTGAGTGGTTTCGTTTTGACTTTACCTTATGAACGAACGGGCGGGATGAGCTATGGCAAGTTCATTGTCAAGCGAATCTGCCGGATCTATCTTCCCTACCTGGGAGCACTGGCGCTGGCCGTGGCGATGAACTGCTTTTACCATGGTATGGCCACGAACGTGAAGTGGATTCAGGAAACCTGGAATCAAAAGCCGAATTTACATATCGTAGTCCAGCACGTGCTGTTTCTGGGCGATTATGATTGGAACGCACTGAACTCCGCATTTTGGTCGTTGATCTACGAAATGCGCATCTCCCTTATATTTCCATTCCTGGCGATTGCGGCGCTGCGGTTTCGCGCCGGGTGGATGCTCATATTTGCGGCGATGCTATCTCTTTCGGCAAGGCCCGTTTCGTATGCCATCTGCTTGTCATTCGGCTTGGATCCGGCGTCTCTGGAAGTATTTCGATACGCCGAGACATTGCAGTATACGGGTTTCTTCGTTGTGGGAGCGGTGCTCGCCAAGAACCGGGAAGCCGTGCGCGAGCGGTATATGAGACTGCCCGCCGTCGCCGTTCCCGGCCTTTATATCTTAGCCGTCGTACTCTATTCTCACCCGTACCATAGCTTCGACCTTGGTACGCCGGTTCTTTTCCCGGGACAACTGGAGCAATGGAGCGTCGCGGCCGGAGCGGCGATCGTCATCGCGCTGGCCCTAGGTTCCAAGCCGTTGCAGCGGGTGTTGCACCACGGCGCCGTCGCTTACCTGGGGAAGATCTCATATAGTCTATACCTGTTGCACGTGACCGTACTGTTGACTTTGATTTATCTCTTCCACGGCGCCGTGAGTTATAAGATTCTACCGTTTTATCTTGCCGGATCGTTAGGCGTGGCCAGTATGTTCTATTATTTATTGGAAAAGCCGTCGATGCTGCTGGGGCAGCGGCTGGGCAAGATGCGCCATTGACGCGAGCCTATCCCATCACCTTGGCCTGCCTGGGGTCCGGCAACAGAATCTCCTGCATCACCAGCCCGTAACGGCTTCCCGGCGGGTCGGCCTCGATGCGCATCCCGTTCCAGTTGGGCGCGAAATTGGCCGAATAGCAGAGCCACGCCTTGCGGCCGTCCGGAGCGATGAACTTCGAAGGCAGGTTGACGAAGTAGGCCTGCTGGCCGAAATCCTTCAGGTAAGCGACCAGGCGCCAGGGGCCGGTCAGTTGCGGCGCCTCGAATACGGAGGTGCTCATGCGGCCAGCGGTGGGCCAGCCGTCGGTGATGAACATCAGGTAAGTCTTCAGGCCGGGAACATAAGTCGCGGTGACGCAGCCGCAGTGGTTATTCCAATCGAGCAGCGGGCGGATCCTGGCAAAATCGCGAGTCCATACCGGCTGGGCGTGAAGGTCGTACCCGGCGAAGAACTCGTAGGCCGCGGGATCGTTGATGGTCTTCAGCGAAGGCTCGACGCGGAGCAGAAAGATCTGGTCGCCGGTGATCCAACTGGCATTGGCGTAGCGCGGCTGGGGATCGGGATCGATGGCGCCGTGAGCCAGCAGGTAAGCCTTGCCGTCGGGCGAGTGCTGCATCTCGCGGCCGAAGTCGACGAAGTGCGGCGAGCCGATCTTGACCGCCTGGCCCCGCAGACCGTTCTCGCCGAAAATCGGCTTGGCGGGGGTGTGCGGCGTTTCGGTCCACGTCCTGGCGAAATCGGTCGAAGTGCGGAAGCCCACGAAGGGACCGAGCCAGGGCCAGTTGTAGACCGCGCCATCGTGCTTCACCTGCCCATCCGGACCGAGCGTGTAGGTGCCGTAATACCAGATGCCATTCCGCACCAGCGATCCGCAGGGGTACCGGCCTTGATACGGCAGTGGCGAGGCTTTCACCAGGCCCAGGGAGCGGACTTTGAGATTGACCGGATCGTCGCCTTCCATCACCGCGCAGCCGGTGGTGGCGCGATCGCCAGGGTAGGAGGCCGACCGGTCGTAAGTGCCGTCGCCGCGCGGACAGCCACCATCGGTATAGGGTGAATACATGCGGTTGTCCGCGGCCCAGGAGGGATACCAGGTGTCGCCCCAACCCGAACCTGGCTCGGTCGACGATCCGTAGTTGCTGTGGACGCCGGTGAAGGCCAGTCCTCCGACCTTGGTGGAAAGGGGAAACGGACAATCCCGCGGCGGGTCCGACCGCCATAGCCGCGGTTTATCGGCCGCAAAAGCCGCGGTTCCCAAAACAACGATCGATTCTCGACGCGTCATTGCAGCGGATTTTAGCAGAATGACTCGGCCTTCAGCCTGAGTGAAGGCGCCTGCCACGTCAGAGCGGCGTAGCGGCAACCGAACGCGCCGGGATGAGTCTCCGAACTCCGGAGGTCGCGGATTTTGGGGTGGGCCCGGTTTCGGCGGAGAGAGGGTGGGACAGACCATCGTCTCTTGTGGTCTGTCGGCTGCTCGCCAGGCGGTAACAGCCTGACAGACGACCAAAAACGATCGTCTGTCCCGTCTGTCCCACCCTCTGGGTCAGGTCATTTTCCCTTGGCCGCCCAAACGCCGAGGTGACTTCAGGAGTTCGGAGTCTCGGCGTGGCAGACTGGGTCGAACTCTCCAGAGGTCGTGGAATTTGGGTTGAGCCTGGTTTCAAGCTCGTCGGCACAGGGCCGGGCTGGCGCCCGGCTGGACCGGTTGACAACCGGTCCGCAGGTTGCCAACCTGCCCCACAAGAAAACGGGTCACCTCATTTTCCTTCACGGCGCGAAATGCCGGGGCGACATCCGGAGTTCTGGCAGTCCGCTCCACGGCGGTCAGGCGGCGGCTGAGGACTTGCCGAGGCAGCAATGTTTGTACTTCCTGCCGCTGCCACAGGGGCACGTGGCGTTGCGGCCGATTTTGGGTTCGGGACGGCGGGTGGGGTTGGAGCTTTTGTGCAGGATTGTGCGTGTGGAAGGCATGTCGTTGGGCACGATTGTGCAATTTTGTGCATCGGCGGGCGGTTGGGCGGCCTGCTGGGCGAAGAAAGGTTCGTTGGGCATGATTGTGCAATTTTGTGCATCGGCGGGCGGTTGGGAGGGCTGCATGCGGTCGGCTTCTTCCTCCATGGCGGCGAGCGGCTCTGCCATGCCGGCGGGATCTTCCTTTTCGAACTTGGGAGGGGTGACAACTTTATCGATGATGAAGATGGCGGCGCGGAGGCGAATGGAGGGCGAGGAGTTGGGGTCGGTGAGGACGGTGCGGATGGCTTCAAAGGCGAGATCGGCGAGATCGACGGCGCGGTCGCGGTAGAGGATGGCGCGGTCGTGGTGGGCGATGGCTAATGCCTCGCGGAAATCGGGGAAGTTGTGCCAATTGGCGATGGTGTTGCGATGGATGCCGGCTTGGGCGGCGGCGGTAGTGAGGGTGGCGCCATTGGACAGGGCGTCGACGACCTGGAGCTGTTGAGGGGTCAGATGAAACATAGCGACAACTTTCGGCTATACGATAGCGGGCGAGCGGGGAAAAACGGGGTGGGAGGGATACGGCGATTGGCGCTAAGGCATTGGGATGAGAGGGTTAACAAATATTTTGGAAATCCGTGACCGAAAAAGGTTTCGTTCGCTCACCGGGGACGGCGATGGTGGCGGCGGCAAAGTTGCCACGGGAGAAATCACGCAGTTCAGGCCGTCCCACTTTATACTTCGGTCGCCGTTTGTGACCGCCGTTTGTGGAACCTGTGGGAGCAGTCTTACTACTCCGCCAGTTTCGGCGTCCAGCGACTGCGCTAACAGGCTGAAAGCAAACGGTAGACGACTTGCCGCACTTTCAGGCTCGCGCGTATGTGCATGATAATTGGCGAGTTGCAAATCGCCAAGGGCTCACGTCAGGCTGTCCCTTTCGTCCCCGTCCCTTTCGTCCCCGTCCCTTTCGTCCCCACGTCAGGCTGTCCCTTTCGTCCCCTTTCGTCCGTCCGTCCCTTTCGTCCGTCCCCTTCGTCCAGTCCCCTTCGTCCACGTCCCCTTCCGAATGGAACCGTCGAGGACCATCTAGCGGTAAACCGCGCGAGCAGGGAGGGCCAGAGTAAGAGGGTTGCGCAGCTTAGCGAATCGCTGATTGAACGAGGTTTTGTGAACCTCGAGGCCCACGGAAGCTGCGCCGGTGTGTACACCCAGCTCCACGAGATGGAGAAGGCGAAGTTCCACATGGATGTTGCCACCGGGCTGCTGCGATCGATCCTCGATACGAGCGACGGAAAGACCGAGGAAACCGCGTTCGAGGTAATTAGCAGACGGGAAGAGTATGTTCTGATGGCCTCGTTAGGCCTGCAATACTCGGGGCCCGCGGTCGTTTCCAGTGGGGTCGTTGCCGGGGGTCCGCATCAGTACGAAAGGTGGGAGGTTCAGGATCCGAAGGCCGAGAGGGGCGTTGAGAAGCACGTCGTCGTCTGGTTCAACATCGATGCACTTGCCGGCCGGGACACCCATGTCAGCGGCAAGTAGTTCTTGGCGGACCCCGTGGGACGGTACCCCCCGGTGGGACAGCCCACAAAAGGCTTCAAGAGCTGTCCAGCTATTTATTGGACACTACGCTAGCGTTCCACTTCCGTCAGCCAGTCGGGGCGCTTCAGCACTTCGCGGGGTTTGCTGCCGTCGGGCGGGCCGATGATGCCGTCGCGCTGCATCATATCGAGAATGCGCGCGGCGCGGCCGTAGCCCAGGCGCAAGTGGCGTTGCAGGGTGGAGGTGGACGCTTTGCCCATCTGCAGCACCAGGCGCACGGCATCCTCGTACATGGGGTCCTGGGCCTGGCCGATGGGGTCTTCGCCGGCTTCGGCGTTTTCGTCTTCGTTGGGCGGCGCCAGCAGGAAAGACTGGTCGTAAACCGGCGCGGCCTGCCGTTTCCAGAAGTCCACCACGCGGTTGATTTCGGTTTCGGTGACGAAGGCCCCGTGCACGCGCACCAGGCGCGAGGAACCGGGCGGCAGGAACAGCATGTCGCCGCGGCCCAACAGGTGTTCGGCGCCCATCACGTCGAGGATGGTGCGGGAATCCACGCGGGTGGCCACGCGGAAGCTGATGCGGGCCGGGAAATTGGCCTTGATCAGGCCGGTGATCACGTCCACGCTGGGCCTTTGCGTGGCCAGCACCAGGTGCATGCCGACGGCGCGGGCCATCTGCGCCAGCCGCGTAACGCTCTCTTCCACGTTCTTGCCTTCCAGCATCATCAGGTCGGCCAACTCGTCGATCAGGATCAGGATATAGGGCAGCGGACGCAGCGCTTCCTCAGTGCCGCCGGCCTCGGCGAACAGGTCGCGCGGCTGCTCCTCGATAGCCCGGACCTTCTTATTGAACTGCTCGATATTGCGCGCGCCGTATTCGGCCAGCAGGCGCAGGCGGCGTTCCATCTCGAGCACGGCGTTGCGCAGGGCGTTGGTGGCTTTGCGCGGGTCGGTGATGACCGGGGTCAACAGATGCGGAACGCCCTCGTACATGCCGAGCTCGACGCGCTTGGGATCCACCAGGATCAGGCGGACGTCGTCCGGCGTGGCCTTGTAGAGAATCGACATGATCATGGAGTTGATCATGACCGACTTGCCCGAACCGGTCGATCCGGCGATCAGCAGGTGCGGCATGGTTTCGAGCGCCGCCACCTTGATGCGGCCGTTGATATCCTTGCCGATCGGAATGGTGAGGTTCGAGCGCGACTGGATGAATTCCTCCGATTCGAGCATCTGGCGCAAGGCGATCAGCTCGCGGCGGGTATTGGGGACCTCGACGCCGACGGTCGACTTTCCGGGGATGCGCTCGATCAGGATGGATTCGGCCTGCAAGCCCAGGCACAGGTCCTCGGTGAGGTTGGTGATGCGGCTGTACTTCACCCCGGCTTCGGGTTTGAACTCGAAGGTGGTGACCACCGGGCCGGGATTGATCTGGACCACGTTGCCGAAGACGTTGAACTCCTCGAACTTGGACTTGATGCGGCCGGCGGTTTCCTTGAGCTCCTGCTCGTCATAGGGATTGCGGCCGGGCACTTCGTTGAGCAGCTCGGTGGAAGGAGCGTCGAAGTGCAGCGGGCGCGATTCGGGAGGAGGCGCCTGCCGCCAGGGAGTGGGTTCGGCGTCGGCCACCGGGGCCGGCTCTTCGATGGGGCAGATGGGGATTTCTTCGATGGCTTCGGGCTCCGGCTCCAGTTCCGTGGCCGGCAGCGCCGGCTCTTCGTGCCGCGTCTGCCATGGAGCGACGTCCTCGCCGGTGGCGAAAGCCGGAGCTTCACCGGCCGGGGCAGCCGCCGCTGGCTCGCTGCGCGTGCGCCTGGTTTCGGACTCGCCGGCGGCATCCATGCGTTTGCGGGCGCTGGCTTCGGCGCGCAGGATGGACTGTTCGGTCATGCGCGTGCGCCAGGCGCGGAACCCGGCGCGGCGGGCCTCCAGCCAGTTCAATGGCCGGGCGAACCACTCCGACATTTTGGCCAGCTCGAAGGTGGAAACCAGATAAATCGAAACCACGGTGGCGGTGAGGGTGGCCAGGATGGCGCCGGCCACGTTGAGCGTATCCACCAGCCAGGCGGCAAAGATGGCGCCCAGCAAGCCGCCGGCGCGGATCTGGCCGCCAAACGGTTTGAGCGGGAGCATGGCCAGGCCGGCGCAGACGCTGATGGAGAGCACCACCGCGCCGACGGTTTTGATGGCGGCGGCTTCAATCGCTTCCGAGCGGATCCAACGCCAGGCCAGCAGGAAGACAAGCAGCGGCAGCAGATACGCCACCCAGCCGAAAGTCTGGATCGAGAAATCCGCCAGGTAAGCACCCGGATAGCCGATGAGATTGAGGGGATGCGCCGCCGACGCGGTATTCCACGACGGGTCCTCGGCATGGTACGAAACCAGGCTGAGAAGCCATACCAGTCCCAGCGAGAGCAGCAGCAAGCCGGTGACCTCGTTGAGCCGTTGATGTTCGGTCGGTGTTATCAGCTTCATCACGCTGGCCGGCGGATGAAAGCCAGAGCACTCACTATTATGCCAAAAATTGTGCGGTAGTAAACCAACGGCCACAGGCTGCCGTGCCGCAGGTACTCGAGGAACCAGGAAAGCACCGCAAAGCCGGTAATGGCGCTCACCGCGACCCCCGCCAGGAAAACGCCGGTTGGCAGGGCCGGCGGCCGCCCGGATTGGCGCCGGTCGTATAGAGCTTTTCCGGCCGCGGCGGCGATGGCCGGGGTGGAGAGCAGAAAGGAAAAGCGGGCGGCCGATTCGCGGTCCAGATCCCGCAGCAGGCCGGCCGCGATGGTAATGCCGCTGCGCGAAGTGCCCGGCACCACCGCCAACGCCTGGCCAATCCCGATGGCGACGGCGTCGGGAAACCCGAGCGCGGCCAGAGGGCGCATTTTCGTTCCCCGCGTTTCGGCAAAACCCATCAAGAGGGCAACCGCCAGCAGCATGCCGCCGATGACGAACGGGTTGCGCCAGCGGCGTTCCGCCTGCCGATGGAAAGCGAGACCCGCCACGCCCACCGGAATGGTCGCCGCCGCCAGCAGCCAGAGCAAGCCGGAATGCGTTGGGCCGAAGGCGTGGGCGAAGATTTCCACCCAGTCGCGCCCGAAGTAAACCACCGCCGCCAGCAACGTTCCCAGGTGCAGCATGATGTCGAGATCCAGCCCTTCGCCGCGCCAGCCGAAAAGCCGCGACGCCAGATACAGGTGCGCGGTGCTCGAAACCGGCAGAAACTCGGTCAGCCCTTGCAGCATAGCCAGAAGGGCGACCCGCGCGAGAGACATAGAGGTTCAGTCTAACAAGGGCGTCGCGTAGGTCGGCGGCGAAGTCGATAACAACGGGCCTGAGAATTCCTAGCCGGCCCTCTGACAAACCACCCAGGGCCGGGGAAAGCGACGTTACGCCTGCCCCGGCTGGTGCCCACTGACCCATGCAAAACCATCGCCCGGCGTGATGGTCGCGATGTGAATCCTGCTGCTCAACGAAGCACAGTGTGATTCGTCAAATTTGCGAACCTTGGGATCGGAGCACGCTTGGAAATAGCTCTTCACGAGTGCAATGGCGTCTCGAAGTTTCATTGTTTTCGGATCAACCGAACTCTTAAATCGAGCAAGATTCGGATCATCCGGATTACCGAACATCCTCAAAATCGCTGGCGACCCGTAGCCTTGCATAATCCCTTCGTCTAGGGGCATTCGCAACAGGCCAGGATCGGCCAAACTTTGTTCAAGGTGCTCAAAGTGCCCTTCGATGAAGGCGGGCTCACCCCAAAGCCGTTCCCGTTTCGCGAACTAGATCGAACACGATTTCATTGCTATCGCCTCTGGTGAATTGAACAGTCCCCGCAAGCCCGTAAGCAAACGACCGTCCCTCTACGGGGAAAATCTTCTGCGTATTGTCATCTACTATGCGCTAACTTAACGTGGCGCACGCACTCCTGCGTGCCGCGTCGACTCTTCTCGACGCTTGCCCGGAGTGGGGCTGTCGCGCGGCGTGGGCGAGAAACAGCGGCGCGCCAGTTGGACACGCGTGTGCCTTTCGGCTGCGACGTGTGTTTGAGGGCTCGGAATCGCGCCACGAAAGGGAGTCTCCCAGCCGAATCAAAACGGGCGTCGAGATGAGTCTCGACGCGGCACGCAGGAGTGCGTGCGCCAAGTTTGGGCTAGGTTGGCGCATATGGGCGAATCGCCTGCCCCACCTCGGGTCAGCCAATTACTCTTATGTCGCGCGCCGCCCATCCGACAGCGCCGCTGCCTCGGCGTTACTGCCGAGTATACTGCGGAAACGGGTCCACAATGGAAACCATACAGGTCGTTCTGGATGCAAAGCTCTTGAAAGCCGCCGATGCCGCGTCGAAGCGTCAAAAGGTGAATCGATCCGCGCTGATTCGCCAGGCGCTTCAAGAACACCTCAGGCGCTTGCATGTGGCGGAACTCGAGGAGCGCGACCGGCGCGGCTATCAAGCGAGGCCGCAGCTCGCCGAAGAATATCGTCCGTGGGAGGAGGCCGCGGCGTGGCCGGAAGACTGAACCGCAGCGACGTTCACCTGCCGCTTCGCGCGGCCGGACAAGCAGCGGCAGACGGGAACGGATTTCCCCGAACGGTTAAGCGCCCCTGCCGCTTGACTTTACGCATATGTAAGCACCACACTGTAAATACATTTTTCAGCCCGTCCCGCGACCCGGCGAGAGAGGAAACTATATGCCCAAGCTGTCGGCTGAGAAGCGGAAAGAGCTTCGGAAACTCGCTGCCCGGCCGGATCGTGAAATCGACCTGACGGACATTCCCGAGATTCGGGAGATCCTCTCCGATGCCGTGATTGGAAAGTTCTACCGGCCGAGGAAAACCACCGTCACCATTCGCCTCGATGCGGATGTGGTTGCGTGGATGAAAGCATCGGGCGAAGGCTATCAAACCCGAATCATCGCCTACTTAAGACAACTGATGCAACAGAGCCGGTAGCCCGGCGGTTCTCGGGGTACAATACTCCAAACCCCTATGCAATCCGCCACACGCTTGCTGCCGATTTTGGGCACGGTGGTTTCGCTCACCGCCGCCCAGCTTTATGAGAAACCGCCCAAGGCCGTTCTGGACGTGTTGAACGCGCCGCCCACGCCTACGCTTTCTGTAAGTCCCACGCGTGCCTACGCGATTTCGGGGCAGCCGGTGCGCTATCCGCCCATCGCCGAGCTGTCGCAGCCCATGCTGCGCATCGCCGGCATGCGCATCAACCCGCAAACCAACGGGCTGCACAACACCGTCTTTTCGAACAAACTGGTGATCTGGAAACTGCCGGCGGGGACCGAGATTCCGGTCGCGCTACCGCCCGGCGCGAAGCTGAGCGGCGCCGCCTGGAGCCCCGATGGCAGCCGCTTCGCCTTCACCAATACCACCAACGGCGGCATCGAGCTTTGGGTGGGGGAAACCGCAACCGGCCGGGCGCGCAAGATTCCCGGCGTGGCTATCAACGCCGTGATGGCCTCGCGCGGATTCGGCGGTGGGCGCGGCGGAGAGGGCGGGCGCAACGACGTGCAATGGCTGCCCGACGGCAAGACCCTGCTGGTAGAAACGGTCAAGTCCAACCGCGGCGCGCCGCCCGCGGAGCCGGCGGTGCCCATCGGCCCGCACGTGCAAGAGAGCCTGGGTGGCGCGGCGCCGGTGGTGACCCACGAAGACATGCTGCAGAATCCCCACGACGAGGACCTGTTCGACTATTACGCCACCTCGCAACTGACCACCGTGGATCTGGCTACGGGTAAGGCCGCGCCCATCGGCAAGCCGGCCATCTTCGAAGGCGTTCGGATTTCGCCCGACGCCAAGTATCTGCTGGTCACCGCTATCCATCGCCCGTTCTCCTATCTGCACGCGGCGCAAAGTTTCCCCAAAGAGATCGAGGTGTGGGACCGCGCCGGCAACTTGGTACACCGCGTCGCCAGCCTTCCGCTCGAAGACCACACTCCGATCAATGGCGTCATGGTCGGGCCGCGCGGGGTGGAGTGGCGGCCCAGCGCTGGGGCCACGTTGATCTGGGTGGAAGCGCTCGATGGCGGCAATCCCAAAACCAAAGCCGAGTACCGCGACCGCATCGTGGCGCTGGCCGCGCCGTTTGCCGGGCCGGTGAAGGAGATCTTCAAGACCGAACAGCGCTCGCAGGGGATCATGATGGGCGCTACCGGCGGCTTGGCGCTGGTGAGCGATTTCGAGCGCACGCGGCGTTGGGTGCGAACCTTCAAGGTCGATCTCAACGAACCCGAGAAGCCCGCCAAACTGGTCTGGAGCCGCAACAATCAGGACCGCTACAAGGATCCCGGCCGGCCCGTCGACAAGCCCCTGCCCAACGGGCAGATGGCGATTCTGCAGGAGGGCGAGAATATCTACCTGATCGGGACCGGCGCCTCGCCAGACGGCGACCGGCCGTTTCTCGACCGGCTAAACCTGGAGACACTGCAAACGGAGCGGCTGTTTCACTGCGATGCCGATCACTACGAGACCGTCGAAGCCGTTCTGGACGATCGCGGCGAGCGTTTCCTGACTCGCCGCGAGAGTCCCACCGAGCCGCCCAACTATTTCATCCGCACCTCCTCCGGCGGCATGACGGCAGTTACTAAGTTCGCCGATCCGCAACCCTCCATTCGAAATATCCACAAAGAGTTAGTCACTTACAAGCGAGCCGACGGCGTGCAGTTATCCTTCACTCTCTACCTGCCGCCGGATTACAAGCCCGGCGTGAAGCTTCCGGCGGTGGTTTGGGCCTATCCCTACGAATACAACGACGCCGCCACCGCCAGCCAGGTAAGCGGATCGACCAAGCGCTTCACCGAGATGACCGGCTATTCGGATCTGTTCTTCGCCCTCGACGGCTACGCCGTGCTGGACAACGCGGCCATGCCGGTGGTGGGCGGCGATCCCGATTCGGTGAATAATTCCTATATCGACCAGATCGTGGCCGACGCCAAAGCCGCCATCGACAAGGCCGTTTCGATGGGCGTGGTGGACCCGGCGCGGGTGGGCGTGGGCGGCCACAGCTATGGAGCCTTCATGACCGCCAACCTGCTGGCGCACTGCGATCTGTTCAAGGCCGGAATTGCCGAAAGCGGGGCGCACAACCGAACCCTGACGCCTTTCGGTTTCCAGAGCGAGCGCCGCACGCTGTGGCAGGCGCCGGACGTCTACCTGAAGATGTCGCCATTTATGTACGCCGACAAAATCAAGGCGCCGGTCCTGCTGATTCACGGTGAGGCCGACGACAACGACGGAACCTTCCCCATTCAATCCGCGCGTATGTATGAAGCCATCCGCGGCAATGGCGGCACGGTTCGCCTGGTGTTTCTGCCCTTCGAAGCCCACGGCTACCGCGCCGAGGAAACCATCGAACACGTGCTATGGGAAAAATTCGCATGGTTCGATAAGTACGTGAAGGGAGCGGGCGGCGCGTCCGCCAGCAAAGAGTAAAGGTCTCACCGCGGCGCGACGTTATAAGTCCTATCCCACGACGCCAGCGTGCCGATGGGATCGCCGGAGATCACCACTTCCACGCGCCGATTCTGTTCGCGTCCCGAGGGCGTGGCGTTGGACGCGAGCGGCTCGCTATTGCCCATGGAACGGACGGTAATGGCATTGGCCGGGACCCCGGCGCTCACCAGCAGGTCGCGCACCGCGTGCGCACGCTGGTAGCAGGCGGCATCGTCCACCGCGTCCGAGAATCCATCCACTTCGACCCGCAGGCCGGCATTGGCGGATAGCAGGGAAGCGATCCGGCTGAAGGTGCCGACGGCTTGGGCCGGAAGCTCACCGTCGCGCAATTCCGAAGCGGGGATCACCTGGACCAGCCCGCGCGGCGTGTCGCGCGTGGCAAACGATCCACTCAACTGTTGCAGCAGGTTCAAACGCAGCTCGCGCTTCTGGTGGTCGGCATCGTCCGGCTGGTTGGACATCTTCCGGTATGAATCGGCTGGCGGTTGAGGAGGAGGTGCAGGGGGTTCTGCCTGAGACACGGAGGCGGCCTCGGCGTTCGCCTTGGCCTGATCGGCGGCTTGAGCATTGGCTTCGGCTTGAGCTTCAGCCCGTTGGCGCGCGGCGGTCTCCCGGTCCAGCCTGGCCTGCGCTTCCAGGCGCATCTGGCGCTCGGCCTCCGCCTGCTGTTTGGCTTGCGCCAGTTCAGCTTCCTGCTGGTTCTTTTCCGCTATCAGACGCGCGTCCTCGGCGGTTTGCGCGGCCTGGTGCGCGGCGGTCACTACGAGGTTCCAGTCGCCCTTGTTCTCCTGCAAATTCCTGGCAGCCTCATACTGTTGCCGCGCCTTGGCCAGAACGTCCGGAGCGTATTGCGCGGCGGATTTCGATTCGGCTATCTGCACCGCGTTCTGCGCCTGGTACACGGCCATGATGGCTTGATACTGGTTCATCGATACCGCCGGACCGGCCGGTTCGGGCGCTTTTCCACCGGGCGGCACCTGGTAGGTGTACGTACCGCGCGGCATCAGCCCGTACTTCACCTCGATCGATTCGACCGCGTACGAAGTATCGGAGCGTAGCTGGTTCTCCATCACCACCACGTCGCTAGGCTGGCGCACGCTGGCGTAGGGCTCGGCGGTGATCAACATACCGAAGGTGGCCAGTTCGGTGGTCACCTGCAGGTGCGCTTTGTTGGACGGGCCGGCGATCACCTCCCCCAGGTTTTTCGCGCGCCCCTCCGGTGTGATCGCCCATAGAACGTAGGTAAGATATTCGGGGCCGAAGCGCCCGGCAGGTTCCAGGCCGTCGATGTGGGCGTCGATTGAGGTGCGCCCGTCCCTGGCTTCCACCGTAGCTTGCCCCTTGGCGCGGGGCAGCAGTACCGTGCCCTGAAAATCGATGGGCACCGGACCGCCGCGATATTGGTAGTTGACCGCGCGGACCGAACGTTCGACCACATTCACCTGGTAAATCGGAACCGGTTGGGCCCACGCGGGCATTGTGAGAAAAAAACCAAACACTGCAGCTTGTATAGGTTGGATTCGCATCACCATTTCCCTCGCGGTCTTACAATGCAGTTGGAGTTCCGTTCTGGAGCCCGGCGGGGCACGCTATAATAACGGTTTCAAGTCCACATTGGTCAAGGAGTTTCATGATCTCGGCAACACAATTGCGTCCTGGGATGGTGGTGAAGTTCAATAATGATCTGTATTCGGTCTTCAGCATGACGCACCGCACGCCCGGCAACCTGCGCGGGTTCGTCCAGGCTAAAATGCGGAATCTGCGCAGTGGCACCATGATCGAGCACCGGTTCTCGTCGGAAGACAAGGTCGAGAGAGCCGCCCTGGATGAACAGCAGATGGAGTATCTGTACGACGACGGCGAATACTACTACTTCATGAATACCGAGAACTACGAGCAGATGCACCTGATGAAAGACCTGCTCGGCGATGCAACCAATTACCTGATTCCGCAGTTGCGCGTGTCGGTGGAGTTCTACGAGGGCAAACCCATCAGCGTGGAGCTGCCGGCGACGGTCGATATGACCGTGGTGGAGACCGAGCCCGGCCTGAAGGGCGCCACGGTATCGAACGTGACCAAGCCGGCCAAGCTCGAAACCGGCCTGGTGGTGCAGGTGCCGGCCTTCATTACCGAGGGTGAGAAGATCCGCGTGAATACCGCCGAGGGAACCTACCAGGAACGGGCATAAAGGCGATCAAGCCGCCGATGAACGCAGATAAACGCCGATAAGAGAGTCCCCGGATTTATTGGCCTTCATCCGTATTCATGGGCGGCTCGGTTTCTTTTCCCAGCCCTTCCAACGCGACCGCCAGCTCCTCCTCTTCAACGGGGAAGACGGTGCGCAGATCGAGCAGGAGCGTATCGTTTTGGATGCGGGCAATCACCGGCGGCGTGCCCTCCCGCAGGCGTTTCTCGGCGCGAGCGGCATTTGCTTCCATCGCGATCAACCAGGTGGGCAGCGACTGCTCGGGGGTGGCGCCGCCGCCGATTACCGACTGGCCCTCCAGCAGCCTGGCGCGCAGGCGGGGATGGCGCGCCAAGAATGCTTCCGCGCGGGAACGAATGGCCGCGGCCGGCTGGCGGATCATGGCCAGGGCGGGAATCCGGTCCCATTCCTCGAGCAGCAGATGGCGGAGCGTGTTCCCGAGCGCCTGATAGGCCAGCTTGTCGAGGCGCAGGGCGCGAAACAGCGGGTTGCGGCGAAGCCGTGCGACCAGCTCCGGCTGTCCGGCCAGGATGCCGGCCTGCGGGCCGCCCAGCAGCTTATCGCCGCTGAACGAAACCAGGCTGGCTCCGGCGGCGAGGCTGTCGCGAACCAGCGGCTCGTCGATGCCGAACGGGCGCAGATCCACGATGCAGCCGCTGCCCAGGTCTTCGTACAGCGGCAGGCCGCGCTCGCGGGCCAATGCGGCCAACTCCCGCAGTTCCGGCCGGGAGGCGAAACCAGTGACGCGGAAGTTGCTGGGATGCACGCGCAGCAGCAGTCGGGTGCGTTCGCCGATGGCGTCGCGATAGTCCTCGATGCGGGTGCGGTTGGTGGTTCCCACCTCGCGCAGCGTGGCGCCGGAGCGGGTCATGATTTCGGGAATGCGAAAACCGTCGCCGATTTCGATCAGCTCACCGCGCGATACGACGACTTCCGCGCCGGCGGCAAGCTCGTTGAGCGCCAATAGAATGGCCGCGGCGTTGTTATTGACGGCGATCGCCGGCGCCTCGAGCAGCCGCTCGAGCAGCCGGCCCGCGTGGGTATCGCGCTTCCCGCGCCGCCCGGTGGCGAGGTCGTATTCCAGGTTCGAATAACCAGGCAGAGCCGTCAACTCCCCCAGGGGGGCGCGGCCCAGATTGGTGTGCAAGACCACGCCGGTGGCATTGATGACCGGCTCCAGCGACGGCCGCGCGAGTTGCACCACGGCGCTCTCGACCCGTTCCTCGACCGTTGAAACGGATTGCGCTCCGTTGCGGATTTCGCGCCGGATCTCGTCCAGCGCCCGGCGCACTTCTGCCACCAGCAAGCTTCGCGGAACGTTCGCGAGCGCCGGCAGCAGGCGCTCCAGCACTTCATGCACGGCCGGCAAGTCGCTCAGTTTGGCGTGTTGGGTCACGTTGCGCTCTCCATCGCAACGATAGTATGCGCTGGCCGGGGCTGGCAAGTTCGCTCGGTCGACAGCACCCGGCTGACGTTATTCTAAGGAGGTGTCGTTGCACAGAGGAATGAACGATGGCTTTGATTGAGGGCTTTCACGTCCAGAACTACCGCGCGCTGAGGGAAATCACCATTGGCAAGCTGTGGAACCAGCAGAATACCCCGGCTCTCACGCCGCTCGTGGCGGTCATCGGCAAGAACGGAGTCGGCAAGAGTACCCTGTTCGATGCCTTCGGGTTTCTGTCGGACTGCCTGGCCGTGGGTGTGGAGGAAGCCTGCGACCTGAAGCAGCGAGGCGGATTCGATCGGCTGGTTTCGTCCGGCGAGAGTGGGCCGATTCACTTTGATATTTACTACCGTGAGAGCCCCGGCGACCGGCCAATCACCTACGAGCTTTCGATAGACCGCGATCGATCCGGACGCCCGTTCGTCGCCGAGGAGCGTTTGCGCCAGCGGCGCAAGGGGCAGAAGTGGGGCAGGCCACTCTCGTTTCTACTCCTGAAGGGCGGGGAAGGGCTGGCGTGGGCTGGAGAAGAGAGTTTCGAGGGCGAGGAGCCGGGGCAAATGCCGGTCGAATTGACCGACCGGAGAAGATTGGGCGTTGCCACATTGGGCACGCTGAAGGCTCATCCGCGCATTGCCAAGTTCAGGAAGTTCGTCGAGAGTTGGTACCTGAGCTACTTTACGCCCGATGCGGCGCGCAGCCTGCCCATGGCCGGCCCTCAGAAACATCTGAACATGCACGGCGACAACCTCGGGAACGTGGTCCAGTTCATGGAGCGCGAGCAGCCGGGCCGATTCCAGTCGATATTGAACCGGATCGCATCGAAGATTCCGGGCGTCAACAACATCGACACGAAAAAAACGGACGACGGCAGACTTCTCCTTCGATTCAACGACCGCGGGTTTCAGGACCCTTTCTTCGCCCAGCAGATGTCGGACGGGACGCTGAAGATGTTTGCCTACATGTTGCTGCTGGAGGACCCGGATCCCGCCCCCTTTATCTGCATTGAGGAGCCGGAGAACGGCCTCTACCATAAGCTGCTGGAGACGCTTGCCGCCGAGTTTCGAGCGCGCGCTACCGGCAGGAAAAACGCGCCCCAGATCTTCGTCACTACCCACCAACCATATTTCGTCGACGCGTTGAAGCCTGAGGAGACCTGGGTGCTTGAGAAAGGCGCCGACGGTTTCTCGACGATCTGGCAAGCCAGCTCCGATTCAACGGTGCAAAATATGGTGGAGCAGGGGTTGCCTCTCGGCAGTCTGTGGTACAGCGACTACCTGGACGCGAGGCCGGCGTAAATGCACTTCGAGGTTCTGGTCGAGGACGCATCCGGTGAGTTGCTCCTCGGCGCGTTGCTGCCGAAAATCCTCGGCAAGTATGGCAACCCGCATACCTGGAGGACGCATGCCTACAAGGGGATCGGCAGGATTCCCCGAGGTCTCCGGGGCAAGACCGATCCGTGGAAGCGCATCATTCTGGACCAATTACCAAGAATATTGGCTGGCTATGGAAAGAGCCTTCAGGGCACAGGCTCCGCAGTCGTTGTGGTTGTCGACCTTGACGATAGGGATTGTGTCGCTTTCAAGCAGGAGTTGCTCGAAATCCATAGGCGCTGCCGCCCCAGGCCGAATGTTCTCTTTCGGCTCGCCATAGAGGAAATGGAGGCTTGGCTGCTTGGCGACAAGAACGCGATCATAAAGGCGTTCCCGAGGGCGAAATGGAACGCCCTCCATTCCTACCGCCAGGACTCCATCTGCGGCACGTGGGAAATGCTGGCAGACGCGCTGTTCCCAGGGGGCTCGGCCGCGCTCAAGGCACAAGGATATCCGAGGATTGGGGAGGAGAAATGCCGATGGGCTTCCCTGATTGGGCCGCACCTGGACGTTCAATCTAATCCGTCCCCGAGCTTCCGCGTTTTCAGGCTTGGCCTATTGAAGTTGGCGGATACGGAAGCATAGGCTGCTGGACGGTATTTCAGCCTCACACCCGCAGGAACCAGCCTTTTCGGTACAAGCCGTACGCCACTAGAAACATGGCCGCGGTGAAGGCTAGCGAGTACAACAGGGAAGCATTGGCCGGCGAGGCGAGCGGCACAAACAGCGTGTGATAGAGATATCTTTGGAGCGACACGGGGCCGGCGGCGGAATTCCAGCGGATCATATCCAGGGCTTCGGCGGCGAACTCCGACACCAGATACACGGCAATCGCGTTCATGCCGAGGATCACCAGCGGCCTTACCGGTTTGTGCCAACCCAGGCCGTCGACCACCCAGGCGAACATGGCGAAGACGACAAAATCCAAGCCGGCCATGAACAGGCAGAAGGAATCCGTCCACAGTTTCTTGTTGATGGGCAGCCAGTAATCGCAGATAACACCGGCGGCGAGCAGCAGGTTGCCGGCCAGGAAGAGCCACGTCATGCGCTCCGGCAAGGAACGGCGCAGGCGGAGCAGGTGGCCGGCCAGGACGCCGAACAGGGCCGTGGCGATGGCCGGAAGGGTGCTGACGATGCCTTCCGGGTCCCAGGTCTTGGGGAACTGGTAGTTGTGGCTGCCGAGAACCATGCGGTCGACGTAGTGGGCGAAATTGCCCTCCACGTCCAGACGCCCGGTGCCGAAGCCAGGCACGGGAACCAGCGTCATCAGCAACCAATACGCGGCCAGCAGACCGACGAGCCAGGCGATCTGGCCGCGTACGCCGGTGTAAAGAAATAGCACCGCGGCCACCAGGTAGCAGATGGCAATCCGCTGCAGCACGCCGAGGATGCGCTGGGTGCCGAGGTTGAAGTGGGGGAATGCGTAGATCGCCAGCCCCAGCACGAACAGGATGGCGGCGCGGCGGAAAATCTGCGGCAGCAGGCGGGCGCGCGGAACCCCCTCGGCTACGCGCTTGCCCAGCGAAAGGGTGATGGCGACGCCCACGATCCACACGAACGATGGAAAGACGGTATCGGTGAGGGTCCAGCCGTGCCACTGGGAGTGGCGCAACTGAATATAGGCGTCACGCTCGCTGCCGTTATTGTTGACCAGCACCATCAGAGCCATGGTGAGGCCGCGGAAGGCATCGAGCGAAACCAATCGGCGTGGCGTGGCGGTAGGGGTCGCGGGGACCGGTTCGGTGGACTGCGCGACGGAAGTTGGGGTCATGCGCTCTCCTCTTCTGTAAAGGGTAACGCGCCACCGCGCTCGTGATCGAGGAGCCAGCGCTTGCGGGCCATGCCGCCGCCGTAGCCGGTGAGGGCGCCGTTGGCGCCGATGACGCGATGGCAGGGGACCACGATGGCGACGGGGTTGGACCCGTTGGCGAGGCCGACGGCGCGGCTCGCGTTGGGGCGCCCGATACGGGCGGCCAGTCGGCCGTAGGTGGTGGTGGAACCGGTGGGTATTTTGCGAAGCGCGGCCCAGACTTCGAGCTGGAAAGGCGTACCGGCGGCATCGACGGGGATGCGGTCGATAGCGGCGATCCGGCCGGCGAAATAGGCTTCGAGGGGGTCGCGGATTTCGGGCGGCGCGGGGGAGGGGATCAAATGGCACGGGCCGTAGTGGCGTTCGACAGCTCGATCGATACCGTCATCGCCGGGAAAATGCAGCATGCGGAGCGCGATCTGGACGGCGGTGCCGCTCCAGACCAGGCGCAGCACGCCGAGGGGCGAAGTCATGCGATCGACGAACAGATCCATGGGTACACTTCAGAGTACTGCTTCCGGGCGCTTGAGAGCGCCGGGGCCAGGGCTTGGGGCGATCCGGGGAAATCCGTGTCAGGGAAAATTTTGAAAGTTTGTGATTGGGGTTTTGGGGGGTGGCGGAAAGGCACCGGCGACAAGATCGCCGGCGCTACGGTTGGGCAGGATTGTGCGGAATTGGGGGAAGTGAGGAAAGCGTGGTGTTTACCGATTCAGTAGCCTAATAAGCACTCAAAAAGGTGCTATAAGTAAGGAAGGGCGTGTATGATCGATATCACCCAGGACATCCAGTCGCTGACTACTTTCCGCCGCCGATCGGGGGACTTCATGAAGCAGCTCAAAAGGACCAAACGGCCAGTGGTGCTGACGATCAAAGGCAAGGCCGAGGCAGTCGTGCAGGACGCGGAAGCCTATCAGCGACTGCTCGACATCGCCGCCCGAGCCGACGCGCGCGAAGGTATCCGCCAGGGCTTAGAGCAGGCCAGGCAGGGTAAAGGACGCGACGCCGACGAATTCTTCGCCGAATTCGAAGCCGCTCATGGCATATCGGGTTAAGATCATGCCGAGGGCGCAACGCGACCTGGAGAACATTTACTGCTACGTTCAAGCACGCACGTCCGAAGCTGCCCGCGCCTGGTATGTGGGTCTTAGGGAAGCCGTCCGCAGTCTTCGCAACTCGCCGGGCCGATGCGCCGTCACGCCGGAGAACGACCAGCTCAGGCACCTGGTTTACGGCCACAAACCGCATATCTATCGGGTCATCTACCGCATTCTGGAGCGGCCGAAGCAGGTGGAGGTGCTCCATATTCGGCACGGCGCCATGAGCGAGATCGACAAAACAGAGCTGTGAGAAAGGCGGGTACCGGCGACATCGCGTGGCTCGCCCCTCCCTCGCCGCACCGGCAGAGCGATGTGGGAGGCAGCCGAGGCCTTTTCCAGCCGCGCCCTCTGATATTCTATGGTTGCCTTTAAAAAACCGAGGAAGTACGTGGACCTGAATCTCGATACCCTGAAACGCGAAATGTTGGACTACCTGGCGGGCAGTGGGTTGGCTGTTTTCTACGGCAGCCCGGGCGGCCTGGAAGGGATGCCGATGGTGCTTTGGGATACCGAACGCCATCCCGATTACCAGATGTTCCTCGAGGTGGCGCGCAAAGCCGGCGCCAGCATGGTCGTCTTCGCCGCGCGCGAATTCGAAGCCTCCGATATCGACGACCTGCTGGGGCAGCTCGACGATTGCGGCCTCGAGCGCGACGAGCGCCGCGATTACGAAAAGCGCTTGCGCGAATTGCGTCCGTACCTCGGCGTTACGTGTTCGATCGAACTGGCGTTCGACTATCATTTGCGCATGTACGTCTACGAACTGCAGCCGGACTGGTACGAGGAATTTCTCGAAATCGAGGACGAAATCGTGGCGCACGTCTCGGGTGAGAATGAAGACGGAGAAGACGACGGTCTGGGCGGCTATTTTTCGAATAATTAGCCGTGCCGGGCTCGCGTTGGCTGGTCCCATCACCCGACAATTCCGATAGCGCAGCCATCGGTCTGGCGAGCGACTTGGGGGTGGGTATCCTGGCCGCCCGCGTGCTAGTCCGGCGCGGCTTCTCCGATCCAGCCGCGGCGCGCCGGTTTCTGTCCCCCTCCCTCGCCGACCTCCATCCCCCCGCGCTGCTGCGGGACATGGAGCCGGCCGTCGACCGGCTGCTGACCGCTATTCGTAACCGCGAGAAAATCCTGATCTACGGCGACTATGACGTGGACGGCACGCTCTCGGTGGTGCTTCTGCTCAAGACGATCGAGCTCGCCGGCGGCAGCGCCGGCTATCACGTCCCGCACCGGCTCAAGGACGGTTACGGAATGCGCGCGGACGTGGTGGAGCAGGCCGCCGCAGACGGTGTCCGGCTGATCGTCAGCGTGGATACCGGAATTCGCGCCACCGCCGTGGTGGAGCGCGCCGCGGAGCTGGGCATCGACGTGGTTGTCACCGATCACCATTTGCCCGAATCCGCCCTGCCTCCGGCGCTGGCGGTGCTGAACCCCAATCGGCCGGACTGCGGCTATCCGGAGAAGGATCTATGCGGGGCAGGGGTGGCATTCAAGCTGGCGCAGGCGCTGGTGGCGCGGCTCGATTGGGCGCCGGCCAAAGTCGAACGCATTTTGGCGTCTTTGCTGAAGCTGGTGGCCATCGCCACGGTGGCCGACGTGGTGCCGCTCACGGGCGAGAACCGCGCCATGGTCAGCCATGGGCTGGCGGGACTGAGCGACCCGCGCAATCCCGGTTTGCGGGCTCTCTTCCAGGTTGCCGGATTGACCGTCGGCGTGGCGCCCAGCTCGCGCCAGGTGGCGTTTCAGATCGGTCCGCGCGTGAACGCCGCCGGCCGCATGGATACCGCGCGGCAGGTAATCGAACTGTTCCTCACCGCCGATGCCGGCCGCGCCGAAACGCTGGCGCGCGGCCTCAACGAGCACAACTCCGAGAGGCGGCGCACCGAGGCCGCCACGCTGGAGGCCTGCCTGGAAGCGCCCGGCGACCCGGCGGCCGCCGCGCTGGTGTTTTACGGTGGAGACTGGCACCGCGGCGTGCTCGGCATCGTGGCCAGCCGCCTGGTGGAACGGTTGCACCGGCCCGTCTTCGTGCTCGGCTTGGACCAGGCAACCGGCATGGCGCAAGGCTCCGGCCGGAGCGTCGACGGATTCCATCTGCTGGAGGCGCTGGAATCGATGCCGGAGGTTTTCGTGCGCTTCGGCGGCCACCGGCACGCCGCCGGGGTTACGCTCGAAGCCGCGCGGGTGGCGGAATTCCGCTGGCGCTTTGCCGATTATGCCGCCACCAGGCTCGCGCCCGAGGATTTCCTGCCGACCCACGCCGTGGACGCCCGCGCCGAACTCCGTGAGCTGACCGGGCAGGCTGTGGATGGCGTGCTGCGCCTGGGTCCGTTTGGCCACGGCAACCGGGAGCCGCTGTTTCTGGTGGAGGGCGTCGAAGTGGTTGCCGCGCCGGTCGTCATGAAAGAGAAACACCTGAGGGTAGCATTCCGCCAGGCCGGCCGCGGCGTGACATTGAAAGGCTGGAACCTGGCCGCGCGAGCGGCGGAGTTACCGGCGGGAGCGCGCGTGGACATTCTGTTCAGCCTCGAAGAAGACGCCTATTCGGCCAGCCGCGGCTATCCGGGATGGTGCGTGGTGTTGTGGGACTGGCGGTAGAATGCCCCGGCGACAGCCCCGCCCGCGCCATAGTACAGTAGCCTTGAGAGTGTCGCTGCGCATCGACAGTTTCGTCATGGCCGGCTTCCGGCAGTCCGGCCGGGATCGCCCCTCCTCGCGATCCGCGTACCCGGCCTGCGCAGCCGCTCCCTTTTCGGCCTTCTGCCCGCCGACTTCAGGCTTTTGCCCCTATGCCACAGCTTCCTGACCAGCGCCGCCCCGACCCCGAAGCGCTGCTCCGCCGCGTGCAGGCGGAAGAGCGGCGTCAGCACCGCGCGCGCCTGAAAGTGTTTCTGGGATACGCGCCCCGGGTCGGCAAGTCGTACCGTATGTTCGCCGAAGGGCGGCGGCGGGCGGAGCGCGGCGAAGACGTCGTGGTGGGCGCCATCCAGGGGCAGGCCACGCCCGAGATCCAGGAGATTCTCTCCCGCCTCGAAACGGTTCTCCCCGTCATCGAACGCCACGCCGGCCGGATCTACGAAGTCATGGACCTGGCCGCCATCTTCCGCCGCCACCCCGGCGTCTGCCTGATCGACGGCCTGGCCTACGACAACCCGCCCGGCAGCCGCAACCCGCAGCGCTGGCAGGACGTCCGCGACCTGCTCGACCGCGGCATCGCCGTCATCACCGCCGTCAACCTTCAGCATATCCGCGAAAAGCAGACCGAAGTCGAGCGCATTACCGGCAAACGCGCCGCCTACAGCGTTCCCGAAGAATTCCTCCTCGACGCCGACGAGATCGAAGTGGTGGATGCGCCGCCCGACGCCCTGATCGTCCGCGGCGGCACCGCCGCCGATGCCCGCGCCCTGGCGGAATTGCGCGAGATGGCCCTGCTGCTGGCCGCCGACGTCGTCGAATGGCAGTTGCAGGACTATCTCGATGCCCACGGCATCGCCGTTAGATGGGGCGTCCAGGAACGCCTGCTGGTCTGCCTCACGCCCCGTTCCAGCGCCATCGAAATGCTCGAAAGCGGGCACCGCAACGTCCTCCGCTTCCACGGCACCCTGCTGGCCACTTACGTGGAGCAGCCCGACACTCGCCCCGAGGACCGCGCCCGCCTGGATTCCCATCTCGCCCTGGCGCGCCAGATGGGCGCCGAAGTCCACTGCCTGCCGCCCGGCGATTTTGTCGAAACCATTCTCGATTTCGCCCGCGAGCAGCGTGCCACCCAGATCTTCCTCGGACACAGCGGCCGCGAACGTACCTGGTGGGGCGCCCGCAGTCCCGTCGAACGCCTGATCGATGCCGCCGAGGATTTCGACGTGCGCCTCTTCCCGCACAAAGACGCGTCATGAGCCAGCACCACAAAGGCCGCCTCAAGGTCTACCTCGGTTATGCCGCCGGCGTCGGCAAGACCTATCGCATGCTGGAGGAAGCCCAGGCAATGCGCCGCCAGGGCGTCGACATCGTGATCGCTTACTTCGAGCCTCATGCCCGCCCGGAAACCATCGCCAAAACGGAAGGGCTGGAAGCGATTCCGCGCCGCGTCATCTCCTATGCCGGCTCCCAATTCAACGAGATGGACGTGGACGCCGTGCTGCGCCGCAAACCGGCCGTGGCAATCGTCGACGAATTCGCCCACACCAACGTTCCCGGCTGCGACCGGACCAAGCGCTGGCAGGACGTCCATGCCCTGCTCGATGCCGGCATCGACGTGCTCACCACCATGAACGTGCAGCACCTGGAGAGCCTCAACGACGAAGTCTGGAAGGGAACCGGCGTGCGCGTGCGCGAGACCGTTCCCGATTGGGTCGTCGACGATGCCGACGAAGTGGTGTTCGTCGACCTCACCCCCAGCGCGCTACGCAACCGCCTGGGGCGCGGCGTCGTGTATAAGCCCGAAAAAGCCCAGCAGGCGATGGACAATTTCTTCAGCGAGGGCAATCTCAACGCCCTGCGCGAGTTGGCCATGCGCCACGCCGCCCATGAACTGGAAGAAAAGCTGACGCCGCCGCCGGCCGCCGCCGCAGAGCCGCTCCCCGGCGAAACTCCGGCTCCCGAAAACCACCCCGCCCGCGAGCGCATCCTGATCTGCCTTACCGGCCGTCCCTCCTCCGCCGTGCTCATCCGCCGCGGCAAACGCGTGGCCGACTACCTCCAGGCCGATTGCCTCGCCATCCACGTTGCCAACGGCCCGGAAAGCAGCGAGCCCGCCGAGCGCCATCTCAGCTTCGCCCGCAACCTCCGCATCGACACCCACGTGATCCAAAGCGACGATGCCGCCGGCGCCATCACCAGCTTCGCCCGCGCCAACCGCATCACCCAGATCTTCGTGGGCCGCTCCCGCCCCCTCCCCTGGTGGCAGCGTTTTCGCGAGACCACCGTGCAAAGCCTGGTCCGCCAATCCCGCGATATGCGCATCACCATCGTCGCCGAACGGAAAAGATAGTGCTCCGCGCTCAATCGCCCGTCGGTACGATTCCCGCGTTCTCCACCATCAGCATCACGGTTCGCTCTGGGGCGCGGGTCCGGTGTACGACGCCTTTCGGCACCACGAATCCTTGGCGCGGCGCCAGCTCCACCGTGCGGTCTTCCAGGTCGATCAAGAGCCGGCCTTCCACTACGTAAAAGAACTCGTCGTCGGCGTCGTGCTTGTGCCAGTGGTATTCCCCGCGCACGACGGCCATCCGCACCACCGCTTCGTTCACTTTGCACAGCGTCTGGTTGTACCACTCGAATTCACACCCATCCGCCAGAGCCTTTTCGTCGATCACCTCCAGCGGCGGGTAGAGGATGTTCAAGCGAGTTTCGTAGGGAAAAGATGACGTTGACAAGCGAGCCTCCTGGCCCCAGTCTACCCCGTGGCCCGATCGTCACTCCGTCCACTTCGCCTCTTGTGGAGCAGACTCTCCGTCTAGTGCCGCATACTTTTCCGTTTAGGGCAACATTCCACACAGATCGTGGGGCACCCAATTCTGGCTGCAGCCGGCTTTTTAGCCGGCTCTCGCCTGGCAGCCAAGACTCGCTGCACCTCGAAAGAGCCGCCTAAAAGCCGGCTGCAGCCAGAATTGCCCGCCCCGCAGAGCGGCAA
>PLRS01000010.1 GCA_003164035.1 Bryobacterales bacterium | reverse complement strand
CAGACCACGAAAAACGATGGTCTACCCCACGGCAAGGGGCGCCCTTTCGAAAACTCCCACCGCGGCCGATCGTTGGGTAGTTACACTGACAGGAATGACACCGACATTGGAATTGGGCGCTCGCCGGCTAACGGTGCGCGAAGTGGCACAGGTAGCGCGCGAGGGCGTGGCCATACGGATTGGCGAGGCGGCGCGCGAGCGCATGGCGCGGGGCCGGGCACGCCTGGAAGAATTGCTGGCGCGCGGCGAGCGGATTTACGGCGTGAATACGGGGGTGGGCGGCAACGTTGGCATCTGGCTCGCGCCCGAGGAGATGGAACTGCTGCAGGCGAACCTGGTGCGCCAACTGGGTTGCGCCACCGGCCAGCCGCTGCCGGCCGACGTGGTACGGGCCGCCACGCTGCTGCGGGTGGCCACCTTCCTGACGGGCGCCTCGGCGGTGCGGGTGGAAGTGGCGGAAGCCCTGACGGCGCTGCTCAATCTCGGCATCGTGCCGGTGGTGCCGCGCTACGGCTCGGTGGGGGCGAGCGGCGACCTGATGCCCTCGGCTTATATTGCGCGGGTGCTGGCCGGCTGGGGCGAGGCGGAATACCAGGGCCGCCGAATGGGCGCGGCGGAAGCCCTGAAGGCGGCGGGGCTCGAGCCCATCGTCTTCGCGTCCAAGGAGGCGCTGGCGCTGATCAACGGAACCACGGTGATGACCGCGATGGCGACGCTGTTCCAGGTGGATGCGACCGCCGTGCTGCGGGCTCTGGTGGGAGCCGTCGCGCTCGGGATCGAGGCCCTGCAAGCGTCGGCATTGCCCTTCGCCGGGTGGGTACACGAGCGGAAGGGGCACCCCGGGCAGATCGCCCTGGCCGCGCACTTGCGCGAACTCCTCCAGGGCTCCGGCCTGACGCGCGATTCCTCCGGGCAATCCTGCTATTCGCTGCGCTGTGCGCCGCAAGGGCTGGGGCAGGTTTGGGAGGCGCTCGAAGATGGCTGCGCCGTGCTGGAGCGGGAGATCAACTCGGCCAACGACAACCCCCTGATCGACCCCGATACCGGCGTACTCTACAAAGCCGGCAATTTCTACGGCGGCCACATGGCGCGCCTGTTGGACGGCTGGAAACTGGACCTGGCCAGCATGGCCAACTGGGGCAACGCGCTGATGGCGGTGATCGTGGACGACCGCTTCAACCAGGGGTTGCCGGCTAACCTGGCGCCGAAGCCCGGCGTCAATTCCGGCTTCAAGGGCATGCAACTGAGTGTCACCAGCCTGACCTGCGCGGTGCGCCACCTGGCCGGGCCAAGCTCGATCCACTCGCTGCCCACCGAACAGTACAACCAGGACGTGGTCAGCCTGGGGATGCACGCCGCCGTGACGGCGTGGGATGCGCTGGAATGCCTACGCAACGAAACCGCCATGGTGCTGCTGGCGACGGCGCAGGCGGTGGATCTGCGCGGCGGCGGGGCGAAGCTGGGAGAGGGCTCCCGGCGGGTTTTCGAGAGCGTGCGGTCGGTGGCGGCGTTTCAGGACAAAGACCGTGCCATGGAACAGGAGGTCGCTCTGGTGGCGGGAAAGATCGCCATGGGCGCCTACTGAGGAACGCGCGAGTCGGAGCCGCTTGGCAGTCAGCCAACTCTCTCACCGCATCGCCCGGCGCCGTCCAGTACCGGTTTTCAGGGCCGGTTTTGCCGGGAGTCTTTTCAGCCGCTTCGGCCAGTGCTATGTTAAGCAGAGAGGCTCGCCTGAGGCAGCCGGAGGGACGATTGAGAATGTCACGAATTCCGGGAATAGCTGTGTGGTTGGGGGTGGTGGCAGCGGCGGCGGCGCAGCCCTCTTCTCCATCCGCGCTCACCGCCCGCGAGCTTTTCTATAAAGCCGATGCGCCAGCCCCGGGCAAACCGGCGGCCAGGCCCGCGTCCAATTCCACGGTAAGGCGCCAGGCGCCAAGCCAGCCCGCGCCGTCGACGCCAGCCACGGCGCCCGTCGAGACCATTTCCCCCTCGGCGCCTGTGCAAAACGCCCATTCGCAGCCGGTTGCCGGCGGCGCCCAGTTGGTACGCGTGTCGACCGTGGGCGATCCGCCCGCTCCCAAGCTCGGGCTGCGCTACACGATTGTCCGCAAATCGGGTGATGACATGCTGGAAGTCGCGCCGGATACGGTATTCCATGCCGGTGACCGCATCCAGTTCCACGTGCAGGTGAATGGACCGGGCTACCTCTATATCGTCGTGCAGGGCTCCAGCGGCACCTGGACGCCCTTGTTCCCCAGCCCCCAGATCAACCACGGCGACAACCGGGTCGACGCCTGGGAAACCTACACCATGCCGCCGGGCTACCGCATGCTATTCGATCAGCAGAGCGGCATTGAAAAGGTCTTTCTCATGTTCTCGCGCGCTCCCGAGAAAGACCTGGAGCAGCTCATTTACTCGCTGCGCGGCGGCGTGAAGCCGGCATCGGCGGCGCCCGAGCCCGTTCAAAGCCAGGACGCGCCGGCGGCGCCCAGGCAACTGGTGGCTTCGCTCAGCATCGACGACGCCACCGTCGGCCGCCTGCGAAATACCTATGCGCGGGATCTGGTGCTGGAGAAGGTCGACGATGGCGGCGACGGCAGCGCCAATGCGCCCCCAAAGGAAAAATCCGTCTACGTGGTGAATCCCTCCGGCGCGGCGGATTCCCGCGTGGTGGCCGACATTCAACTGGTGCATCAATGAAGCGGGTCCTGGCTCTGGCGGCTCTGGCCGCGGCCGCGTGGGCGCAAAGCCGCGTCCTCAACCAGGGTGCCCACCGCATGGAAATCGTGCTGGAACGCGCCGGCACAGGCGGGGTGTGGCGCGCGGTCGACCCCAGCCTGGTGCTGGAGACCAACGACCGGATCCGCTTCCGCTTCCGCACCAATTTCGAAGGTTATTTGTACGTCACCAACCAGGGCACCTCGGGCCGGTACGAGCAGTTGTTCCCCAACGCCGGCGCCGGGACGGACAATCGCGTTCGTGGCGGCCAGGAATACCTGCTGCCAATCGGCAAGGCGGATTTCCGCGTGACCGGGCCGCCCGGCATGGACATTGTTTACTGGCTGGTGAGCCCGGCTCGCATGACCGATTTGCCGCGCCTGTTCCCCGGCGATGGCTCGCCCGGGAAACCGATGAGACCGCCGACGCTGGTGCCGCGCTGCGACGACGCCGTGCTGCAGGCGCGCGGCGATTGTGTGGATCACGCGGCCGGCCTCAAGCTGGTCCCGCGCGACGCACTCCCCCAGTCTTCCTTGTCGGATGCCGCCGGGCGCGCCCAGCGCGACCTGGTATTCCTGCGCGAGCAGGACAAGGCGGTGGTTTCGGCGCCGGCGCCGCTCACCGGACCGGTGATCTACCAATTCGTCCTGGCTCACCGCTGAAGAATCGCTATGCGCGCCCCACTATTCGCCATCCTTACCGCCCTGGCCATCGCCACCCTGCCGGCCTGGCCGCAAGCTCCTCCGCCGGCCAGCCAAGCCCAGCGCGATCTGAAACTGGAAAAGATCGAGGAATCCACCCAGCCGGCGAAGTCCGTCGCCATCCCCCGCAGCTACGCCGTGGTGGTGGGGGTTTCTCACTACAACAACTTGCCCGACAAGTTGCAGTTACACTTCCCGGAGCGCGATGCCCAGTCGCTCTATACCATTCTGATCAGCCCGGAAGGCGGTAATTTCAAAGCCGAAAACGTGCATGTGCTCACCGGCGCCAAAGCCACTCTGGCCGGTCTGCGAAGGGAGATCGATACCTGGTTGCCATCGGTGGCAGCCCCGGGCGATCGCGTCCTGATTTACTTTGCCGGCCACGGCTTCCTCTACCAGGGGCAGGCCTACCTGGCGCCGGTCGATTTCGATGCCGGCCGGATTGCGGAGACCGGCTATCCCATGCGCGAGCTGGGCGAAACGATCGGCTCCAAGATCCACGCCAAGTGGAAAATCCTGCTCACCGACGCCTGCCATAGCGGGGCCATCTCTCCGGAAGATTCCCAGAGCCTGAATTCGGTTCTCTCCGGGGTGGGGAACTCGATTTTTTCGCTCACCGCCAGCCGCGATGTGGAACCTTCGTATGAGAGCCCCGACCTGGAAGGCGGACACGGAGTGTTCACCTACTATGTGGTCAAAGGGCTGGAGGGTGCGGCCGATACTTCGCACGACGGCATCGTGACGGCGGACGAGTTGGCCGAGTACGTTCACACCCAGGTTCGCGAATACACCGGTCAACGCCAGAATCCCACTTCCGAGCGCGGCAGTTTCGATCCCGCCATGCTGCTGAGCTACGTGCCCTCTTCGGCCTCGCCCGCCATACCGCCGAAGCCGCAGTTCGGCGCGCTCGTGGTCGAATCTAACCTTGACGGCGTGGAGGTGTTCATCGACGGCGTATCGGTGGGGGTGGTATCGAAATCGAAACCCCTCAATGTTCCCGGATTGAGTCCCGGCGGGCACACCGTCAAAGGCGTCAAAATGGGTTACGAGCCGGATGGGCCGCGCCAGGAAACGGTGCATCCGGGCCAGCAAACCACCGTCAGTATCAAGATCCTGATCGCGCGGCGGCGCGGCAAGGCGACCCTCGATCTGCTCGACAAGGGACTCGAAGACTATCGCAAAGGCTACGAGCAGAACTATCGCAAGGCGGCCGACTTATTCGAGCAGGCTTTTCAATCCGATCCCACTTATAGCGAGGCGGCGTTTTATCTGGGTCTCACTTACAACGCCTTGTTCGACGAGGAGAAAGCCGAAACCTGGTATAAGAAGGCGATTGAAATCGACCCGGACTACCTGGAAGCGCACGCCAATTACGCCGGCATGCTGCTCGATATCGGCGGGGTGGACGAGGCGATCCGCCAGTTGAACGTGGTGCTGGTGCGGCAGCCCGGCCACGTCGAGGCGCTCACCATGCTTGCCCAGGCCGAGCGCTTCAAGCAAATCTTCGGCCAGTCGATCGAGACCGCGCGCAAAGCCATCGCCCTGGCGCCGCGCAATGCCGAGCCGCACCTGTGGCTGGCCGATAGCTTGCGCTTGAGCGGCAAGCCGGCGGATTCCATCCCCGAGTACGGCCAGTATCTGAAGCTGAGCGATTTCGATTCCAAATTCGCCGGCCAGGTCAATTACTATGTGCTGGGCTCGCTGATCGGCATGGGCCGGCGCAAGCGTGCCGCCGAACAGGACATTTGGAAGGACCTGCGCAGTCTGGCCTATTTTGGCATCTGCGACGCCAACCGCACGCTGAGCAATTACGATCTGGCCATCGGTTTTTGCCAGAAGTCCCTCTCCTACGACCCCCAGGATCCCTACGCGCACTACGCCCTCGGCCTGGCGTACCTGCACGTGGCCGTGGCCAATAACAGCGTGGCCGAACTCAGCCCGGCACTCCGCCATTTCCAGCAGGTGGTCACCCTGAATCCCGATCTGGAAGAGGCCGGCATCGCCCGCCAGAATATCGCCAACATCGAGAAAGCGCTGGCACAAAAGAATTAAGGGCGGTGCCGCGAGCGGCCTACTGGCCGAGCGAATGCCGGCGATTAAATTCGAATACTAATTCCACCAACGCCTCTGCGGCCCCTTGGCCAACACCCTCTTTCATCACCGGCCCGCCGAAAAGGAAGGTGGGGAAGGCCGATGCGCTCCACCGCCGCTCGGCCCAAACCGGAATTGCGCCCTCACGGGTCACATTCCGTAACCCCACGCCCGGCTTTGTTTCATTCCGGAGCGCAAATTACTTATCGACTGCGGCGGGCGAAACTTTATGGGCAGGCGACGGAATGGGCTTTTTCGCACCGAGCAAGGGTATAAAATAGGTGCTCGACACGGATATGCGAATGAAACGAATAGTGGTTACGACATCAATAACGATGTCGATGGCGTGGTGCGTGTTGGCGCAAGCGCCTCAGCCCGCGGCGGCACCCCGGCCGGACGGGCTC
Organism: Bryobacterales bacterium; assembly: GCA_003164035.1. Taxonomy (GTDB): domain Bacteria; phylum Acidobacteriota; class Terriglobia; order Bryobacterales; family Bryobacteraceae; genus JBEKYD01. Next base: position 24,168 of record PLRS01000010.1, on the reverse strand, counting down.
TACGCGACTTTCCAGACGTCCATGGGCACCATTGTGGCGCAGTTGTTCGAAAAAGAAACTCCGCTCACGGTGCAGAACTTCGTGGGCCTGGCCAAGGGCACTAAGCCGTGGCTCGATCAGCGGACCAAAGCGATGGTACGCAAGCCGATGTACAACGGCCTGATATTCCACCGCGTGATGCTGGACGGGATGATCCAGTCGGGCGATCCACTCGGGACCGGCGATGGCACCGGCGGCATCAAACTGAAAGACGAGATTCGCGCCAGTCTGAAGTTCGACCAGCCCGGCCGCCTGGCGATGGCGAACACCGGCGAACCCAACAGCGGTTCGTGCCAGTGGTTCATCACCCAAGCCTCTCCGATTCCGAGCTATAACGGAAGCTACACCATCTTCGGCCAGGTGGTCGAGGGGCAGGACGTAGTCAAAGCTATTTCACGCTCGCCCGGCGCGGTGGCGGCGAACAACAATCGGCCCAAGAACCCGCCGAAGTTGATCAGCGTCACCATCGACCGTGTCGGCCCGCCGCCAGCCGGACCGCCGACCTTCCAGAAAGCGGCGCCGGTGAAGAAGTGAAGTGGGGGAGCTGGAAGTTGAGGAAGGCAGAAGTTAGAAGTTAGAATTGCCGCTGCGGCCGGGGCATTCTAACTTCCTTCTGACCTTCTCGACTTCCGTTCCCGCCCGTTAGTGATCCCGGTCGGTGACCAGGTCGGTCACGGCCAGGAGCGCCCGCTGGTAGGGCGATTCCGGAAATTCGTGGATGATCTGGCGGGCTTTGTCGGTGAAGGACTGAGCGCGGTCTTTGACCCGCTCGATGCCCTGGTGGCGGGTGAGCAGATCGAGGATGCGTGAGAACGGCGCCTGCTGGTAGTCGCGGCGGCCGAGGATGTTCTCGACGATGGCGCGTTCGGCCGGGGTCGCGCGCTCGAGAGCGTACACCAGCGGCAGCGTGACCTTGCCCTCGCGCAGATCGCCGCCCACGGGTTTGCCCAAGGTTTTCTCGCGGGCGGTGAAATCGAGCATGTCGTCGACCAGTTGAAACGCCATGCCGAGGTTCCAGGCGTATTCGCCCAGCTTCTCCTGGGTATGGACGTCGGCGCCTCCGGAAATCGCACCCAGCCGGGCGCACACCGAAAACAGGCAGGCGGTCTTGCGATCCACCAACTCCATGCAGTCGGCTTCGGTGACGTCGATGCGGCCGATGCGCTCAAGCTGCAGCAGTTCGCCTTCCACCATGATTTGCGTCAGGCCGATCAGCAGGTCGAGGATCTGGAAGTGGCGTTCGCGCAGGGCCACCTGGAACGCCTGCATATAGAGCCAGTCGCCAGCCAGCACGCAGGTATGGTTGCCCCATTTGACGTTGCTCGAAGGGCGGCCGCGGCGGGTTTCGGCGGCGTCGATGACGTCGTCGTGTACCAACGTGGCGGCGTGAATCATCTCCACCACGGCGCCGAGCTGAATCGCCATGGGAGACGGCACGGCGGGGTCGGCCGCAACCAGTTTGGAGGAGAGCAGCAGCAGCGAAGGCCGGAGCCGTTTGCCGCCGCTCGAATGCAAATAGTGAGCGATGGCGGTAACGGCGTCGACCGAGGCTACCGATTCCGCGGTAAGCCTCTTTTCCACCAGCCTCAGGTCATCCTGGATGAGGTCGAAAAGCTCGCGTACCGTGATGGCCTGGCCCAGCTTGCCCAAATTCATGTAAGTTCACTAGTTTAACCGTTGGGAGGGCCACCGGGCAAACAGCAGCGAACAAAATTGTCGCTGGTCGCCGCGGCGATGGCGTCAACGGTGGTGTTCCGCACTTCGGCCAGACGCCGGGCGATCTCCGGCAGGAAGGCCGGCTCGTTGCGTTTACCGCGGTGGGGCACTGGCGCCAGGTAGGGGCAATCGGTTTCGATGAGCAGGCGGTCGAGGGGCGTGATTCGGGCCGCTTCGCGCACGCTTTCCGCTTTGGGAAATGTCAGCACGCCACCGAAGGCCAGGTGAAATCCCAGGGCCAGGGCCTGTTCGGCCTGGCTGGCATCGCCGGTGAAACAGTGCATGATGCCGGTGCGGGTTCCCTGCGTGCGCAGGATATCCATAGTATCGTTCCAGGCTTCGCGGGTGTGAATTGCCACGGGTTTGCCGGCCGCGGCCGCGAGTTCCAGTTGGCGGGCGAATACGCGCCGCTGCACGTCGCGCGGGGAAAGATCGTAATGGTAGTCGAGACCGATTTCACCGAGCGCGACAACTTTGGGATGCGCGGCCAGTTCAGCCAGGCGCGCGAAAGCCGGCTCATCGGCTTTGGCGGCATCGTGCGGATGGACGCCGACGGTGGCGTAGAACCCTTCGTAGCGCTCGGCCAGGCGGAGGGCCGCTTCCAGGTCCGGCGGACCGTTGCCGGTGCCGATGGCCAGCAGGGTGGTGACGCCGGCGGCGCGGGCGCGGGCGATGGCCGCTTCCCGGTCGGCATCGAATTGCGCGTCGTCCAGGTGGCAATGGGAATCCACCAGGGGGATTGCCGTCATCGGGCACACCAATTGAGGAGCGGGCACTTGTGCCTGCCATGCCGGGACTGATCCCAGCACGTTGCTGCAGGCCCAGCCCGGAAAGCGTCCCGACGAGTCGGGACGTTGCAGGCACGAGAGCCGGCTCCACGGGGGCCGATGGTACTCTGAAGGAGAGCGGCCGAATCCCCAATGACAATCGATGAACGCCTCGAAAAACTCACCGAACGCCACGAAGCTCTTGCCCAGACGGTGGAGCTTCTGGTAGCCGAGAACCGGCAGGTCGCCGAACAGAACCGCCAGGCCGCCGAAGAGAACCGCCAGCGCGACCGTCGCTTGAGCGAAATCATGGAAGCCATCTCGAGCCTCGCGCGCATCGCCGAAATCCACGAACAACGCATCGAACGGCTGGAAGAGTAAGCCCCGACAGGCCAGGAGGCCTGTCCCACCGATACCGCGCTCACTTCAGCCGCGCTCCGGGCGGAATGTCTTCCAAGAACCCCGCCAGCACCGGTTTGCCGCCTTCCACCGACGCGGCCACGATCATGCCGTTCGATTCGATGCCCTTCAGCTTGCGCGGCGCCAGGTTAGCCACAATGACGACCTTGCGGTTCAGCAACTGCTCTGGCGCGTAGGCTTCGGCGATGCCGGCCACGATGGTGCGCGGCTGCCCCTCGCCCAGGTCGACCTTGAGGTGCAACAGCTTGTCGGACCCTTTGACGCGTTCGGCGGAGCGCACCTGGCCCACGCGCAGGTCCACCTTGGCGAAATCGTCGATAGCGATTTTTTCAGACTCGGGCTGAATCGGCGGCGGGGGAACTTTGCCCATCAGCACAGCCTGTTCGGCGGTCACCTTCAGTTCCAGCTCGCGCATCTTTTCGATGGCCGGTTTAGCCTCGATGCGCGGGAAAACGCCCTCAACCTTGCCGATGGCTTGTCCCGGAGGCAGGCCGCCCCAAGCCAGCTTATCCAGTCGTACCGAAGCCAGCGGTTCCTCGATGCCGAGTTGCGCCCATATCTTGGCGGACGATTCGGGCAGGATCGGGGAGACCAGCGCGGTGGCGATGCGCAGGGCTTCGGCCGAGGCATAGAGCGTGTTTGACAGGTCCGTTTGCGATTGCGGGTCCTGCTGGCGGGCCAGTTTCCACGGCTGCCGCTCGACGATGTACCGGTCGATTGTCGAAATCAGCCCCCAGATCGCTTCCAGGCCCTTGGAGAACTCAAACCGATCGAAGGCCCGTTCCACGGTTTGGATGGTGGCGGCCGCGGCTTCGGCTATGGCTGGGTCGTCGCCTTCCGGGATCGCTCCCTGCCGGTATTGGTGAATCATGGTCAGGGTGCGGCTGGCCAGATTGCCCAGGCCGTTGGCCAGATCGGAATTGTAGCGCCCGATCAGGGCGTCGTAGCTGAAGCTGCCGTCCTGGCCGAAGACAATTTCGCGCAGCAGGAAGTAGCGCAGGGCGTCGGTGCCCATCACCTGGCGGATAGGCTCGGCGCGCACGATGTTGCCGCGCGTCTTCGACATCTTGGTTTCTTCGAACAGCAGCCATCCATGGGCGAAGATGCGTTTGGGCAGTTCGTAATCGGCTGCCCACAGAAAGGCCGGCCAGTAGATGGCGTGAAAGCGCACGATTTCCTTGCCAATGAGGTGCAGGTCGGCGGGCCAGAGCCCCTTGCCATCCACCGCGCTCATATAGGCCGTCAGCGCGTCGAACCAGACGTAGAAAACGTGGGGCGCTTCGCCCTCCACCGGAATGCCCCACTTGATATTGGTGCGGGTGATGGAAAGATCGGTGAGGCCCTGGCGGAGAAAAGAAAGAACCTCGTTGCGGCGGGATTCGGGTTGGAGGAATTCCGGGTGCGACTCGTGAAATTCAATCAGGCGATCCGTGAACGCCGAGAGCTTGAAGAAGAAATTCTCCTCGGTGATGGTTTCGGTGGGGCGGGCGCAATCCGGGCACGGGTCGCCGGGCTTGGCGTCGTTGACGTAGAGATTGTCGAAGATGCAGTACTGGCCGGTATACGAACCCTTATATATGTAGCCGTTCCGCCGGCAGCGGTCGAACAGGCGCTGCACCACGCGGGCGTGTTGCGGGCTGGTGGTGCGCTGGAAATAGTCGATATCGAGGCCGAGCGACTGCCACTGGGTTTCGAATTCGCGGGCGATTGCGTCGCAGAACTCCTTGGGCGCTTTCCCGGCACGCTCGGCGGCGCGTTCCACGTTGACGCCATGCTCGTCGGAACCGGTGGTGACGACGGCCTCGAAGCCCCGCATGCGCTCGAAGCGCTTGATCGTATCCGCCACGATGGTGGTGTAGGCGTGGCCGATGTGAGGGGCGGCATTGACGTAGTAGATGGGGGTCGTCAGGTAGTATTTCATTTCGATCCGGTCGTCAGGTTCATGTAGGCTAGATTGGCCTCGGCAATGATGTGTTTGAGGGCCACGCCGGAGGCCACCGCCAGGCGCTTGCAATCTTCGTACTCGGGGGCGTAGCCGCCCTCACCGGATACTTTAACGCGCACCTTGCCGTAGGGGGTATTCACCTCGGTGATGGTGCGCGCCAGCACGCGGCGCTCGGCGGCATAAAGGCGGAGGCCGAGGGTGGAAGTTTCCGAGAAGATCACTTGGGCCAGGGCCTCGCGGTCTTCGGGCTTGGCGATCACGCGCAACAGGTACCCCGGCCGGCCTTTCTTCATGAAGCAGGGAGAGAGCATGACGTCCAGGGCGCCGAATTCGAACAGGCGCTCGGTGGCGTAGGCCACCACTTGCGGGCTGATGTCGTCGATATTGGCCTCGATCACGGCCACCTGGAGGGCCTCGACGGCGCCGGTGGGTTCGCCGATGATGACGCGGAGGACGTTGGCCTGTTCCGGGAATTCGTGGGTGCCGGCGCCGTAACCGGTGCGCAGCACTTTCATAGCCGGCAGCACGCCGAAACGCTCGGCAAGGGTAACCGCCACGGCCGCTCCGGTGGGGGTGGTGAGTTCGGCGGCGGGACCGCGCGAATACACCGGCGCGTTTACCAGCAGCAACGCCGTGGCGGGCGCCGGTACCGGCAGAATCCCGTGCTGCGTTTTGACCGTACCGCTACCCACATTGAGGGGCGAGCAAACGATGGTATCCACGTCCAGAACGTCGAATGCCACCGCCGCGCCGACGATATCGGCAATCGAATCGGAAGCGCCCACTTCGTGGAAGTGGACCTTTTCGATGGAGGTCTGGTGGATGGTGGCCTCGGCTTCGCCCAGGCGGCGGAAGATGGCGATGGCGTTGCGCCGGGCGCGGTTGGAAAGCTCGCCCTTTTCGATCATCTTGATGATGTGGGAGAGATGCCGGTGGGCGTGCGCCTCCCCCACCGCCACATGATACTTGGTGGCGCCGATGCCGCCGCGCTTCACTTTTTCAAAACTCACCACCGCGCCCGAATCGAGCGAGTTGATGGCGGACGTGATGGCTTCCGGGTCCGCGCCGGCATCGGCCAGCGCGCCCACCAGCATGTCCCCGCTGATTCCCGAAAATGCATCCAAATAGCAAGTAGTAGTCACAATTCTCCATTGTATCGGGTGACGGTGCGTCCCGCTCATATAATGACAAGAATGGGGCGGACAGGTTCGTCCGCGCGCGACGGTGGCGGCGGTGGCGCGAAAGGTGTACAATTGTCCAAGGAGGTACACATCATGCGGACGAACATCGTGATCGACGACAGGTTGATGAGCGATACCTTGCGCGCCACCGGCTTAAAGACGAAGCGCGAAGCCGTCGAACGAGGTCTCGAAACTTTGCTGCGCCTGAGCAAACAGGCTCAGGTCCGCAAACTCCGCGGCAAACTGGCGTGGCAGGGCGATCTCAACGCCATGAGGAGCGCCGGTTGATCCTGGTCGATTCCAGTGTGTGGATCGATTATTTCAACGGGACGATCACGCCCGAGACCGACAAGCTTGATAGCCTGCTCGGCGAAGAACTTCTGGCCATCGGCGATTTGATTCTGACGGAGGTTCTGCAAGGCTTCGGCAGCGAGCGAGACTTCAACCAGGCGAGGAAAATGTTGACCTCATTCACGGTGGTGGAATTGGGCGGCCGGGAAATCGCGATTCAGGCGGCCAGAAATTTCCGGACCCTGCGCGAGCTTGGCGTCACCGTTTGCAAGACCATTGACACCGTGATTGCCACGCGGTGCATCGAGAGCGGCTACGACCTGCTGCACAGCGATAAGGATTTCGACCCCTTCGCCAAATACCTGGGCCTGCGCGTGGTGGCGTGAAACCGCGAGCCGGCACCGTTCGAGCTATTTCCCTGCGCTGTACTCCACCTTCCCGCCCACAATCGTATCCATCACGTCAGTGGAGAGAATCTCGTCCTCCGGAACGGTCAGGATATCGCGCGACAGCACCGTGATATCGGCCAGCTTGCCGACGGTAAGGGAACCCTTGACGTCTTCCTCGAACGCGGCGTAAGCGTTGTTCCAGGTGTAGGACTTCAGAGCTTCCTCGCGGCTCATCCGCTGGTCGGGATAGAAGCGGCTGCCGTCTTTCAGCTTGCGGCTGACTGAGGCGTAGTAGCAGGCGATGGGGCTCACGTCCTCCACCGGAGCATCGGTTCCGTTGCCCACGACGGCGCCGCTCTTGATGAGCTTCTGCCAAACGTAGGCGCCCTCTTCGGCGCGGCGGGGACCGAGGCGCAGCAGCACGTAAGGCGCGTCCGAAGTGCAGTGAATCCCCTGCATGGCGGCGATCACGCCCAGTTGGCCGAAGCGCGGAATGTCGGCGGCATTCAGATGCTGGGCGTGTTCGATGCGCCAGCGCAGATCCTTCCGGTCCGGGTGTTCGCGAAAAACGCGCTCGTAGATATTGAGCACTTCGCGGTTGCCGCGGTCGCCGATGGCGTGCACGCAAAGCTGGTAGCGATGGGCGATGGCCAGCTCGGCGGTACGCTCGATCTCCTCGGGCGTCTCGGTGGCCATGCCCACGCTGTCGGGCTTATCGGTGTAGGGCTCGAGCAGCCAGGCGCCGCGCGAGCCCAGCGCGCCATCGATATATTTCTTGATGGCCCGGATGGTGAGGAAGCCGTCGCCCGCGCCGATGGTGCGGTAGCTGTCGAGCTTCTGCTCGAGCGCCTGGTTGGAGTCGCGCAGCATCACCCACAGGCGCAGGCGCAACTCGTGGTTGGCGGCCATGGAGCGAAACACATCGGCCACGGCCGGCGGCGAGCCGGCATCTTCGAAGGTGGTGATTCCTTTGGAGAGGCACTCGCCGGTAGCCAACTCGATGGTCTTGCGCAGGTCGCTATGGGCGGCGTGCCAGCGGTCGTAGAAGGACATCGCGAGGATCGAGGCGCGTTCGCGCAGCAGGCCGGTGGGATTGCCGGCGGCGTCCTTGAGGATCTCGCCGCCGGGCGGGTTGGCGGTATCGCGGGCGATGCCGGCGATCGCCATGGCCTGAGAGTTGACGAAAGCCGCATGGCCGCTGGCGTGGGTCAGCAGCACGGGGTTGTGCGGCGATACGCTATCGAGCGAGGCGTGCAGCGGGAAGCCTTCCACGTTCGGGTCGGGAGGGTGGTCCCACTTGCTCTGGTGCCAGCCGCGGCCCACGATCCAATCGCCCGGTTTGACCTGGCGGGCGGCGCGGCCCACCTCGGCGACGATTTCATCCCAGGTACGGGCTTCGCGTAAATCGAGGCCCATGCGATATTCGCCCAAGGAAGTGAAGTGCCCGTGACCCTCGATGAAGCCGGGAATGGCGAGCATGCCCTTCAAGTCGATCACCTTGGTTTGCGGTCCGATCCAGCGGCCGGCCTCAGGTTCCGCACCGACCGCCGCAATCCGCCCGCCGCGCACGGCGATCATTTGGGCGTAAGGCAAAGCCGGATCGACCGTGGCGATTTTGCCATGCCGCAGCACGAGGTCGGCGGGTTGAGCCAGCGCATCGATCGCCATTATGAGGACCAGCCAGGAAAACCGCATGGCCACCAGGATACAGGCTAATCGGGCCAGTGGATTCTTGGACCATTGAGTCACTGAGGTAACAATTTACCATGGTAATATAGTAACCACGATGCCGGGCCAACCTGATCCCAACACGATCCTCGTGGGAAATCGAGGAACCATCAATCGCGTGCCCGATGCCGGTTTCAAGGCAGCGCTGGCGAAGGTGCCGGAACGCTTCGCGGCAAAGCTTGCATTCATGACACCGGAACATCACCTGGTCCGCAACTTTGTGGTCCGGGAACTGCCTCGGGAGGACGGGCGGCCGATCCAGGTGGTTCGGCTTGCGGCGACGCTCGGGTTACCGCTCGCAAGGGTGCGCGCGATCGTGGAAGAACTGGAACGAAATCTCTTCTTCGTGGTGCGGAGCGAAAGCGGAGACATCAGTTGGGCATTTCCGGTCGCTGCCGATCGAACGCCTCACCGGTTGAAGATCAGCACCGGCGAACGCGTCTACGGAGCCTGCGCGGAAGATGCCTTTGTGACGCCCTTCGTACTGGCGCGCCTCAGGGGAGAGAAGCTATCGGCGGTTCTGGAATCGGAATGCCCCCATTGCGGCCGGGAGCTCCACATGTCGATCGACAGCGAATTGAATTCGCGGGTTCGGGAACAAGACGCCGAGCCGTTGCTGTTCGAACCGGAGATCGATTGGGCGACATTCAAGGGCGCGAACATCATTAACGATTATTGAAGGAACTGTCTATTCTTCTGGTCAGAAGAACACGCCCGAATTTATCGAGCTTCGCGACCCCAGGTGGATGGAGTTTACCTTACGATGTCGCAAGCCACTTATGTGGAGAGGATCGCCCAGTCCGCGCTGTTTGGCTTCCGGCGCTAGCCTTTCTGCACGTCGCGGGCTCCCCGCCTTTGCCCTACTTTTTCAGCTCGGCCTGCAGCTGGCGGTAGGCGTCCTCTTCGTAGTCTTCTTTGAGGCGGAGGCGGGTTTCGAGCTTGCTGTCGGCGGCGCGGGCGCCTTCGCCCTGGAGCGCGCGGCCCAGCATGGCAGTGGCCTCGGTGTCGTTGGGGGCGCGTTCGAGCGCGGCGCGGAAGCGCTCGGCGGCGGCGGCGTACTCGCCCGCGCGCCAGTACACGTAGCCCAGGTTGAACTGATAATCGGGATCGGACGAGTCGCCGTCGACGGCCTTTTTGAAATTGGCGATGGCGGCTTCCCGGTTGCCGTAACGGGCCTGGGCGGCGCCCAGATTGTTGAACACTTCGTTGAGCGGCACCGAAGCGGCCACGGTCTGGAAGGCGGTTTCGGCGGCGGCGAAATCGCCGGTATCGAAACGGCACAGCCCCATAAAGAACTGTGCCTCCAGATAGTGCGGATCGGACCGGGAGACGCGCGAAAACCAGCCGGCGGCCAGCTTATACTCCTTGCGGGACCAGTAAGTCTTGCCTAATTGGAAGCAGGGCTGGGAGAAATGTTCGTCCAGACGGGCGGCCTGCAGGAAAAAATGCTGGCGTCGATCCGGATCGGCCGCCAGCAGGCCGCGGATGTAGTTTTCCACCGCGTCGATCCGCACCGGCGGGCGAGCCTGACGGAACTCCGCCTCCGACGGCGCCGATTGAGGAGCGATCTGGGTGAGGCTCTGCCAGCCGAGATGAACTTCCAGGGTAGCCAGATCTTCCAGAGCGCCCCCTTCACCGAATTCGGGCCCCAGGCCGGCGTGTTTCAGATTGAGCATGCGGGCCGTGATCCGCAAAGACGCTTTTGCCGCGGAACTGCCGCCGGAGACGGCCGGGGCCACTTCGAAACTGCCGTAGATCACTTTGGCGGCATCCAGCACGATTCCCAGCTTGATGATGGAGGCGTGGGTTAATTCGGCGCCCGGCCGTAGGGAAAGACGGCGATAGCCTTCCAGGCGGTCGTCGCGGTTCAGCACCAGCACGCCCTCGGAGGCCAGCGAGTCCTGCAGCGATTCCGCGATGCTTTCGCCGATCCAATCCAGGCTGGGGTTGTTCGAGTGGTTGAAAAATGGGACCACCAGCACCGAATCCGCGCGCAACCCAGCCGCGCACAGGAGCATGGCCGCCACAGACCTGTACATCGAGCCCAGTTTAGCAGCCGGCACGAACCTCCTTGTTGCCGCGAAACCGCAAGCGTATGCGGCGCCGCCAGACTGGAGAGTCCGCTCCACGAAGGGGCCGGCCAGGCAGCTCCGGCGGCGGACTTGGCCAGACAGCCGTGTTCGTATTTCTTGCCGCTGCCAAAGGGGCAAGGGTCATTGCGGCAGGTTTTGGGTTCAGGACGCTGGTAGGTTTCCGGCGATTGTGCGGAATTGTGCATGTGGAAGGCGGAGTTCGCTTGGGCGCCATTGTGCAATTTTGTGCATCAGCGGGCTTTTCGTTTTCGAACTTGAGCGGGGTGAAAGCCTTTTCGATGATGAAGATGGCAGCGCGGATGGAGGGCGAGGTCGGCCAGTTCGACGGCGCGTTCGCGATGGGCCATGGCTGATGCCGCGCGGAAATCATCGGAGCTGCGCCAGTTGGCAATGGGGTTGCGATGGATGCCGGCTTGGGCGGTGGCACCGGTCAGGGTAGGGCCGCCCGACAGGGCGTCGACGACCTGGAGCTGTTGGAGGGTCAGGTGGAACATGGCGACAGCTTTCGGCTATACGATAACGGGCGGGCGGGGAAAAACGGGGTGGTAGGGACGCGGCGATTGGCGCCAAGGCGTTGGGGCGGAAGGGGTAATCAATATTTTCGAAGCGGTGCGGCGCGATGATCGGCACGTGGTTGAGCGCGCGGCTGTGGGCGTGAATTTCGTTGGCATCGTAGGCCGAATCCATCAGCTCGTAAAGATGCGTGACGCGCCCTGTGGTCATGGTCATCAGCGGAATCCACCTGCGAATCGTGCACGCTGGCGCTGGTCAACACCGCGCTGATCGGAACCTGTCCGTCGGCTACGTCCAGGTGGAGTTTGTAACCGCGCCAGTAGTGCTCGTGTCCCTGGCTGTTCTTCTTGGCCCCGATGTCGCACTGCCGCGGCAGGTCGGCGATCATCTCCTCCAGTTTCTGGTGCCGCTGGCGCTGGATACGAGTCCCCCGCTGGCATGCCTTGGTGCGGCGAGACGGTCCCTTGGGCCGTCCGGCCTTCCCCGGCTTGCCCTTTCGCCTCTTTTTCTCCGCCTGCTTGCCAGCGACCGGTTCCGCAAATCGCTCGCGGGCGGGGATGGCCGTTGAGTCGCGCGCAATATGGCCAACCAGGCGTTCCCGCTGGGTGGCTTCGACGACGGCCTGGTGCAACTGCTGCGGCAACTGGTGGCGGCGAACTCGGCAAAGGCTCGGGAAAACTTCGATTCATGCGGCATCTGGCTGGCGCGGCGCCGGCCGCAGAGTTGCCGCAGGCCTTGGTCCACGCGTAGCCGGCCGATCAGGTCGCGCGTATGCGGCAGGTTCAAGACGGCCTTGGCGATAAATGCCGTCGCCAGGGCGGTATTAGTTCAGGCTGGCCCGTTTTTGTTCGTTTTTGTTGACCCGTTTTTTTCTCAGTAGATCCTTGTCGTTGCCGCCCTGGAACTCGATGGTAGAATCGTCGGGATATGGCTAACGCCGCAAAGATTATGATCATCCGGCACGCCGAAAAGCCTGAGGGCTCAGTTCAGGGCGTCGATATCAGCGGAAATGACGGACCAGAAAACCTGACCGTGCAGGGATGGCAGAGGGCCGGCGCCCTCGCCCGGTTCTTCGCACCGCTGAGCAGCCAGTTTCAGCGACCGGGAATCGCCCAGCCGCAGTTTTTGTTTGGGTCCAATCCGGTCAGCAAGACGCAGAAGAAAGACGATGGGGATGGATCGAAAAGCCAACGGCCGGAGGAGACGATCGCGCCGCTGAGCCAACTCATCAATGTCGCTATTGACTTGACCTTCGTGAAAGGCCAAGAAACACAGGTGGCGGCCGCGGCCGTCGCCTCCGGGGGCGTGGCTCTGATCGCCTGGCAGCATGAAGATATCCCGGCGATTGCAGCGGCAATTCCCGGGGCAAGCGGGTTCCCATCGCCGTGGCCCGGCAGCCGTTTCGACATCGTCTGGGTTTTCGATCTGCAGCCGGATGGCACATATTCGTTCAGCCAGGTGCCCCAAATGCTGCTCGCCGGGGATCTTCCATCGGTAATCGCTTAACCTGGCCGCAATCCGGTATGCACGGTCGGAGTTTGACGATCATGTCGCGAGCGGATCGCCCATACCACTAGTGATGGCGACCGGTCACCCCGGACAACGACATTGTCAAGCGGAGACTGAGAACGGAACGATATGCGGCAAGATCGGCTGGGCCTGGTTGGCCGGCATTGTGAAATATTGTGCCAGTCCGCTCTGCCCCTTTTCGGTCAGTCGAAAAGCTGTTAGGACCCGTCAGGGAATGACTGTTCCAATCTCCGGCAACCGCTCCCTTACGGTCGCGGCTCGGACTCAAGCGCCGCGACTATCAAGGAGCGGTTGTTGCCGATTGGACCCGTTTTTGTTCGTTTTTGTTCTCAGCAGCGACGTGCTCCCACCGTCGCGGCCCGCCGGCCCTGTTCGCGTCCGGCGCGGGCAGCGGCCTCGTGAACTGAGGCGTCGAGCAGGTTCCCGCCCACCGAGGCAAAAGCCGCTTGCGCCGCTTCGTCGGGATGGACGACATCGACCCGCGTCCCGCTGCGCCTGAGCGTGTCGACTGCGGCATCGAGTGTTGCGATGCAAAGTGGTGGCACGCGCGCTGGCAGCGTCAAAATCAAAACGTGCTCGCACTCCACCGCGAGATCTGCGTTGTCTATGGAATAGACGCCACCGTCCATGTACCTGCGGCCAAGGAGTGCGACCGCGGGCCAGATCCCCGGCACAGCACCGCTCGCAGCCACAGCGTCGATCAGGTCGACCCCGCTCGAACGATCGAATGCGCGCCGCTCGCCACTTTCCACGTCGACGGCCACAATCAAAAGGCGACGCTCGGGCCAAGTCTCGATTGGCAGCGCCGCAGCGATCATGTTCCGCCGAGTGTCTTGCGAACCCACTGGCGACTGTAGAGCCAGCGCACCGAAGCGCCTGAGCACGGTAACGGCGTCCCCCGATCCTTCTTTAGCTCGCACAAAATCGGCGCGCCAATGCGTAAAGTCAACCGGCGGGGCCGGCTCTTTCGTCTGCAGATGTGGATCGACCTGCCGCTGGAACAGTTCTTCCAGTGTTATCGTGCTACTGCTGCTAATGCAACCCGGCCGTATTCGCCGAATATGGAAGGGTGCTTCGCAGGCCGCGTCTTAAGCTTCAGGAGCGGGAGGTCGACGCGGCCATGGCCGCGATCCGGAAGGTCGCGCAAGTCGTAGAGCCGACCCGCACGGTTTCCGTATCGCCCGACGAATCTGGCAACCGTTTCCTTGAGTGCGCCGAAGCTGCCAATGCGGACTGGCTCGTGACCGGCAACACCAGGCACTTTCCGCAAAGCCACAAAGCGACGAAGGTTGTCACGGGCCCGCCAGTTCCTGGACATCCTGGTAGAGTCCGAGGGGTCGCTGTAATCCCGGCAGACCAACCATGCCGGCCGTCGCTCCGTCAACAACTTCCGAGATTCGATAACGCAGCCTCATACCCGGGGCCGAAGGGGACCGACGTGAGCCGTTGGCGATTCATGCAGATACGGGCTGGCCCAAACTTGCGGCGCATGCTAGAGTGTCCACGAAATAGGTGGGCAGGTGCGCGAAGGGAAGAGCGGCCTGAAAGTCGGTTGCAGCCATGATTGGCTGGCCCACAGCGCAGCGTAGCCGCGGCCAAAAGCACCGGGATGAGTCCCGGTGTGGCAGACCGAGGGTCCGCTCCACGAAAAAGTCGTTGCGGCGGGAGACGCGGCTGCAAACGGCGGCCGAAGGAGTGGACGGGCGCGTGGCTCGAAGGGGTGCCTGACCCGCAGAGCAGCAAAGGCGCAACCAAAGCACACCGGCGACAAAGATCGCCGGCGCTACGGAGGAAAAACAAAAGCCGGCTCGAAAGCCGACGCTGCAGGCCGGGAGCCCACTCTCGCCGAAGGCCGGAAGAACCGTGCCCTCTGGCTTCAACCCCAGCGAACGCGGGTCACAACCAATCTTTCATTGAATACAAAGCACTTCCTGCCGCCGGCGTCAGCCGCTGTTGCATCCTGGTGGCGGGGCTGTGGCCTGTCCTTCACGCTTCCGTCACACCGTGACATAATCTTCACAAGCACGTCCAATTCCATAGACAGGCAAGTGGGAATTAGGAGTTGGATCGAGCGCTGACGTTACAGCCGGTTATGCCCCAGGATGCAGCCGGAACCGTGGGGGCCCGGATGAATCCGCAGGTGGATTCATTGATTCGGGCCGCTCAACGCGGCGACCAGGACGCTTTCGAGCAACTGGTCCGCGTGTACGACCAAAGTGTGCTTCGGCTCGCCATGAACCTGTTGCGCTCGCCGGAGGATGCGCGGGATGTGTATCAGGAAGCGTTCCTGCGCGTCTATCGCAACCTGCAGACGTTTCGTTTCGATTGCAGCTTTCACACCTGGCTGTACCGGATTGTGACGAATATCTGTCTGGACCAGTTGCGGAAGCGTAAGGTGCGAAAGGAAGAAGCCGCCGTAGTGGAAACCTCCGAGGGACCGGTGGACCGGATGGATTTGTTCGAGGAGGAGCACGCGGCCGCCGATCCGGAGCGGGTCACGTGGAACCGGCAACTGGGCAACCGGATCGAATCGGCGCTGGGCGGCCTGACGCCGCGCGAGCGCATGGTTTTTGAACTGCGCCATTACCAGGGACTTCGTTTGCGCGCCATCGGCGACATTCTGGGCACCACCGAGGAGGCGGCCAAGAACTGCCTGTTTCGAGCCACCCAAAAGATGCGCGGCGTGTTGGGAGATTTCGTATGACTTGCGAATCGGCATTGGCATTGATTCCGCTCTATCATTACGGCGAATTGACGCCCGAACGGGAGGACTCGCTGGAGGCTCACCTGCATGAGTGCGGCTCCTGTTCGCAAGCCATGGACCGGCAGCGGGCGCTGGCTCGGGCGCTCGACCGGCGCGAATTGCAGCCGCCGTCGCTGCTGGTGGAGGATTGCCGGGCCGACCTGATGGCCGCCATTCAAGGCGGCGCCGCGGGCGGCGCGCGCCCGCCTTCGAAGGGGCTGTGGACGCTGTTTCTGGAGGCGCTCGGCGGCACCTTCGCCGGCATGGGCCGGATGCGTCAACCGCTGGCCGCGGCAGCTTTGGTAGGGCTTGGTTTCTTTGGCGCGCGGTTGACCGGAACCAAAGCGGCCGCTAACGCCGGCAATGCGGTGCAGCCGGCCTACACCACGGTGCGCTCCATCTCCACCACCGGCGCCGGCAGGGTCGAAATCGCCGTGGACGATACCTCCCGACGGGTGGTTTCCGGCGGTTTGGACGACCCCGCCATTCAGCAACTGGTGCTGGCCGGCTCGCGGGAAGACAACCCGGCGGTGCGGGTGGAATCGGTGGACTTGTTGAAAGGCCGCGCGGCTTCCGGGGAAGTCCGCGACGCGCTGCTGAATGCGCTGGCGCACGATGCCAATCCGGCGGTGCGCATGAAGGCCCTGGAGGGGCTGAAGGCGCTGGCGGGCGATGCCCAGGTGCGCCAGGTGTTGGCACAGGCTCTTATAAAGGACGATAACGACGTCATCCGGATGCAGGCCGTGGACCTGCTGGTGGCGCAGCGCGACGATTCCATGGTGGGCGTTTTACAGAACCTGGTGCAGCATGAAGACAATAATTACGTGCGTCTGAAGGTGGCAAAGGCGCTCAAGGAAATGAATGCGTCAGTCGGCACATTTTAGTTTGCTGGCGGCGCTGGTGGCCGCCGGCTTTAGCCAGACGCCGCTGGAACGTGAACCGGGCGGCTGGGCACGGGTCTATTCGGCTACGCTGACGGCCACGCCTAAGCTTCGCGTGGTGGGCCACGGGCCGGTGACGGTGGACGCGGGCGCTTCGCGCAGCCTGGAGTATACGGTGCGGGTGAGCGTGGCGGCCCGCGGCGAAGCCGAGGCACGGCGCATTCTGGACGCGGCACCGGTACGGGTTTCGACGCAGGGCGACTGGGTGGTGCTGTTGGCGCCGGGCGGGCCGGTGATCGCTCAGGTGAAGGTGAAAGCGCCGCGCCTGGCGGCTCTCGATATCGGCACCACCGATGGCGCCGTGGCCGTGACCGGCGTGGACGGCGAGGCCGCGATTGATACACGGGCCGGAGCGATTACCGCCGACCGCATGCGCGGTACCTCCAAGCTGGTGAGCGGCGGTGGCGAGATCCGCGTCGGAACCGTGGACGGCTCGCTCGAATGTACCACCGCGGCGGGGCGAATTGAGGTGAAATTGGCGCGGCGGGATGCCATCCTCAATACTTATGGCGGCGACATCGAAGTGGACCAGGTGGATGGCGCGCTGCGCGCCGATACGGCCGGCGGCGGAATCCACGTACGCAAGGCGGGCGGCGCGGTGGCGGCCACTTCGGGCGGCGGGCAGATTTTGGTAGACCAAGCCAAAGGTACGGTGACGGCGCGCAACCTGGCCGGCCCGGTAGCGGTGGGCGGCGCGGCGGGCATACACTGCGAGTCCGGCTCGGGCGGCATTCGCCTGGCCCGGATTGTCGGCCCCATGCGCGTCTCCACTTCGATGGGCAGCATTCTGGCGGACCTGGCCGGAGCGCGGCTGGTGGATTCGTTTCTGGCTACCGCCAGTGGTGACATCACGGTCGTAATACCGTCTAACCTGGGTGTGAACATCCGCGCGGTGAATGCCATGGCGGACACGCTGCGCCGCATTGTTTCGGATTATCCGGCCCTCCCGCCGCGGCGCATGGGCAACCGGGTGGTGGCCGAGGGCGCCCTGAACGGCGGCGGACCGTTGCTGGAGATTTCCGATACGGGAGGAACGATATTTATCAAGAGACAGTAGAGCGATCAGCTTTCAGCGGTCAGCTATCAGCTCAAACCGCTCCCTGACGGTCGCGGCTCTGAAAGGCCCGCCGGTCCGAACGTCGGTTTTAGCTGAAAGCTGAAAGCTTCTAAGAGACTTACCATGACGTACCGCACTTTCATCTTTTCCGCTTGCCTGCTCGCGGGCGCCGCGCTCGGACCGGTTCTTCCGGCGCAAACACCGGCCGCGCACACGCACTCGGCCGGCGCTTTCCTGATCGGAAAGCCGTCCACTTACCTCGGCGTCGGTGTCATGGAAATCGATGCCGACCGGGCCAAGGCGCTCAAGCTCAACAACGAGCGAGGCGCCGAAGTGACCCAACTCACCGACGGCGGCCCGGCGGCAAAAGCCGGCATGAAGGTCGGCGACGTGATTTTGGAATACGATGGCACCCCGGTTCAGGGCACCGCGCAACTGCAGCGCCTGGTACAGGAGACTCCGGCCGGCAGGCAGGTGAAGATCGTGGTGTGGCGCAACGGCACGTCGCTCGCCGTCACGCCGGTGATCGAGGCGGAGAAGAATGTGGCGATCGGCCCCGGCGGCGATTGGCCAGTGCAGTCTTTCTCCATGCCCGACTTGCCACCGCTGCCGCCCATGGATATCCCGCGCTTTACGACCGCCATGCAGAGCGGCATGCTGGGGATCGTGGGCGAATCGCTAGGCCAGGAAGAACAGCTCGCCGAGTTCTTCGGCGTGAAGCAAGGCGTGCTGGTGAAATCGGTGGTGAAGGATTCGGCCGCAGAGAAGGCCGGAATCAAGGCCGGCGACGTGATTGTCAAAATCGGCGATACGCAGGTGGCTACTTCGCAGAATATTACCAGCGCGCTACGCGGCCTGCACGGTACGCATGCGGTCACCGTAACTGTGGTGCGCAACCGAAAAGAAACGCCGATCGCGGTCGCCATCGGACAGCCGGAAAATCCGAATCACGCCGGCTTCTATTTTTATCCTCGGCAGATCGCGCCTTTTGACAGCTTCACCTTTCCTCCGGCATACTAAGTACTCGGTGCGGCAACCGCTCCCTCAGGAGCCTGTGAAAAAATCGCAAGCCGCAGGCGGAACCGCCGGCGGTTCCGCCTGCCCGCGTCGAGTCTCTACTCGACGCTTCTGGGGCTTGGGGTGGCGGGCGGCGGCAAGAGTGCCGACGCGGCACGCAGGAGTGCGCGCGCCACGAGAACCAGTCAAGCGATGCGAGATTATCCCTCCGTTGGCTTTAGCCCTGACCGTCCGCGACCGCTCCCAGCACCGCCTCCACCAACCCCTCCATCGTATAAACCCGCGCCTCCACCGCCGCTTCCAGCCCCAGTTCCCTCACCGTCCTCGACGTCACCGGCCCAATGGAAGCAATCCGCACGCCCACCAGCGCTTCCTTGCCCACCGCTGCAATCAGATTCCGCGCCGTCGAGGAACTGGTCACCGTGACCCAATCCGGTTTCCGCGCCGCCGCAAACAGCGCCCGCCCGCGCGCCTCAGTGTCCGCCGGAACGATAGTCTGATAAGCTTCCACCACATCCACCTCGGCGCCGCGCTTGGCCAGTTCAACAGGCACCAGGTCGCGCGCGACTTTGGCCCGCGGCAGCAGCACCCGCTTGCCCTTCAACTCGTACGGGCGAAACGCCTCCAGCAAGCCTTCGGCCACGTACTCGGCGCCCATCAGGTCGACTTTCAAATGCAGCGCTTCCACGGCGGCGCGAGTGGCCGGGCCAATGGCGCAGATCTTCGCCCGCAACGCGCGCCAATCGGCGGCCGACCGGTCCAGGGCCGAAACAAAGTGCCGCACCCCGTTGGCGCTGGTGAAGATCAGCCAGTCGTACGCCGCAAGCTTCGCGATAGCTTGCCCCAGCGGCGCCGGGTCCGAGGGCGGCTGGATTTCGATGGTGGGCAATTCGATAGGTTCGGCACCCAATTCGCGCAAGCGTGCCGACAGCGTGTCGGCCTGCTCGCGCGCGCGAGTCACCACGATGCGCTTCCCAGCGAGCGGCAACCGCCCGAACCAGTCCAGCTTCTCCCGCAGCCGCACCACCTCGCCCACCACGATCGTGGCCGGCGGCTTCAACCCGCGCTCGGCGATTTGCGCGGCGAGCGTGGCCAGCGTCCCCGCGACTGTTTCCTGATCGGGACGCGTCGCCCACCGCACCGCCATGGCCGGAGTTTCCGGCGAGCGACCGCGCGCCATCAGCTCGCGCGCAATGGCCGGGAAGGTGGTCAGACCCATATAGATGACCAGGGTTTCAGCGAGCCCCACTTTCCCCCAGTCGATGGCGTCCACCGCGTGGCCCGTCACAAAGCTCACCGCCGAAGTGTGATCGCGATGCGTCAGCGGCACGCCGGTATAGGCCGCGATCCCCAGCGGCGCGGTAACGCCCGGCACCACTTCGAATGCGATGCCCGCGTCGGCCAGCGCCTCGGCTTCCTCTCCGCCGCGGCCGAACAGGAACGGATCCCCGCCCTTCAGCCGTACCACCGTCAGCCCGCGGCGCGCCCGCTCGACGAGCAATGCGCAGATCTCCTCCTGGCTGAACGCGTGCTCGGCTTTTTTCTTGCCCACGTAGATCCGCTCGGCGTGGGCCGGGGCCAGCGCCAGCAGCGTTTCCGGCGCCAGGTGGTCGTAGAGCACCACGTCGGCGCGCTCCAGCACGTTGCGCCCTTTCACGGTGATCAGGTCGGGATCGCCCGGCCCGCCGCCCACCAGGTAGACCTTGCTCATGCGCTGTAGACCGCTTCGAGAATCGCGCGCCCGCCGCGGGCCAGCAGTTCCTCGCCCAGCTTAGAGCCGATCTCGCCGGCATCGGTCGCGCGGCCTTCGGCCTCGGCCCGCAATAGCTCGCTTCCGTCGGGCGATGCCACCACCCCCAGCAGGCGCAGCCGCCCGCCGTCCACCGTAGCATGCGCGCCGATCGGCACCTGGCAGCCGCCGCCCAACGCCCGAAGTAGCCCGCGCTCCGCTTCCACCGCCGCATGCGTATCGCCATCGTCGAACCGCAGGCACGCCTCGAAGCCCTTCCCTTCGCCGCTAGTCTCAATCGCCAACGCGCCCTGTCCTACGGCCGGACACATGATGTCGACGGGCAGAATCTCGGCAATGCGTCCGCCCCATCCAAGCCTCTTCAAACCGGCCGCCGCCAGTAGAATCGCCTCGTATTGTCCCTCGTCCAGTTTCCGCAGCCGCGTATCCAGATTGCCGCGCACCGATTCGATCTCCAGATCGGGCCGCAGCTTGCGAAGCTGGGCGGCGCGGCGCAGCGAACTGGTGCCGACCTTGGCCCCGCTGCCGAGTTCCGCCAGCTTCCGCCCCACCACCGCGTCGCGGGCGTCTTCCCGCGCCGGCACCGCCGCCAGCACCAGTCCCGCCGGCAGCTCCGTGGGAAGGTCCTTCAGGCTATGGACAGCCAGGTCGGCGCGCTCATCGAGCAGCGCTTCTTCTATTTCCTTGGTGAACAGACCCTTGGTGCCCACCTTGGCCAGCGGCACGTCGGTAATCTTGTCGCCGGTCGTCTTGACGATCTCGATGCGGCACTCTTCGCCCCGCGCCGCCAGTTCCCCTGCAACCCACCGTGCCTGCCACAACGCCAATTGCGAGCCGCGCGACGCGATAACCAGCATGATCTCTATTCTTGCAGGTGAAACGCTTTGCGAATGGTGGCCAGTACGTGCTCCCCTTCCGGCTGGCCCGCGTGGCGGCGAATCTCGGAAATCGGCCCGTGCGCGATCTTGTTGATGATGCCGCGCGTCAGAGCTTCGAGCGCCTGCTCCTGCTGCTCGGTGAAGGGGCCGAATTTGCGTCGCACTTTTTCGATTTCCCCGGTGCGTATCTGCTCCAACTGCTCCTGCAGGCCGACGATGGTCGGCGCCACCTCCGCCACCTTCAGGCGCGCCATCATCCGCTCCACCTCTTCGGCGACCAGCGCTTCGGCGTGCTCGGCTTCCTTCATGCGCTCGCGCAGGTTGGCGTGTACCACTTCCTCGAGATCGTCGATGTCGTAGAGAAACACGTTGTCGATGGAATTGATGGCCGGGTCGATATTGCGCGGCACGGCGATATCGATCAGAAACATGGGCCGGTTACGCCGCGCCGCGATCACCCGCTGCATCTCTTCTTTCGTCACGATATAGTGCGGCGCGCCCGACGAGGCGATGACGATATCCATCTCCGGCAGCATGCTCACGAAGCGCGTGTACTCCACCGGAGTGCCCTGAAACAGGTTGGCCATCTCGATGGCGCGCTCGTGGGTGCGGTTGGTGACGAAGACGTGCGAAGCGCCCGACCGGCGCAGGTGCCGCGCCGCGAGCTCCGACATCTTGCCCGCTCCCACGATCATGACCGTGCGGCCTTCGAGCGATCCGAAAATCTTGCGCGAAAGCTCCACCGCCGCGTAGCTTACCGAGACCGCCATCTGCCCGATGCCGGTTTCCGAGCGCACCCGCTTAGCCACGCTGAAGGCGCGGCTGAACAGGCTGTCCAGCCAGCCGCACACCGCCCCGGCATCCTTCGCCGCCGCGTACGCTCCCTTGAGTTGGCCCAGGATCTGCGGTTCCCCGATCACCATCGAATCCAGGCTGGCCGCCACCCGGAACAGGTGATGGATGGCCTCGCGCCCTTCGTGCCGATACATGTGCGGGCCGATCGAGCTGGAACTTACCGCCTTCCGCGCGGACAGGAATTCGTCCACGATGGCCGCCGGATTGGCTTGGTCGTCGGTGGTAAGCGTGATCTCGACGCGGTTGCAGGTGGAAAGAATCACCGCCTCCGCCACGCCCCGGTGCGCTTTCAGGCCGGCCAGCGCGGCGGGAAGCGATTCCTCGCGGAACGCCAGGCATTCCCGAACTTCCACCGGCGCGGTTTTGTGACTGACGCCTGCAACCAGAAGCTTCATTGTCTTAGCAACAGCGCTCCCAGCCGGGCGTGCGCCGCCCAGGTTAACGCGCAAAAGCACGTTACGGTTACGGCCATAACCGCCGCCTTCCGCCCGCGCCATCCCGCGCTGGTGCGCAAGAATACCATCGCCATGTATGCGAACCAGGTAAAGAACGAAATGGCGATTTTCGGGTCGCGAACCCAGGCCGACTTCAACTCGATGAACGCCCACGTAGTGCCCGCAATCACGGCCAGCGTGATCAGCACGAATCCCACCGCCATCGATTTCGAAATCAAATCGTCCAGCGTGCCCAGCGCGGGCAGCCGGTAATAGAATTGGCGGGGTTTCTTGGTCTTGAGCTCGCGCTCCTGAATCAGGTACAGCAGCGAAGCCACCGCCGTCAAAACCAGCGCCGCGTAGCCCAGCAATACCAGCACGATGTGCACCGTCAACCACGCGTTGCGCACCACCGGGCTGGTCCACGCGCTCACCGGATTGCCCAGCGTAGCCACCAGCGACATCACAAATACCAGCGGGAAGATAAATACGCTCACGCTTTCGAGGCGATACCGCCAGTGCGCGAACAGGTACAACAGCACGATCAGGAACGCGCACATGGAAAGCGATTCGTAGAAGTTGGCGATGGGGCAGCGGTTGTTGCGAATTCCGTCTTCCACGATGGAGACGAAATGAAACGCCGAGCCGAAAGTGAACGCCGCCAGCGCCACCCGGAAGAGCTGTTCCCGCCGGCGAACCAGGGTGAGAATGGCGTGCAGCAACCCCAGCGAATACAGCGCCGCCGCCACCCTCAGCCAGATTACGGACATCTCATCCATAGGCTCGGTCCGGTACCCTCGACTCCGAAATCACAGTATATCGCGCGGGTGAAATCCCTTATCCCCCGCGAGCGGGGGGATTCCGCGGGTTTCATGCGGGAGCTAAGCCACTAGGGCAGGCCCTTTCGCCGGCGCGTGGGGCCGCGTTACTTCAGGAGGTCCTCCAAGCGCTGGGCGTCCAGTACGCGTACGCTAAGGTCCTCCAAGTCCGTGATCGAGCAACCGGCCAAGCGCGCCTCCGCCCACCGAGGAATCGCGCCGAAGCGCCTCTCGATCAGCAGGCGCAGAATTTCCAGCCTGCCTTCCAGCTTGCCTTCCAGCCTGCCTTCCAGCCTGCCTTCCTCGCGGCCCCTCTTGAACTCGCGCCCCAAGACTTTGTTGTCCAGGATGTCGTTGAGAATTGGCATCTTTCGCGCCTCCTGTTCCACCGATTCTTCCAAGTGTCTCAATCCGGCCAGGATCAGCAACTGCCCCAGGGCTGTCTCCCGGTCGGCCGCTACTAAACCGGCGATCCTCTCCACAATCCTTCGGACCGCATCTTTATGGTCCCGCAATCGCGCCAGGATCGCAATTACATTGTCCCCGGCTTGCTCGCTTTCGAGCAGCCGCTCGCCGTCCAGATCGCGAATATCGATGGTGCGGTACCGAAACCAAAAATCCGATCCACGGAGCTCGCTTTCCATTCGTAGCGGCGCTTCGCCGACATAAAGCAGCACCTGGCGCGGGAACCTCCCGAAAACCCGAAATATCGAGAGGCAATATTCGGCCATCCGTAGCGCCATGGTGGCATCGTTTCCGCTCTGCAGTTCCAGATGGACAAGGCCAGACTCGCTCGTCTCGCCCAGCAGATCCACCCGGCAATTCCGCACTTTGGGCATTTCGACATCCAGCCACGTTTCGATGGTCGTGCCGGTCAGCTCCCGCATCGTGAGTTTGGCCGACCCTCGCAACAGCAGCTTCAGCGCTACGTCGTATTCCTGCATTAGTCCATTCCATTGTGCCGTGTTTCACCCCGTGCCGCAGCCCGCCCGGCCGTCTGCGCGATACTGAGTAACGGTGTCATTTGAAAGCGTCGCAGTCAACCTTCGCGAGTCCTTCCGCA
>PLRS01000020.1 GCA_003164035.1 Bryobacterales bacterium | reverse complement strand
TGCAGGTCCCGCCCGGCGTGGTGACGGTGCAGGGGTTCGGACTAGCGCTGATCGTCCCCGTGTGGGCAACTGGCGCGGGCACCGAGACGCTCACGGAGCCCAACGAGGCACCCTGGCTGCCGCTGGAGTAGTCGTAGAGGGTGAAGGTGTAATGCTGCGGCAACGCTTGAATCCAGTTTAGAGATTGGCTGCCGCTCAGACCGCTGAACAGAAACTGCGTAACACCGGTGTTGTCGGTGACCCACACCTGCGCCGCCGTGGCACCCGATGTGGACCAGCTCAAGGTCAACGTGCAGGTCCCGCCCGGCGTGGTGACTGTGCACGGGTTCGGACTGGCGCTGATCGTGCCGGTATGGGCAACTGGCGCGGGCACCGACACACTCACCGAAGCCAGTGAAGCGCCACGGCTGCCGCTGGAGTAGTCGTATAAATAAAAAGTGTAATGCTGCGGCAAGGCCTGAATCCAGTTCAAGGATTGGCTGCCGCTCAGCCCACTGAACAGAAACTGGCTGACGCCCGTGTTATCCGTGACCCACACTTGAGCCGCCGTTGCGCCTGACGTAGACCAGTTCAGAGTCAACGTGCAGGTTCCACCCGGCGTGGTCACGGTGCAGGGGTTGGGGCTGGCGCTGATCGTCCCGGTATGGGCCACCGGTGCAGGTACAGAGACGCTCACCGAGCCCAATGAGGCGCCTTGGCTACCGCTGGAGTAGTCGTAGAGGGTGAAGGTGTAATGCTGAGGCAGAGCCTGAATCCAGTTCAGGGACTGGCTGCCACTCAGACCACTGAACAGGAACTGCGTGACGCCGGTATTATCCGTGACCCATACCTGCGCCGCTGTCGCGCCCGAAGTGGACCAGTTCAGGGTCAATGTGCAAGTCCCTCCCGGCGTAGTCACCGTGCAGGGGTTGGGGCTGGCGCTGATTGTCCCGGTATGGGCCACTGGGGCGGGCACCGACACATTCACCGAGGACAGCGAGGCACCCCGGCTACCCGTGGAATAGTCATAAAGGGTGAATGTGTAATGCTGCGGCAGAGCTTGAATCCAGTTTAGGGACTGGCTGCCGCTCAAACCGCTGAACAGAAACTGCGTGACGCCGGTGTTATCCGTCACCCACACCTGCGCCGCCGTCGCGCCGGAAGTGGACCAGCTCAAGGTCAACGTGCAGGTCCCGCCCGGCGTGGTCACGGTGCAAGGATTAGGACTGGCGCTGATCGTGCCGGTATGGGCGACCGGGGCGGGCACCGACACGTTCACCGAGGACAGCGACGCGCCTCGGCTGCCGCTCGAATAATCGTACAGAGTGAAGGTGTAATGCTGCGGAAGGGCCTGAATCCAGTTCAGGGACTGGCTGCCGCTGAGACCGCTGAAGAGAAACTGGTTCACGCCGGTCGCGTCCGCGACCCACACCTGTGCGGCCGTGGCTCCCGAGGAGGACCAGCTCAGAGTGAGGGTGCAAGTCCCGCCCGTTGTGGTCACAGTGCAGGGGTTGGGGCTGGCGTTGATCGAACCGCTTGCTGCTAGGGCTTGGCCTAGACCCAAGGTTAAAACGATCAAGAGCAGCAAGACTGCCCGTGAAATCCGCCAGAAGTCGATCGACGGGAGACGCCCTCGTCCGTTAGCGTGCACGAGCGCCCTGCCGGTGTCCGCCAGAGTTCGAGTACTGCAATCTGTCAACGAGCACACCCACATAGACGTCCCTTCGCTCGACACCTCGGGCTGCATCAAAACCACTCCCCGCGACGTCCAGTCTCCCGATGATGCCTCTTCCAAACAAGAATTAGAAGTACGAAATTGTTATTAACAGCGTTTGAATTCGACCGACTTCGGGACGCTCCGACGCTACAAGCCAAGGCGTTGGAGGATGGCCACGAACCGAGGATCATCGCGGACCGCCTGGAAGGGCGGCCAGATTTTTAACAAAGAGAGGAAAAAATCGTTATCTTCGACCGCTTGGTTGAGACAGCGAAAGACCTTGTCGATTTGACCTAATCCTGCCCAAACAAGTGCAATTTGGGTGGCCGGTACATAACCGGCCGCGGCGCGATTCTCGAGTTCCTGGGCGATGTCTTGCGCTCGCAGCACCTTTCCGGATTTGGCAAGATAGTGGCCCAGGGGTCCGAGGTAGCCATCTGCTCGACCGGTCAAATCTGCGGCTCGTTCAAGATGGCAGATTCCCCGGGCGATGTCGCCACCAGCACACAGAGCCATTCCCAGAAAACCGTGCGCCATGTCCATTTGCGGCGCAAAGGCAATGATCGATTCGAACCGCGAACTGGCTGCCCCATAGTCACCACAGAAATAGAAGACCTTTGCGACATGGGCCGTAATAAACGGTGAATGAGCGTCAAGGACTTCGAGGCGTCTGGCTGTGTGCGTGGCCTGATCTGCTCGACCCAGAACGGCCAGATGCCCGGAATACCATCCAAGAAGATCGGCCGAGTCTGGATTCAATTGCGCCGCCACCGTGTATTCCGCTTCGGCTGCCGACCAATCGTGCTGAAAGATGCTTCGGACCGCCCCAAGAACGGCATGAGCATCGGCGCTGTCGGGATCGCAGCCTACGGCCCTCGCCGCCATTTCAATTGCCACCGGCGCCAAGTCCAATGGCCGTTGCCCTAGGATCGCGCGAAAGAGGGCACAATTTGCCAAGCCGGCATACGTTGCGGCATGCTTTGGATCGGCGGCCGCCGCTAGCCTGAAATGGCCTTCGGCTTCAGTCACGCTTCTGGGCGTCCTTTCAGCCCACGAACGGACGCCGCGACAATAGTGGTCCGCCGCGATTGCATTGTCAGGTATGATCAGATGGCGTAAAGATCCCGGTTCGACGTGCGCAAACCGGCTTGCGATTGCGTCCGCGATGCGTCTGACGAAGCCGAAGTCGCCGATGTCACATTCAAAGCCATCACTCCATGTGATGGTCTGCGAGGCAGTGTCGGTCAAGTTCACAGTAGCCCTGATGGAACCATCAACGTTGCAAATCGTGCCTTGAACAATTTGGCTCAGGCCGAAAGAATTGGAGATTTCGCGCAGGCCGTCTGGGCCATGAGCGCTTAGGGAAACTGGCGAACTATGGACTGCGATGCGTGGAGCGCTGCCGAGGATCTGGGAGAGCAAGAACGCGGCATTAAATCCGAAATCTTCAGACACTCCGTCGACAAGAGTTAAGAATGGAACTACACCAATCTTAGACGGAGAGGCGGGCTTACTCTTTTCCGTCGGTCTGATCTCGATCGGGCCGACCTTGCGCCTGACAAAACGGGCTTTATATCCGCCTTTCGGAACTTGAATCTCGATTGGATCTCCAGCACCCGCGCCACGATAGTATTGACTGAGTTTATTCCGGATCTCACGCACCCGAACACGAACCGTGGAGTCGGAAGTCGAATCAAAGGTCGGGCCCAGGACGGCGCGACCAATCGACTTCTCGGAGGGGATAGTGTCGTGATTACCGAGACTCTGCTCAACAATGGCCTCCAACACCGGCCAGAGTTGGTGAGCGTGTGAGAAAAGCGAACTCGAAAACAGCCGCTGCAGTTGCTGTCGTGCTTCGTTCCGAAGTTCGTCACTCGACGGACTTCCGCTTAAAACGGGCTGTTTCTTCTCGCCGGTAACCATCTCGTCCGCCTGTTTGGGAACAACTGATAATACTACAACGTGCGAAGGCGTACAGAGATGGAATTGTTTCAGCCGGTTTCACCCGAAAGCCACGGTATCGTGCCACGCCCGGAGCTTCAGGTTCGTCCGACCACTGGGCGATTTTCACTCTTGGCCGGGCTGGTAGCCCGCAGTTCCGCAAGAACAGTCGGGGGTGGCGCACGGGCGGACCCTGGCCGCCGTGTGCAGCGGGGCACAGGCTGATCTCGATCATGCTGTCCCGAGTAAAGCTGTCCTTGCCGGATAAACACAGCGGGTCAGCGGTCTTGCACCTGGATGACAAGTGAGCGTTCATCTGTGCGGCCGCCGGAAGTGGTGATGCGGTTGGTTACTGTATACGATTGCCCCGCAACGCCGCCAGCGACCCAGATGGTGGCCCGCGTCGTGGTGTTCGAGTTGTCTGTCGGTTGGAGTGCAGGATCGCTAACGAACCACGTGCTCGTCTCGATTTGGTCGCCAGCCAGCCACTTCGACCAATCGACGGAGTAGTCCAGAACGGCATCCGGATCTTTGAGGAAAGTCGTCATGCAGCGATGCTCCGAATCTCCGCCGGCACCACGACCGTCCGCTGTTCCATGGCGGGGACCAGCACACGCCTCTCACGGGGGATGGCGACAATGCGGACCTCGGGGCCGACGGCCAGCGCCCTGACCTCTTTGCGGATCACGATCAACCGGACGCCTGGAGTCCTGGCTAGGTGCCGCATGAGGACCCCAAGCACGCCTTCAGGCTGCGATCCGCCGGCCGCAACTCCCGTCAACCCGCGCACGGGGGCCAGCGGTGCAACCAGGGCCGCACTTCCGGTCGCGGCGGCAGCCAGTGGGCGCACACGGGCCAACTGTGCGCGAACGGGGGCCGCCCCTGTGGCAGTCCCATGTAGCATCCCCAGGAGGGCCGGGTGGGCGAAGACCGTCGCGGAACCGGCGGCGACGGCGCGCATGGCGCGCGATGCCCGAATCGCGCCGGAAGTGGCCCCCGCCCCGGTTGCGGTCGCCCGCCAACCCTCGACGCGCACCATCCTGCCGGAGACAGGCGAGCTTCCAGATGCAGCTCCGGAGACGGACCGGAGCGCCGCCAGTTGCGCGCCGGCGGCGCCTTGGCCCGCGGCCACGCCCGCCAAGGCGCGGGTCGAGTTGAATAGGACCAGGAGCATGGTGCGGAAGCGGTCGTGCTACCCTAGCGCGGCTACCGTTCCCACCAGCCCACTTCAAACTCGTAGGAGAGTCCGGTCGCGGCGTTGCCCGGAAACCACGCATAAAGCGTGAGAGCCGAGTTCGGGCCGAGGATAATGGGCGGGAGGCAGCTGACCTTCCGGCCGGCACAAACCGCTTGCGCCGCCGTCAGGCCGGGGTAAGCGCCTGGATCGACCGGACCGCAAACCAGGACGAGTTCATCCCCGACCACCGGAATGCCGCCCACGCTGGCGTTCGCGACCAGACGAGCCGACGTGGAAGAAGCCGACAGCGCCGAGGCCGTGGCGTTGCTTTGGACGTTGAGCGAGCAGACCGACTGCGTCGCCACATCCGAATTGGGTGACGTCGGAGTGATCGCGGTCGTGTTGTTCGTTGAGATCGTGCGGATCGCCGGGTCCGTTTTGATGGCGAACCGGGCGCCCGTGCCGCTGGCCGGAGCAGTCGTGCAGATGAGCTTGATGTAGTCAAGATACAAGCGCTTCCCGAAGGGATTCGCCTTCGAGTCGTTGTTCTGCACATAGAACAGCGGCACGGTGTCGGAGAACGCCGCTTGAATGTTATAAGCCAGCGCCGTTCCCGGCGTGGGGTTCGTGGCGATAAAGTAGCTGCCTTCATCGGCCAGCAGGTGCTTCGTCGGGATCAGCGGCAGGACGTACTGTTCACCGTATCTGCCGCCGCGAACGTTGGTCACGGGAGCTTTTTGATCCGATTGAGGAGACGGAACGGCTCTCGCCGGCGTCCAGAGTTGGTTTACATCGATTCCAGGCATATCTTCATTTCTCCTTGTTGGGTTTGCATTACTGAACAGGTACTTGGTGTGGCATCAGGCCATCCTTGCCGGTAACCATGTCGTTGCCGGCGAGGGTCTGCAAGATCATCAGCAAAAGCGCGTTGGTTTCACGGAGTTCCTGCCGGAGCAGGCTGATCGACGAATCGCTGACTTGAAGAACTCCAGCGTTGTCCGTGAGAAGGGCTCTGGCAGTTCCCACAGGATTCAGATTCGGGGCGGCCTGCGATGGGCTAACCGTATAAACCCCGTCCACGCCGCCAATCAGAAGCACGGTGGGCTGGTTCGTTGTCTGTCCGTTCACCGCCGTGTTCGGCGGCGTGACGGTGGGCTGGCGGGCGTATCCGGTCGATGCTCCATCCGCACCGGCGACGAAGATCGGGTTTCCGGCCACCGCCGCGCCCACTGCCGCGCCGCCGGCAACTACTGCGCGACCGGTGGCGTCGGTCGACAGATTGCGAGCATTCGCTCCATCCGACCCGGCAACCAGCACCGGGTTTCCAGTGACGGCTGTTCCGGCGGCCGCCGCGCCCTGAGCTACGACTGACGGGGTTGGGTCCTGCGCATTCGTGTATCTCGCGACCTGGAATTGGGCCAGGCCGGACGTGAAGGCAGTGACCCTGATCCGGAAGTATGTGAAGCCTGCCAGGAAGAAATCCC
>PLRS01000158.1 GCA_003164035.1 Bryobacterales bacterium | reverse complement strand
CGCTACAGCCGGCAAGGCAACTGCTCTCCCTGGATCGAGGACCTGCCCAGAGCGCAGCGTCTATTCGATGAGCAACTCCAGGTGAATTGGACGGAGCGCCTGCAGCCGTTTGCCGCACGCCTGAATCCCCTGCATGACCAAATCTTTCAGAAGTTCGACGCGGCGTACTACTGGAGTGCTTTTCAGTGTGAGTGGGCCACCGATACTCTGTTCCGGCCGGGCGCTCTCGCTCGCCTGGAGCCGCTGCTGTTGCGCCATGGTTTGTTGAATTTTTCCAGCGCGGACATCCTGCGATTCCTGGGCAAGCGCCTTTCGCTGACCGGCTCGGGTCGCGCATGGTTTGATCCACAAGGTACAGAAAACCCATCGTTACCAAGTCAGCGCATCCGGACGTTTAGCCATCCAGGCCATTCTGACCATCCAGCAAACCAGCATGGCTGCCCTCTCCAGAGCCGCCTGAGAAAATCGTCGCGACATGCAAACAAATTCATGGATAGTAATACAGGGCATCGGGGCCGCAGCCAAGAGCACCGGGATGAGTCCCGGTGTGGCAGACCGAGGGTCCGCTCCACGAAAATACATGGTCTGACCGGTTATTTCTTGGACACTACACCAGAGTACAGCGACGTCGAGATGGTACTCACGGCAAGTCCTTATCTATCAACAAAAAATGGCCGTGACCGGACTCCGGGACGGTTGCGCGCGGAGTGGGGTTTGTGCATTTTTGTGCATGGAAGGCCAAGAAACCGGGATGCCGTCGGCGGGATTCAGACTGCCCACCCTGTTAGACGCGGCTCCCGCTGCCGCCAACCTTGCGCAATTCCAGTACCAAGCGCAGGGCTTCGTTCACCGCTCTCTCATTGCGAAAGGCCTTTCGGATGTCCGGGTCCAGCAAAACAAGATTCGTGCCTGCATCGTGGCGTTTCGCGTAGTTGCCCCGGGCTCCGGCCTCGAGCAACTGGCGAAGATCGTACTCCGGGCGCAACTCGTCGCTCATCTTGTCGCTGCGCTTCTTCATGGATGCTTGCGCGGATTCCCGGCCGCTTTGGCCGGATCCCACTCGAACTCCATATGCCCAGTCTAGCCGGTAAGAAGCTGGTCTAACTCTAACCTCGCCGCGCGTGATACGTTAAATCCAGCCCGGGCCGGAAGCGGCGATCTGGGCTTAGGCGTTCCCCTCCCGGTTTTCCCCTTGGCCCGACGGTCAAGTTGTCGCCGTACCGTTGGCGCTCTACGAGCTCGCATTTCCGTACCTGCTGGACAACTATGTATACCGGGGAACGGACATCGCGGTCGTACTGGTACGTCCGCTGCAATTGCTGGGTTTCGTGAAGCACGAGCACGCGTCCGATCCCGTCGCGTTCGCCATTGATCACCGTCAAGGGAAAGCCACCGTTCTGGTCTATCGCGAGCATCACTGGGAGCGTCGGGAGTTCGACGCTGCGTCTAAGCCTTGAACACTGCGCGACGGCCCGAAGCCATCCCCTTGGCCATGTGGTCGCCTTATCGGACCCGCTACCCGCCGGCGACGGAGATCGCCGGCGCTACTGGTGCAGCGGTCCGTCCCTTCACACCACGTACGGCTTGCGATAATTCCGCGTGATCAGCCTGTCCGCTTCGGCGTCGCCCGCGAACTTGGGCCCGGGCGCCAGGGTCAGCTTGCGGCCGACCCGGTAGCTGATATTGGCCAGGTGGCACAAGGACGCGCTCAGGTAGGCATTGGCGATTTCGTCGTGGAGGTCCTGGTAATTGCGCGAGCGGCAAGCGGCCAGGAAGTTCCGCATGTGGAGGGCGGTGGGGTCGCCGGCGGCGCGATCGGGGCGCTCCTCCATCACCAGTTCACTGCCTTCACCCTTGAAGGCCAGGAATCCTCCATCGCTCATGGCGGCCCAACCCTCGGTGCCGTAGAACAGATTGCCGATCATGATGTCGAGGGGCGCGGCATTGCGCGGGGCGATGGCGGTGGGCGCGGGGGAGGAAGGCGGCGCTACGGCTCCGGTGGCGGGCGGACCGGGGCGCCGTTTCACTACAGAGCCTTCGGCTCCGGTGAGAAGGCCGCGCACCTCGAAGACGATTTCGCGGCCGCCGTAATCGTAGCTGGCCAGCAGCGTGTTGGGGGTTTCCTGATCGTCGGTGTAGGCGTACTTGCCACCCTGGGCGTAAGCCGTTTTCGGCATCTGCGGATCGCCCAGGCCCCAACGGCAGAGACCGATTTCATGCACGCCCTGGTTGCCGATATCGCCGTTGCCGGTGTCCCAGAACCAGTGCCAGTTGTACTTGAAGCGCAGCTCGTTGAACGGCCGCAGCGGCGCGGGTCCCAGAAACAGGTCCCAGTTGACGCCCGGGGGCGTGGGCGAATCGTCCTTATGGCCGATGGAGGCGCGGCGCTTGAAGCACAGGCCCTTGGCCATGTAAACCTGGCCGATGAGGCCGCCCTGGATGGCCGCCATGGCCCGCATCTTCAAGGGCGAGCTGCGGTGCTGGGAGCCGATCTGCAGCATGCGCCTGGTCTCGCGCGCCACCTGGATCATGCGCTGGCCTTCGTAAATGTTGTAGCAGGCGGGTTTCTCGCCGTAGACGTCCTTGCCGGCCTTCATGGCCCAGATGGCGGCCAGAGCGTGCCAGTGATTGGGGGTGGCGATGGAAACGGCTTCCACCTCGGAATCGGCGAAAGCCTGGCGCATATCCTCGAATTCCTTGGCTTTTTCGCCGGTGTTCTTCAGGAGCGTGGCCTGGGCCCTTTCGCGCGCCGCCTGATCGATATCGCAAATTCCGGCCACGCGAACTTCGCTCATCCTGGAATAAATATTCAGATGATTGGTGCCGCGGCCGCCGAGCCCGACGATGGCCACGTTCACGCGATCGTTCGCTCCCCAAACCCGGGCTGCCGCGGCTGCTGTGGCCGCTCCCAGGAAGAACCTGCGGGACGTCGACTGGGACATGAGTTTTCGACCCTCCTCTACCCGCAGAAAATTATATCAGGGGTGCGTGCGATAGGGGCTGTGCGCGGCGGCGCGGTTTCGCCGGGCGATTCCAGACAATTGCGTCTTGGCCATTGGACTGCCGGCGAGTACCATCGAATTGGAGGTCGGTGGCGGCAACCTGTATGAAACTCACCCATTGTATTGTGGCCGGACTGGTTTGCGCGGGTAGCGCAGAGTGTCAATCCCCGTCCGGAATACACGCCGAAGCCGGCATCGAGCAACGCGTGGAAGCGCTGGTAGGGCGCATGACGCTGGACGAAAAGATCGGGCAGATGTCGCAGTCCACGTCCATGTCCACACCGCTATCGGGCGCCATTCGGGAGGAAATCCGGCGGGGACGGTGGGGATCGTTCCTCAACGCCGGCAGCCCGGCCGATCGCGCCGAGGCGCAGCGCATCGCCCGCCACGAA
The DNA here is from genome assembly GCA_003164035.1 of Bryobacterales bacterium. Taxonomy (GTDB): domain Bacteria; phylum Acidobacteriota; class Terriglobia; order Bryobacterales; family Bryobacteraceae; genus JBEKYD01. The sequence goes on along the minus strand of PLRS01000158.1, from coordinate 14,694 downwards.
AGCCGGCTCGGCATTCCGCTGCTATTCGGACGCGACGTGATCCACGGCTATCGCACCATCTTTCCGATTCCGCTGGGCCAGGCGGCCAGTTGGGACCCGGAACTGATCGGGCAGGCCGCCCGCATCGCCGCCAGTGAAGCGGCGCGGGAAGGTATTCGTTGGGCTTTCGCCCCGATGCTGGACGTGGCCCGCGACCCGCGCTGGGGCCGCATTGCCGAAAGCCCCGGCGAGGATCCCTACCTCGGCGCAGCGATGGCCACTGCCATCGTGCGCGGCTTCCAGGGCGAATCGCTGGCCGACCCTTCTTCGATAGCCGCCTGCGCCAAGCACTTCGCCGCCTATGGCGCGGTGGAAGCGGGCCGCGACTACAACAGCGCGTGGGTGCCCGAGGTGCTTTTGCGCGAGGTCTACCTGCGCGCGTTTCACGCCGCCGCGGATGCCGGCGCGGCCAGTTTCATGACGTCCTTCAACGCGCTGAACGGCGTGCCCGCAAGCGGCAACGCCCTGCTGCTCGCGACCATTTTGCGCGGCGAATGGAAATACCGCGGCATGGTGGTGAGCGATTACAACGCCATCGAGGAAATGATCGCCCACGGGTATGCGGCCGATGGCGCCGACGCCGCCCGCAAAGCGCTGACCGCCGGCGTGGATATGGAGATGGTGAGCACCGACTATTTCGACCATCTGAAATCGCTGGTCGGGCGCGGCCTGGCCGATTCGAAACATATCGACGATGCGGTGCATAATATTCTGCGTTTGAAATTCCGGCTGGGTCTGTTCGACGAGAGCATCCCCGCGCCTGCCGAATCCGGTGTGACGCCGGAATCGCTCGCTCTGGCCCGGCGGCTGGCGGCGGAAAGCGCGGTGCTGCTCCAAAACAAGGGCGGCCTGCTTCCGCTGAGCGAATCGCTCGGCTCATTGGCGGCGATCGGACCGCTGGCGGATAGCCCGATCGACCAGATGGGCACCTGGGTCATGGACGGGAGGCCGAAAGACGTTGAGACGCCGCTGGCCGCATTGCGCAGCCAGTTGGGCGAGGGACGGGTTTTCTACGCGCCGGGCCTGCGCAACAGCCGCGACGCCAGCCGCGCCGGGTTCGCCGCCGCTCTCGATGCCGCCCGGCGTGCCGACGTGGTGGTGTTTTTCCTGGGCGAAGAGCAGATTCTATCCGGCGAAGCCCGTTCCCGCGCGTTTCTCAATCTGCCGGGCGCGCAAGACGACCTGGTGGCGGCAATCGCCGCCCTGGGAAAGCCCATGGCGGCGGTAATCATGGCCGGCCGGCCGCTTACCTTCCAGGAGACCGCCGCGCGCGTGAATGCCGTGCTGTACGCCTTCCATCCCGGCAGCATGGGCGGTCCGGCCCTGGCCGATCTTCTGTTTGGCCGCGGCACTCCCTCCGGCAAGCTGACGGCGACGTTCCCTCGTACGGTGGGCCAGGTTCCTATTTACTATGCGCACCTCAACACAGGCCGTCCGGCGCCGCAGGATGCCAGCGGCATTCCGGTGGGCAACCCCGCGCAGCCCGAAGGCTACACCTCGAAATATATCGACGCGGATTTCACTCCCGAATATCCGTTCGGCTACGGCCTCTCCTATACGCGCTTCGACTATTCGAACCTGAAGCTATCCTCGGCGTTCATGACGCGCACCGGCACCGTCACCGTCTCCGCCGATATCGCCAACACCGGCAACCGCGAAGGCACGGAAATCGTCCAGCTCTACATTCGCGACCTGGTCGCCAGCGTGGCGCAGCCCGTGCGCGCGCTCAAGGGCTTCCGGCGGGTGCCGCTCGGCCCCGGCGAAAAAAGCACCGTCAGCTTTACGCTGGATGCGGCTGCCCTGGCATTTTATAACCAGCACAACCAGTTGGTGACAGAACCCGGCCGCTTCCAGGTTTGGATCGCTCCCGATTCGGCGCACGGGGTGGAAGGCGAGTTCACGCTGCGGTAGCCTTTCACGGAAAGCGATAGCCGGGTTTCAAGTTACAAAGGTAGATCTTGCTCTGGTCGGTGTTCACGGTAAGGTGACAGGCAGCCCAGCTCAGAGAGAGATCGGGGCTGAGCGGGAAGACGACATTGGCGCCATCGATTTCGGCTTCCAGGGTGACGCCTTCGGCGGACGCGGGCACCGTGAAATCGAGCGACTGGCCGAAGACCACGGGATAGGAACGGCGCACGGTTTCGCCTACCATTCGGTGGAAGACCTCGGCTTCGAGCAGAAACGTGGCGGTATCGGACCAGGTTTCGGCCCAGACGCGGACGGTGCGCAGGCCGGAAGAAAGGTCGGGCCTGCCGACCCTGGTAAAGGGACAGGGTCCGGCGATGCAGGAGACGCGGGGGTCGCGGATTTCGTTGCCGGCGCCGGCGTCGAGCGTAGCGTAGGCCACGGCGGCTCTCCATTTGCCGTCGGGCGAGCAGGGGCGATCGCCGTCGCAGCTCCGGTTGCCGGTATTGACGGCTTGAAACACCTTGATCTCGCTGCCGACGTTGGCGTCGGAAATGCTGACCACCGAATAGCGGACCAGCACGTTGGCAACAGTCCTGGCATGATCCGCGACCGGGCCCTCTGAGGCAATCAGGGGAGCCATGCGGGCCAGGTACAACCGGTCGCCATGGAAGGCCAGCGTGAGGGGGTGGTAATCGGGCGCATCAAGCTGAAGGGTGACGGTTTCGGCAGGGTTGATGCCGCGGCGCAGGGAGAGGGTGAAGAAACCCGTGGCATCGGAAATGGTATGGGCGACCAGTTCGCCGCGGCGCATGACGACGTCCACGCCAGCCAGAGGCACTTGTTTGCGGGGATCGGCGTCCTGGCGGACGACAACGCCTACGGCCGTGATGGTACGGACCCGGAGCAGGCGCGGCAATAGCATGGCCAAAGTCACCGCGACAGCGGCCCCGAGGCCGGCTCGTATCGTCAACCTTAAACCCGTTGTCATAGGTTCGCCAACGTATTTCCGGGCAAGCGTTCACGCCGCTCCGGCGGCCTCGACCGGGTCGGCGAACGCGGTTTCCTCGTCCACCACCACATCGGCCGTCAGCCGTTCATGCAACAACCGCTCCGTCGCCAGCACCTGGGGCTCGCGGTGGAAGTGTTGCTGGATCGGGTTATCGAACAGGAGATTGGCGAGTGCCAGCAGGCTCATCCCCTGGTGGTGCGCCATCCACAGGCGCAGCGGGCTGGCTCCACCCTCGGAATACTCGATCGCTTCGTAGAAACCGTACCGCCCGGTCCATTCGAATTCCTGCATTCGCACCAGATTGGACAAGACGGAGGGCGTATCCACGGATGCCGCCAGAAAGGTGGAATAGGGCGAGATCACCAGGCGCCTTGGATTGGCCGGCTTCAGCGCCAGGGCGGGAATCCCGAAGGGCGCGTATTCGTGCCGGCCACCGGCCGATTCCGAAATACCCCACGGCGTGCCCTTGTGGCGCGCATATTCGCGCTGCACGCGGACCACGGCCTTGGCGGTGTCGCCCAGAATGGTATCCGGATAGGCGCGCATCCACAAGTTCGGCATGAGGTATTCGAACATGGTGCCGGTCCAGGAAAGCAGAACCCGCTCGCCGCGAACGCCGGTAAGGGCGCGGCCCAGGTGGAACCAACTTTCCTGCGGGATGTCGCCCTTGGCAATGGCCACGAAAGCGGCCGTGCGCGCCTCCGATGCCAGCAGGTCGTAGCAGGAGGAATCCACCTGGCGCGCGGCGAGATCGTACCCGACGGACAACAGCTTGCGGCGCCGCCGGTACAGAAACCGAAAGTCCATCTCATGAACCAGTCGATGGCAGTCCTCGGCGATGGCCGTCAACTCGGTCGCCATCTCCCGCGTAACGCCCCGCTTTACGGCCCATTCTCCGGCGAATGCCAGCGCCGCCTGCTTCAGCGTCCACAAACTCGCCGCCAGATTGCCGCTGTCCACGGTGGAGACGTACAACGGCGCGATGGGCTCCAGGCTGTTAATGTCGTACCAGTTCAGAAGGTGGCCGCGATACTTGGGGAGAGCCAGAACGCGATTGAGCGTAAGCCGGGTGGCGGCTATGAATTCGGGCAGACGCAACAGCCCCAGGTGAACCGCCGCCACGCGCGCGTTGAGCAACATTCCCAGGTTGGTGGGCGACAGGCGCAGGTCCACCGTGCCATCCTCGTTCACGTTATCGGGAATCATCCAGTTGGTCGAGGCCGAACTCCAGTCGTGAAAGAAGCGCCAGATGCGGTCGGCCGATTCGCGCAGCAGCTCGGTGTCCCGCGGGCTCAGTTTCGAGAGGGAAGGCCGCGGCCTCCGGTTCAACCAGGTCGAGAAACCGCGGGACGCGATCCACAGAGCCAGAATGGGCGCCGCCGAAGGCACCGCGGCGGGGCGCAGGAGGCACAGCAGCGCGCCGATCGCGGCCGCGATCCAGGGCGTCCATTTCAGGTACGTATCTACTACGGCGCCCGGCCCCACCCCGGAAGCTTCGGACTCCGCGGCCGTCTCCCACTCGAGCAGCTTTCGACGGCTTACGAAGACGCGGTCCAGCGAGCGGACGGTAGCATCGAGCGAGATCAAGGCCTGGTGCAGCAGGAACACCAGGCCGCAGAAGGTCACGGCGATGGTTTCGCCAAATGCGTGCGCCGACTGGCGCGCCCACGGGCCAAACCCGCGCCGGGTCCAGGGCGCGCCGATTGGCGCGAACAGCAGCACCAGAAAGGCAGGTAGGAACATCATGCCCATGGTCGCCAGAGTCCAGTCCGCCGGCTCTCCCGGCAGAAAGAACCAACCGCCAATCAGCAGCAGCAGGATGCTCGGTTCCAGCAGGCTGCGCCGCAGGTTGTCGAGAATTTTCCACCGCGAAATCAGGGTGATGGGATTGGGGATGGGGCGGCCATCCACCCCCGGGACGCGCGCCCGCACCCAGCGCATGATCTGCCAATCGCCGCGCATCCAGCGATGTCTGCGGCGGCTGTAGGCGCTGAAGTGGGAAGGATAATCGTCGACCAACTCCACGTCGCTCACCAGCGCGGAGCGCGCGTAGGCGCCTTCGATCAGATCGTGGCTGAGGAGCGTATTTTCCGGGAAACGGCGCTCCAACGCGGCGCGTATGGCATCCACTTCATAGATGCCCTTGCCGGTGAAGATCCCCTCGCCGAACAGATCCTGATACACGTCCGAGACGGCTCGCGTGTAAATGTCGAAACCGGTCTGGCCGGAATAGAGGGCCGCCATTCGGCAGCGGGCGGCGGATTGGACGCTGATGGCGATCCGCGGCTGCAGAATGCCGTAACCTTCCACCACCATCCCAGCGATGGGATCGACGACCGCCTGGTTGAGCGGATGGGCGATGGCCCCGATCAGTTTGGCGGCGCTGTCGCGGGGGAGTTGGGTGTCGGAGTCGAGGGTGATCACGTAGCGTACGTCCGGCAGAATCGACGTGTCGCCCACCTTGACTGGAAAGGCGTCGAAGCCGCCGCGCAGCAGTTGGTTCAGGTCCATGAGCTTGCCGCGTTTGCGTTCCCAGCCGATCCAGCGGCCCTCGGAAGGATTGTATGTGCGGTGCCGGTGCAGCATAAGGAACGGCGCCCGGCCGCCGCTTCGATAGCGCCGGTTCAAGCCTTCAATCAACTGCTTGCACACCTCCACCAGCGCGTCGCGCTCGTCCACCGCACAATCCGAATCGGGTGTGTCGGTGAGCAGGGCGAAATAGAGATTGCGGTCGCGATTGGCCAGAAAACGGATTTCCAGATCGAGAACCAGGTCGTGCACCTGGGCTTCGTTCAGCAGCAGAGTGGGGACCGCCACCAGGGTGAGGCAGTCTTCGGGGACGCCCTCGGAAAAATTCAGTTTGGGCAGAGTGCGGGCGGGCGCCACGAGAGCCGCCAGCCGGTTCATGAAATCCACCGCCGCCTGGGTGGCGGGCAGCGCCAGCAGCGCCAGCCCGGCCAGGGCCGGCATGAAGGAATCCAGGCGATACAGAAGCGGGAAGACGATGGCCAGGGTGATTAGCTCGATCCCCAACAGGTAGAACAGGGTGGGCCGGCGCAGAATGGCGCGCCGCGCCGCCTTTTGCAACGGGGCTCGATAGCCTACCGCCGCTTCCAGGGCGGGCAAGCCGCGATCCAGCAGATAGTAGCCGACATGGGTGCGGCGGCGCATGGCGCGCGAATCGTCCGCCACCGCGGCCGCCCGTTCGCTCAGCTCCAACGCGGCGGCGGCCACTTCCTCCTCGCTCGACGGGCTGTACCTGGCCAATTCAGCGACCACCTGGAGATAACCGCCCTGGCTTTGGCGATCCATGCGGCTGTAGACGCCGGCCGGATCGAGCGACAGGATGCGGTGGGGATACGCCAGCTCCGTGGCCGGTTCGCTCCAGCTTGTGTCCGCGATGCGGCGCATACTGGCGACGATGGCGGGAATCCCTTCCGCGGGCCCATGCAGCAGGCGCTCGAGCAACTCCCACAACAGGGCGGCGTTCAGTTCTCCCAACTCGGCCATTTTCAGGACCCGCCGGAACTGGTAGCCCTCCACGAACGCGACAAATTCGTCTTCGTGAAAGCCGTTGGCGGAGGAATCCGCATAACTCGCCGCCAGCAGGCGCACTTGGGGCGTCCGGCGGCCGTGTGCGTCCACGGCGGCGGGCAGACGATGGGCATTGCGGCGGAGGCCCCGCGTCTGCCGCTCCGTGGCCAGAAGCAGTCGCGCATTGCCGGCCAGCCACCGGGACTCCTCGCGGTCGCTGTTGGCGGCCTGCCCGATCGACGTCCGCAGACCTTTCCGCAGTGAGTCCCTTTCGATCCCGCTTTTCGGCTCCAGCCGCCGAACCGTGTCCGCCAGCGCGCGGCCCGCTTCCCGCCAGCGGTTGGTCTCCGCCTCGGGCAGGCTCGCCGAAAGATCGATGGAAGGAACGGTTTCCGGATTCATCGGTAACTCGAGGCCTGCAGTTCAAACATGCCGGCGTAGCGCCGGTTGAGGGCCATCAACTGGTCGTGGGATCCCTGTTCCACAATGCGGCCCCGTTCCAACACCACGATCCGCTCGGCCATGCGAACGGTGGAAAAACGATGCGAGATCAGCAGCGACATCTTGCCTTCGGTCAGTTCCGCGAAGCGCTGGAACACGTCGTACTCGGAGCGCGCATCCAGTGCGGCGGTCGGCTCGTCCAAAACCAGGAGCTGGGCGTCGCGCAGGTAGGCGCGCGCCAGCGCGATCTTCTGCCATTCCCCGCCGGAAAGATCCACGCCGCCTTCGAAGCGCCGTCCAAGCTGCTGCCGGTAACCGAGCGGCAGCCGCTCGATCACCCGGTCGGCCTGGCTCTTCTGTGCCGCCATCTCCACGGCGCCGTCGTCCGCTTGCCCGTCGCCGATCCGTCCCACCGCGATGTTCTGCCACGCGCTCATCTCGTAGCGCATGAAGTCCTGGAAGATCACACCGATCTGGCTGTGCAGATCTTCCAGGCTATAATCCCGCAGGTCGCGGCCATCCAGCAGAATGCGTCCCTCGGTGGGGTCGTAGAGCCGCGTCAGCAGCTTGACCAGGGTGGTTTTCCCTTCGCCGTTTTCGCCGATCAGAGCGATTCTCTCGCCCGGCTCGAGGCGGAGGTCCAGACCTTCAAGCACGTTTCGTCCGGTGCCCGGATAGCGGAAGCTCACCTGCTCGAACACAAAGCCGTGCTGAATCGGCCGCGGCGCCGGCAGCGCATTAGGTTTCGAAACCACTGTCGGGCCGACTTTGAAGAATTCCACCAGGTCGGTCAGGAACAGCGACTGATCCGCGATGCTCGAAAAAGTGGCGAACAAACTCTGGATATTGCTGCTGGTGCCGGCGATGGCGCCCGCCAGAAACTGCAGCGACCCCCAACTCAGCGCACCCGTCACGGTTCGATAAATCACGTATGCGTAGGCGCCGTAGTATGCCGCCGTGCTGAGCAGCGCCAGCACCGTGCCTGCCCCCAGCCTCCGCCGCGCCAGCCGCACGTTCTCTTCGTAGATTTGGTTCGCCAGGCGCGTGTATTCGCCCGACAGGTAATCGGTCAGCCCGAACAGCTTCAGTTCCTTGGCGGATTCCTTGCTCGCCCCCAGCACGCGCAGATAGTCCAACTGCCGCTTGGCCGGCGTTTGCCGGATGTTCTGCGCATAGCCGAGAAAAGCGAAGTGGCTTTCGGCCAGGAACGCCGGCAGCACCGCCAGCACCAGCACCGCCAGCAGCCACGGTGAGAACCATAACACTCCCGCCGACAGGCTGATCGCCGATATCACTTGCTGAAAGGCCTGCCCGATGGCCTGAATCATCGAGATGCGATCCGTGGCCTGAACCCGCGCGCGTTCCAGGACGTCATAGAACTTCGGGTCCTCGTATGCCGCCAGATCCAGCTTCGACGCGTGCTTCATCACCTCGATGCTGACGTGCCGGGTAAAGCGGTCCGCCAGTAGCGCATCGAAATAGCCGATGCCGCGCGCCAGGATGGCGCCCAGCGCGGCCAGGCCGAACTCCCCGCCCACCAGCCACCAGAAGTAGAGCGGCAGCGGACTTCCGCTGAAGTGCCTCTGCACCGCATCCAGGATGAACTTCGACACCGCCAGCATCGCCAGCGGAAGAAGTGCCGAAAGAATGCGGCAGGCCAGGCCGCCCGAAACTACCGGAGGTCCGCACTGCCAGACAATCCGCGCCAGCGGCGGGACGTTGCGCAGAGCCTGCAGGCGTTCCCGCCAGTTCGACCAGAAGGTCCGATTTCGAACGTTCATACCTGCTACGTACCCGTTTCGCAGTTGCAGTCGCGCATCCGGCAACCGCTCCCTCGCGGTCGCGGCTCGGAAGGGCGCGCTTGTCGGCGATGGACGGCTCGAAGCCGCACCGGCACGCCAATCCAAGTGCACACGCCGGGCCACTCCCGTATCTGAAGCACAAGCCGTGTGTTTGCAGCGACGGGGCGCGCCGCGCGCGTGCGCATTTTGCCGGTTGTGTGCATCAAAGAGCGCAGAATCTACCGCGTGGCGCGATTCACGGCGTGGATGGCGGCCGCTCCAGCGGGTTGTATGGCTTGAAGCCCGCCCGCTCCATGCCGCGCACCGCCTCCGGGTTCTTCATGAAGGTGCTCCAGACCAGCCCGGTGCGCGCGTTTTCGGCCATCAACATGGTGATCCCGGTGTCGATGCCGACCGCGTCCGCGTCGTACCAGCGGGTCAGCGGATTGAATGCGTTGACGAATCCGTAGCGGCTCCAGGCGTGTTCCCCGTAACGGTTGCGGACGGTCCGCAGCACCCGCATTACGGCTTGCGGAAGAAACGGCAGCGAGCCCGCCGCCGCGCTCGGAACCACCGTGCCGTCGATCGGTCCGGTGGCCGGCGGACCGCCCCACACCACGTAGCCTTTCTCGGAATCGGACGCGGTGATGCCCCACAGATCGTCGCTATAGTCCCGGAATCGCGGCGACAATTCCAGGCAGAAACGGCGGTGCACATCCGTGGCGGCGATGGAATTCTGAAAGTAATCCGCGTACTGGTCGCGCTTGCCGCGGAAATCGAACCATGCCTGCGAATACTGATGGATGAACAGGGGTGCGAACGATCCGATGTAGCGATACCCGTCGTATTCGAAGGTGGTCCGCTTCCAGGCGTGCCAGGCTTCGACGGGAAGCGGATGGGTAGTGGAGCCCAGACCGAGCAGGTACATCATCATCAGCTCGCTGTACCCATCCCAGCGATAGGGCAGGAAGCCGCCCTCCGGCGCCCATCCGTGCGGCAGCAATGGCGTATCTTCCGAGAGCCAGGTCCAATTTACCCGGTTCACGATCTCGTAAGCCAGGTCGCGAATATCGGGGCGATAGAAGGCCTGGCAGCACGTCAGCACGCCGCAAATCAGAATCGCCGTGTCCACCGAAGAGACTTCCGAGTCCCAGAGCCGTTCGCCGGTATTGACATTGGCAAAATGGAAAAAGAAGCCGCGATGATTGGGCAGCCGCCGCCACAGGAAACGCAGCGTGGCCAACACGCGCGCGTACGCGTCCGGCTCCGATAGGAAGCCGCGCTGGGCGCCGATGGCCAGCGCCGTCAAGCCGAAGCCGGTGGCTGCGATGCTGGCCACCACGCGGTCTTCCGCGCCGCGCACTCGCGCCCGGTCCCGCACCAGGCCGGTCTGAGGGTTGGTCTGCTCCCAGAAATATCGGAAGTTGGCCTTCTCCAGCTCGTGCAACAGCCCTTCGTCCTCTTGGGAAAACAGGCCCAACGGCGCATCGGCGGCCTTCGGCGCCGAACCGTGAGACGCCGCCCGCGCCATTAGCGGCGCGCCGGCCACCACCGCGCTCCATCCGCCGATTTCTTTCAGCCAGTCGCGGCGCGAGCCGTGTCCACGGCCGCCGCTATCCCTCGCCATCTAACCACAATCTTAGTCGATTTCCCGTGCCGGGCCGTAACAAATGATACTCTCGGGCAGGCGGTCAGATGAAATCCCGTTGGGCCTTCCGGTTCGGATTGGGCTTGGCGATGTGGAGCGCGCTCTGCGCTTTCGAACGCCCGTTTCGCGGGTTTTCCGGCGTGTCGCTAAGTACCCGATTTCGGAATTACGGCCGCACATCCCGCAACCGCTCCCTGACGGTCGCGGCTCGGACTGGGGCCTTTCCGAGCCGCGACCGTGAGGGAGCGGTTGCCCTCGAATACGTTACCGAACTTCCGAAACGGTGTACTAAGCTCAAGAGCAATGGCTGACAAGCTGCTGGAGCGGCTGGACGAGTGGAAGAGGAGCTTCGGCCCCCCGGAGAGCGGAGCATTGGAGCGGTTGCTGGCGTCGGCGGCGAAACGGCGTTTTGCAGCACCGGCGGACCTGATCCGGCTTCACGAGACGCTGCTGTTCCTGCGAGCTTATCCGCGCACGCCGGAAGTGGCCAGGCTAGCCGACGCCATCCTGCTCCGCTTCGAGCGACGCATCGCGGCGGTGGGCGCGGACCTGGCGGCCTTCGAAGTGCCGGAGATTTCGGGCATCGCCGGGACTTCGCTTTCGGCGGTCTTCAGCTACGCGGTGGCGCGGCGGCTGGCCCAACGTTACCCGCGGAATATCGAGATCGCATGGGATCGCTACGACGGCGTCGATCGGCTTGGCGCGGCGATGGTGCGGCTGATGCCCCTGGCGGCGGAGGATTGGCCGGTGGAGGCGCACTCTCCCTTCCGGCAGTGGATCGCGGCCGCGCGGGGCCGCGGATCGAGCGACATCGAGTGGCTGCTGGCGCGGCTCGAAAGCCTGCCATTGGGAGATCGCGAGCGGGCGGCGATCTACGACGCACTCGATATGCCGCTCACGTGGAAGATGGCGGGCGCCCGCGCCTCGCGTTCGCACTTGCGGCTGTCCGCGCGGAAGCTCTATTGCCACAGCGAACCGCTACTGCGGCGCGCCGATGTCTCCCTGGCGCGGGAGTTGGAGGGCCCCGCGCTTCCCGTCAAGCGCCTCTCGCCCGCCGCCGGCCGCAAGATGCTGGACCTGATTTTGGACACCTCGGCCATGCGCTACCGCGAGCTGTACGGCTTCAGCCATGGGGACGCGGGCGGCGTATATCGGGCCAGTCCGGGCCGCGCTGTGGAAATCTATTTCTGTGGCCTGCCGCCGGAATGGCACTTGCCCCTGCGGGCCTATCACGCCGCCATGTTTTTCACCAACGGCGTGCCGGCCGGCTATGTGGAGCTGCTCTCCTTCTTCGAACGCGCCGAGGTGGGCTTTAACCTCTATTACACCTTCCGAGAGGGCGAATCCGCCTGGATCTATGCGCAGGTGTTGCGCCTGTTTCGCCAGGTGCTGGGGGTGAAGGTGTTTTCGGTGGACCCCTACCAGATCGGTCAGGAGAACCCGGAAGCGGTGGATTCGGGGGCGTTCTGGTTCTACCGGAAGCTGGGGTTTCGCCCAGTCGATCCCCGGATCGCGAAGCTGGTGGAGCGGGAAGAGAGCCGGATCGGGCGGGAACCGGGATATCGAAGTTCGAGGCGCACGCTGGAGAAACTGGCGGCGGGGCACATCTTGTTTGAGGACCGCACAGCCGAGGCCGGCGCGTGGGACCGTTTCCTGATCCGCAATGTAGGGCTGGCCGTGCAGCGGGCCATCGGCGAGCGGTTCGGCGGCGACCCGGAGAAGTTCCGCCGCGCGGCGTCCAGGCGCGTGTCCCGAACGCTGGGAATGGAAACGCCCGACGGACTGGCCCTGGCGCTGAGCCTGATTCCGGACCTGGCGCGATGGACAGAGCGGGAACTTGGCGCCGCGGCCCAGATCCTTCGCGCCAAACAGAGCGGCAGCGAGACGCGCTACCTGCGGCTGATGCAAAAACACACCAGGATGCGGGCTGGAATGCTGCGGTTGGGGACGGCCGGAAGCTGACCCTCCCTATGGTTTGTCGTGAAGCGAATCGAGCGCCCGGTAGCGATCCCGGTGAGGCTCCGGTTCCGCCCGGCAATCCACGTCCAGGCGCATGATCTCGAAGCTGGTATCGCCGTTGTACGCCGGCCAGTTCGGCAATCCGGCGGCGTTCGGATTCCGGGTCTTGATGAAGTTGGCGAAGTACGCCTGCAGGACCTCGGAAAGCTTGTAGTCGGCGGGCTCCCAGGCGTACCTTTTGTCGAGCGGGAGATTGCCCATCGCGTATTGAATCTCGGCCGAATGCGCCGCGCCATAAGGCACCGTCGGGTGATCGGGAATCGTCTGCGGCTGGTTGGGCGTCCCGAGGAACTTCGGCCGCGGATGGGCGTAGAGGTAGCGATACACCGGCTTGCCAGCGGTCTTCGCCTGCAGTTCGGTCCATTTCCACGTGCCGTAGGCGATGAACCGGGCGCTGGCGAGGAAAGTGGCGGCCTCGACGACCTCGTCCGGTGTGGAAGCCGAATATACCTTCAGAATCTCATCGGCACGGTCGCCGTAGAGCTTTCGGACGGCGCTCGCGAAATTCTCCGGTGTGGGCTCAGCCGTCTGGAGCACCGAGCGCGCCGGTTGCTCTTCGGTGTTGGACCCGGCCAGCAGCGGCACCTTGGCCTGCTCGCCGGCGGCGAGAATCTCCGTCAACGGTTTGGCCAGGAAGTGGCCGTCCAGGTTCGGGCTGAAGCGCATGGGACGGCCCTTTGCCTCGGCCTCCTGAATCTGTTCGGCGGTCATGGCTCGCAAGGCCGCAAGCGACGCCGCACCGGCGGATTCGGCGAACCGGGTTCCCTCCTGTTCGGTTTCGGCCAGCGGGTGCGGGGGCAGAGTAGCGATCATCGCGCCGCTCTCACCGATGGCGCCGGCGATAAGGTCCTTGGACAACGGAGAGGCCATCAAGGCGCTGACCGACATCGACCCGGCCGATTCGCCGGCGATGGTGACCTGTTTCGGATCGCCGCCGAACGCCGCGATGTTCCGCCGCACCCATTCAAGAGCGGCCACCTGGTCCAGCAAGCCGTAATTGCCGGAGGCGTGGTGGGGCGACTCCCTGGTTAATTCCGGGTGGGAGAAGAATCCGAAAATGTTGGTCCGGTAGTTCACCGTGACCGCCACGATTCCCTTGCCGGCCATGCTCTCGCCATCGTAGCGCGGCTCGGAACCGTCGCCGTTCTGAAATCCGCCACCGAAAACGTACACCAGCACCGGCAGCCGCTCCCGGTCCGATTTCGCCGGCGTCCACACGTTCAAATAGAGGCAATCCTCGCTCATCCCGTTGCTGCGAAACCAATAGTCGGCGGTGGGCGAGGTCCGCTGCATGCAGCGCGGGCCGAACTGGTCGGCCTTGCGTACCCCCTTCCAGTTCTTCGGCGGCTGCGGCTCTCTCCAGCGCAGATCTCCGACCGGCGGCTGCGCAAACGGGATTCCCTTGAAACTGCGAACCCCGGAGCCGGCTTGGCCGGCCGCCTCGATGAGGCCATTGGCGGTCTTGACGCGGTCGGCGGCGTTCGCCGCGCCGAACATCGCCGCGCCAAGACAGATCGCCATGATGACAGGGACCGTGCGATTCAGTGGTTTCATAAGAACCTACCGGAACATATTTCAGCCCGGATTTCCACCCCCGGCCTTCAGCGGGCGCGAGCGAGGATCGAGGCGGCGATCGCCGGCAGCGGCAGAACCGTGTCCACCGCACCCCGTTTGATGGCCTCGTTGGGCATTCCGAACACCACCGAGGTGGCTTCATCCTGGGCGATCGTGGCCGCGCCAGCCTGCTTCATTTCCAGCATCCCGTTGGCGCCGTCGTCGCCCATCCCCGTCAGTATCACCCCTACCGCATTTTGTCCCGCGTAGCGCGCCGCGGAACGAAACAATACGTCCACGGAGGGACGGTGGCGGGATACCAGCGGACCGTCCTTGATTTCCACGTAGTATCGCGCGCCGCTCCGCTTGAGGAGCAGATGGTGGTTGCCCGGAGCGATCAACGCGCGTCCGCGCAGAACGGTGTCGTTGGTCTGCGCTTCCTTGACGGAAATCTGGCACAGGCTGTCCAAACGGTTGGCAAACGCCCGCGTGAAGACCTCCGGCATGTGCTGCACGATGGCGATTCCGGGAGCGTCGGCGGGCAGGACTTCGAGCAGCGCGCGAAGGGCTTCGGTGCCGCCGGTGGATGCGCCGACGACTACCACCTTTTCGGTGGTGTCCAGCGTCGCGCCTTTGGCCCGGGACAGAATGGCATCGGCCGTCAGCTTCGGTTCCACGGCGTGGCTGGGCACTCGCAAGCGGGCTGCCGCGGCGGCCTTTACCGCCTCGCACAAGATCACGCTCGACTCGGCGAAGAACTT
>PLRS01000098.1 GCA_003164035.1 Bryobacterales bacterium | reverse complement strand
CTCTACCAACTGAGCTACAACGGCGTGTTGGATCTTCGGAGATTTGCCAAGAGGCAACCCCCTATATTAATCTTACAAGACTTGCTGGTGGACGGGGGAGGATTTGAACCTCCGTAGGGCGCAAGGCCCGACGGGTTTACAGCCCGTTGCTATTGACCGCTCAGCCACCCGTCCATCCCTAAGCCCGCAATACTCCCACCCAAAGCGAGATTACATTGACGGGAATCTATTAGATTACCAAGACGCGGCCCCGGCAGCAAGTTCGATTTGTGGCGGGGATCCCGGAGTGCCGCGTTCGGAGCTTCCCGAACGAGCCCACTTACGCACCTATCTAACTTAATTGCAAGCACTTGTCAGAACTCGACCAAGCTCACGAAAATGCAAGCGAATCGCCCGGCGACGCTCCCAGGCGGACGCTGGCCAGACCGTAACTCATTGAAAAATACAAACATTTTCACTTCGTCAGGTTCGTTTGGTTTGCGCGGATGGGACGGACAAAACCGCTCCCTTTGGTCGTGGCACGGTTAATTAGCGGACGTCGGGGTCTTTGGCGAAGTACAGGCTCACGGCATGGTCGATATTGGGCTTGGTCATGCGGACGGCGCGGCCGTCGTACTCGCTGATGGCGCGAACCAGTTTGTAAATATCGTTGGGGTAGCAGGCGCGGAGAGTAGTTGCCCCGGCCCTTAAGCAAGCCTCGCGCAGGTATTCGGCGGAATTCGGGTCGCAAGGAATCTTGTTAGTGTCGAGGACCTGCCGGAATATCTGGTCGAAGACCTCGGCGGTAATGTCGCCCACCAGAACTTTGGTCTGGATGCGGCGCAGGAAGGCTTCGTCCGCCAGGTCTTTGGGATTGAGATTGGTGGAAAAAACCACCATCATCTCGAAGGGAGCCTGGAATTTCATGCCGGACGTTAGCGTCAGGTAATCCACGCGGCGGTCCAGCGGCACAATCCAGCGGTTGAGCAACTCCTGGGGGGCGAGGCGCTGACGGCCGAAGTCGTCGATCAGCAGAATGCCGTTGTTAGCCTTCATCTGGCAAGGGGAAATGAAGACGCGGGTAGCCTCATCCAGGCGCAATTCGAGCATGACCGCGGACAGCTCGCCGCCCACCACGATGCAGGGGCGTTCGCACAGCACCCATCGCGGATCGTGCAATTCGTCGTCGCTATCGACGGCGTGGTGCACGACCGGGTCGTATAAAGTGATGATGTGCCCATCCACTTCGACGGCGTACGGTACGAGAACTTTGTCCTTATAAATGCGGAGGATACGCTCGGCGATGCTGGTTTTCCCGTTGCCCGTACCGCCATAAAGAAACAGGGATTGGTGGCCGATCAGGGAAGGGCCCAACTGATCGAGCAGGCCGTCCGGGAGGACGAGGTCGTGAAAGGCCTGGCGGAGACTTTCCCGGCTCAGGCGGGGATGGGCCGACTGCGCCCGAACGACTTCGGTGTACTGCTGGATCGAAACCGGAGCGGGGCCGGCATACGCGCAGATTTCGTTGCGCGCCGAAGCGAGTACGCGGCCGGCGCTGGTCAAGGTGAACACGTAGTCGTTGCCCATCATCCCCTTCACGTCCAGCAACTGTTGCTGGCGGAACTGGTGGAAGAGGGTTTCGAGCACGGGGAATGAAAGCTTGAGCGCCTCGTGGAGGCTGGCCAGCGATCCGGCGCCGTGCAGCCAGAGATACCGCAAGACCAGGTCGCTGACAAGCGATTTCGGCACACCCAACTGGTCGACCCGGTCGGGGATAATAGGTCGCCAGTCCGCGCGGGGAAGCGGCGTGGTGGGCAGGGCTGCAGCCATACAGACTTGAAATATACACCGGATGGGCCGGCGGCTCTAGAATAGCGATGGTTAGCAGGGGGCTAGCGACTTTAGCGTACAAAGGCTTGAAGGAATATCGCCGCTGGTGGGGCGTGGCTTGACGCGTTCCGGGCGCTTCGGAGTCACCCGGCTCGGCCCGAACTGCGTCAGAATCTAGCTATGACTAGCATGGCACCCAGGCGCATCTTGACGACGCTTCTTCTCGCGATCGGGGCGGCCCTGGGCCAATCCGGGCCCGGCGACCGACAGATCGAGGCGCACCAGCGGCAGGCGCAGGAGTTCCTGAAAACCAACCGGCCGGACCTTGCGGCGCGGGAATTCAACGCGATTCTGGCCCTCGATCCCGGCAATGCCGACGCCCGCGCCAATCTCGGAGTAGTTCTCTTTTTCCAGGGAAAATACGGCACGGCGGCGGCGGAACTGCGCCGCGCCCTGGAGCTCCGGCCGGCGCTCTGGAATATCCAAGCCCTGTTGGGGATCTGCGAAAGACGGGCCGGCCAGACCAGCCTCGCCAAGGCCGACCTGGAAAAGTCCTTCCCGCAAGTGAAAGAAGAAAAGATTCGCGTGGAGGCTGGCATGGAGTTGATCGAAATCTACTATGGAGAAGGAGAGTTGGATGAGGCCACCGGTGTGGTGTCCGTGCTTCGCCAACTGCAGCCGACGAACCCCGACATTCTATACGTCGCGCATCGAATCTACTCGAGTCTCGCCGACGAGACCTTGCTTGCGCTGGCAATGAGCGCTCCCAACTCCGCGCGTATGCACCAGGTGATGGCCCAACAGATGGAGAGACAGGGCGATACGAAGGGAGCCATTGCGCAAGACCGCGAAGCGCTGAAAATCTCCCCCCAACTCGCCGGGCTTCATTTCGAGCTGGCGGAACTACTCAGTACCACGCCGTCCGCGGATCCAAAGGAACCGGAGAGCGAATACCGGGCCGCTTTGGCGGCCAATCCTTTCGATGAAAAATCCGAGTGCCGTCTGGGGGAGATCGCCTTCCGCGGCGGCGATGGGAAAGCGGCTTACGAGCACTACTCGCGCGCTTTGGGCCTCGCACCCAACGATGCCGACGCCAATCTCGGCGTCGGCAAGACGCTGGCCTCGATGCACCAGCCCGAGAAGGCGGAAGCTCCCCTGGTTCACGCCGCTCAACTGGAGCCCTTCGACGCTGTGATTCGCTACCGGTTGGCGTCGGTCTATCGCGAGTTGGGGAAGGCCGACGACGCCCGCCGTGAGCTGGCGGAATTCCAGCGGATCAGAGATATGAAAGACCGACTCAAGCGCATTTTCGACGAAATGCACTTACGGCCGGCAAAGGAAGACAGATCGGACCCGGATACCCCAAAATAACCGCGACGAATGGAAAGATACAGCCCCAGCACAAAGGTTCCTCGTGAAAGCGCTTTCAGCATTTAGAAAAGCTAGAAAAGGTGCCGGATCTCCAAAACCCCAAAAATACATTGACTCAAGGCTTCTTCGGTAGTATAAATACATTACAGTTAACGTAGAAGTAAGGGGTCTTGTGCGCGAGTCTAGTGGGTTCCTCAGGTGCTGAGTGCCCCGCGACGACCCGGAAAGCGCGGTTAGTGTTTGTACACCGTCTTCAACGAGTCGAGTCCGTTCGCCGCCTGGGCAGCGGCAAATCCAATCAAAAGGTCCCCTTATTTGTTTTCCGAGTCGCTGAGGCGCGCGTCTGCGCGTCCCACGGCGGGGATGGTCTGCGAACCAGGAAGTTTCTAACCTCCATGGAGAGAAGAAGCCTATGTTAAGACGCTTGCAATTATCGGCGGTGCACGGAAGGAGTCTTCCGGCCGTGCTCATTTTGTTGTGCTGCGTGGCTAGCCTCGGGCTGGCGCAAAACGCCGGTTCCGGCGATATCCGCGGCACCGTTACCGACGCCTCGGGCGCGGTTATTCCCGGCGCGAAGGTCGCGCTTGTCGAAACCGACACCGGTGTCACGAAGGAAGTGACCACAAACGATGCCGGTCTTTACGACGCAGTTTCGGTTCGAACCGGAACCTACCGATTGACTTTTAGCAAAGAGGGATTCGGACAGTTTGTACGCGACGGTGTGTCGGTTGCTGTCGGGATCACGATGGTAGACGCCCAGTTGAGCGTGGGCGCGGCGGTGCAACAGGTCGAGGTCACCGGCCAGGCTACTCTGCTGGCGACAGAGACCGGCAAGCAGGGCAGCGACCTGGAAAAGGAGTCCATGGCGGTATTGCCGAACGTGGGCCAGGACTGGGCGAATTTCATCTCGACGCTTCCCGGCGTGGCGGGCAGCGGCGAGGGCGCGTCGGTAAACGGGAACATGCCGTACGAGAGCAACTTCCTGACCGACGGCGGAGCGATCACGTACCCGCAGAGCTCAAACGTGGATGACGCGATTTTCGAGACGGTGGCGGAAGTGGCGGTCAGCACCTCCAGCTTCGACGCGCAGTACGGAGTCGGCGGCAGCGTCTTCAACGAGATCACCAAGAGCGGAACCAACAAGTTCCATGGCGCGCTCTACTATTACGTGCAGAACAACTTCTTCAATGCGCGCAGCTTCTTCTCGGCTTCCGTGCCCAATCTGCGGTGGGACAACTACGGCGGGTCGATCGGCGGTCCCATCCGGAAGAACAAGGCGTTCTTCTATTTCAACACCGACCGGACGGTCAACAATTCCAGTTCCTACTCCTTCGACACGTTTCCCAACGCGGCGATGAAAGCCGGCAACTTCTCGAGTTCCGTCTTTCCGACGGTCTACGATCCGTCCACCTGGAACGGGACAAACCGCACACCGTTCCCCGGTAACCAGATTCCCTCCAACCGCATCGATCCTATCGCGGCCAAGATTCAAGGTTACTTTCCCACCCCGAACCTCTCGGGGGTATCCAACAACTGGTTCGAGCCGCAGACTAGCAAAGACCCGCTTGTCAGGTACTTCGGAAGGATGGACTACAACATTAACGAAAAGCACCGCCTGACCGGCTCGGTGATGGAACGGGACCTACCATTATTCATTCCCAATCCGGACTGCCCGGTAGATTGCCAGGGCGGCGATGTGGACGCCCAGCACGTGCAGATCTCGGAAATCTGGACCATCAGCCCCACCACGGTCAACGAAGTACGGGTTGCCTATGCCCGGCAGGGTAACTGGTTCAACCCGGACACCGCTGGCACGGGGTGGCCGTCGAAGCTCGGCTGGAACTACGCCGAGGCCGACGTACCGCCGTCGGTGACCATTGGCGGCCCGGTTGGCGGGATGACCTGGGGAGGAAGCGCGGTCAACGCCCTGCTCACCGAAGCCAGCTTCGATCCGTCCGACGTGGTAACCATGATCCGCGGCAAGCATATCATCAAGTTCGGCGGCGACTACCTGATGGAGCAGGACAACTCCACCATTTGGGGTAACGAGCAGGCCGGCTTGTTCACCTTCAGCGGCGTTTACACCCAGCCTAACCCGTCTAATAGCAGCGCCGGCGGATTGGGCTACGCGGACTTCCTCCTGGGGCAGGTGCAAGGCTGGAGCGCCACCAACGCGCCCGAGGTCGGCATGCGCATGAAAATACCGCAAGCGTTTGTCCAGGACGATTACAAAGTTTCGGCCCATCTCACTCTTAACCTGGGACTGCGATACGAGTTTCAAAGAGGATGGAACGAGATCAAGAACCGCATTGGCGTGTTCGATCCCACGATTCAAAACTCGGCCACCGGGACACTGGGAGCGATGTGGTTCGCCGGCCAAAACGGCCGGTCGGCCCTGCAGAAGAATCAACCCGACGTTTTCCTTCCACGCCTTGGATTCGCCTGGTCGCCCATGCCGAAATTGTCGGTGCGCGGCGGCTTTGGAATCTACAGCTACCTGTGGAGCCTGGACGACTACGGCGAGAATGCCCTGGGGTTCGGCTTCGGCGGCAGCGGGTCGCTCTCCGATTCAAGCTATATCAACCCGGTCTTCCAGCTCTCGAATCCCAATCCGGCGTTAAACTATGTAGTAGCCTCGACGAATCCGGCGGCGTACAACGGGCACGCGGTGAACTACTACCCGTATAACACGCCGATAGCGCGCAACTACCAATGGTCGCTCGCCGTTCAGCGCCAACTGCAAGGCAGCATGGTGGCTGAAATAGCCTATGTGGGCAGCCGCGGCACGGGCCTCCCGTTCGAAGTCGACTCCAACGAGGTGCCCGCCAGCAAGCTTGGACCCAACTCCCAAAACAGTCGGCCCTACCCGCAGTTCCTGGGCATCAACGGCGACTTCTTCAATGCCACTTCGAACTACGACTCGTTGCAAGCGTCCCTCAAGAAGCGTTTTGCCCACGGGTTGAGTTTCGACGTGAATTACACCTGGTCCAAGATGCTGGATGAGCAGGATTCTTCCGGCTGGGGCCGAATCGCCGGCGCGCCGATCTACCAGAATGCCTACGATCCCGCGGAAAACTACGGACCGTCGCTGTTCGATATCGGACAGATGTTCAAAGGCGACATCGTGTACCAGTTGCCGTTCGGGAAAGGCAGAACATTCCTGAAGGACCAAGGCGGAGTAGCCGATGCCCTATTAGGAGGCTGGCATGTGTCGGGCATTTGGGTGGTCCAAACCGGCACGCCGTTTACGCCGGTCTGGGGCGGCGCCAACCTGAGTGGATCCGCTCCCAACGGCAACCTTTATCTGGCGGGATTTTCGTCGGCCGAGAGCTGGTATGCCAACACGGTGGGCAGTTGGCACGTCTCCAATCCGAACGTCAACGAGTGGTACAACCCCGCGGGATTTGGCCAGCCCGCGCCCTACACGTTTGGGAACACGGGAAGAAACGTCCTGTTCGGACCGGACGAGCGGACGCTGAACTTCTCCATGGGCAAGACTTTCCGGCTCCCGAAGCTGGGTGAAGGCGGTGAAATACAGGTGCGGTTCGACGCCACCAACGTCTTCAATCACCCGTGTTTCTCCAACCCCAACGCCAACATCGGAACTCCCGCCGCCGGTACCATCACCGGCACCACGGTGGGCGGCCGCGTGCTGCAACTGGGAGCCCGCTTCGCCTTCTGACCTGGTTTAGAGAATCGAAGTCATTGGCAGGCGGCCCGCCCGTGGGGCCGCCTTTTTAGTTGGCCCTGGCTCGCATATCTCAACCGCGGTTTCGACTCAGCAATCGGAATCTCCGATCTGAGGATTTCGCGGTTTAGGCGGGTTTAGGCGCGGAAACCGCTCCCTCGCGGTCGCGGCTCGGTTATGGGCGCCGCGCGTTTGCAGTAGCTTACCGAGCCGCGACCGCGACAAGCTGTGAAAAATCAAAGAGCGCCAAAAACTCGAAATTTGGCCCGCTAGAGGCTTCACCAGAGGCCCTAGGAGGCGCTCGGAAGGGCCGTCCGACCATTTCGTATCCCCCACGCACCCGCTTTGGCGGTTTTGCGGATTATTTCCCAGCTTCCCAGGGAGCGGTTTCCGGAACGGATTTCCCCCAGATCGGTTAAGCACCCAGCCCTCCTTCGCACCGCTACCCTTATCGCCGAGAAAGTCAAATTCGTAAAGGGGGAGCCTGAACCATCCACCAAAGCCTAAAGAAAAGAATCGACTCGGCCGATCTGCTTCATGAACACATTGACGTTGTGCCTGACAAGGAGCAAAACGATTCGATGGCTGGCCAAATCAAACACATCATCGATACGATTATCGAGAAACGCTCTCGCGGCAATCCCACCATTGCCCTGACTACCAAGACTAAATTCATCTTCAAAGGCGTCAACCCCGACCGCTTCGATCATACCTCGGCGGACGATCCCGGTCTCATCGCGAGGGTCAGGGCAATTGGCGCCGAGATGGGGGTCAGCGTCTAGCGAGACGCGGAGGAAATACTAGAATGTCTATCAAAACCGCTTATTCCACAAAAGATCTCCCGGACGCCCTAGCCGATCTGAAAACGCAGTCCGCCGATTGCAGGCCGCGAGCCGTGATCTTCTTCGCCTCATCCAAGTACGACCCGGTCGAACTCAGCCGGCAGATGAAGGCGGCTTTCCCGGAGGCCTGCGTAGCGGGCTGTTCGACCGCGGGCGAGATCGCGGGCGGCAAAATGATGACCGACTCGATAGCTGCCATGTTCCTGGATGAAGAAATCGTGGGGCAGACCGCGTTGGCCGTCGTTGAGAATCTCAGCGGGCACGTGACGGTGCGCGACGCGTTCTCCCAAATGGAGCGGGAGCTTCATGCTCCGGTCTCGTCTCTGGACATCGAAAAGTACGTGGGCCTCGTTCTGGTGGACGGGTTGAGTGGCGCGGAGGAAGCCCTGATGGAACGGATCGGGGACCGGACGGATATCTTCTTCCTCGGCGGATCCGCCGGCGACGATCTGAAATTCGCGGCCACGCACGTGATGGCCGACGGAGGCGCTTACACCAATGCCGCGGTTCTTTTGCTGCTGGAGCTGAAACGCGGCTTTGACATCGTCAAGACCCAGAGTTTCCAGGCTACCGGCAAAACGCTGGTGGCGACCGCCGTTGACGAGTCCCTCCGTCTCGTGGTTGAGTTCGACTATAAACCCGCCCTGGAGGCTTACGCGCAAGCTTTGGGCGTCTCTCCGGAAGAAGCTCCATCTCTATTCATGAAGCACCCGCTCGGGTTGATGGTGGATGGAGATCCCTTCGTGCGCAGCCCCCAGCGCGTCGACGATCGCGGCATTCTGTTCTACTGTCACATCAAACAGGGAATGGAGCTCGAGGTGCTGCAAGCCACCGACATCGTGGCTGGCACGCGGTGCGCCATCGAAACTCGAAAAGCTACCGGCGTGTCCGTTTCCGGTATCATTGACTTCCAGTGCATCCTCCGCACCCTTCAACTTCGCGCGGAGAACCGGTGCGACCAATACGGCGCCATCTTTAGCGGCATTCCGACGGCAGGCTTCAGCACCTATGGCGAAGCCTATCTCGGCCACATGAATCAGACATCGACGATACTGGTATTCCGCTAGCTAGCTGAATACTCCTGGTCGGAATTACGAGCCTTCCACGATTCCGGAGCGCACCGGCTTTGGGCGCGCGGTCAGACCGTGAGCGCGCGCGGGGTTTTGCGGCGGGTCAGGTGGGTCATGGCGAACAGCGCCAAACAGCCGATCAGCACACCGGCGCTGGCGCCAACGCCCAGGTATTGCGGGTGCGAGAGGCCAAGGCGCAGGGTGATGCAAACATTCGCGAGGACCGGGATCGCGGAGGCCAACACGGGCGGCCACGGACGTTCCAGAGCGAACATGGAGCGGGCCAGGATCTCGATCAGGCTCCAGCCAATCAGGCTGGGAGCGAGGCCCAGAAAAACTCCCGAGACCAGGCGCGTGGAATCGCCGGTGAAGCTGCCGCGCTGAAACAGGAGGCGAATTGCCGGAGAGCGGAAGGCGATGGCGAAAGCGCATCCGCCCACCGCCAGGAGCGCGGTCAGCGCCACCGTGCGGTCGATCAGCCGCAGGGCTTCCCGTATGCGCTCCAGGCTGCGCAGGCGGGCGATTTCCGGCAACAGCGAACTGGACAGGGGAAGCACCAGGAACGCCAGCGGCACGCTCACGCCGCGCTGACAGTAATCGAAAGCCGCCGCCATGCCGGGTCCGGCGTGAGTGGCCCAGGCTCGGGTGAAGGTCATGTTCAAACCGAGCGCCACGGCGTAAACTACGAAAAACGCCGGCCGCGCCAGGATCTCGCGCCTCCGAAACGGGCTGGGGACGGCTTCGCCGCCCGCCAATTGTTGCCGCGCGGCCAGGTAGGCGATGCCCAATTGTACCCATGCGCCCACCGTGTAGCCGATGGCGAATGCATACACGCCCAGTTCCTTCCACAACAGCAGGGCGCAGGCCACTGTACCCAGGTTGAGGAGGGCCTGATTGTAGGCCGAAGGACCGAAGCGCCGCGCGGTGTAGAGCAGCGCGCTGCAGGCTGCCGAGGACCCGGCCGCCAGGCTGGAGAACGCCAGAATGCGCAGCAGCACGACGGCGTGGGAGAAATGCGCCGCGTCCAGACCGGGAGCCAGCACCCGCATGATCCACGGCGCCGACAGGACGATGGCGCCCACCGCCAGTCCAAACACCCAGCCGAACAGACGGAGCAGGCTGCGGAACAGGGCGGTTCGCGCCGCGCCCTGGGCCGCGGTGAGCGCGGGCACGAAGGCGAACAGCATGCTGTTGATCAGCACCCCGTTCAGGGTATCGACCGGTCCCAAGGCCACCGCCAGAGAATCGGCCTGGCTATGGGTGCCGAGCAGATAGGCGGTGAGCGCGACGCGCGCGAAGCCGAGAAGGTTGCCGGCCAGGATGCCCGCCGCCACGGTCAGGCCGCCGCGCACCAGGGGGTTCTCGGCGGCGCGCGCCAGCAACCCGTCGGGCGTGGAGCTAGGCTGCACGAACGGCACACTTTCGGGGGCGCGGCGCGGGTTCCGGTGCGGCGACAATCGATTGGGAATAATGGTGGGGCGAACCCCCTGGTCCGCGCGGGTCCCCCTGGACCCGCTCTCCTCCCGAAAAATCAAGCGCTTGCCGCTCCCCGGCAAGCCAGCCAGGGGGCCGGCTGCGGACCAGGGGGTCCGCCCCACCTTTTGTGCCTCTGTTCGATAGCCGGAAAACTGAGCAGCATCCGGTCGCCAACCTGCCGCCCTGAGAAGCAGGGCCGCAACCAACCCCGCAGGCTGTCTTCGCGTTCGCGGGGAGCATGACAGGCCATGCTAGACCGGCGCCGGGAAGAGTCCCGGCGTGGCCAACTGAGAGTCCGCTCCACGAAAAAGCCGTTGCGGCGGGAGAAGAATCCGACGGCCTGTAATACTGAAGAGTCGCCTGAAAGGCGGCTGCAGCCAGGATTGGCCGCCCCACTCGAACCTCGGTCTTATGCGGTGGCAGATGCCTCGCCCCGCGCCGCCGTCAGGGCCGCTTCGTAGTTGGGGTGATCGGCGACTTCCTTGACGTACTCGGCATAGCTGATGGTGTTGGTGGGGTCGACAACAAAGATGGCCCGGCTTTCGATTCGCAGTTCCTTGATGAGAGTGCCGTAGTGGGAGCCGAAAGACCCTTCCACGTGATCGGACAGCATCCTTACCTTGTCCACGCCGAAGGCGCCGCACCATCGCTTCTGCGCGAACGGCAGGTCCATGCTTACGGTGAGAATATCCACGCCGGGGAGCTTGGCGGCTTCTTCATTGAAGCGCTTGGTCTGGGCGTCGCAAACCGGCGTATCGAGCGACGGAATGACGCTGATAATCCGAACATGCTTGCCGGTGTCGGTGAGAGTCACGGGCTTCAATGCGTTATCCACCAGCGTAAAGTCGGGAGCCGGATCGCCGGGCTTGAGCTCGGGTCCTATCAGCGTAAAGGGATTGCCTCTGAGAGTGGTCGCGCCTGGTCTTTCCACGGTTGCCTCCTGTGTGCGGTTTATTCTAAAGCTAGGGTTCGATCAGAACTGTAATTGTATCAACTTGGCAAATTCGGCCGGTTCGGAAACGGGCAATTCGCAGGCGAAATTCCGGCACACATAGGCCTTGGCCGCGCCGGGATCGGCAGCCATCGAAGCGATGGCCGGGTTCCAGGCGGCCAGGCGCGCGCGCACGGTTTCGTCGCCGGCAACGAGCACCACGCGGTTGGGAACGAAGTGCCGGTACAACTCGTCGACCAGGGCCCCGGTAGCCGCGGATTCGGCGGCGCCTGCGATGACGATCTCGCGCGGTTGGCTGTGGGCGAATTCCGCCGCGGCCAGCAAGTACGGTAAGGCCGCGGGCGCGAGCGACAGGCGCTGGCGAAAGGCCGCCAGGGCCGAGGCGGCGGCGGCACCGAAATCGCCTCGCCCGGTGATGCGCGCGAGGCGCAACAGGTTTAGGACGGCCACGGAATTCCCGCTCGGCTCGGCGCCGTCGTAATCCTCCTTGAGACGCATTACCAGGCTCGCGTCGGAAGCGCCCGAGCTGAAGAAACCGCCGCCCGAAGCATCGCCAAACAACTCGATAGCTTTCTCCGTGAGGCGGATGGCCAGCTCCAGATGGCGGAAATCGAACTGGGTTTCGTACAGATCGAGGAGCGCCTGCGCCAACAGGGCATAGTCGTCGAGGAAACCGGGGATAGCGGCTTCACCCTGGCGGTAGCGCCGCAGCAGGGTTCCAGCTTCCGGGTCCCACATTCGGGCGATCAGGAATTCCGCCGCGCGGCGCGCCGCCTTCCCGTAACGCAGCTCCCGCAACGCGGCCCCGCCCAGCGCCAGGGCGGAAATCATGAGACCGTTCCAGGAGGTCAGGATCTTGTCGTCCAGGTGCGGACGCACGCGCTCCCCGCGCGCCGCGAGCAGCAGGCGGGAGGCTTCGTCGATGGCGGCGCGCACTTCGCCGGGTTCGCGGCCGAATGCTTCGGCGGTCTCTTCGATGGTGGCGGCCTGGTATAGAATGTTGCGGCCGGTGAATTCCAGGTGCGGGTCGCTCGCCACGTTGCCGCCATCGGCCACGCCGTACCGGTGGCAGAACATCTCGGCCGCGGGACCGGGCACAAGCGCGCGGATTTCGTCGGCGCTCCAGATGTAGAAGGCGCCCTCGCCTTTGACGGCCGGGGCGTCGGGATCGATTACGCTATCGGCGTCTTCGGCCGAAAAGAAACCGCCGTCCCCGTCCGTCATGTCGCGCAGCACGTAATCGAAGATGCGCCGGGCAGTGGCGGCGTAGGCCGGTTCGCGGGTGATTTGAAACGCTTCCAGATAAGCGGTGGCGAGCTGGCCCTGGTCGTAGAGCATCTTTTCGAAGTGCGGCACGAACCAGCGCTCGTCAACCGAATAGCGGTGAAATCCGCCGCCCAGTTGATCGTTCATGCCGCCCTTGGCCATTTCCCGCAAGGTGAGCAGGGCGGCGTCGAGAGCTTCGCGGTTGCCGGTGCGGGCGTAGAAGCGCATGAGGAAATAAAGCACCGAGGGCCGGGGGAACTTGGGCGCGCCGCCGAAGCCGCCGGTATGGCTGTCGAAAGTGCGGCGGAATACCTGGAAGCCGCCATCAAGCAGGGCATCGTCGATGGGCGCCGGGTGAGCCGGCGACGCGACCTCGGAATGCTTGCGTAGTTGCTCCACTACGTCGCGCGCCGATTCGACAATCCGGGCGCGGTTCGTGCGCCAGGCTTCGGCGATCTGGCCCAGAATGGAGGCAAAGCCGGGTTGCCCATAGCGGTTCTCGGGCGGAAAATAGGTGCCGCCGAAGAATGGTTCGAGCTCCGGGGTGAGCCACACCGACATGGGCCAGCCCCCGGACCCCGAAGTCGCCTGCACGAAGGTCATGTAGATGCGGTCGACGTCCGGGCGCTCTTCGCGGTCCACTTTGATGGAAACGTAATCGCGGTTGAGGAGGGCGGCAATCCGCTCGTTCTCGAACGATTCGCGCTCCATCACATGGCACCAGTGGCAGGTGGAATACCCCACCGAAAGGAAGATCGGCTTCTCGTAAGCGCGGGCCTTGGCAAAAGCCTCCTCGCCCCAGGGGTACCAATCCACGGGATTGTGAGCGTGCTGGAGGAGGTAAGGACTCTTTTCGCCGGCTAAGCGGTTGGGCATGGGAGTTAAGGAGCTTTCAGCGTTCAGCTAACGGATGGGGGCTGCGGGCAGGCGAGAGCCACCTGCCCCAGAGGAATCAACCCGGTTAGTGTTGTTCGGCGGGCAACGTGCCAGCCAGATACACGCTGGTCCAGCCGTTGTCGGCGCGGCGCAGAATACGGAACGCGACGGCGTCGCCGGGCTTCAGGGTGGCCTTGGCGCGGCGCACATCCTCCATGGACGCCACCGGCTTTCGATTGATGGCCATCAGGATGTCGTGCGGCTGGATCTGGATATCCTCGGCGAAGGAATTGCTATCCACTTCGGTCACTTCCATGCCGCCCTCTTCTTTCAGCCCGAGGCTCTGGCGGCGCTGTTCGGTGAGAGCCTGCAGGCTCATGCCGAAGCTGAAGGCGGTTTCGGCCTGCTGGCCTGGCTGGTCGTTTTCGGCGGGGCCGAAGCGGCCGGGATAGACGCGCGCCAGATCGCCCACCACCACCTTGAAGTTCATTTTCTTGCCATCGCGGATCACGGCGACATCGATCGGGTCGCCCACCGGTGTCGCGGTGACGATGCCCAGCAGGTCGTCGCCGCTCTTGATGGATTTACCGTTCAGGGCGACGATAATATCCTCGGCTTTGATACCGGCCTTATCGGAGGGGCCATCCGGCGTGACGGATTGAACGAAGACGCCCTGGTCGACGTGGTTGGCGCGGAGCAGGTCGCGGGCCTGGGCGGTATCGGACGGAGTGAAGGTGACGCCGATGCCTCCGCGGGTGACCTTCCCGTTCTTGATGATCTGGTTGTACACGGAGACGGCGGTATTGATGGGAAGGGCGAAACCGATGCCCTGATAGCCGCCGCTGCGGGTGACGATGGCGGTATTGATTCCGACCACCTCGCCGCGAATGTTCAGTAGCGGACCGCCGCTGTTGCCGGGGTTGATGGCGGCGTCGGTCTGCAGGAAATGTTGGAACTGCATGGTGGGATCGACGTCGCGGCCTTTGGCGCTGATGATGCCGACGGTGACAGTCTCCTGGAACGTGAATGGCGAACCGATGGCAATGGCCCATTCGCCCACCTGCACGCCGTCCGAGTTGCCGATCTTGGCCGCGGTCAGGCCGGACTTGCCGGCGACGCGAATTACGGCGAGATCGGTGGCGGTATCGACACCGACCACTTTGGCGTCGTATTCGGCGGGATCGTCGTGGAACTTCACCTTAATGATGTCGGCCTTGTCCACCACATGATTGTTGGTGAGAATGTAGCCGGCGTTATCCACCACCACGCCCGAGCCGACGCCTTCGCTCTTTTGCTGGGCCTGGGGGCTGCCGCCGAAGAAACGGTAAAAGAACTCGTCCATGCCGCCGCTGCTGCCGCCGTTGTTGTCGCCCTGGTCCTCATCGGGAGGAACTACCTGGCGGCGGCCGCGGTTGCGTCCCTGGACGGGCTTGGGCTGGTACGTTGTGGTGATATTTACCACTGCCGGTTCCACCATCTTAGCGATCTCGGTGAAGGTGTTGGATAGTTCGACGGGGTTGGGAATCACCAGAGGCTTGGCGCCGGGCGCCGCATTATTGGAATCCTTCGCCGCCCGCACGCTTGAGTTGATCAGCGTGCCGATCACGATGCCGATCGACAGCGTAAACAGAATCAAGGTAAACGAAAGAAGCTTTTCGGAACGCAATTTGTCAAAGATGCTCATGGAACTCTATACTCCTACGCGTAGTGGCTTATCCGAATGGATGTGGCCGGGGATTCAACGGTTTCAATTCCACCAACAGGACGCCGCCCAAAATCAGACCCGCCCCGACCGCGGCGCGCGCCGAAAGCCCTTCGCCGGCCACCAGATAGGAGGTGATCACGGCAAAGACCGGTTCCAGCATATAAATCAGCGCCGTGCGGGTGGAAGTCGTATACTGCTGGGCCCACGCCTGGATGGTAAACGCCACGGCCGTGGCTAGAACCCCCGTTATCAGTATCGCGTAGACTACGCTCGGGCGCCACTGCCAGTGGGGCGGTTCGACCCAGCCGAAAAGCGCCAGCGACCACAGAGCCGCTACACCGACCTGCATCACGGATAACAG
The DNA here is from genome assembly GCA_003164035.1 of Bryobacterales bacterium. Classification (GTDB taxonomy): domain Bacteria; phylum Acidobacteriota; class Terriglobia; order Bryobacterales; family Bryobacteraceae; genus JBEKYD01. Next base: position 9,248 of record PLRS01000098.1, on the reverse strand, counting down.
TTCGAAACTCACCTGCTCGGAAAAATGCCCCAGGGTAACGATGTGAGCGGCAAAGGCCAGCGCGCAGACAATGGTCAACAGATCGCCGCGATTGACGGAGCCGGAGCCCGCGCCGCCCTGAAGCGTCATCAGAGCCAGCCCGGCGGTGGCTGCCAGCACACCCAACAGCTCCGACCTCCGCGGCTTGATCTTATAGACGAGGGCGGCGAGCAAAGGTACCATGACCGTGTTCAGCCCGGTCAGGAACGCCGATTTTGGCGCGCTGGTCAGCCGCAAACCCCAGGTTTGAAACAGATAACCGGCAAAAAGGAAAGTGCCGGTGACGGCGCCGGCGGCGAGAGATCTCCCGGTATACGGACCCTTGCCCAAGCCGCGAAAAAGTACCAGCAGGATGGCGGTGGCCAGCGAGAAGCGTAGCGCCAGGAAAAGCACCGGCGAGATGCCGGCGAGGGCGTTCTTGACCAGGACGAAAGTGGAGCCCCAAACGATGGTGTTCCAGACCAGGGCGGCATCGGCCGCCTGCGACCGGCTCACCGTGCTCCGCCGCCGTAGCGCATGAGCAAAAGCAGGGTCAGAAAGATGCGCTTGAGGCCGAGATCGCGGCCCTCGTGGCGGTACCACTCGTTGGTGGTGTGGGCTCCGCCGCCGGCGCCGCCGGCGCCGATGGCTATGGCCGGGAAGCCGAGCGAAAGCGGAACATTGGCATCGGTGGAAGCGCAATCGGCGCGGGAGCGGATGCCGAGATGGGCGTCGGCGGCCCTGACGAATTGCAGGATGGCGGCGTCTTCGGGCAGCGCGGCGGCTGGACGCGAACCAATTTCCTTGAGCTTGGAAACCACTTTTCCCCTGCCGGCCCGCTGGTTTTCGAAGTCGCGCGCGCGTTCGACGGCGGATTCCAGCGCGGATACGATTTCGTCCATCTTTTCATTGCTTTCCGAACGGATATCGATCTTGGCGCGGGCCGATTGGGCGATGGCGTTGATGCTGGCGCCACCTTCAATCACACCCACGTTCAGCGCCGACTTGGGAGTGCTCGCCACACGGGTATCGGAAAACAGGGACACGGCCCGGCAGAGCGCATGGAGAGGGTTGGCTACGCCATAATCGCTCCAGCTATGGCCGCCGGGCCCGGTGAAGGAGAGCTCAAAGCGGCGGCTGCCCAGGCCACGCGTGGTGATATGGCCGGTATCGGCACCGTCGATCACCACGAAGGAATCGATCTTTTTGGCCAAGGGCGACTGGCGGCAGAGATAGCGCATCCCGGCCAGATTGCCTTCGCCTTCCTCGGCCACATTGGCCACCAGAAGCAAGCCGCGCGGCAACTCCGGCATGTCGCGGGAAACCTTCCAGGCGCGAGCCATAGCCAGCAAAGCCGCCAGCCCGGCGCCGTTATCGGCGACGCCCGGACCATGGAAACGGCCGTCGCCATCGACCGAAATCTCGTCGGCCTGGCGCGGTGCGAGCACGGTATCGAGGTGCGCGGTAAGAGCCACGTAGGGCGGTTCGCCGAAGGCCGCCGTGACGTTGCCGGCCCGATCGAGGGCGGCGTCCCAACCGAGGGCGCGCAATTGATCGACGAACCAGGTGGCGCGCTCCTGTTCGAGCAGCGTCGGGGCCGGAATGCGGCACAACGCCAGGTGGATCTCGTTAATCCACTGCTTCTCCCGCGTGAACCACATCAGCCCGTCGCGCACACCGCGGAGCGCGGTCCATTCGTTGATATCGATCCCAGCGGCGGCGTCGACAGCCATCTGTTTCGAGTGTAGCAGGCAGGGGAAGCGGGACCGGCTCGCGCTGGCGGTAGAGGCACTTCACCGCGTGGCGCGCGGTTCGGTGCAATTGAAGATCAAACGTCTGGATGGCCCCAACCAGCACATTGGTATCGACCGCAATCATCGATACCAGTTCTCACGGCGCATCGCGCCCCGGCCGATCCCTGGTGGAACCGGTACGGCGTCGAAAAGCTGGTCAATCTCCCGGTCCAGCTCATCCCCTTCCCGAGAAATCGCCTGAACGGACGTCACCGGCTCCATCGCTGCGGCATGAGCCGCGATGATGGTTTGGAGGAAAGCATCAAGCGAGAGACCGCGAGATCTTGCTTGGGCGGCGAGGTTAGCCTCGGCGTCGGGTGGGAGTTCCAGCGTGATTGTCATCGTCGCCTCTTGTTTCCATCGTACCGCTTGCGACCAAGCTGAACGGTAGACTCAAGAAGGCAGGACTGAAGCGATGAGCCCCAAGCGTTATCCCGTCGTGATCGAGCGTACCAGCACCGGTTTTTCCGCCTATTCGCCCGACGTGCCAGGCTGCGCCGCCGTGGGCCGCACCCAAGAGGAAACCCGGCATAATTTTCAGGAAGCTCTGGAGTTCCACTTCGAGGGAATGAAACTGGTTGGCGAACCAATCCCCGAGCCGAGCAGCTCTGTCGATTATGTCGAGGTGGCCGCTTAGCCAGGGCGCCGCTCCGCGCGGCAATCCGGCACTGGGGATGAGCGGTATCATTCTGTTGTGATACGCCGCCTCTACGTTCATAACTTCCGTTGCCTGGAGAACTTCGAGTTGCCCGCTTTTCGTGTTGGCGCTTCGCAAGGCCTTTCAATCCGCCGGCCAGTTCATCGCGACCTCGCACAACGCCGAGGCGATTCGCCGTTTCTCCGACGAGAATACGTTCGTACTCTACAGGAACAGCCATCTGGAGCCCACGATCATGCGTCCGCTCAAGGACATGCAGGTCAACGGCGACCTTGTGGGCGCGATGATTCGCGACGACCTACAGCCGTGAGCGTCAACAAGATTACGCCCGCACGTTTTCGTGTTACCCGAAGACGATGCCAACAGGCAATTAGCGAACGGCTTTCATCTGGAGTTCGCGACCCGCCAATTCCAGGTCCTCAACGTGGCGGGTGGATGGAGGAAGGTCCTGGAGGAGTTTCTCAACACCCACGTCGCCGAAATGGGTCGCAATCCGAACCGGCATATGATTCTGTTGATCGACCTCGATGGCCAGGAAGAGAGGCTGGCAGCTGCGGTAGCCGAGGTTCCCGCGCATTTGACGGAGAGGGTCTTTATTCTCGGCGTTTTGAGCGAACCGGAAAAGCTGAAGCCCGATCTCGGAGACTACGAAACAATCGGCTTGGCGCTGGCGAAGGATTGCCGCGAAGAAACCAACACGACGTGGGGGCACCGGCTCCTCCAGCACAACACAGTCGAACTTGACCGTTTACGCACAACCGTGCGGCCGATCCTGTTCCCGTCCCTCTGAACGGGCCCGTCTTCACCCTTTTCATCGCTTTATCTGGCGGTGGCCGCTCGATCCTGGAGGAACGCCTTCACCCGCGCGTGAATCTGGTCGCGAATGCGTCGAAAGGCGGACAGCCGCTCCGTCTCGCTCCCCTCGACCGCGGCAGGATCCTCGAAGCTCCAGTGAATGCGTTCGGTGCCTGCCGGAAACACAGGACAGTTGTCGCGAGCGTTGTCGCAGACGGTCACCACGTAATCGAATGCCTGGCCGTCAAATTCGTCCACGGACTTGGACCGGTGATTCGAGATGTCGATGCCGAGTTCCTTCATCACGGCGATCGCTTCCGGGCGGACATAACCCGGCTTGGTGCCGGCACTGAATACCTCGAACCGCTCGCCCCCTTCGGCTCGAAACAAGCCCTCACCCATCTGGCTCCGGGCAGAATTGCCGGTGCATAGGACTAACACCCTCTTCTTCGTCATCTGTTTACCATCTCCCAGTAGACCTGCTTCACTATGCTCTTGTGCCGGCTCAGGCAAACGACTTCACCCGGCCTGCTCCGTTTCAGGAAACCAGTGGCGCGTGCGATTGCAGAAGGAACATACCGAGAGCATCACGGGAACCTCAATGAGGACGCCGACAACCGTTGCCAAGGCCGCTCCCGAGCCAGGGCCGAATAGCGCGATCGCCGTTGCCACAGCCAGCTCGAAGAAGTTGCTGGCGCCGATCAGCGCTCCCGGCGCGGCCACTGCATGGCGGACCTTGAACAGCCGCATCAGTCCATAGGTGAGCGACGAATTGAAGTAGACTTGCAGAAGGATCGGAATCGCGATCAATACTACGTGAAACGGCTTCCCGGTGATGTTATCCGCCTGGAACGCAAAGATGAGCACCAGCGTGGCCAGCAGAGCGAGCATACTGACCGGAGCGAAGCGGGGTAGCAGAGCTTTCTCGAACCACTCCTGGCCGTGCGCGTGAATGAACCACGCGCGGAGCGCCGAGCCCGCCACCAGCGGAATCACGATGAAGATGCCGACGGCATACAGCAGCACCTGAAACGGCACCTGCAACGAGGATGCACCGTTCACCAGAAAGCGGACGATCGGCGCAAACAGAAACAGCATGACCAAATCGTTGATGGAAACCTGCACGAGCGTATACGCCGGGTCGCCCTCGGTGAGATAGCTCCAGACGAAGACCATGGCGGTGCAGGGCGCCGCCGCGAGGATGATGCACCCGGCGATATACTGATCGGCGTCAGCGGGCGGAATCCAGGCCGAAAATACGAAGCGGAAGAACACCAAGGCGATCAAAGCCATTGAGAACGGCTTCACCAACCAGTTCACGAATAGCGTCACCAGCAGCCCGTGCGGCTTCTTACCTACGTTCCGGATCGATGCGAAATCGACCTTCATCATCATCGGAACGATCATGAGCCAGATGAGCACCGCGATGGGGATATTGATCTGACTTCCCGCGCCGAATTCCATTCTTCGCAGTTGGTCGATTCCGCCGGGTAAGGCCTTGCCGATGAGCACGCCAACCAGCATGCAAAGTCCCACCCATAGGCTCAGATATCGTTCGAAGAAGTTCAGTCTTTTCGGCGTGACTGGCGTTTCCACTGAAGCACGTCCCATGTGTTAACCTCTCGCGGATTCCTGACCGGGAACTGTTCTGAATCCATTTGCCAGTTGGCTTAAATTCATGAGGACATCTCCTTTATTCGAATATCGACGATTGGCGATATATAAGTCACAAAAAAATCCGCCGCTTAGATAATGGCCACGAGGGCCTTCAACCGGCGCAGGCCGTCGAAATTGATGCAGTAGCCAACGCGCGGCCCGTCTTGCGAACTACGCACCAGGCCGGATTCCTTCAAGATGCGCAGATGTTCAGACACGGTGGACTGGGCCAACGGAAGTTCATCTACAATCTGGCTGCAAACTCGCGCCTCCTTGCGGGAGAGCATCCTCAGAATGCGGACTCGTGCAGGGTGGCCGATCGCCTTAGCCAGTTTTGCCAGTTCCTCATCCGCTTCGGCCCCTTCGAGCGTGAGCAGGCTTACTTCCGAGGGGATGGGTTCTGGCGGGCAGCACAGATCACCGTTGACGTCTTTCTTTGTCATAGCTAATCGTCGAGTAACGATATCATGCCTAGATCATCCGCGTCAAATCACTAGTTTTCTCGCGACTTCGCTGGCGTGCTTCCAGTCACGAGTGCGTCACTTACCGAGCCGCGACCGCCGGGGACCGGTTGCTCGGGAACGGATTTCCCCCAGGATCGGTTAAGCAGCCGGTCCCGTCCATCTGAACGGTTCCGGCAGTGCCGCGTAGTACACTGGAGGGTCGGAATGAGAACTCCTGGGCGGCTGTTTGCAGCGGTGGCGCTGGCGCTGTATGGGGTCGTCGCGGCTTGGGGGGTGGATTGGAAGGCCCTGAAGCCGCAGGGATACGTCAGCGATTTCGCGGGTGTGGTGGACGATGCGGCTCGCCAGCGCCTGGAAGGGTACTGCGCGTCTGTGGAGCGGGCGACCGGCGCACAGATCGCCCTGGTGGTTCTGCCGAGCCTCGAAAACGAACCGGTGGAAGACGTCGCCAATACCATCTTCCGTGCCTGGGGCGTAGGCCAGAAGGGCAAGAACGAGGGGGTGCTGCTGTTGCTGGCGGTGGCGGACCGGCGCAGCCGGCTCGAAGTCGGCTACGGATTGGAACCGATTCTGACGGACGCCATGGCCGGGCGGGTGTTGCGCGAGATGCGCCCGGCGCTGCGGCAGCGGGATTATGGCGACGCGCTGACGGCGGCGGCGGAAACCGTCGGTTCCACCATCGCTCAGGCCAAACAGGTGGGGTTGGACACGGAACCCCCGCCGCGGCGGTATCGCGAGACCAGCTCCGATTCCATCCCTTGGCCGATGATCGTGGGCGGCGGTTTATTCCTGCTTTTCTGGCTGATGCGCGGCGGTCCCCGCGGCGGGGGCGGTTTTCTGACCGGACTGCTGATGGGCAGCGTGCTGTCGCGCGGCTCCGGGGGTGGGCGCGGCGGCGGAGGCTTCGGCGGCTTCGATTCCGGCGGCGGTTTCGGTGGTTTCGGGGGCGGTGATTCCGGCGGCGGTGGAGCTTCGAGCGACTGGTGAGCGATCTCATGGAAAAACTCCTGACCCAACTCGTGGAGCGTCTGACGAAGGCCCTGGGCGACCGGCTGGTCTCGGTGGTGCTTTACGGCTCGGCGGCGGCGGGCGAGCATCACGCCGCGTTTTCCGATTACAACGTCCTCTGCGTGGTCACTGTCCTGACGCCCCGCGAACTGGCCGCGGTGGCGGACGTTTTCCGCTGGTGGAGGGAGAAAGGCAGCCCCGCCCCTCTCCTGCTCACCGAACACGAGCTGGCCACTTCCACGGACTGTTTCGCCATCGAGTTTCACGACATCAAAGCGCACTACCGGATTTTGCACGGCCGGGACCCGATCGGGCCGCTCGAAGTGGACAATTCCTTCTATCGCGCCCAGGTCGAGCACGACTTGCGCGCCAAGCTCTTGCGCCTGCGCCAGAAGGCTTCGGGAATGTTGCAGGACCCGGACCTGCTGCGCCGCCTGCTGGTGGATTCGCTGTCGACGTTTGCGGTGCTGTTCCGGCACGCCCTCCTGCTCGATGGCGCCGCCGCGCCCACGCGCAAGCGCGAGATCGTGGCCGCGGCAGGCCAGCGGTTCGGCTTCGATCGGGCGGCCTTCGATCAAGTGCTGGATATTCGCGAGCAGCGCATTAAGCCGCGGCAGGCGGAACCGGTCGGATTGCTGGAGGGGTATCTCGCCGCCATCGATCGGGTGATCGACGCGGTAGACCGGCTGGAGAAGTAATTACAGGAGAATCACGTGAAAGCTGCCCTAATCACCATCGGGGTTTTGTTGCTGTTGGCGGTGTTCGCGGGCGCCAAGTTCATCGGCACGCGCAACGACCTGGCGACCCAGCGCGAGGCCGTCAATGCGCAGTGGTCTCAGGTCGATGTCGCTCTTCAGCGCCGCGCCGATCTGATTCCGAACCTGGTCGCCACGGTCAAGGGTTTCGCGCAGCACGAGACCGAAGTATTCAAGGATATCGCCGATGCGCGCGCGGCGCTGGCGGGCGGCCGCACGCCGCAGGATAAGATACAGGCCAACCAGCAACTCGATGGAGCCCTGTCGCGACTGCTGGTGCTGAGCGAGAATTACCCGCAGTTGAAATCGGACCAGAATTTTCTGGCCTTGCAGGACGAATTGGCCGGTACCGAAAACCGCATCGCGGTGGAGCGGCGCAAGTACAACGAGGCCCTGCAAAGCTATAACACGCTGATCGAGCTGTTCCCCTCCAACGTGGTGGCATCGCTTTCCGGGTTCGCCCGCAACGACGCCTATTTCAAGACCGAGCCCGGGGCGCGCTCGGCCCCGAAGGTGCAGTTCTGAGATAGCGCCGGGACGGGGCCGCGGCGAGTTGCCACGGGAGCCACATTGGCGTCACTCTGTGCACGCGGCGGCACGGGTTCGGCGACCGACTTACTCAAGGGTTGCCGTCACTTAGTAACTGGCGCTCAACCTGCAAGTGACAACGCGGCAGGTAACGAATGCCGCCATCTTCCAGACCCTCCGTGCTCTGTTCGGCGCTGTTGCACGTCGCGGCGATTGCGCTGGTGCTCGTTCTAACGACCGGCCATCCGCCGCCCCTTGATGTGGTTCGACAGGCTATTTTCACCCGGGACACGTTGTATACGCCGTTGGTCCGGACATGGCCGGCCGGCAGCGGCGGCGGCGGCGGACAACGTTCGATTACCCCTCCCTCGAAAGGCCGTCCGCCGAAGAGCGCGCCGCGCGTGTTTACGCCGCCCGTGTCTTTGATTCGCGAAAGCGAGCCGCTGCTGCCGGTCGAGCCGACGATCCTGGCTACCCAGGCGTTACCGTCGATCGATCTGGCGGCCTTTGGCGATCCGCACGGAACCGGCGGACCGGACTCCGGTGGGCCGGGTTCGGGCGGCGGCTACGGCCGCGGCGATGGCGGCGGCATCGGCGACGGCAGTGGTCCTTATGCCGGAGCCGGCGGCACGGGGCCGGGCGGCTCGGGTGGGCCGAAGGGTCTCACGACCAACCCCGTCCTGCTGCTCAAGAAGGAGCCCGACTACAGCGAGGAGGCCCGCAAAACCAGGGTGCAGGGTACCGTCGCGCTGGTCGTCGAGATCGACGCGCGAGGCGTTCCGCAAAATATTCGCGTCCAGCAAGGTTTGGGCTTCGGACTGGACGAGCGCGCGGTGGAAGCGGTCCGGAGTTGGCGTTTCCGCCCCGCAACCCGCAACGGCAGGCCGGTGCCCTCCGGAGCGCGGATAGATGTGAGTTTTCGTCTGCTGTAAAGAGCCGGAGGGCGCCGCCGCGGGCTAGCCGGCGTAGTAGCCTTCGCGGGCCCGAACGATGTAGTCCTTCTTCTTGGCCGTCAGGTGGATGTGACGGTAGGCGCCGTTAGGAGGCTGGTCGGAAGTGTATCCGATGCTGTACTGATTGCGCAGGTCTTCCTCGATAGCGGCGAACACTTTGTCGATGGGGTGGGAGTGGGAGACTTCGAAGAAGCCGCCGCCGGTCTCGCGAGAGATCTGCTGCAGGATCTTCTTGCCGTCGGGACGGTTGTCGGGATAGCCGCCTCCGGGGTAACCGCCGCCCGGATAACCGCCGCCGGGATAACCGCCGCCGGGATAACCCATGCGGCGGCGTCCCATGGGCGGATACATGGGGCCGTTGTTGTAGGCGCCGGAGTCGGAGAAAAGTACGCTGTAGATCAGCGTATCGGAGCGTTGGGCGCTCTCGATCGCCTGGTAAATGGTTTCCTTGGAGCCGGTGTCCACGCCATCGGTGAGCAGCACCAGGGCCTTCCGCCCCTTCTGCTTCTTCATGAGCTCGTTCGAAGCCAGATAGACCGCGTCATAGAGGTCGGTGCCTCCGCGAATCATGCGCCCCTGGGGATAGCCGCCGCCGTTGGGATAGTTCCCACCGTTGGGAT
>PLRS01000107.1:4447-4593 GCA_003164035.1 Bryobacterales bacterium | reverse complement strand
TGCACGAACGAGAAGTAGGGCAGCTCCAGGCCGGTCGGGTTCGTCGCTCCCAGGGCCGGAACGATGGTGTAAACGTACGGACCGCTACCGCTCACGACGACGTTGCCCATGGAGAAGGACAGCGCCCACGCGAGGAACTCCGACGA
>PLRS01000107.1:1060-4411 GCA_003164035.1 Bryobacterales bacterium | reverse complement strand
TTGCCGAATCCCCAACCGTTCAGCAGTTCACTGATGTTAGCCATGCTGCTTTTCCTCCTCAGCCACAACTACCGGCTTCTGCGCCGCCGCCGGCGCGGGGACCTGATGCCATCCAGAGGACATCCACGGTGAGAGTTTCTCCGCAGTCGCCTCAATTTCCTTGATCTCATCGCCTTGAGGCGACCGAAGAAACACCATTTCCGCCATCGCTTCTTCCTCTCGGGAAAACTACGGGTTGTAAGATTCGATCAGCCGCACCGGCACCTCGAAGTACTCGAAAGTGGCTCCGTCCGGGCTGATCACGACCGTGTTGCGGCGCGCCGACGGCAGGTAGAAGTCCATCGGCTCGCAGTTCGGATCGACGGCAGTGTGCAGCATCCGGAGGCTGCTGCCCGCCGGCACGTCGTTCACGATCCAGTTGAAGAGATCCTCGTAGCCGACATCGGCCTCCTCGGGCGCGCGCAGGTATAGCGAGAAATCATGCACAAATACGAGCGCATTGCCGAGTCTGCCGGGCCCGGTGCCTTGCCATGCGATCATGATCGAGCCAGGCGGCATCGACAAGATCGCCAACCGGATGTTGTTCTGCGTTGGCTGGCCGAAAACGATGGCGTTCTCGGTGTAGAACTGGATGTAACTGCCATCCCCACCGAGGGCATCCACCAGGTTCGGCAGAGCCTGGAGCGCCGTCACCCACTCGGCCAGGATCGTCTTCGGGTTAGTCATCGGAATTCTGCCCGGCCCGCCCCATCAGCGAAAGCTCGACCAAGCCGTACGGGTCCGGCTGGCGCACGGTGGTCACAACAAACTGCGATCCCCAAGCGGTCACCCAATCGCCGCGCTGAGGGAAGTTCGCGAGGTCGGAGGGATTGACGGAGATTTCCTCGATGTTCGCCAGTGCGCCGGACTCCTCGCGCACGCGTGCGTGGCGGATGGCGGTGATAGTCACCGGATCGCCAACCGCCACGCCAGCATGTGCGGATTGATACACCACCGGCTCGCCGAAAGTCTGCAGCATGACCGCGTTCGCCGCCGCGTCGATGGTGGGCCAGTCGGACATATATAATGATGCGGCGGCGCGCTTAGTTGAGCGTGATGATGGAGTAGAACACGGTCACGACCATGGTGCCGTTGCCGGTGGCGAAGGCGCCCGTGGCGTTGACGATATCGATGCCGGTCGCCGACGGCGGCTGGATGACGCCCGTGGGCGGTGGCACCACGTTCTCGCTCGCGGCCGCGCTGGTGATGGTAGCCGCAGGGATGGTGGACGAGTGCGGCACCACGCCGGTGCCGTGATACTGGAACGATACCGCACCGCCGCCGGTGAACTGCGTGCCGCCGGGCTTCATCTGCACGATGAACTGGTCGACCACGAGCACCTGTCCGGCCGCGGGCGCAGGCAAGATGCTGACCGCCGCTCCGAACATGGCCATGATCTGCGCCGCAGTGAGCGTCACCACGGTTTTCTGAATGAGCGACGGGTCAGTGTCCGCCGCCTGCACCGGACCGAAGCCGAGCGGATTGAGCCGCACGCGAACGGTCGCATCGCCGGCCAGGCCGCCCGGCGCATTCACGCCGCTCGCCTGGCTGAGCACCGCGTAGCCGATCTCCTTGTTCGAACCCCCGGCCGCCGTCAACGGGCTGGACGTGGCCTGCAAGGCGGTGTTGTTCCAGAAGACTTTGTCTCCGGGGTTGAACGTGCTCGCATCTTTCGCCAGATCGAACACGCCCTCCACCACCAACTCGCTGGAGTCGCCTATGTTCTGGCTGTTGACCGTCACGCCGAAGATGTTGCCGACCTGGCAACCGCCGCCGCTGAGCAGCGCGTAGGGCGCGACAACCGTAAGGGTTTGACCTTTTTGAACGTAATTCTGCATCGGTTTTTCTCCTGTTCCTTATGCCCGCCACGCCCTACTGGCCGGCGTTCTTTTGAAGCCCGCGATAGTCGAGAGCCGCCGCGCCGAAGTCCATGCGCGCCTTGATCTCGACGCCATCCACTTCGAAGCCCTGCTTGGTCTCGATGTACACGCCCTGCTGCCCTTCCAGGTAGCAGTACTCCACGGTGTCGATCTGTGCCGGGTCCGCGATCAGATACCAGCCCGTGGTCCCATTGGTGGCGGCATCGAGACGCGGCTCGACCACCGGGACCAGGCTGCGCACCCACTCCGGCACGACCTTCGTCGCGTCCGCCGAAGCGATGTTGATCGGGTACACGAGCTGGAGCATGTAAGTCTCCAGCGCCGTCGGCACGGCAATGAACCGCGGAATGAGATTCAGCGGAGTGCCCTGCGGTCCCTTCTGCAGCCGCATCGCGCCGCGCCCCTTGCCCAGCGCGGTGAGCGGAGCGGAGTTGGCAACGGTGGAATCGATGGCGCTGGCCACGCCGGTCAGCAGATTGGCGTGATTGGCGTGGAAGAGCGCGGTGGAGTTCTTGTCGCCCGCGTACACCGCAGCCGGATTCGACGTGATGATGCCCCAGACGGTGTTCGATTCGAGCTGCGCTGCCGCCACGCCGAGCAGTGCCGGGACGCGGGTGAACGCCTGCAGGTCGTCATTGATGATGACCTTGCGCGTCAACGCCACGATCTCGCCGTAGGTGCCGAGCGCGTAGTTGATGTTGTTGTCGGTCAGGTTGGCGCGGTGATACTCGCCCTTCTCATTCAGCGCCTGCAGGACGGGCGCATCGGCGAGCATCACACGGTTGATGGGCTTGAAGTCCTGCGCCGTCACCTGCCGGCAGAAGGGCTGGAAGGTGCGTGGATAGGCTTCATACCCCTGGCGCAAAGTCTTGTTTGCGACGTTGGCCAGGATCGCCGGGAAGTCCGCGGTCGATTCGGCGCCGCCCGCGAAGAACTCCCGTCCCCGCGAGGATCCCTGGAGCGCCAGTTCCGCAATTCGCGTCACGTCCATCCCGCGCGGGTTGGTGCCGCGCAGTTCCAGGGCTTCCTTCGCCATGTCGATGAGCTTGAAATTGCGGTACTCGCGGGCCATCTCGACGGCGCGCCGCTGCTGCTCGGGACCGTAGCCATCGAGATATTCGCCGGTTTCGTTGCCGTTATGGTCCCGGCGCCGCGCCAGGAAGAACCGGCCATCCGCGCGCAGCAGCAGAGCCATCTGCATGCAGGCAAGGCGCTGNNACCGAAGTGCCGCCCTCCCCGCGAATCGGGAATGCCGGGCCGTCTGCGCCCGCGCGCGGCGGGACTCCCTGCTGGCCCTTGGTCGCGAGGTGGGCAAACAGCTCCTTCCGCGCCTGATCGACGGGCACGCCTTTGGCGATGAACTCACTGATGACGGTCTCGTCGATTCCGTATTTGGTTGCGGTCGCACCCAGCGATTGGATTTCGCTGACGC
>PLRS01000107.1:766-1024 GCA_003164035.1 Bryobacterales bacterium | reverse complement strand
TGAAATCGGCCGGCACCGTGCAAGGTGAAATCTCGAACGGCTCCCAGTCGGTGGCCTTGAACATGCCAATTTCCTTGTCGTTCAGGTAGGGCGGTTTGCCCTCCGGCATTCCCTCGGTCTGCGCATCCACCTTTTCGCGTTTGTACACGAAGGTTCCGAAGCTGAGGTTTTGCAGGATGCCGGCACTGGCTTTGCGGAACATCTCGGCGCCATCCGGATCGCCCAGGTCGAATTGCAGCGTGGCCATGCCCTTATCGC
>PLRS01000107.1:0-712 GCA_003164035.1 Bryobacterales bacterium | reverse complement strand
ACCCTCGGGACGGCGGCCCCGCTGTACCAGACCACATCGATGGTGCCGTCCTTGGCGTTGGCGGTACTCGGCAGCACCTGCGCGTCGGCGGAGAAGATCTCGGCGTCATGCTGCGTAGGCAGCGCGCCGGTACTCGCAGGGGGTATTTCGGTTCGTAGAAGCGGCATCGTGCCTCCTAATCCTTCACCGCGCTGACGGCGATGTAGTCGTTTTCACCCAGCTTCTTCAACTGGTAGAGTTGCTTCTGCAGCCACGCGACATGACCCTTGAACTTGTCGTCACCCTCGCGATGCCACTTCACCAGGTGCTGGTAGAAGTGGAAGTTCGACATATCGCCGGCGTCGTAGCACTGTTTGCAGAGATCGGTGAACCGCGCGATGGCAGCCTGCTCGGCGGCAAAGGCATCGTTCAGAATCTCGGTGACGCTGTCGTGGGTCGCGGCGGGCTTCAGCTCAATCGTGGGCGCGCCTTCGAGGAACAGCACGCGGCTCACCAGGCACTTCATGTGATCCTCGCACTGCTCCTTCATCTGCTTCAGGCCATCGGCCAGATCCAGGCCCAGGCGCTTCACGTCCCGCTGATCGAGAAGATACTGAAGCATCATGGATCCCTCCATGTCGGCGGCCTCTTGAAGCCCAGCGATTACCTGTGGGTTCCCTTTCATAAACGTCCTTCCTTGTGGTTGAGTTAGCCGCGGTAAAGCCGTGGGGCC
>PLRS01000067.1 GCA_003164035.1 Bryobacterales bacterium | reverse complement strand
ACGTGGAGCCGATCATCGAATCCGGAGAAATCATCGAACCGCTGCGCGACCGCATCGTGGGCCGCGTGGCGCTCGAGGACCAGAAGGATTACGAAGGCAACGTCATCGTGGGCGTGAACAACGAGATTACCGAAGACCTGGCCGCGGCCATTCAGGCGGCCGGCATCGAGCGCGTNNATCGCGGCGCAATCCATCGGCGAGCCCGGCACCCAGCTCACCATGCGCACCTTCCACATCGGCGGCACCGCTACCCGCATCAGCGAGCAATCCACCCAGGATGCCAAGAGCGACGGTTTCGCCCGTTACATCGGCATCCAGACCGTACGCAGCAAGACCAGTGAGATCATCGCCATGAACCGCAACGGCATTATGGCGGTGGTGGACGACAAGGGCCGCGAGAAGGAGCGCTATCCGGTGGTTTACGGCGCGCGCATTCTGGCCGAGGACGGCGCTCCGGTCAAGAGCAACCAGAACCTGCTCGAGTGGGATCCCTACACCTTCTCCATCCTGACCGAGGTCAGCGGGGCGGTTCATTTCAAGGACCTGATCGACGGCTTGACCCTGCAGGAACAGGTGGACGAAGTCACCGGCATGTCGCAGTTGGTCGTGACCGATTCGCCCGACGAGAAGCGCCAACCCACCCTGATCGTGAGGCCCGAGGGCGCCACCGGCTCGCGTTCGGAAGCCAAGAAGTACCTCATGCCGACCCACGCCCACCTGATGGTGCGCGACGCCGAGGAAGTTCACGCCGGCGACGTGCTGGCCAAGATTCCGCGCGAGACCACCAAGACCAAGGACATCACCGGCGGCTTGCCGCGCGTGGTGGAATTGTTCGAAGCGCGCAAGCCGCGCGAGACCGCCATCATCGCCGAAATCAACGGCGTGGTGAGGTACGGCGAAGTCAGCAAGGGGCAGCGCAAGATTTACGTGGTGGGCGACGACGGCGGGCAGCGCGAGTACTCGCTGCCGCGCGGCGTCCACATCAACGTCCAGGAGAGCGAGCGGGTGAAAGCCGGCGAGCCCCTCATGGACGGCCCGCGCAACCCGCACGACATCCTGGATGTGCTCGGTGAAAAGGAACTGCAGAAGTACCTGGTCAACGAGATTCAGGAAGTCTACCGCCTGCAGGGCGTCAATATCAACGACAAGCACCTGGAAGTGATCTCGCGCCAGATGATGCGCTGGGTGAAGGTCGAGGATATCGGCGACAGCGAGTTCCTGCCGGAGGAAGTGGTCGACAAGTTCAAGTTTCGCGCCGAAAACGCGCGCGTGGTGGAAGCCGGCGGCCGTCCGGCGCAGGGCAAGGCCGTGCTGCTCGGCATCACCAAGGCTTCGCTTTCGACCGATTCGTTCATCTCCGCGGCCTCCTTCCAGGAGACCACCCGCGTACTCACCGAAGCCGCCATCAACGGCAGGGTGGATTACCTGCGCGGCCTGAAGGAGAACGTCATCATGGGCCGCCTGGTCCCGGCCGGCACCGGCATGGAGTATTACCGCCAGGTGAAAATCGCCGGCGAGGACGTGGTGGAGGAGCCGGTGCAGGAGCCGGCCGCTCTCGACATCCCCGGCTACGACGAAGAAACCCGCCTGCAATACGCCGGCGGCCTGCCCGAAGATACCGGGGAAGAAACGCTGGCCGAATAAGCCGGAGCAACAAATCGAACGGCGCCCCGCGGAAACGCGTGGGCGCCGTTTTTTTTGGCGGGCCCCCAGCCCTATACCACATAGTCTTCCAGGGGCAGTCGCAGGCCAACCTTGTGGCGCGGGCCCCCCTGGCCCGCTCGGCACGCCCCGTCCCGCTCTTCCCCACAAATTCCGGCAGGCGCGTAGGTGTGGACAAAACAAGGCGGAACTATTGGAAACGCTAATATAGTCCTATACTTGATTTGTGTTGCCCCGCCCAACTGTCGATCTCGTGAAAGAGGAATGTAAGGCATTCGACCTGGAGAACTCGTTAGACGAAGACACACTCGGCCTACTTTGGGCCCAGTTCCCCAACAACACCGATATCCGTCACGTGCTCTTGAAGGTTCTGGTGCTCAATAAGCTCTATGCCACGAGGACCCGTGACAACGATGTTAGAACCGTTGCCAGGCACATCGTCCGGCTTGCCAAGGACAAGCATCTCGACCAGCTTCTCGAACAAGGTTCCCTCGACGCCGTTCTTCTCATCACCGACTGTCCGAACGTGAGGGAATACCTCTCCCTCGCCAGCAAGTTTTGCAGTTGGCACAACCCAACGGCTTATCCGATTTATTCCGGCGAAGTTCGTGAATGCCTCTGGTCCTACAGGCGCCAAGATTTGTTCGCAGAGTTTCAGAACCAGGACCTTTGGTACTACCGAAAATTGGTCGATATAATAATCGCCTTTCGCAATTACTATGAGCTCAATCCCCTGACTTTCAGGCAACTAGACAAATTTCTGTACCGTTCAGGAGGCGGGATCCTCAGAGGCGACAGCGACTGCTGAACGGATGTGAGCTGCCGACGCAGGGCCGTCTCCGTAGCCGGGGCTCTTCTGACTTCTGTCTCCTGACTTCTGACTTCTGTCTCCTGCCTCTACTGCGTCAGCATCATCTGCGCCCGCCAGAACGCGAACTTCTGCGCCGTCGGTTGCAGCACGCTCACCTGGCAGGTATAACGTCCCGGCACCAACTTGGCCAGCGGCACGGCAAACCTCAGCGGCAGGGCCTTCGATTTCTCGTTCAAACCCTCGGTGACTTCGAGCGGCGCCGTCTGGAACGCCAGCGTCTTGCCGCGATAGAAGCTCACGCTGGCTACTATAGGTTGCGTTGTGTCGGCTGTCGGCTCGTAGGCTTCCAGATAGACGTACATCTGCTGCGACTTATTAAATACGCGCGTCACGCTCGGCACCAGCTTCTCCCCGTCCTGCACCAGAGGATTCGCCGACAGCAGCTTCTTGTCCTTTTCGGCGCTGAATACGGCCGCGCTGAGCGGCGTTCGCTGGCTCGACAGCACCACCGAGCTGATCGGCAGTTGCTTGTCGGTACCCAGATCCGGAATGGTAAACTTGGCGTCGTAGGTGCCCATTTTGCCGGTGGCATTGTCGCGCGCCAGGAATCGCACCGAGTATTGGCCCGGCGCCAGGGTGAAGCCGGTATCGTAAACGATAGGGCTCTTCGCAAGCTGCGCGGCGGTCTCGCCCTTGAGCTTGATGTCCACCGAGTCACGCACGTTCTGCACGGTCTTGCCGGCGCCATCCTTCACCACCCCGATAAAGTCGATTTTGGCGGTGTCGGCGCCGCCGTGTTGCGCCATCGCGAGTTCGCTGCCCGGGATCTTGGCCACCACCGGCACGAAGTAGCGGTCCTTCGCCAGGCGGAAATAATCCACCTCCAGATCCACGGTCAGATCCGTAACCGGATCGCCCAGCATCAGCGCTTCGGCTAACTGGCGCTCCTTGTCTTCCCCGCTCGTCTTACCGAATTCCCTGCCGGCGTAGTAACCCTGGCGGTAATCGAGCTTGGCCGTCGCACTCTCGTTCTTTAGGATAATCTTGATGCGCCGGAACTTACCGTCCAACTTATCGTTGGATGTGTAGTAGCCGACAATGTAGTAACTCAAAATGTCTTTCTGCGCCTGCACGATGCCATTGGACAGTTCGTTATCGTCCAGGAGCACCTTGCCGCCGGTATCGGAGGCGAGCGTGAAGAGGGTTTCCTGCTGGGCCTGGAAATCGCTGGTGCCGGCGCGCGCGGAGCTGCCCGAATACATCGCCTGGCTTCCGGGCGACCCCTTGGTGGCGTCTCCCAGCGGAGCCTGCGCCACCAGGCCGCGCGCGTCGATGGGATAGAAGGCGACGTTGGCGCGGATGGCGGCGTTGATGGTGGCCTGCAGTTCCGCCTGGTTATCGAAGCCGTTGCGCGTCATGCCGCTGGCGAAATAGACCAGCGCCTTTTTCTCATTCAGCGACGCCAGCTTCTTCACGGCCGTAGCCAGCGCGTCGAGCTGCCGGTCGGTGTTGAATATGTTGAACTCGGTATCGTCCTGCTGGAAGGCCGCGCCGCTGTCGGCGGCGCTGTCGTCGCTGGTGGTCTCGTCCATCCCCGAACCTTCGCCGATCACCAGGCCTTTGACGTCCTTGAGCAGCACGTCGCGGTCGTCGGTAAAATCCTCCACCACTTTGACGTCGCTCGAAAAGGTCATGATCGCCATCAGGTCGGAGGCGGTCATCTGCGTCTTGATGAACTTCTGGGCCGCGGTCTGGGCGCGCATCTGGTCCTGAATCGGCATGGACGTCATGTCGAAGAACATCACCAGCAGCCGCCGGTCCTGGTATTTCACGTCGCCGGGTTTTTCGGGCGCGATGTCGTTGCGGGTTGCGGGCTTGACGGCATCGGCGGCGGGGGCCGGAGTTGAAGCCGCGGCCGCCTCGGCTACCGCCGGCCGCTGCTGAAGCTGCCGCGGCTGAGGCGTCTGCTCAGTCGGCTCCGTCTCCAGGCTTTCGTATTGAAATACGTCGATGTTTTGCGGCTTGCCGTCTTCGGTGACCACGAAGTCGCTCGCCTTGAGTCCTTTCACCGGGTTGCCGTCTTTATCCTTGACGATCACGTCTTCGACTACCAGTTGTCGCGTGGTGGTGAAAGTGGCAGTGCCCTGGGTGGCGACCAGCGCCCGCGAGTTCTGCGGCGTAGGAGATGGCGCGGGCGCTTGTTGAGGCGGCTGTTGTGCCCCAGCCGCCATCGCCCAAATGAGGAAGGCAGCCAGCGCTATCTTAGCGTGGCGCACGCACTCGTGCGTGCCGCGTCGAGACTCTTCTCGACGCCCGGCTGCCCACCTTCGAAGGCCCATCCGGGTGCGAGCCAAACCGGCCCTGAGGTTCAGGCATCGAAATGATTCCCGAAAGCCGTCCGCTGCATGCATCCGATCCGAGGCAGGCGTCGAGACGAGTCTCGACGCGGCACGCACGAGTGCGTGCGCCACATTGGTTGCGTTAGCCGCCGGCAGCCGGAAGTGTGCGGAGATTTCTTGGATCGATCGCATGGCGTTTAAAACCTGAAACGCAGCGTCGCCGTCATGGCACGCATCGCATTGCCGGCGGTCGGCAGTCCGAACTGGGCGTTGCCATAAGTCGCGTTATAGCCGGCCCAGGTCACATGGTTGAGAATATTAGTCGCATCGAAGCGGAGGTCGACGCTGCGGCGCTCGCCTATGCGGAAGATGCGGCCGGCCGAGGCGTTCACGGCGAATTGTACCGGCCCGGTAAGGATGCCGCGTCCGGCGTCGCCCCACTCGCCGGCGGGCGGAGCGCCAAATGCGGCGGTGTTGAAATAATAGCCCGGCTGTGCCGCGGAAAGCGGCCCTCCCAGGTATTCGGCGCGGGTGGTGCCGGTGATGCCGCTGCCGGTGGCGACGCGGCTCGAAATAATCGGCGTCAGCGGCAGGCCGCTGCCCAGGGTCAGGCTGGGGCCGAGAGTCCAATCCTTCAGCAGCGCCCCCTTAAACCCGTTCACCAACGCCCCGCCGCGGTTGCCCATCCCGGTGGAGTACTGCAAGTTCAGGTTCAGCGTATTGGCCCGATTGAAGCTCGAAAGCGAGCGTTCGGCGTCCAGATCCAGCCAGTTCTGGGCATAGGGAGCGTTGCCGAATCCGCCGGCGCCGCGGCCGCCCACCGCCTGCGAATCGTCGATCGCCTTGGAGTGGGTGTAGATCGCGTTGCCCAGGAATCCGCTGCGGAAGCGGCGCTGCAACTGCACCGACCCCATTTCGTATTCCGAATTGGCGCCGGAAGTTTCGTACGCGTAGCCGGAAGGATATCCGCTCGCGATCGCGCCGGTGGGAACCGTGTTGGGCAGAAACTCCTGCACCAGGTGGGTACCCTTGTTGCCGTTGTAAATCACCGTCAATACCAGCGCATCCGGCAGGTTCTGCTGCACCAGCGTCTGCCAGTAGTGTACGTAACCTATGCGGAAGTTAGGATCGAGGGCGAAAGTCTGCAACGTCGAGGACGCCAGTTGCTGGGTGAGTCCTGTCGCCATGTTAAAGAGCGTGGCGGTGGAATTCGCCTGGCTCAAGCTGTAAGAAAGCGGAGCCTCCTGCGCCATATTGCTGGCCAGCGGTTGAAAGACCGAGGTGTTGTAGTAGACGCCGTAACCGGCGCGTACCACGGTGGAGTGCTTGGCAAAAGGCTTCCAGGCAAGTCCCAGGCGCGGCTGGAATTCGTGATAGTCGGGACGGACCAGCGCCGAGGGCAATCCCGCCGCGCTGGCCGAGGTGCAGCCCGGCACGGTCGTGCCGCAAACCGGGGATTCGGCGACGAAGTTCTGCGCCACGTCGAGATTCACCAGGCGGTTCTGAAGCTCGGTGACCGGCGCCTGGAAATCCCAGCGGACGCCGATATTGAGCGTCAGCCGGTTCGACACGCGCCAGTCGTCGGTTACATAACCATCCAGCCACGAAGCGCGGAAGTATTTGTCGGCATTGCCGTAGGCGATGGATTCGGTGTCCGGATAACCCAGCAAGAAATCGGCTAGATCATAACCCGACAAGTTGCCGGTGAACGCGAAAGACCCGCGCGGGTTGGATTGCGAAAACGCATTGAAATCGAGCCGCCGGTAATCCACGCCAAAGGTGAGATTGTGGACGCCGTGTACCCAGAGCAGGCTGTCGCTCAGGGCGTTGGTGTTGTTGTGATTGAGCGAGTAATTCGAGTCGCTGAGGCCGGCAAAGCCGCTCGAAAAGCTCAGGCTCGGCGGTCCCCAGAAGTCGGGAGCCTGATCGTTGCCCTCAATGCCGAGCGCGGCCGACGCGTTTTCCCTGATGTTATAGAAGTACGGCAGGGTGTTAGTCGCCGACCGGCTGAAGCTATAAGTCACCGTATCGATCACTCGCGTGGTGAAGTGATAAATCCAGGACAAGCTGCTGTTGATGCCGGTCATCTTAGTCGCATCGATGAATTGGAACAGGTTGGGATTCGTAGTGTCGTTGTGCTGCCAGGAAAAACGGCCGTTGATCTGATTCTTGGCGTCGATGGTCTGGCTGACGCGGGTATTGATGTTGGTCTGGTTGGTGATGCCGGTGAGCGGCGCCTGGTAATTATAGGCGCCGGTGGAATTGGGCTGGGGATAGTAAGTCAGGAACGCGAGAGCTTGGGGGCTGACGGCGGAAGTAGGAATTGCGTTGCCGGCGAAGGGCGTACCGTTCAGCGGATTGATGAGCGTAATGGGGGCTCCCGACGAGCTGGTGAGGCCCGCGAAATCGCCGCTGCGCTCCGCCTGGGTGGGCACGAGCGTCGTCGCGACCGAAGAGCTTCGCTGCCGCGTCAACTGGTAATTAAAGGTGAAAGTCGTATTGCGGCCGCTCAACAGGTGAGGGATCTTCAACGGACCGCCGACCATTCCGGTGCTGCGCAGTTGGTTGAAGCTCGGCTTGGGGGTTTTCTCGCCGTTGAGAGAGAAGTTCTGGGCGTCGAGGGCGGAGTTATTCAGCACCACGGCTACGTTTCCGTTCAAGCGCATGCGGGCATCGCGCCGTCCGTTGCCGAAGGAATTCCGATTACCCCCGCGTCCCCCGCGTCCGCCGAACCCGCCGCCGCGTCCGCCAAATGCGCCGCCGCGTCCGCCGAACCCGCCGCCTCCCGCCATCGGGCCGCCCCCGGGCCCACCGGGGCCGCCGGGGCCGCTGCCGCCCATCGGGTTAGCGTTCATGCCGGGGCCGCCGGGCGTATTCATGCCGTTCATGCCGCCAGGGCCAAAGCCGTTCATGCCACCGGGACCGCCCGGACCACCCCAGCCGCTCTGTTGCGGCATCCCCAGTTCGCTCGATACCGAGCCGTTCAACATTAAAGCATCGGAGGAATCGCCGCTGGCCACAGCATCGGTTCCCATACCGGTGGTATCGGTATTCAGGCCGTCGCCAGTAGCGTTCAAATCCATCCGCTGGAAACCGCTCTGCGCCGCGGCCTGTCGCAAAGACGGGCGGCTGGACCCGTTAGCCGTGCCGCCGCGTCCACCCGGCCCGCTGCCGCTGCCGGTCCTGTTCGGAGTGTTGGAGGCGGTAGTCGCAGGTGAAGCCGCCGGTGGGACGGCTGGGTTGGCGGGAGTCGATGGTGTGCTGGGGGATGCCGCGGCCGGGCCTGCCACGAGCACCGCCGGAGCCGGCGCCAAGGACTGCCGTAGCGCGGTGAGCGAAAGCAGTTGCAGATCCCAGCTCGGGACGGGCGCGTCGGGAGCAATGCCGATCTCCCGCGTCAACGGAGCAAAGCCCAACATTTCAATCCGCAGCGTCCACACGCCCTCGCCCAGGTTCGAAAAGCGGTATAGGCCTTGATCGTCGGTAGTCGTAACCAGCTTCTTCTCGCCTTCGGTGACGGTTACGGTGGCTCCCGGCACAGGTATTCCGCCGGACTTGACGAAGCCGTGATGCTCGTAGGCCAACAGCGAAGAGACCGCCAGAGCAAGGGCCAACAGGCGAGTGAAAAAACAGCGTAAGCGGTGGTCAGCCATGGGGTAACTGAAAATGGAGGCGCACCAGCCGTGCCGAATGTTACGCGTACCCAGGGCCGCGGAAAGTTCCAAAACTTACCTGACTGGGTGGCCAACGATTTGTCCCAGAGAGCGGCAGAGCCTCGGCAAAAACGCCGGCGACAAGATCGCCGGCGCTACCGAACGATCAGTCGCCGAAGCTGCCCACTTCTTCGCGCTCTTCGACCGGTTTGGCGGCGGGTGCAACCGGGAGAATCTGCACCAGATCGGCGGGGGCCGGTTTTTCCTTCAGAACATGCTCGCGATAGAGGCGCGCCATGCGGGCGTTCTCGGCCTCCTGCAACTTGGCGTCGCGCGCCCGGATCTTTTCCTCGCGGGCGTTCTTGGCGATCCCCATCCGGTCCAGGTCGTGCTGTTCTCCCAGGGCGACGATTTCCTGGCGCAGCACCAGGCGGTGCTCGCTCGAAGCCAGCGGCACGTGTTTTCCGCCGGCGAAGATCTCGTGTTTGCCGTGCTCCTCGTACCACTTGGTCAGGGTCGCGGTCATGTGCATCTTTTCGATGATATTGCGCCAACCCACGCCGGTATTGTACGCGCAGAAGGAGATTTCCCCTTCCTGCGTGGCGTAGGGAANNGAAGTCGTAGTTGAACAGGTCCTGGAACCACATGCCGGCAATGAACAGGAAGTTCCAACGGTCGCGACGGCGCTTCTCGATGTCGTCCATGGTGCGGTCTTTGCCGACCTTGCCATAGTTCTTGCCGGTGGCGCCGAACGTTTTGTCCAGCTTCTTCATCAGGTCGCTGAGTTTGAAGTGCGTGGGCGACTTGAACGGATCGTAGTTGCGGGCGGCGGCCAGGGCCATGCCGACGATAGACATCCACTTGCCGCGCCCGGCGTCGTTGATGCGAGCCACGTCTTTGGCTAACCGGTCGGCGTTCCAGAACGAGGTCACCGGCGATTTCTCCCCGGTTTCCTTGTCCACCATGACGGCCATGCCGACGCCGCAGTTGGGATGGCAGCCGCAGCTCAATTGGCCCCAAGCGGCTTGGGGACCGTGTACCAGGTCGCTCCAATCCGAGAAGGTGCTCATAAAAGAGATCGGGAACCAGTCGCGGGCGGGTTCGCCGAGGCCGGTCTGGTTCTTCACGTCGTGGGCCAGGTGCGACAGGGTGTAGCGCTGCGCCATGCGGCGCTCGTCAGTCACTTCTTCGTCGCGCCCGGTAAAGGAAACCGGCTGGAACGAAAGGAAGGGAATCTTCTTGGGATTATCCAGGGCGAACTGGACGATATGGCCCACCTGCTCGTTATTGATGCCGTTGACGATGGTGATGACGGGGATGATGTCCACGCCGTTGGAGTGCAGGTTTTCGATAGCGCGCAGCTTGACGTCGAACAGGTTGCCGACTTTGCGGTGNNTGCCGTCGAACTGCAGGTAGGCGTATCGCAGACCTGCGTCGGCGGCCTTCTTCGCGAACTCGGCGCTCTTGGCGAACTCGATGCCGTTGGTGGCCGCCTGCACCGAGGTGTAGCCCACCTCGCGGGAGTAGGCGACCGCGTCCAGGAAGTA
>PLRS01000128.1 GCA_003164035.1 Bryobacterales bacterium | reverse complement strand
GCGCGGTTCTCATTCGCGGTGAGGATTTTGAGGCAGCGCAGGGTATGCCCGCTCCAGGTCCAATCGCGGATCGGCCGGAGGCCGCGCGCCGCCTTGTAGTCGGGGTAACCGCGGCGGCCCGACTGGCCGGGCTTCAGCGGCGCCGCCGCCTGGTCATAGATGTNNCACCTGCGCGAAGCCCTGCATTTCGGTCGCAGTGTAGGGCGAATAGACGAAGCGGGCGCGGCGGATTGCCGTCTGGAATCTTGGCATTTTTTGTCCAGGTCAGCCAGGGAGAGCCGCAACGCCGTGAAACGAATCAGTGTCCGATATGGGCGCTAGGCAAGCATTTAGAGGCGGGCGTCAAAGGGAGCCAAGACTCAAATTCCGCCAAGCCTCAGAGAGGAAACCTGATAGGGTTGATTAGAATCCGAGGTGCTTCAGCATCGCAGCATGATCCTGTACAGCTTGGACGAGGACCTCCGGCGAGTTGCTGCTGGGCGACGCCCCACAAAAGAAGACAGGAATGTTGTCGCCGCCCGGGCGACTCAGGCTATAGGTAGCCAACCTCGTGCCGGACCTACTCAGAACCTTAGCTTTCGCAAGCGCAAACCCGAAGCTCGGCCCAGCCTCCCGAATAATCCTGTCGAGATGCACAGCGCCGGCTTTTCCGGTCCGCGTAATGCACCATGAACTCCCGGCAACCAAGAGTCCTCGGATCTCCGTCCTGCCAGCCAAAAGTGCAAAAAACCACTTCAGATCCGCGGCGACCATTTTGACAAACCGTTGCCGGTCAGGGCACCCACCGACCGGTATGGTAGCCCTCGGTGACAGGTCGAAGTGCGCCGTGTCCTGAAAGTAGGATCTTCCTAAACAATTGAGAGCACGCTCCCAGGGTCCAAACCACGACTTATAGTAGGGCACGTTAGGGTTTGCAAAATACTGCAACAGGCGACTCAGGTGATCCGCGGTAGGCATAGCAGTGGCGGGCCATCGGCCTTGCTGAAATTCTGCAGGAGCTGGGTTGAGGCCAACGGTTGCATAGGAAGCAACATCTGCTCGCCCGAAGAAGGGGGCGGCATGCACAGGTGTGCCTGGACTGAAGTTGGCACTGTAAGCGCCGGCGTTTGCGTTAGTCTCTTTGACGACAGACTCAAGAAAGTCTTCTAGATCCACTTATCGCCCCACACTGACTAGGTTAGCGCCCAACTGAACGGCCATTTTCGGCTATTCGACCTCAGAAAGGTAAAGGATCATGCTGGTATCGTTCAGGCGGTTCTCCGGAAGTACCGGGCGCATCTTTTCCGAATCCTTCTCGCAGCGTTCGAAACGAAAATGTCCCCAGTACTCCCACTGGTCCACCGCTTGCTTAATGAACACCGGAATCGGCGACGGCTCCCGGACAAGCAGTTCCGCTTTCCGAAGGTGCGGCGGCTCCTTGCCCACCAGAATCGCCCAAGGAGCCGATGGGTTCAGTTCGGCACGAAGGCAAGCACAGACAATGCGACTGTTCCTCTCGGGGAGATAATACCCTTTTTTGTCCGAATCCCAAGCAAAGTGCTCCTTGAGTTCATTCCAAGTGTGAATACTGCCAATATGAAAGAATTCGCCCCGCTGCGGACTTGTTGTGGGCGAAGTCGTGGATGGCTCTGGTTTCCCAAGTGGCGTCGGTGCTGCTTCTTCCAGCTTGCCTGACGCAATCGAGACGTACGGCTCGACAGGAAGCGCAGTGGATTGAGATAAGCCAGCATCCTGTTCCGCCCAGTGGTAAGCTTTCTCATGTTTGTCCGCCCTTAGCAGAATGTAATCCGCTCCGCGCCGACAGAGAATCGCACGGTAGCAATCGTCGATCCGCGCCGAGTACAGATCAACGCTCGCAAGGTGCTCAAGGTTCAGGCTCGGGAGATTCGGATTGCTCTGGAGCATCTGGACGAATTTCGGGATTTTCTTCATTCGCTCCGAAGATAGGCTCGTCAACGATTTGAGAAAATTGAGTGATATCTTCAACATGAGTGATCAGATGGCAGCCGACAAGCCGTCCCGAGAGTCGAGTCTAACACTTCCCCGTGCGCGTGTCTTGCCGCTCGGCCTCGATCAGTTCCAGAACTCGGAACTCCTCCTCCGTGATGTCGGCCAGCGTGATCGTCAGCCCGATGCTCTTCCCGTTAAGGATGCGAAAACACCGCCGAACAAGAGCGCCGTTCGGCGTATCCATCGCCTCTTCGAGCCGGTTCTTTGGACAGCCCGGCCCGTGGCTGACGTCGATGGCCTTCCAATCCGCCCTGCAGGCGGGGCAGCCATCCAATTCCGCCTGCGCGGAATATCCGCACCGGCGGCAGCGGAAGACGCGGTCGGGGCATTCTTCGTCAGGCCCACAAAGGCCGCCCTGATGTAGCACCGACCGGATCAGGAATCGCACGGCCGGCTCCTCCGGCCAGTCGCCGGGCGCGGCTATTCCGGGTCTTCGTCGCCCTCGATTGCCAGTTGCGCGATGACCTCGGACACTGCGGCCGACTTGTGGACGATTGGCACGGCACCGGCATAGCCGTCGTGCGAGACGTGCAGCTTGTCGTAGAGTGCGCCGCTCGGTTCCAGGAACGCCCGCGTCTCAACTGACCTCCGCGCGGCCACGACGCTGGTCGAAGCCCGCTCGTGATCCTGCATCTCCTTCGCGGTGGGCATCCGCAGCACATGAACCACGCGCGTGCCGGGGACCTTCATCTCGATCCGATAGTTGATCCCTTCGCGCTCGACGTTGGCCACCGCGCATCGCTCGATGCGGCCAATCACCATTCCAGCCTCGGCATCATCGAAGACCGGGCCGTCCTTGTCGGTGCGGATCTTGGCGAACAACTCCGCGTNNCGCTCTGCGACTTCCCGCGCCCGAGGAAATGCCGCACGGTGCGCTGCGCACGCGCCCAAGTACACCACTCCTCGTCCGAAGGGAACCGTACCTCGCAGGTCTTTTCGCCGCCCGAAAGGATCGGCACTACAAACGGTTTACTTGCATCAAACATTCAAGCCTCCTACTGGCAGATGCCCTGCAACGGAGTGGTGATGGTCATCGTCACCATCCCGTTGGCGGGGTCGTAGAGTTGCACGCCGGTGATTTGGAGCGTCACGATCCCATCCGTGTTTCCGAGTTCGGCGANNGGGTCATGGTGAACGTGGCCGTCCCAGTGGTCAGGTTGATCAGGCTCGCGTACTCAGTCGACCCCGCCTGTACGCGCACAACAAACTGCACCGCGAAGGCGCGGTCCCCCCACTCGAAACGGCCCTGGATCTGGTAGCCATCCTGCGCTCCCGAGCCAGGAAAGAAGCCGGGCCGGAAGTTGTTTTCCCAGGACGCCTCCATCGACACGAATTGCTTGG
>PLRS01000150.1:2268-2890 GCA_003164035.1 Bryobacterales bacterium | reverse complement strand
AAGTTCCGGTCACGGCCGAGCGGAACGAGTTGTTGGAGGTAGCGCCAGTCCTCTGCCTTGCGGCAGTTCCGGAACAGACTCCACATCGAGTAGGTCGAGATCATTGGCGCGGCAGTCATGTCAGATCTCCGGAAACTTCTCAGGATTCGCCCCGCCGTTGTTCCAGCGGAGACATTTGACCTGCTTGCCATTCCGGTAGGCGATCCACGCCTTGAAGAACAGCGCCACGATTTCGAGGAGCGGCAGCTTTGCCTTTCCNNTAGCAGCAGGCCATTGCCCGTGGAGGGGCGAGGCTCCGGCCCAGACCGGCGGCGCGTCCGGCGAGATCCGAAATCCTGTGATCAATGCGGACCCGCTCGTTGACCTTCGTTTTGCTGGGCTCGACCTGCTTGTTGCCGAGCTGCTGGATGCCGCCGTTCTCGTGCAGCAGGATGAGGTGTGCGGCCGCGCACGCCACGCTCGCGTTCTGGATGCCCTCCAGGTGAGCGATGTTGGCGGCAGTCCTGACCTTGCCGATGTCAATCGTGCTCATGGCTTCGGGGTCGAGCCCGAAGATCACGTCGGTATCGATTGGGGTATCGCCAGCGGCGCACGCTTGCAGCCGGTGCTGCCCGTTCAGCAG
>PLRS01000150.1:0-2222 GCA_003164035.1 Bryobacterales bacterium | reverse complement strand
GCCCGCAAGAGCGAAGCGAAGTTGGCGGAAGCGCCGTCGAACGCGGCGGGAGGGTGCAGGTCAATCGATGCCTGCTTCGGCAAGTATTGATGCAATGAAGTCACGTGTTCTCTCCAGTTGTTTTGAAAGTTCGTCGCTGCTGTTGCTGCGGCGGATAGCCGCCGCAAGATCTTTGGCGGCCAGTCCGCATTCCGCGATCGCTGCCGCGGCTCGACACACACGCTGGCAACATTCCCAGACCAGGTCCTCACGCGTGTCGGGAGTTGTACCGGCGGGCTCCCTTGACGGCGCGGAATCAATCGGGTAATCCTGCTGGCAATTGCCGCACTGAGCCTGGCTCATGGGCCAGTGGTGGCCACAGGTGGCGCAATGCCATACCGGCTCCGCAAACGCTTCTCCGCACGTTGCACAAGTGGCCCGGGTCGGCTCCGCGGGCGCGGGGGATTTCGGCTCGGCCTCAGGGTGCCGGCGATTACCGGCGATATTAGTAGTGCGGCCGTCGCGTCCGGTACGCTGACCCGACTGGGAAATTTCCCCAGTGCCTTCCAGTTTTTCCCGCCAGGCGCCTACCGTCTTGTGATCGACACCGACATGACTGCTGATCTGACGGTCGCTCAGGCCAACGCCTTTGGGATGTGCAAGCGCCGCCCTCACCGCCCGCTGTTTGTCGTCGTTTGTGCGCCGGAGGCCGTTCGTCTTGTTGGCCCCGAAGCTGTACCACTGCGCCTCTTGCTGGGTGCCCTGATGCAACTCGCACGCGATTTCCTCAAAGCCTGCCTGCTCGGCAGCCTTGACTCGATGGAAGCCATCGGCGAGCCAATAGCTGGTGCCATCGTAGAAGACGACCACAGGGGGGAATTCCGCCCCATCCGACATGGCGTCCATGTAATCGAAGACCGCTTCAAAGTCGATGGCGGCGCGCGGCTGCGTAGCGCCATCGGTTCGAATCACGTCGATCTTCAGAAGGTTGCGCTCAGGCATTGTCCCCTCCGGACGGCTCGGATGGATGGACATGCCGTTGCTTCGCCGCGCCATCAGGTGGCGAAAAGTAGCTGGGGCCGATCCCGGCGGCCAGGAGCGCGGACCGCAACCGGCGCATCCTGCGGTAAATCACCGTCCGCGATTGCCCCGGCACACGGCTCATTTCGCTCGGCGTGTTCCAGCAGAGCGCGCGCGCCATATCGAGGAGAGCGCTCGGGAAGGGCGCCAGGGCGCGCTCCACGTCAAGCCAGAACTGCTGCCGTTCGATGGACGTCGGCATCTGATCGGTAATGCCATCGACCATTTCGCGGGCGTCGTCAGGGAAGGTTTCCTCGACGCCATGTTTCCGGCGGACGGCCAGGCGGTACCGCAAGATAGAGGCGAGTTCTTTGTCCATGACTCTGGAAGCGTAGGTTTGGACCGAGGCGCGGCCGTTATCGAATTTGCCGAATCGGCTATAGAAGGTGGCCACCAACTGGCTGGCAACATCGTCGCGGTCATCGGGCGCCAAGCCGCAGCAGCCGATCACCCGCAAGGCCTTCTGCCGCGCCAATTCGCGCGCGAACGGGAAGACTTCTTCGAAAGCCACGTTACTCACGGCGGCCTCCGGAACACGCGCGGAGCCTGCCTCCGGGCAGTTCGATTTCCATCGAAAACGGCAGGCCGTGGCGCACCGCCAGGCAACGGATCTTTCCGTCTTCGACTTCCCGCGTGTACTCGAACAGGTCGGCCGCCTCGCCCTTCAGGTCGAAATCGGCGCCCCTGGTCGAGACGGGCTCGTATCGCCCGGTGCCGAACTTCAGGTCGCGTACGGTAACGGGCCAAGGATCGAGAACAGGCTCGCCGGCGCGGACACGGAGAAACTCGATTTGGCCGAATCCGATCGCCCGGATTGCATCAAGGAGGGTCCGCTCCGATGGAAGCAGATCTTTAGTGGAGGCGGGACGGCCCTGTTTCATTGCGCCACCTCGGCCTGTGCCTCTCCGCCGGAAGGACGCCGGTTCAGCCACTCATGGACGTCGGACGGTGCATAGCGCACAAGCTGTCCGACTTTCCGGTAACGCGGGCCGCGCTCGATGGTGCGCCAGAAGCGCAGAGTCCCAATCGAAACTCGCAACAGCCGCGAGAGTTCCTTCTCGTCAAGTAGTGTTTCCAGGGTTTGATCGCTCATTTTGCCTGTCACTCCCGCCTTCAACGCGGTTGGTACAGGCTCATAATCGGGCCTGAGTGGCTGGGTAAAT
>PLRS01000049.1 GCA_003164035.1 Bryobacterales bacterium | reverse complement strand
TGAGGGCGCGCGGGTCGCGGGGTTTGGAAGAGGCAGATGACGGTTCGTAGGCCATGGTTAAAACTCCTGGGTGGAATCGGGCCGTTCCCGTTGCATAACAGCCTATGCGGGACGAGCGCCGGGAAAAGTCCCGGCGTGGCAGACTGAGAGTCCGCTCCACGGCAGTTCCCCGACTATACTGTACGATGCGGGTGGGGGATGGAGGAGGTGGCGAAGGCTGTAAGTGGTTGCAGGGATGGGCGGAGATTTATTTGCTGGGGTTGTGACCGGGGAGTCGCGGCGGTCGCAAAGGGCGCCATCCTGCTTGCAGACGTGGGGATTGCCTGGTGGAAGGGCAGGGTAGCGGCGAGCAAAGAACACCGGCGACAAAGATCGCCGGCGCTACGGAAGAAAGCAGGAGTGGGGCGCGCCACGTGCGTTGCGGCACCTGCGATATGCTGAAGCTTATGCTCTGCGAGAAGTTGCGCGAAGCCGGGGTGGTGGGAGCGGGGGGGGCCGGGTTTCCCACTTACGTCAAAGCGCAGGCGCAGGTGGAATTCATGATCGCCAACGGCGCCGAGTGCGAGCCGCTGATCCACAAAGACGCCGAGATCATGAAGCATTATCCCGTCGAGATTCTGGCCGGGATGAGCGCCATGATGGAAGCCACCCAGGCCCAATCGGGGAAGTTCGGGGTGAAGACCAAGAACGCCGAATCCATCGAAGCGCTGCGCCACGCCAACCGCAACGAGAGAATCGAATTCGTGCCGCTTGGCGATTTTTATCCTTCGGGGGACGAATACGAGCTGGTGTACACGGCAACCGGCCGGCTGATTCCGCCCACCGGGATTCCGCTCAACGTGGGGTGCGTGGTGAGCAACGTGGAGACGTTGTACAACGTTCACCTGGCGGGGCAGGGAAAGCCCGTAACGGAGAAGTTTCTCTCGGTGTGCGGCGCCGTGGCGCAGGCGAAATCCTTCTGGGCGCCGGTGGGAACCAGCTTCCGCGACCTGCTGGCTCAGGCTGGCGGCGCCACGGTGGCCGATTTCGGAATCTTCGTCAGCGGCATCATGATGGGCTCGACCAGCTTCGAGCTGGACGAAGTGGTGACCAAGACCACCGGCGGCATCATCGTGCTGCCGCGCGACCACTATCTGTTCACCCGCAAGACGCGCTCCCAGCAGGAGATGAACCGGATCGGCAAATCGGCCTGCGACCAGTGCAGCTACTGCACCGAGTTTTGCCCGCGGTACCTGCTCGGTTACGAAGTGATGCCGCACAAGGTGATGCGCAGCCTGGGCTTCACTCTGACGGGCGGGGAAATCTGGAACCAGTGGTCGGAGCTATGCTGCTCCTGCGGCATTTGCACCCTGTACGCGTGCCCGGAGGATTTGTATCCCAAGGAGGCTTGCGACATGGGGAAGAAGGACCGGCGGGGCGCGGGATTGAAGTTCGTGCAGCAGAAGCCGGTGGAAGTCCATCCGATGAAGGAGTATCGGCGGGTTCCGCTGGCGCAATTGCGCAAGCGGCTGCAGGTCGAGGAATACGAACGGGAAGCGCCCTTCGAGAAAGTGGATTTGCGGCCCGCGTCGGTGCGAATCATGCTGAAACAGCACGCCGGGCAAGCCGCGGCGGCGGTGGTGAAGGAAGGCCAGAAGGTGAAAAAGGGCCAGGTGGTGGGGCGCGTGGCGGAGGGTAAGCTGGGTGCGCCGGTACACGCCAGCATCGACGGGAAGGTAAAGGCGATTACGGCCGAGGCGGTGGAGATTGTGGCATAGGGAATGGAAGAGCGCGACCAGGGGGTCGCGCGCGGACGAGGGCGTCCGCCCCACCGTACTTTAGGGAGAGAGAATGGCGAACGATTCGATTGGATTGATCGAGCTGACGAGCGTCGCGGCGGGCTACCAGGTGTGCGACGCCATGTTGAAGGCGGCGGCGGTGGAGCTGGTTCTGTCGCGGTCGATCTGCTCGGGCAAATACATGGTGATGGTGCGCGGAGAAGTGGGCGCGGTGAGCGCCAGCGTGTCGGTGGGGGTGTCGGACGGGCGGTTTTCGGTGATCGATTCCTTCGTGATTCCGAACCTGCACGAATCGGTGTTCCCGGCGCTGAGCGGAGCGGCGAAGGTAGAGGAGATGGACGCGCTCGGCATTCTGGAATCGTTTTCGGTGGCGGCGCTGATCGAGGGCGCCGACGCGGCGGTGAAAGCGGCCAACGTGCAGTTGATCGAAATCCGGCTGGCGATGGCGCTGGGCGGGAAAGCGTTCGTGACTCTCACCGGCAACGTTTCGGCGGTGGAAAGCGCGATTGAGGCGGGGGCGCAGGTGGTGGGCCAGAAGGGAATGCTGGTGAATAAAGTGGTGATTCCGCGGCCCCGGCCGGAGCTGTTGAACGAGATGATTTGAACCCATGGCGCCGGCAAACTTGTGGCCGGCGGAGCTCCAACCTTGACTTTCCGGTGACGGCTCATATATTCTGGCGGTTCGTTTGGCAGGGATTGCGGCCAACCTTTTTATGGCGGAGAATTCGCGCTCAGCACGGGAGACGGTGGAGCGGACCTTGGACTCGACGCTGGAGAGCGTGGACAGCGCCGAGGAATTGGCGTCGGAGCTGGCCGGGCGGGCCGGGTTCGACGACGAGGATCTGTTGAAGATCGGGATGGCCGTGCGCGAGTCGATGGTGAATGCCGTGGTGCACGGGAACCGCTACAACGCCCACAAGAAAGTGCGCTTGGCGGTATCGGGCGGCGAGCGGCGGCTGACGGTGAAGATCGCCGATGAAGGGGAGGGGTTCGATATCGAGCATTTGCCGGACCCGCTGGCGCCGGACAACCTGCTGCGTTCCTCCGGACGCGGCATCTTTCTGATCCGGTCGTTCATGGACGAGTTTCAGATCCGGCGGCTGGAAGGCGGCGGCGTCGAATTGACCCTGGTGAAGTATCAGGCGGGAAAATAGAATTCGCGGTTTAGGAACGAGGAGGAAGACAAACGTGAGTGTAAAGCTGAGTACGCGGCAAGTCGGGGATGTGAGCGTGATCGACGTGACGGGGCGCATTACTTTGGGCGAAGGATCGAGCGCGCTTCGCGACTCGCTACGCGAGTTGGTGGGAAACAACCAGAAGAAGATCCTGCTCAACCTGGGCGACGTGAGCTATATCGACAGCTCGGGAATTGGCGAGTTGGTTTCCGGGTTTACGACCGTGACCAACGCCGGCGGCCAGTTGAAGCTGCTCAACCTGAGCAAGCGGGTGAAGGACCTGCTGCAGATTACCAAGTTGTATACGGTTTTCGACGTGCATGACGACGAAGCGGCGGCGGTGCGGAGCTTCGCGTAGGGAGTATGCTGCCCGTGGGACAGGCGTCCTTGCCTGTCTTCATGGGCGGCGAAACAAAATGACAGGCCGGGAGGCCTGTCCTACTCGTGGGTGCGCGAAGGAAAGAGCCGGCTGAAGGGCGGCTGCAGCCATGATTGGATTGGCTGGCCCGCAGAACAGCGTAGCCGCAACCAAAGAGCGCCGGGAGAAGTCCCGGCGTGGCAGACCGAGGGTCCGCTCCACGAAAACTAGCCTCCGCCGACGAACTGGACGATTTCGAGCCGGGCGCCCTCGTGCAGAGTCGTCTCGGCCCAGCGCGTTTGTTTGACGATCCCGCGGTCCAGTTCCACGGCGACGCGGGCGGGGTCCAGGCCCAGTTGCCGGAGCAGCCCTAGGACGGTTTGATCGGGTTCGGTGGCGTGTGTCTCGCCGTTCACAACGATCTGGATTGGCATGGCTTGGTTGACACTCTTCTTTTGCACCCAGTATATTCGAAAGTAGCTCCGGAGTCAGTTGGAAACGATGCCGAACTCTTACACAGACGTGTATTTTCCGGTACTGGTGCAGGCGCTGATCGCCATGGCGACGGCGGCGGGCCTGCTTGCGGTTTCGTTCCTGCTGGGCAAGCGGGTACGGAACCGGGTCAAGGACATGCCGTATGAATCGGGGATCGTGCCCACCGGAGACGCGCGGCATCGTTTCAGCGTAAAATTCTATCTGGTGGCGATGCTCTTCATCGTGTTCGATATGGAAGCCATTTTTCTGTATCCCTGGGTGGTGGTGTACCGCGAGCTGAACAGCGAGATGAAGATGTTTCCTTTTGTGGAGATGGCGGTTTTTGTATTTTTGATTCTGGCCGGGTTTTTCTACATCTGGAAGAAGGGCGCTCTGGATTGGGCCACTTCCGATGTGGCCGAGCGCAAACGCTGACCGTCGAACATGCTACCCCAAACTCTCGAAAACCAGGAACTGGCGGTTGCCGTCCGGGCCTTTGACGGCGACGCCATTGAAGGCGGAAAGTTCGACCGCGGCGAGTTGACGCTCGAAATCGCGCCCGCCAAGATCGTGAGCGTCTGCGGCTTTCTGAAATACGATCAGAAATTCGTGCGGTTGAGCACGGTGACGGCGGTGGACCGCTATCCGGCGGAGCCGCGCTTCGAGGTGGTGTATCATCTGCATTCGGTGGAGCGGAACCTGCGCGTGCGTTTGAAGTGCCGCGTGGCGGGCTCGGGTCCGGCCATCGATTCGGTCACCCCGGTGTGGCGGGGCGCCAACTGGTACGAGCGTGAGGTGTTCGACCTGTTCGGCGTCCGTTTCGCGGGTCATCCGGATTTGCGGCGGATCATGCTGCCCGACGATTGGGAAGGCCATCCGCTGCGCCGGGACGTTCCGGTGACGGGATCGCGGGTGTAATGAGATGAGGAGTGGGCGGAGGAAGACGACAGGCCAGGAGGCCTGTCCCACATGAGCCAACCGGGTCTTACAGACGATCCTGTCGCGTTGCCTGCCATCCAGGAAGAAGACGCGGGCACGGGCCGGCGCACCATGGTCCTGAACATGGGGCCGCAGCACCCGTCCACGCACGGGGTGCTGCGCCTGTTGATGGAGCTTGACGGCGAGAATATCGCCAAGTGTACGCCCGATATCGGCTATCTCCACACCGGCATCGAGAAGGAATTCGAAGTCAAGAACTACCAGCAGGCGGTGACGCTGACCGACCGGGTGGATTACCTGGCGCCGCTGTCGAACAACCTGGGCTGGTGCCTGGCGGTGGAAAAACTGCTGGCGCTGGAGATACCGCCCCAGGCGCAGTGGATGCGGGTGATGCTGACCGAGTTGACGCGCCTGAACAGCCACCTGGTGTGGCTGGGCACGCACGCCATCGATATCGGCGCCATGTCGGTGTTCCTCTATTGTTTCCGGGAGCGGGAGGATATCCTCCGCATCTTCGAGATGTTCTCCGGCCAGCGCATGATGACGAGCTATTTCCGCATCGGCGGGCTGGCTCTGGAGCCGCCGCGGGGCTGGCAGCAGCGCGTCGGGAAATTTATCGACATTTTTCCCAGCCGGGTGGACGAATACGAAGATCTGCTGACCAAGAACCGCATCTGGATCGGACGCACGCGCGGGGTAGGGAAGATCTCGCTGGAGGATATGCTGGACCTGGGAGTGACCGGGCCGATGCTGCGCGCCGCCGGTTTGAAGCTCGATATTCGCAAAGACCAGCCGTATTCGAGCTACGAGAAATTCGATTTCGAGATTCCCACGCGCACGGAAAACGACGTTTATGCGCGGTACCAGGTGCGGGTGGAGGAAATGCGCCAGTCGGCGCGAATCGTGAAACAGGCTCTCGAAGGGATGCCTTCGGGCGACTGGAAGGCCGATGCGCCGCACGTGGTGTTGCCCGACCGGGAAAAGATGAAGACCCAGATGGAGGCGCTCATCTATCACTTCAAGATCGTGACCGAGGGTTTCCGCGTGCCGGAGGGCGAGGTCTTTCAGGCGATCGAATCGCCGCGCGGGGAGCTGGGCTATTACGTGGTGAGCGACGGCACCACCAAGCCGCTGCGGGTACATATGCGCACGCCCAGCTTCGGCAACCTGCAGGCCACCGGGACCATGGTGCAAGGCTGTCTGATCGCCGATGTGATCGCCTCCATCGGCAGCATGGATTTCGTGTTGGGCGATACGGACCGCTAATGACTTTTTCACCGCAACTGGAGGCCAGGTTCGCCACGCTGCTGGCCAGCTATCCGCCCGGGCGCGAGCGGAGCGCGATGATTCCGATGCTGCTGTATGCCCAGGACGAGCTGGGGTCGGTGACGGATGAATTGATTGCCGAGGTGGCGCGGCGGACCGGGGTGACGCCGCTGCAGGTGGACGAAGTGATTTCCTACTACACCATGCTGCGGCGGAAGCCGGCCGGCAAGTACCACGTGCAGGTCTGCACCAACGTGAGCTGCCTGCTGCGCGACGGCGACCGATTGTTCGAGCATGCCTGCCAAAAGCTGGGGATCGAAAACCACGGAGTGACGGCCGACGGCCAGTTTTCGATCGAGGAAGTGGAGTGCATGGGCGCGTGTTCCTGGGCTCCCGCCGTGCAGGTAAACTACGAGTTCCACCACGACGTGACTCCCGATAAGCTGGACCGGCTTTTGGACGAGTTGAAGGAGAAGCGCTAAATGGATTATTTCGGAAACCCGGCGACGTATCCGCGGGCAACCGCTCCCTCACGGTCGCGGCTCGGACTGGAATATTAGCCCAATGCTGTATAACCCACCGAGCCCGCTCGAAACCAAAGTGCTGTCGCGCCGCTTCGGCCTGCCCGACTCGGCCGCGATCGGCACCTATCTCGCCACCGACGGCTACCAGGCGTTCCTGAAGGCGTCGAAGATGACGCCGGCGCAGATCATCGACGAAATAAAAGCTTCCAACCTTCGCGGGCGCGGCGGCGCCGGTTTTCCCACCGGCATGAAGTGGAGTTTCGTGCCCCGCACCTCGCCCAAGCCGAAATACATCGTGGTGAACGGCGACGAAGGCGAACCGGGCACGTGCAAGGACCGCGTGCTGATGGAAAACGATCCGCACTCGCTTATCGAAGGCTGTCTGATCGCCGGGCTGGCGGTGGATGCGCACGCCGGTTACGTTTACATTCGCGGCGAATATCGCTACCTCATCGAGATTTTGGAAAAGGCCCTCGCGGAAGCGTACGCCAAGGGGTGGCTGGGCAAGAACATTCAGGGCACGGGGTTCGATTTCGATCTCTACGCCCATACCGGCGCGGGGTCGTACGAGTGCGGCGAGGAATCGGCGCTGCTGGAATCGCTCGAAGGCAAACGCGGCGTGCCGCGCATCCGCCCGCCGTTCCCGGCCGTTTCGGGCGCTTTTCAATGTCCCAGCGTGCTGAACAATGTGGAAACGTTCTGCGCCGTGCCGCACATCCTGCTGGGCGGCGGCAAAGCCTTTGCCGACCTGGGTGTGCCCAAAGCCGGCGGCACCAAGCTGACGGCCCTCTCCGGGCACATCAATAGGCCCGGCGTCTACGAATTGCGGCTGGGTTTCCCGGTGCGCCAATTGATCGAGGAAGTGGGCGGCGGCATACCTAACGGAAAAAAACTCAAGGCATTCATTCCGGGCGGCTCGTCCTGCCCCATCCTGACGGCGGCCGAATGCGAAGGCGCCACCATGGATTACGATTCGATGGCATCGCGTAAGAGTATGCTGGGTTCGGGCGGCGTCATCATCATGGACGAAGATACCTCGATGGTAAAGGTGGGGCTCCGCCTCATGAGGTTCTACTCCCACGAGAGCTGCGGCTGGTGCATTCCCTGCCGGGAAGGCACCACCTGGTTGACCAAAATCATGACCAGGTTTTATGACGGCAATGGCTCGCGGGCGGATATCGACCTGCTCGGCGACATCGCGAAGAACATGCTGGGCCGGACGTTCTGCCCGCTGGGGGACGCGGCAGCCCTGCCTATGATTTCTCTGGTGGAAAAATTCCGCGACGAGTTCGAGGATTACCTGAAGGGCAAACGGCGGGAGGAAACTTCCGGCCGCCTGGTGACGGTCTGATGCCGGATCCGGTAAAATTTACGATCGATGGGTTGGCGCTTTCCGCGCCGCCTGGCACGTCGGTAATCGATGCCGCTAAGAAGGCGGGCATCGAGGTCCCGTCGTTTTGCTATTACGAGGGGCTCACGCTGGTAGCCGCGTGCCGCATGTGCCTGGTGGAAGTGGAAAAGATGCCCAAGCTGATGACGGCATGCACGCTTCCGGTGGCCGAAGGCATGGTGGTGCGCACCAATACGCCCCAGGTACACACGGCGCGCAAGTACATGCTGGAGTTCCTGCTCACCAATCATCCGCTGGATTGCCCGGTGTGCGACAAGGGCGGCGAGTGCGAGCTGCAGGACATGGCGTTCCGCTACGGCGCCGGCGAGAGCCGCTATACGGAGACGAAGGTCCACACTCCCGAAAAACAATTCTCCCCGGTGGTGTTTTTCGATGCGCCGCGCTGCATCCTCTGCTATCGTTGCGTGCGCGTCTGCGACGAGGGGATGGGCGTCAAGGCGCTGGGCGTGGTTAGCCGCGGCGTGGTCTCCGAAATCGCCCCCAATCACGGCGACCACCTGGAATGCGACGAGTGCGGCGCCTGCATCGATATCTGCCCGGTGGGTGCGCTCACCAGCGGCACCTACCGCTACCAGACCCGCCCCTGGGAAATGACGCACGTCGGCACCATCTGCACGCATTGTTCGGACGGCTGCAAGACTACCTTGGGCACGCGCAACGACCGCATCCTCCGCGGCAACAACCGCGACCGCTCCGGCATCAACGGCGAATTCCTGTGCATCAAGGGCCGCTACGGTTTCGATTTCTACGATCATCCGGACCGTCTTCAGGCGCCGCTGGTGCGCAAGGACGGAAAGCTGGAAGAGGTGAGCTGGTCGGAAGCGCTGGCCGCGGTGGCGAACAAGTTCCAGCAGGTGCTGGGCGAAGAGGGCAGTTTCGGCATCATCGGCTCCAACCACACGACCAACGAAGAGAACTACTACCTGCAG
Source organism: Bryobacterales bacterium (assembly GCA_003164035.1). Lineage (GTDB taxonomy): Bacteria > Acidobacteriota > Terriglobia > Bryobacterales > Bryobacteraceae > JBEKYD01. Next base: position 83,891 of record PLRS01000049.1, on the reverse strand, counting down.
AAGTTTGCCCGCCAGGTGCTGGGCACCAACAACATCGACCATCACCGTACCGGCGACGTGGTGACGACGCTCGATGCGCTGAGCGGCAAGACCGGGAAGCTGGCCACGGTGGCCGATCTGTACCGTGCCAAGGCCGTGCTGGTGCTGGGCGCCGACCTGGCCCTGGAGCATCCGCTGCTCTCTTTCCAGATCCGTGCCAACTACCGCCATCACCAGGCGCACGTCTACGTGGTGACGGCCAACCCGGTCCGGGAGGATAAGTACGCGGCGGCGGTGGTGCGCGGGCGCGATTACGCATCGCTCGCCGCCAGGCTCAAAGCCGAGCCCGATCTGGCGATTCTGTTCGACGATTCTTATAAAGGCGACGACATCCGGGCGGTGGTCGAGTTTGGCGAGCAATTGGGCATTCCGGTGAAGTATGTGCCGCTGGTGGACCGCTCCAATTCGCGCGGCGCGGTGGACATGGGGTTGACGCCGGAGCTCCTCCCCGGCTACCAGCCTTCCGGCCAGCCCGGCCTTCACTACGATGAAATGGCTGCCGCCGACCTGAGCGTGCTCTGGGTGGTGGGCGCCAATCCGCTGAAGGCGGGCGCCAGCCGCAAGGCCGGGTTCCTGGTCGTCCAGGATATGTTTCTCACCGAAACCGCCGCTCAAGCCGACGTGGTATTGCCGGCCGCGTGCGCCTATGAAAAGAACGGCACCGTCACCAGCGGCACCGGTGAACTGCAGCGGATCGAGCGCGCCGTCAATACCATGGGCGCCAAGGCGGATCTGGAAATCATCGGGTACGTCGCGCGCGAAATGGGCGCGGCGGCGAAGATGGGGCCATGGACACCGGACGCCGTCTTCCAGGAGATTCGCGGCGCCGTCCGCGGCTACAACGTCCCCATGCCGGTGCTGGTTACCGGCGGCGCGGCCGGGACCACCCCGATCAACGGACGGGTGGCGGCGGATGCCCGGCCCGACCTGGTCCGTTCCGACCACAATGGGCTGTTCGCCTCCGGCACCCTGGGGCGCTATTCTAAAATACTGAATTCGGTTGTGGAAAGCCGCCAGAGCCGCTAATGGACCCGTCTACCTGGTTTTACGCGATCAGCCTGATCAAGATCCTGGTGGTCTTCGGTGTTCTGATGACCACCCTGGCCTATTTGCAGTGGGTCGAGCGCAAGGTGATCGCCCACATCCAGGTCAGGCCCGGTCCGTATTTCGTGGGGCCGCATGGGTTGCTGCAGCCGCTGGCGGACGTGATCAAGCTCATCACCAAGGAAGATCTGCTGCCGCCGTATGTCAACAAGCCGCTCTACCTGGCCGCGCCGTTCATCGCGGTCAGCATGGCGCTGCTCTCGATTTCGGTGATCCCCTTCGGACCCGAGATCGACGTCTTCGGCTACCACACCTACATGCAGTTGACCGATCTGAACATCGGCGTGCTGTTCGTGCTGGCGGCTTCTTCGGTCGGCGTGTACGGCGTGGCGCTGGCCGGCTGGTCGTCGAATAATAAATATGCTCTGCTGGGCGCCCTGCGAAGCTCGGCGCAGATGATCAGCTACGAGCTGCCGCTATCGCTCACTATCGCCGCGCCGCTGCTGATTTCGAACACGTTGAGCCTGCGCAAGCTGGTTGAGACGCAGGGCGGAAATCCGGCCCACGCGGGAACGCTGTGGAACTGGAACCTGTTCCACGGCTGGCAATGGATCGGCTTCCTCGTTTTTCTGATCTCGGCGTTCGCTGAAACCAATCGCATCCCCTTCGACCTGGCCGAGGCCGAAAACGAGCTCGTCGCCGGTTTTCATACCGAATACTCCAGCATGAAATTCGCCTCTTTCTTCATGGCGGAGTACGCCAACATGATTACGGTCAGCGCCATGGCGGTGCTCTTGTTCCTGGGCGGATGGGTGGCGCCGTGGCCCGCCGAATACGGGTCGGGACTGGTACCGGTGGCCGTCTTCGCCCTGGCCGGGCTGATCGCGGTGTACCACGGCTTGCATCCGGCGCGCCGCAGGGACCGTTTCTCGCTGCCGGCCGCCGGCCTGGTTTTTCTGTTCATCGCGGCCGCGTTTCTGGCCCCGTTTACGCAAAGCTGGCTGCTGCCGCTGTTCTGGTTCTGCGCCAAGACCGGCGCCATTCTGTTCGCGTTCATCTGGGTTCGCGGCACGCTCCCCCGCTTTCGCTACGACCAGTTGATGGGTTTCGCCTGGAAGTACCTGTTCCCGGTCGCCATCGTCAATCTGCTCGCCACCGGTCTGGGGGTGGCGCTGTTTGGGTGAAATGAGCTTGGATGAAATGAGCCGGATAAAATGGACGTCATTCTCTTTCTGATCTTCGCGACCATCGCCGTGGTAGCCGCCGTCAATGTAGTGGTGCAGTCGCACCCCATCTCGAGCGCCATCTCGCTGATCGGCGTCATGGGCTCGCTCGCCGTGCTCTATCTGCTGCTGGGCGCCGAATTCATCGCGGCCGCCCAGGTGATCGTCTACGCCGGCGCGGTGATGGTACTGTTCCTGTTCGTCATCATGCTGCTCAACGCCGGCACCGAGACCAGGCAAAGCAAATCCGAGACAGCTCACCTGCTGGGCGTGCCGGCGCTGCTGGTCTTCGCCCTGCTGCTGGCATACTTCATCCGCTCGCAGCCGGATTCCGGCGTGCACTTCGGCGGCTTTACCGGGGGATCGGCGCAAGCCGTGGGCCGCGCTCTGTTCACCACCTACCTGCTCCCCTTCGAGGTCACCAGTGTGCTCATCCTGATCGCCATCGTCGGCGCCATCGTCCTGGCCCGGAAGGAGATCTGACACCGCCATGTCGCAAGTTCCGCTATCCTGGTTCCTGGTCCTGAGCGCCCTTCTGTTCGCGCTCGGCGTGGCCGGCTTCCTGTTTCGCCGCAATATCATTACTGTGTTCATGTCGATCGAGCTGATGCTGAACGCCGTCAACCTCAGCTTTATCGCCTTCGCTTACCAGCACAAGGACGTCAGCGGCCACCTGTTCGTCTTCTTCGTGATGGTGGTAGCGGCGGCCGAAGCCGCGGTTGGCCTGGCCATCATTTTGACCGTGTTCAAGAACCGCGCCACGCTGAATATCGACGATATCAGCTCGATGAAGGACTGACGCACAACCGATGCTACTCTGGCTCATCCCTCTATTCCCGCTGGCGGGTTTCGCCATCAACGGCATCTTCGGGCGCCGGTTTCCGAAGGCGCTGGTCAACGCGGTTGCCGTCGGCAGCGTGCTGCTGTCGTTCCTGTGGGTGCTGAAGACGCTGGCCGCCGGGGCGCCGCTGAACGGTCCGATCACCGAACGCTACTTCACCTGGATCCAAAGCGGCACGCTTTCGATCGGGGTCGATATGACCGTCGATCGGCTGACGGCGGTGATGCTGCTTATCGTGACCGGCATCGGCTCGCTGATCCATATTTATTCCATCGGCTACATGGCGCACGAGGGCGGCTACTACCGCTTTTTCGCCTACATGAACCTGTTCATGTTCTTCATGCTGACGCTGGTGCTGGCGGCGAATTACCTGCTCCTGTTCGTCGGCTGGGAGGGCGTGGGCCTGTGCAGCTACCTCCTCATCGGTTTCTATTTCGATAAGAAATTCGCCACCGACGCCGGCAACAAGGCGTTCATCGTCAACCGCATTGGCGACTTCGGCTTTTCCCTGGCCGCGTTCCTGATTTTCAGGCAATTCGGCTCGCTCGATTTTTCGGTGGTCTCCGGGCAAGCGGCCGGCGCTCCTACCGCCATGCTGACTGCCATCGGCCTGCTCCTGCTGTTGGGCGCTTGCGGGAAGTCGGCGCAAATTCCGTTGTATGTCTGGCTGCCGGACGCCATGGCCGGCCCCACTCCGGTTTCAGCGCTGATCCACGCCGCGACCATGGTCACGGCCGGCGTCTATATGACGGCGCGCTCCTGGCCCATCTACGTCCACGCGCCGCAGGCCATGGAGACGATCGCCATCATCGGCACCGCCACGGCGTTTTTTGCCGCCACCATCGGCCTGGCGCAGAACGATATCAAAAAGGTTTTCGCCTATTCCACCGTGTCGCAGTTGGGCTACATGTTCGTGGGCGTGGGCGTCGGCGCATTTTCCGCCGGTATCTATCACCTGATGACCCACGCGTTTTTCAAAGCTCTCCTGTTCCTGGGTTCGGGCGCGGTGATTCACTCGCTCTCCGGCGAACAGGACATGCGGCACATGGGCGGTTTGCGCGGCAAGATCCCCTGGACGTTCTGGACCATGATGTGCGCCGCCGTGGCCATCGCCGGCGTGCCGCCCTTCGCCGGTTTCTGGAGCAAAGACGCCATTCTGCTGGCTGCCCATGCGCACGCGCCGTGGATGTACTGGGCGGGTACGGTCACAGCCGGCCTCACGGCCTTCTACGTTTTTCGCGCCATGTTCCTGACCTTCTTCGGCAGCTACCGCGGCAACCATCACCCGCACGAATCTCCGGCGGTAATGCTGGCTCCGCTCGCCGTGCTGGCCGCGCTTTCGCTCGCCGGCGGCTGGTTGTTCAAAGTGCCCGAGTTTCTGAGCGCGGTCTTCCCCGCCCAGGAAGTGCCCGAAGACGCAGGCCTGATGGCGATTTCGACCGCCGCGGGATTGATCGGTATCGCGGTCGCCTACCTGATGTACGTGGCCAAACCGGCTCTGGCGGATTCTTTTGCCGATGGGTTCAAGGGGCTGTATTGGCTGGTCTATAACAAGTACTTTGTGGATGAAATCTACGACGCCGCCGTGGTCGCGCCGGTGGTGGACGGCTCGCGCGCCGTGCTGTGGAAGGGCGTGGACGCCGGCTTGATCGATGGCAGCGTCAATGGAATCGGCGCGCGCTGCCGCAACCTGGGCTCGGTGCTGCGCTTGTGGCAATCCGGCAATATTCGCAGCTATGCCACCTGGGTGCTGGTCGGAGCGGTGGTGATGATTGTGGCCATCGGCATGGCGGGAGGTGCCCGGTGAACCTGATGACCCTGGTCCTCTTCCTCCCGCTGGCGGGTTTCCTGGCGGCCCTGTTCGTTCCACGGTCTTCCCCTGCCGGTTCCCGCGCCTGGGCGCTGATTCTTTCGCTGGCTACGTTCGTCTGCTCCCTCGCACTGATCGGCTATTTCGATCGCGGCCTTGGCGGCGAACAGTTCGCGGTGGACACCACCTGGATCCGGTCGCCCGAGATTCATTTCTTCGTCTCGCTCAACGGCGTCAGCCTGTGGCTGGTGCTGTTGACCACCTTCCTCACCCCCATCTGCGTGCTGATTTCCTGGCGCAATATTCAGAACCGCGTCAAGGAATTCTACGCCTTCCTGCTGCTGCTGGAATTCAGCCTGATCGGGGTGTTTCTGGCGCAGGACCTGTTCCTGTTTTTTGTCTTCTGGGAAGTCAGCCTGGTGCCGATGTATTTCCTGATCGGCATCTGGGGCCACGAGCGCCGCATCTACGCCGCCGTGAAGTTCTTCCTCTACACCATGGCCGGCTCGGCCCTGATGCTGGTGGCCATCATTTATCTGTATCTGAAGGCCGGCACGTTCAGCTATCCCAAGATCCTGGACCTGCTGGCCAGCGGGCAACTCGGTTTCCGCCCCGAGGAGCAGATGTTACTGTTCCTGGCCTTCTTCGTCGCCTTCGCCATCAAAGTGCCTCTGTTCCCGCTGCACACCTGGCTGCCGGATGCGCACGTGGAGGCGCCCACCGCCGGTTCCGTCATGCTGGCGTCGGTCATGCTGAAGATGGGCACCTACGGAATTCTGCACTTCTGCCTGCCCTTGTTCCCGGCGGCGGCCCGGGCCTGCTCCGGCTGGATCGCCGTTCTCGCCATCATCGGGATCATTTACGGCGCGCTGGTGGCGATGGTGCAGCCCAATATGAAAAAGCTGGTGGCGTATTCGTCGGTGAGCCATCTGGGTTTCGTGGTGCTGGGGATTTTTTCGTTTACCCAGCAGGGCCTCGATGGGGCCGCCTACCAGATGTTGAGCCACGGCATTTCCACCGGCGCACTCTTCGCCCTGGTCGGCCTGCTCTATGAGCGCAGGCATTCGCTCGAAATCGCCGATTACGGCGGCGTGGCAACCGCGGCGCCATGGCTTTCCACCGCTTTTCTGTTCGCTACCCTGGCCTCGATCGGCCTGCCGATGCTCAACAATTTCGTGGGCGAATACCTGGTGCTGCAGGGAACCGCCCTGGCCAATTTCACCTGGACCGCCTGGGCCGCCATCGGCGTGATCCTTTCCGCCTGCTACATGCTGTGGATGTACCAGCGCGTCTTCTACGGCGAGGCGGGCCACGAAGTCCGCGCGCACATCCGCGACATGAATTTGCGCGAATGGGCCGCGGTCGTTCCGCTCGCCGTCATGATGGTGTGGATGGGCGTCTACTCCCAGAGCTTCCTCCCGCCGATCGGCAAAACCACCGCCGCCGTGCTCAGCCAAACTCAGATTAACGTCCCATTCCGGGTAGAGCTTCACCGCCCCGTGGAGGTGAGCCGTGCCCGTTAACGCCTACCCCGGCGCCACCGACCTGCTGCGCTTCCTGCCCGAAACGCTGCTGATCCTGGCGGGCACCCTCATCATGGTGCTCGATCCCCTGGTGAAGCGCCGCTCTTCGCCGCTGTTCGGCCATCTCACTCTGCTGACCTTGATTGCCGGTATTGCCGTTGCCATCGCCGGCGCCTCCAACCCCGGCCCGGCCTTCGGCGGCATGTTGATGGTGGATGGCTTCGCCACTTTTTTCCGGGTGCTGGTGATGGGTGTCGGCATACTGATCGTCCTGCCTTCCTACCCTTTCCTGGCCCGTCAGGATGGGGAAACCGGCGCATTTCACGCCCTGCTGCTGTTTTCCATTTCGGGCCAATGCCTGATGGCCTCCGCCAGCGATCTCATCATCATTTTCATCGGTCTCGAAATCTCCTCCATTTCGAGTTACGTGCTGGCGGGATTTTTTCGCGACGACAAGCGGTCGAATGAAGCGGCCCTAAAGTATTTCCTGCTGGGTTCCTTTGCCACCGCCTTCTTCCTCTATGGCGTGGCGTTGATTTACGGCGCCACCGGCACAATCAACCTCGACGCCGTGCGCCGGTCCATCGGGCCGCTCCGCGCCGACCCGCCGGTGATGATCGTGGCCGCCGCAGCGCTGATGTTCGTCGGCCTGGGCTTCAAGGTTTCCGCGTCCCCCTTTCAGATGTGGGCACCGGACGTCTATCAGGGCGCTCCCACCCCGGTGTCGGCATTTCTGTCGGCCGGCCCCAAAGCCGCCGGCTTTGCCATTTTCCTGCGCATCTTTCTCACCGCCTTTGGGCCCATCGGAGCCCACTGGGAGCCGCTGGTATGGGGCGCATCGCTGCTCTCCATGACGGTGGGCAATTTCGCCGCGCTCACCCAGACCAACTTCAAGCGCATGCTGGCTTATAGCTCGATCGCCCATGCCGGCTACGTGCTGGTGGCGCTGGCGGCGCGTTCTCAAGTTGGCGCCGCGGCCGCCATGTTCTACCTGGTGGCCTACGCCTGCATGAATATCGGCGCTTTCGCCGTGGTGAGCCACCTGTCCGGCCGCGGCGAAAAGTACACCGATATCGAGGACTTCAAGGGCCTGGCACAGAAACAACCGCTTACGGCCGCCATGCTCACCATTTTCCTGCTCTCGCTGATAGGCGTCCCGCTCACCGGCGGCTTCTTCGGCAAGTTCTACATCTTCCGCGCGGCACTGGAATCGCACCTGGTCTGGCTAACCGTGCTGGGTCTGCTCAATAGCGCCGTGGCGGCGTATTACTACCTGCGCATCCTGGTGATGATGTACATGCACGAACCGGGCCCGGCCGCCGAAGCCGTGGAACCGTTGTCGCCCGCCATGGGCGCGGCACTGATTCTGCCGGCGCTCGGAACTTTGGTCCTGGGCATCTTTCCGGGCTGGGTGCTGGACTTTGCGGGTAAGTCGAGCGAGCTGATGCGATAGGAGCCGCCGTTCCCCCATTGCCGCCGAAATCGCCCGACGGCGCCCCCTAGGCCAGCGCCGGGAGTAGCACCATAGTTTCAGACCTGAAAACATTATTTTGGTAACATGTATTGAACGGTTGGGCTGAGCCCTTACCCAAGTGAATTGAGGCGACCAGCGGTGTACTGGCAAAAATGCGGAACCCAAATTGCCAGCGGCGGTACTTTTTGTACAGCATGTGGAACCGCTATGGGATCGAGTCTTGGACCATCGACGGCGAAACCGGGACAGCAACCCCTGCTCCGAATTCTTGAGAGCACCGCCCCAGAGCCTTCGTCTCCACGTTCCTCCTTTACCAGACGACGCGCACTGGGTAGGCCCCGATCTGCCGGTCGCTGGTGACCAACGGCAGGCCCTCCGCTACGGCTTGCGCGATCAGCACCCGGTCGAACGGATCGCGATGCAGATCAGGGAGTGCGGCCAGGGCCGTAATGTGGCTGGCTCGGATGGGCAAAACCCGGCCGCCCAGCAGCCCCGCCGCCCGTGTCCGCCAACTCACCGGATCGGAAATCGGCAGTAGCCCCTTCCTCGCCTTGATAACCACTTCCCAATATGACGCGACGCTGAGCACCGGGTCGCCCGCGGCAATGGCCTCCCGGGCTGCCTCCGACAGACGGTTGGGGGCCGCCAAGGTCCACAAGAGCACGCTGGTGTCGAGAAGATTCACCACTTGCCTTCCCAGAAGGCATCCGCTTCCTCTGGAGATAGAGGCCGGTCCCAGCCTTCCGGCACTTCGAACTCACCTTGCATGGCTCCGAACGGAGATGGTGCCACCCGCGTGGCGGCCGCCAGGCGGGCAACGAGTTTCCCGTGACGGTGAATGAGCACCTCTTCGCCGTCCTGGACTAAGTCCAGGAGATGGGAAAGCTGCGTTTTGGCTTCGTGGACGCTGACCTCAATCATCTCGATTCGATTTTAGTCTAAAATTCTGGTCCAAACAAGAATGTACGACGGTGCCTGTTCTCCGCGACACTGCCACTCCCGCCACCGGCTGCTACGACTCACTCGCCCCTCGAGAGGCGGAGGCATCGGCAAGCCATCGTTCAGCCTCTTCCCGGGTTCGAAATGGCTGCAGTTCGCAGATACCTTCGAGCAGGATTCCGAGCATTCGTATCATGCCATAGGCCGAATCGTTGCCGACTACGATGGCGGTTGGACCAAGCACTCCCTTCTTGCCATACCCTCGAAGAAGTTCGACCGTTGTGCGAACGTCGGAAGCCGAAAACTCGGCCGTCGCTCCGGAGGCTTCGATCAGCTCGCGATACGGCAGGCCTTTGTCCCGATGCTCCTGAGTGAGGTGTTTGCGAATGTCGTCCATCGTGATCGGACCATCGGCCGTGGTGTGCATCTCTTGCCGTTGGTGATCGACGGCGTGTATCACAGGCATTGCCGTCCCTCCATGCGCTACTCTGGCTCCAATTAAACCACGGCCCGGCCTCGGGAACAACGGGCAACACTCCCAACCATGGAACCTCGCCCGGTCCGGAGGATCCGTGACACGATCCAGCCGTCGTTGCACGGCTTGACACCAAACCGGAGGACCGCTATCGTGAAGTCGTTATTTTTTTCGGCAAGATGTTTTTCGATTGCGTCGTTTGGACCTTGGGCCCGCGCAAACCACTGGACGCAGAGGCGTCGAGTAGATACTCGACGCGGCACGCAGGAGTGCGTGCGCCACGGTGACGGCCGGGGTTCCGGCTACGCCGGTTAGGAAGCCATGTATCCCAAATCAACAGTAAACATCGCCCTTCTCCGCCTGCCATGGCTTTTGCTCCCGCTCGCCGCCGGCGCGGCCTACGCCCAGTGGAACCCGCTGAATCCGGTCGTTGCCGTCCGCCAGGAGGCCACCGGCGTTGAGTTCGCCATGCGGACGGGCGTGCTGCGGATCGACGTTTGCTCCCCTTCGATCATTCGCGCGCGCTATTCTCCTACTTCGAGCCTGCCCAGCCGCCCGGATTATGTCGTCACTAAGACCGCCTGGCCGGCCGTACCCTGGAAAATGGAATCCACGGATCGCGACGTCACCCTGGTTACTTCGCGCCTGCGGGTGACCGTCAACCGCGCGGATGGGGCTATCGCCTACCGTGACTCCTCGGGCAAGCGCCTCTTGCAGGAAGGCACCCGCAACATGTACCCCGCCAAGGTCAACGGCGAGGACACTTTCCACGCCGAGCTCTCCTTCGGCGTCTACGCTTCCAAAGAGGCGTTCTATGGCCTCGGCCAGCAGCAGGCCGGCGTCTGGAACTATCGCGGCGAATCGGTCGACCTCTCCCAGGACAACACCGTCATCGCCGTGCCGCTCATGGTATCGACCAACGGCTACGGCCTGTTCTGGAATAACACTTCCAGAAGCCGGTTCAACGCCCGCTTCGTACACGGCCTGTATCTGAGCTCGGAAGTGGCCGACGCCATCGACTACTACTTCTTCTACGGGCCGGATTTCGACAGCATCATCGCCGCGTACCGCGACCTTACCGGCGCCGTGCCCCTGTTCGGGAAGTGGGCTTACGGCTTCTGGCAATCGAAGAACCGCTACCGCTCCCAGCAGGAGTTGCTCAGCGTGGCTCGCCAGTACCGCCAACTGCACATCCCGGTCGACAACATCGTGCAGGATTGGTTCTGGTGGGATAACATGGGCTCGTTCCGCTTCAACAAGGACTACCCCGATGCGAAGGCCATGATCGACGATCTTCATCGCCTCGACTTTCACCTGATGATTTCGGCCTGGCCTTACTTCTATCCCGGCTCCGCGGCTTACGAAGACATGGACAAGCGCGGCTTTTTCCTCGACCGTAAAGTCGTGGGCGGAGTTCATCCGGCCGGGATGGCGCTCTACGATGCCATGAACCCGGAGGCCCGCGCCGCATTTTGGAGCCTGATGGACAACGCCCTTTTCAAGATCGGCGCCGACGCCTGGTGGCTCGATACCACCGAGCCTGAGACGTCGGGGCGCGAAGAGAACATCATCACGCGCGATAAAACCGCCATCGGCAGCGGCGCCCGCTACGCCAACATTTTCCCGCTCCTGCATGCCGCCGGCGTATCCGAGGGACAGCGCAGCGAATCGGACCGGAAGCGGGTCTTCATTCTCTCCCGCTCGGCCTTTGCCGGCATTCAGCGCTACGGCGTGGCCGCCTGGTCGGGCGATGTCATGTCTAATTTCGAAACTTTGAAGCGGCAGATTCCCGCCGGGCTGAATTTTTCTCTCTCCGGAATTCCCTACTGGACCACCGACATCGGCGGATTCTACATCGGAAACCCGGACGATCCGGCCTACCGCGAGTTATTCGTGCGCTGGTTCCAGTATGGAACCTTCTGCCCCATTTTCCGGACGCATGGAACCCGCTCCACCGATCCGGCGGAACTCGCCGCCTGGGGCGGGGAAGCGGTGAACATCGTGGTGGACTCCAAAGCGACGCGCGCCCCGAGTCATAATGAGCTCTGGTCTTACGGCCCCGAGGCGCAGAAGATTCTCACCGCCTTCGATCGTCTGCGCTACCGCCTCCTGCCGTACATTTACTCTTTGGCCTGGAAGACCTCAAGCGCCGGCTACACTCCCATGCGCGCCCTGGTCATGGATTTCGCCGCGGACCCCAAGGTCATGAACATCGGCGACCAGTTCCTGTTCGGACCCGCGATCCTGGTCAATCCGGTCACTGAGCAGGGAGCTACTACCCGTCATCTCTATCTGCCCGTCTCCGGTTGGTACGACTTCTGGACCGGAAGCTCTGTCAGCGGCGGGAGGATGGTGGACGCAGCGGCGCCGCTCGAGCGTATCCCGCTCTACATCCGTGCCGGGTCCATCGTTCCCATGGGGCCGGATCTCGAATACGCCACCGAAAAGCCCGCCGACCCGATCGAGCTGCGCGTCTACACCGGCGCCAGCGGCGACTTCACCCTCTACGAAGACGAGAACGATAATTACAATTACGAGAAAGCCGCCTACGCCACCATCCCCATTCACTGGGACGACGGCCGCCGGCAGCTCACCATAGGCGAGCGCCAGGGCAGCTTCCCGGGCATGCTTGCGTCGCGCACATTCCGCCTCGTTTTTGTAGCCCCCAGGCACGGGGAGGGAACGGCGCCGGCCGCGCAGCCGGACAAAGTTGTGCCTTATACCGGCAGGGCGGTTACGGTCGCCAGGTAACCTCAATAACGCAGCAGAACCTTGAGCGACTCGCCGGTGCGGACTGCCTCGATGGCGTCGGCGATCCGCTCCACCGGGAATTCGTGGCTGATGAAATCCGCCGCCCGCAGTTTTCCCTGGCGGACCCAATCGCACAGAGGCTCCATGGCGGCCCGCTCGCGCGCTCGGGTCGGCCACTGGTGAATCAGGAGATTGAAGTTATAAGGACCAAGGTGCTTGTGGATGGTAATGCTGGGCTCGGCCAGCACGCCATAGATACAGATGGAGCCGCCCATGCCGATCAGGCTCAGCGCGGCATTGGCGATGGATTCCCTGCCCACCGCATCGACGACGGCGTCCAGAGGTTTGCCGCGCCGTGCCGTGAGGTCTCTCAAAGCGGGACCGTCCGGTAGGAACGCTTCGTCCGCTCCCATTTCGATGGCCCGGCGGCGCTTCGTTTCGAGCGGGTCCACCACGCCGATATATCCGAGGCCGAGCAATTTTCCGAGTTTCACGAAGCTCAGACCGACCGGTCCCGCGCCGAATATGAGGATATCGCGGCCGGCGCCGAGCCCGAAGTCGCCGAAGCCGCCATACACTTCCCGCCAGGTACACATCAGCAGCGCCGCCTCCACGGAAATGTCCATCGGCGCCGGGCGCTGAATTTCATAGCACTCGATCCAACCGTGCTCCGCGTCGGCTACCCCGTCCGCCACCATGGCATCGTGATCGTTCGCCAGCGTGTATTCCGAGAAGCCGCCCCAGCCGCTGGAATACCCGGGATCGGAAAAATCGAAGACCAGCCCTCCGATGGCTCGCTGCCCCACCTGGAAATTGCGGACCTTGGCGCCGACGGCCTCGACAATTCCCGCGCCTTCGTGCCCCAGCACCAGCGGGTACTTGTCCACACCGGGGAAATGGCCGGCGATCAGCTTGCCATCGGTGGCGTTGCACAGACACGCCACCTCGGTCCGGACCAGCGCCTGATAGGGCCCCGGCGTGGGACGGCCCAGCTCGACGATTTCCACTTTTCCCGGTTCGGTAACGGCAACGGCACGCATGGACGGCTCCTCTCGATTAGTACTCGCGTTCGGTGGGACAGACCTCCTGGCCTGTCGCCGGCTCAAAGAAGCCGCTTCGCGGCTACGACAGGCCAGGAGGCCTGTCCCACAGTACTTAGTTCAGCTTCGCCAGATCGTCGAAGACTTCCACCAATGAACGATACGTTTTCTCAAACACAGGCATCAGCCTGCTGTACACTTCCCGATTTTCCGCGTTTGGTACAGCGGTGCGATCCACCGAGACGAACTTATGAATCACCTCGAAATCGGCGAACAGCCCGGCCGCAACGCCGCCGATGACCGCCGCGCCCATCGAGGTTGCTTCCTCCAGAAAGTTGAGCGATTGTACCGGGCATCCATAAACGTCCGCCATGATCTGCCGCCACACCGCGCTGCGCGCGCCGCCGCCAATCACCGTAATCGCATCGATGGGCACGTGGGCGCGAAAGATATTCACGATGATGCCGAGGTTCATGGTGATGCCTTCGATGACGGCTCGCAGCATGTCCTCGCGCCGCGTGGCCAGGCCGAGCCCGACAAACGCTCCGCGCGCGTTGGGATTCCACCACGGAGTCCGCTCGCCCAGCATATACGGCAAAAACAAAACTCCGTTGGACCCGGCGGGCACGCGCTCGACGGCTTCGTCGATCAATTGGTACGGGCTGACACCTCGCGCGGCGGCCTGTTGCTCCTCCGTCTGGCAGAGAGTGTTTTTCAGCCAGGCGTGGCTGGAGCCGGCCGTCTGCATGGTGCCGCTGGGGTGCAGATAGCCCGGGACGCAGTGGGCCCAGTTCATGGTGCGCATTTCGCGATCGACGATGGGTTTTTCCACCGTCAGCGCGACCCAGGATGACGAGCCGAGATAGTTATACGCCGTTCCGGGCTTGATGCACCCCACGCCCACGCCCGCGCAACTTCCGTCTCCGCCGCCCACCGCTACCGGCGTGCCCTGCTTCAAACCGGTCTCGCGGGCGGCGCAACCTGTGACTGTTCCCAGGATGGCGGTGGATGGCAGCGCCTCGGGAAATTTCTCTCCGTCGATCCCCGCCAGATCGACGATCTTCTCGGACCAGCGGAAGGTGTTGAGGTCGAAGGCATTGGTTCCGGAAGCATCCGAGTAATCGGTGGCCATGCGCCCGGTCAGGCGGAAGTTGATGTAATCCTTGGCGCACAGGGTCTTGTAAGTGCGGGCGTAGATCTCCGGCTCGTGGTCGCGGATCCACATCAGCTTTTCGAGCGCGTAGGAGGCGCTGACGCGATGGCCGGCAATGGCGTAGAAACTCTTCGGATCGATTTTGGAGAGCACCTGCGCGGCTTGCCGGGTAGCCCGCTGATCGCAATAGAGCATGGAGGGACGCAATGGGTTGCCCTCCCGGTCCACCGGCGTGCAGCCCATCATTTGTCCGCTCAGCGCCACCACGGCCACCTGGGAAGCGCTGGCCCGGGCCTCGATCAGCAACTCCCGGGTGGAGCGGCACACCGCGCTCCACCAATCCCGCGGCTCCTGTTCGGCCCAATTTCCATTGAAGTAGCGGGTGTCGTACGGGCAGGTGCGGCTGGCCACCAGAGCGCCCTCGGTGGTATACAACGTTGCTTTGTTGCCGCTGGTGCCCAGGTCGTGGGCCAAGAGGTATTTCGCCATCGGGAGCGCTCCGCCGGTCACTTGTAGCCAAACAGGTTGGCGCCGGTCCAACCGATCAACCCCACCATCGCGCCGCCGATGGCGCCGCCGAGGACGGTCGCCAGAACCCGCGGGCCGGATTCCGCCGCGGCCCACAGTCTGCCGCCGCGAGCGGTTTCGCACAACCCGCAAACCCACATGCCGGCGGCGATGGCCGTGCCCATGTCCACCCATGGAGCCGCCCCGCGGAAGCCCTGGTAGATCAAGCCGAATTGCTTGGAGCCACCGTCGGGATGCGGAATCAACTCGGGGTTGATGCCAAAGCCCGGCAGCTTGTGATTCAAAACCCAAAAGGTGCCGATGATGAACGCGGCCGCCATCATGCCGCCGATGGCGCCGAAGTCTTCCACCAGCCTGCCCCAGCAGATGATGACGGTGAACGCCACGCAGAACGCCCCGAAGACGGTGGTCAGTATGCTGACCGGCGGCATGCCGATCGCGCCGGCATAGTGCGACATCATTTCATACATACCGGCTCCCGCGATTCGGCCGGCACGCCGGCGTTCCGGTTGAAGCTCGGATGGTGCTTCTTCACCTTCGCCGCCAATACGCCGGCCAGCCCTCCGCCGATCAGGCAGCAGATCAGCGTGGGCAGGCACTGGGCAAACTCGGAATGGAAGCGCACCACCGCCCACACGATGCCGGACGAGCTGACGGCCCAACCCTGGTCGACCCAGATCCGGCCCGGCTCGTTCCAGATCATCCCAACCCAGTGGTTCATGTACCAGCAGATGCCGATCACAATGGTCGCGGCCAGCCAACCGCCCATGATGCCGTAACTCTTCCACATCTCCGGCCAGACGCCGAAAACGAGCGCGCCGCAGACCGCCCCGCCCACGACCGTCGCCAGCAGCCTCATTCCAGCCTCAGCAGCGAAAGCGTCGCCGGCGATTCGGTTTTGGTATTGACCTTGTCGGGCTCGATTACGGCATCGAAGTTCGACACGATCAGCATGCCGTTCCAGACGATCGGTTCTCCGGGCTCGTTCAAGGCGCCATTGCGGCCGCCCAAGTCGGCGTTCTGGGCCAGCACGGAAATCACGCCGGCGGGAGTGACCTTGGCGATGGCGTTATTGGAAAAGT
The DNA here is from genome assembly GCA_003164035.1 of Bryobacterales bacterium. GTDB lineage: Bacteria > Acidobacteriota > Terriglobia > Bryobacterales > Bryobacteraceae > JBEKYD01. Next base: position 67,969 of record PLRS01000049.1, on the reverse strand, counting down.
CGGCTACATAGATGTTGTCGGCCTTGTCGACGCACATGCCATCGGTACTGCGCATTTTGGCGGCGGTAGCCTTGGCGAGGAAACCAGGCAGCTTTGGATCGCGCGAGTAGTCGTGGTCGGTCTTGGCAAAGAGAGTATTGCTGGCGAGGTTGCCCTTATCGTCGAAGGTCAGCTTCTGGATCTTGCCATCGCCGAAGTTGCCCACAAAGAGGTTGCCCTTGCTGTCGAAGACGATGCCATCGAGGCCGTACTGCGCGAACTTGTTCTCGGTGACGAAGCTGGCCAGAAGGTTGGGGTCGTCCAAGGTATTCTTCACCTGGATATCGCGGCCGTCCATGGGAAAACGGTAGACGGCGCTGACCATGAGGCCGTCGGGACGTTTGACCTTGGGCAGCTTCGACACGGAAACGTACACCTGGCCGTTGCGGAGCCGCAATCCGTTGGGGTGGCTGATCCCCTTTGCCACCACGATGGTCTCGACCAGCTTGTCGCCATCGAGGCGCAGGCGCAGGATGCGGCCCTGGTTGATTTCGCCGTCACGTCCGTTTCCGGCCGCCCAGTTCTGATTGTCGACCACGAATAAATCGCCCTGGGGGCTGAACTCGACTCCCATGGGGCACGCCCTGCCGGTTTCGGCCAGGATGGGGCATTCGAACAGATCGCGGACCTTGCGATCCTTGCCGATCTTGACGAAGCGGGCGGGAACGCCGGGCCTGGTGGCGCCCTTGGGGTAACTGGCAAAGTTGGGGCAGGCCAGCAGCAGATCGCCGTCGGGCGCGACCGCCATGCCGTCGGGTGTCACCGCGAAATCCGGCAGTTGGACAAACAACTGGGCCTGTTGCGGGGCGCCGGCGTTTTTGACGGCGGGGCTCCCTCCGCAGCGGCAGAGAAGAGCCGCAATTCCAGCCATAACCAAAACAGATTTCCCATGCATAAGCCGCTCTCCGATTCACTGCGCGCGACCGCTTCACTGTGTTGCCCTCTGGGACCGGCGTCCAGGCGGGCGAAAAACGCCCCGACATGAGTGTCGAGGCTGCACGCAGGAGTGCGCGCGCCACGAAAACCGTCGACTGAAATCCTGTGATGCTGTAATTACAGGATTAAACCATTAAGAGCAGATTGTATGGGCCGTCTTCGGGGTTGTCAAGCCCGCGGCGCCTGCTGTCAACGCAAAATCTCTCGTGGAACGCGCGGCTGGTGCGGCTTACCAATCGATGACGGAACCATCGTCGGGGTCATACCGGGTGCGGTACTCCTGGGGCTCGCCAACCTGCGCCATCAGCTTGTTCTCGTCGATGGTGATACCAAGGCCCGGTTCGGTCGGGAGATCGCGATACCCGTTCTTCACCGGAGGCAAGGGTTTCGCGAGGAGGTTGGCGTGCTCGGCATCGCCGCGCTCCTGGATGAGGAAGTTCGGGATCGACGCGGCAATCTGGAGGCTGGCCGCCAGCGAGCACGGTCCTTGCGGGTTGTGGGGCGCGATCGGCAAGTAGTAAGCCTCCGCCATACCGGCAATGAGCCGGAGTTCCGTGATACCGCCGGCGTAACAGACATCCGGCTGGAGGATCATGGCCGCCTTTTTTTCCAGAATCTCCCTGAAGCCCCACTTCGTGAAGATTCGCTCACCGGTGGCGAGTGGGATGTGGGTCTTCTTCGCCAACTCCGCCATGACATCTACGTTGAGGGGCTGAACCACCTCTTCGTAGAACCAGGGCTGGTACGGTTCCAGAGCTTTAATGAGAAGCGAGGCCGTGGGAGGCTCCACCGCCCCATGAAAGTCGATGGCGATATCGACGCCGGAACCGTAGCGTTCCCGCAGAGCTTTGAACCGTTCCGCCACTTCGTCCACGAACTTCTGCCCCTCGATGTACTTGAAGGGAGCCCGCGTCGCATTCGGCCCCACTTTCATGGCGTTGACGCCGGTAACCGAACTGACCTGACCGTAGACGCGAATCCGGTCGCGGGTGGGGCCGCCAAGCAGCTTGTAAACAGGCACGCCGTAGACTTTGCCCTTGATGTCCCAGAGAGCCTGATCGATGCCGCTGAGGATGGCGGTCTTGATCGGGCCCCCGCGATAAAACGCACCGCGCTCAATCGCCTGCCAGTGAAAGACCACGCGATTGGGGTCCTGGCCTACCAGGTAACGTCCGACTTCGAGCGCGCCGGCGGCGCACGCCTTGGCGTCGTCTTTGAGCATTTCGCCCCAACCGGTAATGCCGGCATCGGTCGAGATCTTCACGAAGACCCATGAGTTCTTGAGAACAAACGCTTCGAGCTTCGTGACCTTGATCTGGTCGTTGGGCCCTACCGCGGCCGCGTGGGTGCGCTCGGTTGTAAACAGCGCGTCCAAGCCGAATAGGGTCCCCGTCGCGAGGGCGCTCCGCAGAAGAGATCGGCGATCGATTTTTGTCGGTGGCATGATGGACTACCTTTCGAGGTCGATTTTACACCCTGGATAGCGAGGAGATGGAATCAGAAGACGATGCGCGCCTGAACCTGAAGGAACCGATTCTGCGAGCCGGTCTCGGACAGGACCTGGCCGAATGTCGAGTCGCTCGGGTTGGTATCCGGATCGGACATCTGCGAGCGGTTGAACACATTGAACAAATCCGCGCGCAGATGGAATGTCGCCCGTTCGCCCAGCTTGATGGCGCGGTGGATGTTTGCATTCGTCTGCAGGAGTTTGTCGCCGCGCACGCCGTTGATGTACTGCGGGAAGACGCGCACCGAATAGGACGCCGGCTGATTGGACGGATTGCGCTCGAACGGCGCCGTATTATTGAACCACTGGGCTATGGTGCGCGGCACATCGTTGAGAGTCGAAGCAAGCGAACTCAGGTCGCCATAGTAGTAAATGTTGCTCCAACTGATCACATCGCCCGACTGATACTCCCACGTCGCGGCGATCTGCCAGCCGCCCAGGACCGCGGCGGCGACGCCGTGGTTCAGGAACCGCTTTCCCGCGCCAAAAGGCAATTCGTACAGGCCGTTGATGGTCAACCGCTCCGGACGCCCGTTGTTGCTCGGGTACCAGGTGGGCACGGGATCGAATTCATTGTTGAAGATCAGCTTGTCCCACGCGCTCAGCCACGACCAGGAAAAGTTCAGGTTGAGGCCATGCGACAGACGGCGGTTAAAGTCCACTTCCAGGGCCTTGACCCGGTTCCTTCCGAGCGGATCGTCCGCTTCATAGAGGCCGTTCATTTGCGGGTATGGCCGGAGCAGTTGTTCGGCCTGGATGATGGAACTGGTGTAGAACGACTGCTGAGTCATGTAGCTATAGAGGGTCGGATTGGAACTCTGCATCGACGCGAAATTGCCAATGTAAAACGGGTTGGCGACGTTGGCCGTCAGGAGGTTGTTTTGGGTGTTGTTGCGGACGAGTCCGGTTTCCCAGTATTGGGCCGGCAGGGCGTCGAGCCTGCGGGTAACGCCCAGATTGGAGGCCCACTGACCCCAGTAGGTGGCTTCGACAAGCATGTCTCTGCCAAGTTGCCGCTGCACCGAGGCCCGCCATCGCTGTACCCGCGGGTGCTCACGATCATAGGGAATGAAGGTAAAACCGCGCCCCACCTGGTACATGGGGCCCAGCCCGCTTCCATACGGCACGCACGGGGCAGCGCCACCGGCCATGCTGGGAAACGGATCGCTGAGGATGGAAACACCCTGGTACGGGTTTCCGTAGTTCCAGGACACACCGGCATTGTTGCTGGCGACGTTCGTCTGCGTACAGGAGTAACCCGACTGGTTCGCCGCTTCATTGGTGACGTTGAGAGTGTCGTAGTAGACACCGTAGCCGGCGCGTACGACGGTCTTAGGCGTCGCCTGCCATGCCGCCGCCAACCGCGGCAGAGGCATCACCTCGTTCTGCCACAAATGGCTGCTCACGCCGTTGCTGCCGACATATTCATCTCCGCCCACAACGCTGAAAGCGCTGGCCGGGAGCTGGGGAATCGGGTTGCTGGCATATGCCGCCTGGGCGGCCGCGGCGATGGGCAATGACGCAGTCGGGTCGAATGGGCCAATGGCGCGATTATACGATTCGGTCGGACCCTCTTCATCTTCGATGCGGAGCCCGAGGGTCAAAGTCAGGTTGCGCGTGACTCGCCAGGTATCCATTGCATAAAAACCATAGTAAGGATTGCCCTCCGTCACACTGGTGTTATTATCGACCGACATGCTGGTGGGGATACCCAACTGGAAGGCCGCATAGCTCAAACCCAGGGCTCCCGCGGCTATGGCCCCATTATCCGTTGCCTGCGTATAGGTATTGCTGAAAACGAAATTCCCCATGGAATTGCCGTTTTCTCCGATGTTATGCAGCAGTTGCATGCGGAAATCGATGCCGGCGCGGAAGCTATGCTTGCCGAGGACATGCGAGACGTTGGCTTTGATGCCCTGCGTGCGGTACTTCGGATAGGAGGAAAGCGAGCGGCCAAAGGTGCTGCCATTGTATAGGTAGTACGATCCGCCGAGGTTCACGGCGGGAAGCGCGCAGTCCTCGTGCGCCTGGCAGTATTGCGTCATGTAAGACGGCAGCCCGACGGTGCTCGGCGTTTCCTGAATCAGGCCCAGGTTGTAGCTTCGAATGAAGAACTGATTGGCGGAGATCGCTACGTCGACCACGGTTGCGGGCGTAGCCATGAAAGTCCAGTCGACCACGCCACTGACGTTGCGCCGAGTGTCGTCGGTGGTCAACAGGCCGGTGCAGGTGGGGTCGCCGTAGAACTCGCGGTAATGGCTCCAATTCCAGCGAAAATAAAACCGATTCTTTTCGTTGGGATCGAAGTCGTTCTTGTTGTCGAAGGCATTGTACTTGTTGTCGTCCACCTGGCAGTGAGGCAGGAAGTTGGTCAGAGGCGCCTGTGTCGCGCTGGTTGGATTGTTGTTCGGCAGCGGCATAGCGGCGTTGTAATACGAGTAGAGCGGGTCGGTGATTCTGCTGGTGGGAACGATGTTTCCGGGGAACGGCGTACGAATATAGTGTCCGGCGCTGTTGGGATTCGGGATGACAGTTAAGGGATCGTAAATGGTGTACTGAGCTCCGAGAGGAAGCAGATCCGAGAAGTTGCCGGTTCGCTCCGCCGCGGTGGGGACGGTGTCGTTGATATCGCTGGGACGTGCCGGGATGTCGTCGCGCGCGCCATCGAAGGCGAAGAAAAAGAACAGTTTATTCTTCCCATTAAATACCTTCGGTATATAAACCGGTCCCCCGATGGTTCCGGCAAAGTTATTGGAATGGCCGTTGGGGTATTCGGAGCCGCTTGCCAGCGCGTCCGCCAGGGTGGTGTTGCCGGCGGCTTTGGCGTTGGCGATATTGGTGATGTAATTCTGCCGAATGAAATAGGGAGCCGCTGCCCATCGCTCACTCCAGTATTCATAAGTGCTTGTGCCGTGCAGTTGGTTCGTGCCGGACTTGGTCGACATATTGATATTGAGTCCGGTCGAGTGGCCGAAGGAGGCGTCGAAGCTGTTGGTTTCCACCTTGAATTCCTCGACCATGTCGGTGTGAGGGGTGAAGGCTGTGTCGCGACTTTCGCCGTTTTCCGGTTGCCCGTCCATCGTCCACTCGTTGCCGCCAATATTACCGGCCGCGAAGTAGCTGGTGGAACTGCCGCCGATCTGGCCCTCCGTCAGGTATTGGGTAGTCCCGGACGTCTGCACGCCGGCCACCATGCGAGCCTGGACGAGAATGTCATTGGCGAGCACGGGAAGATCCATTACCTCCCTGGTGGTTAGAGTCTTACCGCTAACGGTTGTGCTGGTATCGAGTATCGGCGACTCCGCGGTAACCGTAACCGAATCCGCCCGGCTGCCGACTTCCAGCGAGAGATCGATTTTCTCTTGTTCGCCCAGCCCCAGCACCAGGCCGGACCGCACTAACTTCTTGAATCCATTGGCTTCCACCGTCAACTCATAATTGCCGGGCAGCAGTAGTGGCACCTCGTAATAGCCAGTGCCGTTGGTCGTGGCCACCGCGATGGTTTTGGTGCCAACATTGGTTACGGTAACTTGGGCGAGCGATACCGCGGCGCCGGTCCCGTCGGTAATGGTCCCGGCAAAGGTACCTCGGGTCTCCTGCGCGGAAACCGGCGCGATCAGGCAAGCGAACAGCAGAGGGACGTACGCAATCTTCGTGGATTTCATCGTCATGAGCAACCCCTTGGGGCATTATTATATGGCAGGCCCGCCCGGGAATAAAGGTGAATTAACGTCGAATCAACGTCTTTTTGACTGGCTCTTGCAGAAAGTGAGCACGTTGTTCGGCTTCGCACAGTCGGGGTGGAGGACCAGACCCCGACCTGTCATGACACCTGCCTGCTCTGGCGATAGCGGCGGATCAAGTTGTTCGTCGAACCGTCGTGGTTGAGCGCCGGCTCTCCCTGGTTCTCCAGTTCCGGGACGATCCGCTGCGCCAGCACTTTGCCCAGTTCCACGCCCCATTGGTCGAACGAGTTGATCTCCCAAATTACGCCCTGCGTAAACACTGAGTGCTCGTAAAGGGCTACGAGTTTACCGAGAGTCTCCGGCGTGAGGCGGTCGGCGAGAATGGTATTCGATGGCCGGTTGCCCTCGAACACGCGGTGGGGTACGAGCCAATCCGGCGTGCCTTCGGCTTTGACCTGTTCGGGCGTCTTCCCGAAGGCCAGCGCCTCGGTTTGGGCGAAGACATTCGCGATGAGCATGTCGTGGTGGCGGCCCAGTTGGTTCAACGGCTGTTGGAACGCCAGGAAATCGCAGGGGATGAGCCGGGTACCCTGATGGATCAGTTGATAGAAGGAGTGTTGGCCGTTGGTTCCCGGCTCACCCCAGTAAATTGCACCCGTCGGGTAAGTGACTTCGGCTCCATCCAACGTCACGTGTTTGCCGTTGCTTTCCATGGTCAACTGCTGCAGGTAGGCCGGGAATCGCTTCAGATACTGCTCGTAAGGCAGCACCGCGACAGTCTGCGCGCCAAAGAAGTCGCCGTACCAGACGGCCAGCAGGCCCAGCAGCACCGGGAGATTCCGGTCGAGCGGCGCCGTACGGAAATGCTCGTCCATTTGATGGAAGCCGTCGAGCATGGCGCCAAAGCGCTCCGGTCCGATGGCTAGCATGGTCGAAAGGCCGATGGCCGAATCCATCGAGTAGCGTCCGCCCACCCAATCCCAAAAGCCGAACATATTGGCAGTGTCGATACCGAACTTGGCGACTTCCGCCGCATTGGTCGACACGGCGACGAAGTGCCTGACAATCGATTTTTCGTCGCCGCCCAAGCCGGCCAGCAGCCACGCGCGAGCCGAGTGGGCGTTGGTCATGGTTTCCAGGGTCGTGAATGTTTTCGAGGAGACAATAAACAGGGTTTCCGATGGGTCGAGATCGCGGACGGATTCCGCGAAATCCGTGCCGTCCACGTTGGAAACAAAACGGAATGCGATGGCTCGGCCGCTGTAGTATTTCAGGGCTTCATAAGCCATGACGGGCCCCAAATCGGAGCCGCCGATGCCGATGTTGACGACGTTGCGGATGCGCTTACCGGTATGCCCTGTCCAGTCCCCGCTCCGCACTCGATTCGAGAATGCCGCCATCCGGTCCAGTACCGCGTGTACCTGGGGCACGACGTCCTGTCCGTCCACCACGATGGAGGACTGCACCGGTGCGCGCAGGGCCACATGCAGTACCGCCCGATTCTCCGTTACGTTGATCTTGTCGCCGCGAAACATGGCATCGATTCGCGATCGCAGACCCGATTCCTCGGCCAGCCCGATGAGGAGACTGACGGTTTCGTCGGTAATTCGGTTCTTGGAGTAGTCCAGGAAAACACCCACAGCTTCGGCCGTCAGCCGCTCCCCGCGGCCGGGGTCATCCGCGAAGAGTTCTCTGAGGTGGAGTCCACTGACTTTCTTATAGTGGGCAGTGAGCGCCTTCCAGGCCTTTCGTTGCGTCAGGTGTCCCGCGCTTCGGCTGGTCGGTTTTGCCATATTCATTCTTGCCATCGTTTTCCTCGCTTAGTACTCCATTTCGGAATTACGGACACATAATGAGCAACCGCTCCCTAACGGTCGCGGCTCGGTTTTCGCGCGTTTCAGAGCCGCGACCGTTAGGGAGCGGTCGCCCGGAAATAGGTTAGCGAACTTGTGAAGTCGTGTGCTTAGCCGGCCGTGCTGGTTTGGAGCGCCGCACTCTTGCTTGCAATCACTGCCATCAGCTCCTCCCAGGATTTCACGAACGATTTGGCCCCGTCCTCCTGAAGTTGGGTGGCTAACGCGTCGACATCGACGCCGACGGTGGCGAACTGCGCCAACACGTCCTCGCAATCGCCACCATCCGCGGGCAGGATAGCACCCACTTCGCCGTGATCGGCTAGAGCCTTCAACGTGCCCTCCGGCATGGTATTCACTGTGAGGGGCGCGGCGAGGGCTTTAATGTAAAGCAGGTCGGATGCCTTGGGGTCCTTGGTCCCCGTACTGGCCCACAGGAGACGTTGAGGACGGGCGCCTGCGTTGAAAGCGCGCTGCCAGCGCGGAGAGGCAAGCAGCTCTCGATACGCCTTATAGGTGCGCCTGGCGATGGCGATACCCAACTGGTTCCGCAGCGGCTCGGGCACCTTTCCGGTTACCGCCGTATCCCAGCGGCTGATAAACACCGAAGCGACAGAACCGACGCCAGGCTTGAGCCCGGCATCGATCCGCCGCTCGATACCGCGCAGGAAAGCCTCCGCGGCCGCCACGTATTGTTCACGGGAGAACAACAGCGTGACGTTGACCGGGATGCCGGCAAAGATCGCTTCCTCGATGGCTGGCAGGCCTTCCTTTGTACCAGGAATCTTGATGAACAGGTTCGGCTGCCCAGCGCGCGTGTGGAGGTCCTTTACCGCCGCGAGAGTGCTCTCGGTATCGTGCGCCAGCAGCGGCGACACCTCGAGGGACGCCCAGCCATCCACTCCCTCGGTTCGGTCATAGATTGGTCGAAAAAGACTCGCCGCGCCAGTGATGTCCTCCAGCGCCAGTTCGAAGAAAAGCGGCTCGCCCGATCGGCCTCGGCTCATTTTTTCGCGAATCGCGGCGTCGTAAGCGGTACTGCTCTTGATGGCGTGGTCGAAAATGGTTGGGTTTGAGGTCAGACCCGTCACCGAGAATTCATCGATGTAATGTTTGAGGGTGCCGCTATCGAGCAGGTCGCGTGTAATATTGTCGAGCCAGACGCTCTGGCCCAGATTATGCAGGGTCTCCGTCGCGTTCATTTTTAGACAGCCTCCAGAAGTTGATGATTGTTTCGAGTTCCAATCTAACTCAAAAGGTTCGCAACCTGTGTAAGGATCCGTACTTTTCCGCGCGGCGCCTGCCAGACGGGCTCGCCTGCCGCGATTGCGTCAGAATCAAATCATGCTAACGAAACGGGAACGTTGGGTCCTGGCCCTGCTTGTCCTATCCGCCTTCATCAACTACATCGACCGGGCGACCCTATCGGTGGGAGCCCCGTCCATTCAGGCCGAACTGGGACTCTCCGACAACCAGTTGGGCATGCTGCTGTCGGCGTTCTTCTGGACGTATGCTCTTTTGCAGTTGTTCGCCATCGCCGGACTGCTGGTGGACCGGTACCACGTGGGCTGGATTTACGCGACCGGATTTTTCATCTGGTCGGCAGCCACGGCTGGCACCGGAGTCAGCCGCGGGTTCGCCGTGCTGTTCTCGATGAGGCTGCTGCTGGGTGTGGGCGAATCGGTGGCATACCCGACGTATTCGCGCATCCTGGCGAGCTATCCCGAGCAGCGCCGCGGGCTCGCCAATGCCGCCATTGACGCCGGGACTCGGACCGGGCCGGCTTTCGGAACGCTGCTGGGAGGACTGTTGATGGCGCGCTACGGCTGGCGTGCCTTTTTCCTGGCCCTGGGTCTGGGCAGCATGCTATGGCTGATCGGCTGGCTTGCCTGCATGCCCGTTACCGGGGGCGTCCCCGCCGGGCAGACCGATAGCGACGCGCCTGGCGTGGGAGACATCCTTCGCCAGCGCTCCGCCTGGTTCACCTTCCTGGGCCTATTTTGCGGCAATTACTTCTGGTACTTTCTGGTGACCTGGCTGCCGGCATATCTGGAAAAGGAGCGCCATTTCGCGGCCGCCAAGATGGCGGTTTGGGGAGCACTGGCGTTTCTGGCGGCGGCCGCGGCTTGCGTGGTGTGCGGCTGGCTTTCCGACTTTGCGATTGCCCGCGGCGGGACGCCGACACTCGTGCGCCGGGCTTTTGCCGGCGCCGGGCTCGCGCTGGCCACCATCATCGTTCCGGTCGCGTTCGTGCGTGACGACAGGTTGGCCATGGCGTTCCTCATTACGGCCTGCCTGTTCATCGGAATGTGGAGTTCCAATGTGTGGGCGATCACGCAAACGCTGGCTGGTCCGCACGCCGCCGGCAAATGGTGCGCCGTGCAGAACGGTGTCGGTAACCTGGCCGGCGTCGCGGCCCCGTGGCTTACCGGCTGGGTGGTGGGCCGGACGGGCCACTTTTCTCTCGCGTTTGTGGTGGCTTCACTGGTGGCATTGACGGGCTCGACCATTTATGTGTTCGGCCTCGGAGCTGTCAAGCAAGTGAGTTTTTCACGCCGCTAAATGACGGCACACCTGGCTGGATCGTCTCTGGCGTCAGAAACCATGGACTACGAGAGGGTGGGACAGACCATCGGTTTTTGTGGTCTGTCGCCCCTGGCCGGGCCGTAGCAGCCCGACAGACGACGAAAAGCGATCGTCTGTCCCACCCCCTGGGTCGGGTCATTTCCCCTTGGCCGCCCAAAACGCCGGCGTGAAGGTTTCTGGAGAGTGCCTGCGACAGCCGGCTACTACTTTTCCGGCGCGGAACGCGGCGGGGCCGTAAGCAGCAGATCGTCGGTAGAGGTGCTGCTGGCGCCAAACTCGGGCTGCAGGTATTTGGCGAGGAACGCCAGTTCTTTTTTCCACGCGTCCAGGCGATGCTCGCGCTGGGAGAATCCGTGCAATTCGTTGGGATAGGTGAAGTAATAGAAAACCTTCCGGTGCTCCCGCAGGGCTTTGACAAACAGTGCCGACTCGATCGGAGGAACCTGCGGATCGTTTTCTCCATGCAGAATCAGCAATGGGGTCCTGATTTTGTCGACGTCCAGAAGAATGTCGGCCTTGCGATAGACCTCCGGTTTTCGGCCGGGCTGCCACCCATCTTCATCTGCCAGCGCACGGCGGAATTGCGGTTGGTGCGCTCATTGAAGGCAGCGCGATCGACCACGCCGTACATTTCAATCGCCGCCTGGAACAGGTCGGGGTACTTGGTGACCATGTAAGCCACCATGGTTCCACCGTGGCTGCCGCCGCCGATCCCCAACCGTTTGGGATCGGCCAAGCCCTGGGCCACGAGATATTGCGCCCCGGCCGCGACATCGTCGGCCTCGCCGCCCCCGCTGTCTTCGACATTCAGATTCCGGAATTTCTCACCATAACCGGTGCTGCCGCGATAGTTCGGTTCAAGCACCAGATAGCCTTGCCCGCTCAGATACTGGGCCCAGGCATCGAAGCGAAAGACATCCTCGCCCTCGGGACCGCCGTGAATCCACAATACCGCCGGCGCCAGGACGCCCGGCTTGAGATTTTCGGGCTTGTACAGAATGGCGGCGATCTGGCGGCCGTCCTTGCTTGGATACTGAATTTTCTCCGGCGCGCGGAAGGCGGCCTCCAGATTCCTGGGCGTGGTGTGAGTGAGATACTTGGGAGCCGCCGAGCCGGCGGCATCGGCCACAAGAAGATCGGTCGATTCCAGGGGGCTGGTGCGGCGGAAGAAGATCCGGTTTCCGTCGGGCGACCACTCCGGCGAAGAGTCCACGCCGGGGGCGCCGAAGTGGGTCAACTCCCGCGCCGGCGAGCCGTCCAGGGGCACGACCCAGACACCGGCTTCCTCGCGCCCGTTTCGATTCGATACTACCGCCAGAGATTTCCCGTTGGGCGCGAAGACCGGGTCGAGATCCTCGTACTCGCCGCGCGTGAGGGGGCGGGGCGCGCCGCCGGAAACGGAGACCAGGTACACGTTGTTCCAGCCGCTATCCTGCAGAACCACCGCAAGGGTGCGGCTATCCGGGGACCAGCTTGCCTGGCCGATCGACCAGCCGCCGCCGCGGTCCGTGGGCGAAGTGTAGAGCGTGGCGGGATCGTCCGCCTGGCCGGTGCGCGGATCGAACCGAACCACTTCCAGCTTGCCGCTGAAGTACTCGGGCTTCCGCTCGGTGTAGGAAATGTGCGAACCATCGGGAGCCCAGTTCGCGTTGCCGGCATCGGCCTCCGACTGGGTCAAGTAGTATTCCGTGCGCCCGTCGTCGCTGACCACCATGAGATCCTCGTGGCCGCGCCGGCCGGTCTGAAACAGAATCCACCGGCCTTTCGGCGACCATTGCGGGACGCGGTCGGACGCTTGCCGCGGGTCGCCCTCGCCGGGATAAGCGTGGGTCAGGCGCTTAGGCGATCCGCCATCGGCGGGAACCGTCCAGATACTGCCCTGGCTGGCGTATGCGAGCGTCCGGCTGTCGGGCGACCAGCTCAGTCCGGATTTGGCGCCGGGCGTGCTGGTCAGGGTGACGGGCCAACCGCCTCCGGAGGGCAGCAAAGCGATCTGTCCGGAGCGGACGATGGCGAACGTATTGCCGTCGGGCGACAGCGCGGCGTCGCCGACCGGTTCGGCGGAGAGGAGATCCTCCAGCGTCAGCTTGTGCGAATCCCCACCGGCGGCCAAAGCGACCGCGGCCATCAGAGCGAAGAATGTGCGCATGGAAGTATTCTCCTTAAAACGAGAGGCGGCCGGTGACCTGAATGACGCGGGGTCCGCCATTGTTACCGCCCGCAAGGCCAGCCACCGCGCTAATCTGTCCAAAGGTTCCGCTGGACTCCGTCCGATTGGCCGAAGTCAGCGCGAAATTGGTGTGGTTCAACGCGTTGAAGAAGTCGGCGCGGAACGCCAGCGCGATTCGTTCCGTAATGCTGAATCTCTTCGCCAGGCTCGCATCGAAATCTACCAGGCCCGGACCGTAGAAAGCATTCCGGTCCGTGCTCCCGATCTGTCCCGCGTAAGCGGGGGTGAAGCAGGCTGTATTGAACAGATCGAGCCGCTTGCTCCTATTCAGTTGCAGCGGGCCGCCGCAGATGTAGTTTGGCCGGTCCACAAACTGGTTGAAACCGCTGTAGTCCTGGTTGGTGTTGGTCAGGACAGTGAATGGCTGCCCGGTGTTGAGATTGGTAATTCCGGAAAGCGTCCATCCCGAGACCAGGCCGTTCACCAACTTATTGGCGTCCTTTAAGATGGAGCCGCCGCGGCCAAACGGCAAATCGTAAGTAAAGGCGTTGATGAACCGCTGCCGCTGGTCGAACGCGCTGTTGCTGCGCTGCTCGCTGAGCGGGGCGTTGCTCGAAGCGGGCTGCTCGCTGTCGAACGTGGTGCCCAGGAAAGACGAAGTATCGTCGATCGAATGGCTCCAGGTATAGGATGAATTCATGGTCAGCCGCCGGCTCACATGAATCTTACCGGAGACCACCAGGCCGTTGAAAACGGAGCTGCCATCGAAAGAACCGACGTTCACGTTACTCCAGTTCGGATAAGGGAAAAGCTGTACGTTGGGCGCCTGCGATCCGCGCAATGCCGGATTGTTGACGATCACCGCCGGCTGGTTCGCGTCCAGTATGACACCAAGCCGGTGGCCTGAAGTGCCGATATAACTGACCTCGATCGTGCTTCCTCTTGTAATCTCGCGCTGCAGCGTCAGGTTATAGTTTTCCGCGTACGCCTGCCTGGCGTTGGCCGCTTCCGCATTGAACGAATCCAGGCCGACTTTGGTGCCGCCGGGAGTGGTGGTGACCAGCGGGACGCTCTGATTGAACGCCAGATTCCAACTGTAAGTGCCCGGCTGAGTGACACCGGCGGTCTGTGTCGTGGTCAGCGAAAAGGGCGAGTTCGACGTCTGGTTGATGGGAATATTATTAAACAGGTCGTCGTAGCCGATGCGGAAGCCGGCGCGAATCACGGTCTTTCCGTCGCGCGTAGTCCAGGCCGCGCCGATGGTGGGGCCGATGTCGGTATAGTCCGGCTTCACGCCCGCGCCCGACAAACTTACCGGTCCGGGGGTAAGAGTGAACGCAGCCGGTCCGGAGAGTGCGGGGTTGATGCCCAGCACCTGGTCGGTTCCGAGCAGCACCGGTCCAACACCGGGTATGAAGTTCGTTCCTTTGTCGCGCTTTTCGGTCAGCACCGACGGCATTTCGTAGCGCAGCCCGACATTCACCGTGAGACGCTGTCGTACCTTGATGTCGTCCTGCACATAGAACGCGTGCGGATAGCGGTACCAGTGGCCGAGCGTATCGCCGGTGTGGATGGTAGAAGTCTCAATTTGCGAAACGCCGCCGCAGGTGGCGCAGGTTCCGGCGAAATCGGCGAAGCTGGTGAAACCTAGCGTTCCGCGCGAGCTACCGTCGAGATATCGCCAGGTTTCCTCGCGCCGTCCGTACCAGCCGAACTTGATGGTGTGGGTAGTCTTGCCGACGACCGCGATTTTGGTAGTGTCGGAATAAATCTCGTAAGTGTTGGAGCGGCGCCCCTGCGGCAGGTTCGATGCGGTGCCGAGCGTCGCATAACCCGTAATCGAGACGGTTGGAATGCCGGCATCCTGCGTGTTCGTAAGGCCATCCACCACGCCGGGAACTCCCGGCAAGACCGTCTGAGCATTGAGGGCCGCATCCTGCGTATCGAAGTGGGTCTTATTACGGGAGAATCCCAGCCGCAGCTCGGTAAGAAAGGTCGGCGAAAAGGTGTGGACTTCGCTCAGTTCGGCGTTCTGCTGGTTCGGCGCGTTCGTGTTACCGCCCGTTGTAGGAAGAGTGCCTCCGGAAGTAACGTTGCCGGTGTAATTGATATAGTGCCCGCTCAGCCTGTCGGAATCGCCGATGGTGTGGTCTATCCGCACGAAGTTGGTGTTGTCCTTGGTCAGATTCGGCACGTTACCCACGAAATTCGTGGTACCGGCCGCGGCGGTGGTGACGGTCGGCTGCGGATAGAACTGCACCAGATTGGCCGCCACCGGATCGGCGATCGAGGCCCGCTGCGACAGCGTCGGTACGACCGCCGCGGTGGCGGCCGGATTGATCTCGTCGAGGCGCTCGAAGCTATAAAAGAAGAAAGTCTTGTTGCGCCGGATCGGGCCGCCGAGAGTGCCGCCGAACTGATTGTAGCGGAGCACGGGCTTGATACCGTTGAGGGCGTTGGTGAAGAAGCTGGAGGCATCGAGCGCGTCGTTGCGGTCGAACTCGAACACTCCACCATGAAACGAATTGGTGCCGCTCTTGGTGACGACGCTGACTTCGCCGCCGGATGCGCGGCCGAATGCCGCCGAGTAGGCCGTGGTGGCGACGCTGAGCTCCTGAATGGCGTCGGCAATCCGGTAGGAATTCGTGGGCCCATTGACGTTGGGGTCGATGGCGTTCACACCGTCGATCTGCCAGTTGGTGGATTGCGAACGCGTGCCGGCGACCGCGAAAGCGCCGGCCTGAGCGCCGGGCGCGGCGAATGAAGCGCCGGGGGTGAGAACCGCCAGGTCGGTGAACTGGCGGTTGGCTAGAGGGAGGGTCGCGGTGAGTTCGGTGGTAATGTTCGTTCCGGTGGCCGGATTCTCCGTTTGGAGCAATTCCACCGAGCCGGAGACTTCGACGGCTTGCGACACGTCGCCCACCTCCAGTTTCAGATCAAGCGATACGATCTGATCCACCAGCACAACCACTCCCTGGACCTCGGTGGTGTGAAAGCCAGGCACTTCCGCCGCGACCTTGTAGCTGCCCGGATTGAGGTCCAGGAACTGATAGAGCCCGGCGGCATCGGACACGGTCTTTTGCCTGACGCCGGTTTTCTCGTTGGAAAGCGTCAGTATCGCGTTGGGAACGACGGCTCCGGACGCGTCACGCACGAATCCTTTGATGGATCCGACCGGCGCCGCCCATAGCGAAGCGGTGAAAAGTGCCAGGCAGACAACCCTTTGATACGGCATTCGTTTAGCTCCTCTTCGAAAGTAGACAGTTTTTGGGCTTCGATTCCAATCGTGGACAAAACGGATTGTGAACCCCTCGAGTGGAGCTAAACGCGGCCCCTGCTTACCCTAATATCCCATCAGAATAGTAGACTAGTCAAGGTATAGGGCTTTTCGCGGACTCAGGCCAGCGCGCCGTCCCGGTAGCGGGGCGCGGAGGCTTTCTGGTTCGGGTCGCGCTTCCAGTTCTCCAGCCGTGGGCCCGCCAATCGGGTGGCGCGTTTGCGGATGTCCGCCATTTCCGCCTCCGTCAGCGGATGGAACTGTTGGGCAATCCGCGCATCGTCTTCGATCTGGCCGACGGTGGTGCAGCCGAGCGCCAGGCAGTGAACCGGCAGACTGAGCACGTAGTGGAGGCAGTCGCGAAGATGAAGGTCGGCAAGCAAGCCGGAGTTGGCGGTGCTTTTCATGGCTTGAATCCCCATCCCGCGTTCGACGGCGACCGGCAGCACCATTTTCTCGAAGCTCAGGTAGGATGGGTCGGCCGGATTCAGCGGCATCAGAATGGTGTCGTACTTCTGGTAATTCTTCAGCATGGCCAGATGGACCTCCGGGTCATGATGCCCGGTGAAACCTATGAACCGGCATTTCCCCGCCTTTTTCGCCGCCTCGAAGGCTTCGATGGCGCCACCGGGGGCGAAGATCTGCTGCACTTCCTCCATGGTGCTGACCTGGTGAATCTGCCACAGATCGACATAATCGGTCTTCAGCGCGCGGAGAGATTTTTCGAGATCGGCTTCGGCTCCCGCACGGCTGCGCTCGGGCGATTTCGTGGTCAGGAAAATGTGTTTGCGAAAGGGCGGCAACACAGCCCCGTAAACCTCCTCCGACTTGCCGTCCCAATAAATGCGCGCGCAGTCGAAATAGTTGATGCCGAGCTCGTAGGCGCGCAGCGTGACCGCTTTGGCTTCTTCAACACTGCACAGGGGAAAACGGCCGCCGGCCTGACCGATAATCGTCAGTTTCTCGCCTGTCTTGCCGAACGCCCGCTTGGGGATGTCTCCCGTTGCCGCCCGCGCGGCCGAAGCGGTCTCGAGCGCAAGTCCGGCTAGCGCGGACGCGGAAATGAATGTCCTTCGTTGCATGGTTCCCTCCCGGTTCAAACTGGATCTCGTCCATCCAGAATACTCCCGAAGAGCGAACTTCGCGAGCCGCCGCCTTTGGGTGACGGTTGACAACATACCTCAATTCCCAAATAATCGGAAAGCTTTCAGAAAGGACGGAAGAGAAGATATGATGCGGCGGCGGAATTTTCTCGGGCTCGGCGGCATGGCGGCTATGGGGCTGGTGGACCACGCGATGGCGGCGCCACCCCCATTTCAAAGTGAAAAGAGCAAGTTGAAGATTACGGGCGTGCGGCTGGTGCGCACGCGGCCGAAGCGTCCGGTGCCCTCGTACCAGCCGGCGCCGGGCTCGTGGTCCACCGGGGGAGTTGAAGTCGCCAACCCCATGTCCATTTACCCGGAATACAAGGCGGAGCGCTCGCTGTTCATGCCGGACCCCGGAAAGCTGGAGGGGTTCACGGTGGAGATCTCAACCGACAAGGGCGTGAAAGGCTATGGCAGCGGCGGCACCGGCGGCGGCGAGGTGGTGATGGGGCACTTCACCAAACTGCTGATCGGCGAAGACCCCTTCAACATCGAGCGCATCTGGGACATCCTGTTCCGCTCCAGCATGTACTACGGGCAGGCGGGCGTGGTCCCGAACGCCATCAGCGGCGTGGACCTGGCGCTTTGGGACCTGGCGGGCAACGCCCTGGGCATGCCGGTCTACAAACTGCTGGGAGGGGAAACCAAGGCGCGCATTCCGACCTATTGCACCGGAAACGACACGGAACAGCATATCCAGTTCGGCTACCATCGGCTGAAGCTGGCCGTACCCTATGGCCCCGCCGACGGCCGGGAGGGCATGCGGAAGAACGCCGATCTGGTCAAGCGCACCCGCGACCTGGTGGGCCCGGATGGCGACATCATGCTCGACTGCTGGATGGCCTTGAACGAGCAATACACCATCGAATTTGCGGAAATGGTAGCGCCCTACCGGGTCTACTGGATGGAGGAATGCCTGCCGCCCCACGACTTCGAAGGTTTCGGCCGGCTGCGGGAGGCCATCAAATCGACGCGCATCGCAACCGGCGAGCACGTTTATTTTCGCTATGGGTTCCGCCACTTGCTGGAGCACAACGCGGCCGCCATCTGGCAGCCGGACGTTCACTGGTGCGGCGGGTTGACCGAACTGCGGCGGATTGCCGCGCTGGCCTCGGCTTATGATATTCCGGTCATCCCGCACGCGGGCGGCGTCCAGGACTGCGTACATTTCACCATGGCCACGCCCAACGCTCCCTGGTCGGAAATGTTCATGCCGCCTCCGGGCGGCCCGGCGGAGGTCTACCGGCGTTTCGAGGAGGACAACCAGATCACCCGCGGCCCGGAAGGAGTGTATATGCGGCCAAGCGAGCGGCCCGGATTCGGCTGGGAGATCGAAGTAGAATCGTAGGGCGGAGACGCGGCCTAACCGGGCCGCGGCTGGCTGGGGTCGCGCCGTATCCATTTGTATGCCGCCAAAGAGTTTCTCCAGAAGTATTTCTCGGCTACCCCGCGACCCTTGGCACTAAAATAGTCGCGCACGATTTGGACAATGACGGGCAGGTTATTTACCGCGGGTCCATTGGGCCAGTCGCTTCCGAAAATCAACTTATCCTCGCCGAATGTCTCGAAGAGGTAATCGAGAAGAGGCTTATAGAGAGCCGGATCGGTTGAGGGCCGGCCGTCCACGATGCGCATGAGTTCGGAAACCTTGATATAAACCGAGGGTCGGCCAGCCAATTCGCGCAGGTTCCGCTCGACGGCCGGGCGCGCATCGGCATCGAGGCGCTCCATCATGGAGGGCAGGTGATCCACGACAATCCGGAGCCCCGGCACTTTATCGTTGACGCGGACGACGGCCTCGATCAGATCGGGCCGGGGGTTGGCCGTGTCCAGAACCAGACCGGCCTGCTCCATCAGCTTGAGTCCTTCCAGGAAGGATGGGCTGGCGAGCTTCTCCACTAAGCGATAGCCCCAGAGATTGCCGTATCGGATGCCGAGAAAAAGCTTGTTTTTGCGATAGCGGTCCAGGTATTCGGCGAACTCGGGTTTGTCGGGTTGAAGATCGCCGACGGTGCCGACCATCATCGGGTCCGCCTGTTCCACTTCGAGCACCCACAGATTGTCTTCGATCCACGGACTGGCCTCGACCTCGATGGCCGCGACGATTCCCAGCGGCGACGCCAGCTTGCGGTAGCGCGCGGGCAACGCCGGTTCGGTATTCCCCGGAGCGGCCGAATAGGGAGCCCCTTGCGGACGCGTCTGATCGAACAGATGGATGTGACAGTCGACGATGGGAATCGCGGCCGGTTGAGCCGCGGCCGGCTGGACGGCGCCGGCCAGCGCCGCGCCCACGGTGGAACTCAGGAAGGCCCTGCGATCGAGTTCGCTCATGTTGGTTAAATGTAACACCGGAATCGGGCGCGCGGGAGACACCGGGATATGACAAGGCTACTTGGCGTCGCGCCAGTTGTTCCCCACTCCCACATCGACCACCAGCGGCACGTTCAACTCGCGAACGCCCTCCATCTCTCGTTTCACCAGGGCGGAAAGCGGGGCGACTTCCCCGGGCGGACATTCGAAGACCAACTCGTCGTGAACCTGCAGCAGCATGGCGGCCTGGAAACGGTCCTGTTCCAGCTTGCGGTGGATGCGCACCATGGCCAGCTTGATGAGGTCGGCGGCNNTGGCGAGCTTGATGAGGTCGGCGGCGGTGCCCTGCAGCGGTGAATTGACGGCAGTGCGCTCGGCGAATCCGCGCGCGTTCGAGTTGCGGCTGTTGATATCGGGGATGGGGCGTTCGCGCCCGAACAGGGTGCGGGTGACGCCGGTCTGGCGCACCTCGGCAATGGTGGCATCGATGAAGCGTCGCACGCCGGCATAACGGGCGAAGTAATTGCGGATGTACTTTTCGGCCTCGGCGCGGGAAATGCCGAGCTGCGCGGCCAAGCCGAAACCGCTGATGCCGTAGACGATTCCGAAATTGACGGCTTTGGCTTCGCGGCGCGCCTCGGGGGTAACCATCATCGGCGGTACGCCCATCACTTCGGCGGCGGTGCGGGTGTGAATATCCTCGCCATGGCGGAAAGACTCGGTCAACAGCGGGTCGCCGGAAAAATGCGCCAGCAGGCGCAGCTCGATCTGGGAGTAATCGGCGGTCACGAGTTTCCAGCCGTCGCGCGGCACGAAGGCGGCGCGGATTTCGCGGCCGAGCTCGGTGCGGATGGGAATGTTTTGCAGGTTGGGGTTCGACGACGACAGGCGTCCGGTAGCGGCGCCGGCCGGATTGAAGCTGGTGTGCAGGCGGCCGGTGCCGGGGTCGATCAACGCCGGCAGCGCATCCACGTAAGTGCCCTTCAACTTGGTGAGCTGGCGGTATTCAAGCACTTTGCGAACGATTTCATGATCCGCCGCCAGGGCTTCCAGCACGTCGGCGGCGGTGGAGACGGTCTTGCCCCTGCCGTATTTGACGGGCGCCGGCAGCCCCAGGTCCTCAAACAAAACCTTGCCCAATTGTTGCGGCGAGCTGACATTGAACGGGCGCCCGGCGAGGCAGTGAATCTCCCCGGTGAGGCTCGCGATCCTGGTCTCCATCAGGGCCGAGAGGCGGGCCAGCTCGACCGTGTCGATGCGCACCCCGTGGCGCTCCATGCGCGCCAGCACTTCGGCCAGCGGCAGCTCGATCTCGTCGTACAGGGGGCGCAGGCCGCGCGTCTCCACCGGCGGCGCCAGCAATTTGAAAAGCTGAAAGGTAACGTCGGCGCGCTGTTCGGCGGAAGCGCCCAGTTTGATGTCGAGTTTGCGCGCGGCCAGCTCGTCCAGGCCGCAGCCGGAGGGGTCGGCATCGAGCAGAAAGCCGTACAGCATCGGGTCGTGGCGGAAACCGCGCGCAGCCATCCCTTTGCGCTCCAGGGCCACCAACGTGCTCTTCACGTCGCAAGCGATTTTCTCCGCCGCCGCGTCTTCCAGCCACGCCCGCAGAGCGGGAAAGTCGCCCCGCGCCACGGCGCGAGCTTCGCCGGGAGCGGCCGCGAGGCCGATGGTATCGAGCGCCAGCTCCCCTTCCCCCGATTCGGCTAAGGTGACTGCCACCGGCCCGGCCTCATGAGCCTCCAGCCACGCCGCGATTTCTTCCGCGCCGGCCAGCACCCGGTAATCCCGCGGCCCGGTATCCTCGGCGGGCCCCAGGTCTTTCAGCATGCTGTGGAACTCCAGCTCTTTGTAGAGCGGGCGCAGCAGGCTCTCCTCGCCGGGTTGGACGCGAACACGTTCGAGCGAAAACTCGATGGGCACATCGGTCGAGATGGTGGCGAGCCTCTTGCTGAGGCGGATTTGCCCGGCGTTGTTCTCAAGGCTCTCGCGATACATCTTGCGCTCCACCTGGGCGGCGTGTTCGATGGCGCCTTCCACCGAACCGAAGCGCTCGATCAGGTCTTTGGCGCCCTTATCGCCGATGCCGGGAGCTCCGGGGATGTTGTCGATGGCGTCGCCCTTCAGCGCCAGCAGGTCGGCCACCTGGGTGGGATGGACGCCGAGGAAAGCCTTGACGGCGGCCGGATCGTACCAGGCGTCGTCCTTGGCGGGATTGAACATGGAGACGCGCTCGTCGACGAGCTGCATCATATCTTTATCGCTGGATACGATCACCACCTCGCAGCCGGCGGCTTCCGAGCGGCGGGAGATGGTGCCGATGACGTCGTCGGCCTCGTAGCCGGGGTATTCCAGCATGGCGATGCGCAGCCCGTCCAAGAGGCGCTTGACGTAGGGGATCTGCGCCAGAAAATCGTCCGGCGTCTCGGTGCGATTGGCCTTATAGGCCGGAAACTCCTGTTCGCGGTAGGTGGGGGTCGAGCTTTCCAGTACGGCGGCGATGTAATCGGGTTTGGATTCGCGCAGCACCTTTCGCAGCATGTTGTGGAAGATGAAGACGACCTCGGTGGCGAGACCGGTGGAGGTGCGCATGGGGGGCGCCGAGCTGCGCGCGCGGGCGTGGTAGGCGCGGAACAGAAAACCGAACGTATCGATGAGGAACAGCCGTTGGCCGGACACGAAGAAGCATCATTCTATCAAGACGCGACGGTCGATCCCACCCGCCGGGAAGTAGTGTGCTCAGATTCAGATCGCGGTTGACGCCGTTGGGTGCACCGCGGTGCCCGCCCAGCACGACGCCGAGCTTCTCGATCAACACGTTCGATTCGGCCAGGTTGGAATCGATGGCGGCAACACCGGGCTTTCGACATCGGAAAGCGTGCTAGCGGATTAGGCCAGCGCCCCTAGGCGCCGCAAGGAAAAGCCTTCGCGAGAACCTCATGGATACTGGTTGGGCCGATGACCGCGGATGGGAAGGCGCAAAGGCGAACTCGGCTAAGCCAACTCGACTACGGCTCGGTGTCGGCTGCCGGCGATTGCCGGCGTGGCAGTCTATCGGCCACGAGCGGATTGGCGACGAAGAGCGCGTTGCCGGCCAAGACGTCGATTGGCTTCCAACCACTCCCGAAAGCGGTCCACAGTTGCACGGACCGGCGCAGTCGACGCGGAATATTTTTCGGGGTCGAGGACGACTTCGCCCACCATTCGAGCTTCCTCGGATTCAAGCTCGGCCAAAATCTCTTTCCGCCGCTCCGCAGGCAACCGGTCGAATTGGACCAACCGGCTGAGTGCCGCGGAATCGTGTGGCGTCAGCTCCACCATATTCCTAGTTTACCTCTGCCTGGTTGCTTTAGGATCTCGGATCGGATGCACCCCGGAGAGAATCGGAAACGCGGCGTTTCCGTCGTCCCCTCGCCCATCTGCCGCGTACTCCTCCCGGTAGCGAATCGACAGCGAAACCGCGACCGCATCATATCCATCCGGAAGTTCGATCTCGGTTGCGCCGGAAAACGCGTCCTTCCACATGGCGACAACGCGGGACCGGCGTGGTCCCGACTGCGGGCGACTGATCTCCGACATACCAATGCTGGTTAGGCACAGCACGGAGCAGCCGGGATCGTCAGCTAGAACGGTGGCGTACCGCGACGCCCAGCGTTCCCTTATCTGGGGGCCGTCCATTAGCAATGCTATTACCAGGTTCGGCCCCACGGTCCTGACGAGATTGGCCACGGGATCCGGTCGAGCCAGGTCCTCACAGATTAGGACCGAGAGCACCAGGTCGGCACTCATTGAGATAAAACTGAGCTGCCGATCGGAAAAGTCGCCATATTCCCACCACTCCCGCGAGGGGGTCAGAACTCCACCCAAACCGTATTGGATGACCTGCGCCTTGTCCAACTTCCACGGATGGTGCTTCTTTTGAATCACTTCCTGAAGGGGCGGGAAAGAGAGGCGCACCTCGTTGGTGCCCCGCCGACTCGCCGTTGGGCCGGCCCCGACGCCGGAAACGAGGAAGCACTTCACTGGCAGTCTTGCGCGAAGCGAGCGGAACTGCGACTCGGTTATTGCCAGCTCAGGCAGGAGCACGCCGTCGACCCTGCCCAGTTTCCGCTCCGCCTCGTTAAACAGCGCTGGAATCAGTTCAACAAGGCCTTCACCCGGAACCGATGCATCGTAGTTGAAAAATCCGAAACTTTCCGGGAGTTGGTCAGGCGCCAAAGCCGTCACATCACGAAACTGGCTGACAAGTAGCTCCGACGGCCAGGGAACCATCAGCAGGTTGAATGACTCGCCCTGGATAAATGGAGCCAAATACCATTTGGGAGCAACCTCGCAGGGATCGCACAGGGACAGGTAAAGGGACAGCGACCGGTCGGTAAGACCGTTCTGCGGGGTGTGCATGCGCGGCAGCACCATCAGACGGCTAGAGTCGATCTCCCAGCAAAGCGTACCTTGGTTTTCAAGCAAGGCCGAGGCGAACTCCAGGAAGACGTCGTCTTCTTCCGTTTCGCCATCCTTAGGAGCGCCGACGCTTTCCGAGGCTTATCGGCAACCCCTACAAGCTTGATAAGGGCCTCCAGCAGCGGACGGTTTTGCTTTATCGAAGACAGAGCCAGTCCGAAAGATTCGGATATGAGCCGCCATTCCGTGTCCAACTCATTGAAAGACCCGCCCAGTGGCGATGCGGTCCTCCATTTCCCTCCCAACTCACGAACGGTGCCGGTCCATTTTCCTAGTGCTCCGTCGGTTCCCTGATCGGGCGGCCAGTCGAGGAAAAGCTGAGAATACGCGCCAGTACGTTTCAACAATGCCAGGCAGATGGCAAAGCAGTCCGGTGGCCATCTGGGAAAGGCCCTGTCGGTTTGCAGCCTTGGCAGGATTCCGCATAGGAATTCACCGATGGTAAGTTCGTCGGACATTGTTCCATTCAGATTGTCGCAGCTCTCCAGGGAGTAGGGTTAGCGCCTTTGGGGCGCCCAGGGTGAGTGCAGAGGCTGAGTGCGTAACCAATCTGGGGATTTCCCGGGACGGGTTTCCCCAAGATCGGTTAAGCACCCTGCCGAGGCTGAGCCCAGAAGCCCGGTCAATGCGAAGCGGTATGATGTGAAGGGTGAAGGTCAGGGAACTGATCCACCTGCTTGAGTCCGCCGGCTGGCGGCTGAAGGCGACTCGAGGCAGCCACCGTCAATTCCGGCATCCCGAGAAGGGCATGGTTGTGACTGTTGCGGGTCAATCCGGCAAGGATGTGCCGGTGGGAACCCTGAAGGCTATTCTCCGTAGCGCCGGATTTAGAGAGGAGGGGAGGGACTGATGACGTACACGGTTATTTATGAGCAAGGGCCGGCCTCTTGGGGAGCGTACGTTCCCGACCTTCCTGGCGTTATCGCCGTTGGCGACTCGCGAGATGAGGTGGAACGGCTCATTCAGGAAGCCATAGAGTTTCATCTGGAGGGGCTACGCGAAGAGGGCGTGTCGATCCCACAGCCGTCGAGTTTTGCGGGTGTGGTCGAGATCGATCCCGCTGCCTGAGGCGCGAGACAGGAAGGACGATATCGCTTTGTACGATTTCGTATAGAACAGTATCATGAAACTGGCGGGCACCGTCGATAGACCTTATTGTGCCTTCCATCCTTCGTCTCCTCTTTTCGCACCGGAGAATTGGGCGTTTCGCCGCTGCGGCGCTACTCGCCAGCCTTCTGGTGGCTCCGGAGCGCGCGCCCGCGCAGGCTCGGTCCAGCTATCGCGACCCCGAAGGGCGCTTCACGCTGCGGATTCCGCCGGACTGGAAGACTGTTCAGATGAACAACGACGCAGTGCAATTCTCCAGTGGCGCAGGTTACGTGACGACATGCGCGGCGTGCAAACCTTTCGCAACCCCAATACGGGCGATACGGTCGAGTTGAGCAACCAGTACGGCCACGCCTGGGCGGGACCGAATGGCACGTACGTGGTGACGGATTCGGCCAACTTCAATCCCAACTCGTCGCTACAGGGGAACTGGACCAGGCTCGAAGCGGTCGAGCGGTAAGTTGGAGCGGTCAGCGTTCAGCACTCAGCGGTCAGCTCAAAGACTGGGGAAGGCAGCCCGCTCGCCCACCGCGCTTCTGCGGAAGCTGAAGGCTGAACGCTGAGTGCTGAGAGGTGACAGCTACCCTCGCGCCAGCGCGTGTACCACTTCCAGCGCCTTGTCGATTTCGGCCGGGCTGTTGAAGATGTGGGTCGAGTGGCGCACGCCGGGGCCACTCGATCGGGGGCGAAGGCGGGCCCGGTTCCACATTTCATCCTGGAGCTTGTCGCCGCTAACGCCATCCACGGCGTAAACGGTGATGCCGGCGCAGATGGCGTTGTCCTCGGGCGAGTAGATTTTCACTTTGGGCATTTCGCGCAGTCCGGCGCGCAGCCGGTCGCCCAGGTACTTGACGCGGGCCAGCACGCGCTCGTGGCCAAGCTCCAGGTGAAAATCCACCGCCGCTTCCGCGCCCACCAGCAGCGACTGGCTGCCGGTGCCGCGCTGCGAGAGGCGATAGCCCTCGTCAGCGTGGTTGTCCCAATTGGAGCTGGGAAGGGTGGTCCAGACGGCCGGCGCTTTGTCCTGGCGCAGGAACAGGAAGCCGGTGCCGGCCGGCGCCAGCATCCATTTGTGCAGGCATCCGACGTAGGCGTCGCAGCCGATGTCTTTCACGTCCACCGGGATGTGGGCGAACGCCTGGGCGCCGTCGATGACCGTGAAAATGCCCCGGGAGCGGGCCTCGGCGCAAATCTGTTTCACCGGCACGATGGCGCCCGAGCCGGTAATGACGTGGGAAAGAAACAGCACGCGGGTTCGGGTAGTGAAAGCGCCGGCCACCAGCGTGGCCAACTCGTCGGCGGAGTGGGCGGGCTTGGGCAGCTTCACCCGGGTGACGGCGCCGCCATGGCGCTTGGCCGCCGTGAGCCAGGGCCCTTCGCCGCCGGGGTGTTCCTGGTCGCTCATGACGATTTCGGCGCCCTTTTCGATCTCGATCCCGTCGGCCACGTAGCTGTTCGAACAGGTAACGTTTTCGGTGAGCGCGATTTCCTTTTCGTCGGCATGGAGCAGCCCCGCCAGTTTGCCGCGCAGGGAAGCGGGATCGCCGTAGCCCGCGATCCAGTTCTCGCCGCGATAGTCCCAATCCGCCACGTCGACGGCCATTTTGCGGAGGTGCTCGACGGTTTTTTCGAACACCACGCGGGGCATGGCGCCGACGGTGCCATTGTTGAAGAAGACCTTGTCGCGGGCCAGCATGAACCGGTCGCGCACTTTGTCCCAGTAGGCGTCGTCGCCGGGGCGCGGAAGCGGGCGAGCCAGGGCCGCGCCGCGAAACCACGAAGCGGCCAGAGCGGATGCGGAGATGGATTCCAGGAAGCTGCGGCGGTGCGTCATAAGAGCAAGTATAAAGACAATCCTATGATCGTAGGGGGATCAAGATGACGGTTCGGAAGCGTCGCTTCGTTTCCACGAGCGTTTGGGCCTCGAGCGCGTGGCGCACCTGCGCGAGGTGGGCTTCAAATTCGGCCGGTTCCTTGACCTGATCTTCGTCGAGCGGGTGCTGGGAGAGTAAATATCGCGGTTAGGCGTGGCAACCGCTCCCTGGCGGTCGCGGCCCGGTTACGGACATCGCGTGTTTGCATCGCTTACCGAGCCGCGACCGCCAGAGCGGTTGCCGGGAACAGACTTCCCCAGATCGGTTAAGCACCTATCGCCCCCAGGCCAGCTTCCCGATGTAGAGCGATTGCGTTAACCTAAGGAAGTAAGCCCGACCATTATGACTGTCACAATAGACCTGCCGCCGGACAAGGAAGCTCTGTTCACTGCCCAGGCGCAAGCCCGCGGCTTGAGTCTCGGTCAGTGGATGCTGGAAGTCGCCGACCAGAATGTGCAGCCCGTTTCCATCGCCCACCTGCAGAGGACCGACCCCGCCGAGTGGGCGCGACAATTCGACGTTTGGGTTGACAGCCATGATCCGAATACCCCGGTTCTCTCCGACGAAGCGATGAGCCGGGAGAGCATTTATCCGGACCTGATTTAGCCGCGTGCTCGTCGACACCAGTGCGCTGCTCCGGACCTTGCAGCCATTGCACCCGCAACGCGAAACGGTCCGTGCCGCGATCAAGTCGCTCACCGCGCGCGGCCGGGAGCTTCATATTGTTTCCCAAAACCTCTTTGAGTTGTGGGTCGTAGCGACGCGACCGGTTTCCCAAAACGGCTTGTGGCTGTCGGCTGTGCAAGCGACGGCTGAACTGACGCGTCTGAAGAGCATGTTTTCTCTCCTGCCAGATACTCCGACGATCTATTCAGTCTGGGAGAGCCTGGTAATTCAGTATGGGGTTTGCGGCAAGCCCGCGCACGATGCCCGCCTCGTAGCCGCCATGCGCGTGCATGGCCTCACCGGCATTCTCACGCTCGACAGAACCGGATTTTCCCGCTATGCCGGCATCGAGGTCGTGTACCCGCCCGACGCCATCGCTTGAGCGGCCGGCTCTATTCACTCGCTCCGCAGCGCCGCCGCCGGGTCGACCGCCAGCGCCCGCCGCGCCGGAACCCAACACGCCGCCGCGGCTGCAGTAGCCATTGCCAGCGTGGCCGCGGCAAAGCTGAAGGCGCTCGGCGACGCCACGCCGAAAAGTATCCGAAGCAACAGCGGAGCGAGCAGCGCGGCGGCAGCCAACCCCGCCAGCATTCCGGCCGCCAGCAGAATCGCCACTCGTCCCATCACCAGACGCAGCACATCCGCCGCGCCCGCGCCAATTGCCATGCGAATGCCGATCTCGCGCGTTCGCCGCGTTACCGCGTAAGCCACCAGGCCATAAATCCCCGTGGCCGAGAGCAGCAGCGCCAGCAGGCTAAACCCGCTCAAAGCGGCGGCCGCGGTTCGGCCCGGCAACAGTTGCAGCGATAGGTGGTCGCCGAGGCTTCCCGCATCATATAGCGTGACCGCGGGATCGAGCCCCGCTACGGTGTGCCGGATGAATCCCAACGCATCGCCCGGGCTCAAATTCGAACGCAGCGCCACCGTCGCGCCCGGCGTCGACACCTGCTCGCGCGGCAGGTACACCGCCATCACCGGACCTTGCGACAGCGACACATGCCTGCCGCTTTCCACCACGCCCACCACCTCGATCCAGGCGTCGTTCGGCGACAACCGGAACCGGCTGCCCACCGCCGAGCCGTTCCTCGGGACGCTCCGCGCGAATGTTTCGTTCACTACGGCCACCCTCGCCCCGCCCGCGCGGTCGCGTTGGTCGAAATCGCGCCCCGCGATCAGCCGCGCCCGCAGCGTCGGAAAGTAGCCCGGCGTCACCTGGTAGAACAGCGCCTTCTGCACGTCCGATTGGCGCACCGCGCCGGCGCCTTCAAAGTAGACGCTTCCCACCATCCACTTCAAGTCGAGGGGAATCATGCTGGCGATGGCGGCCGATTCCACCCCTGACAGGCCACCAATAACACCAGGCCGGTGATGGCGATCAGCAGCGCCGCCAGCTCCGAAGCCGCCGAGCGGATCGACCCTCCGATCATGCCGGGCGGGCTTACCGAAAGCTTCATGCCGCCGCTTTGATCCGGGTACTCCCGCCCCAATTCGGCGGCGATGCCGCGTAGCGCGCTCTCGGCACCCGCCGCCACAACGCCCGGCTTCAGGCGCCCCATCACCCATACGAACGTCGCTCCGCGGTTATCCTTCCATCCGCGTGCCGCGGGCTCGATCGCGTTTACCATCGACATCGAGACCCAGACCTCGGGCAAAAAGAAAAACTCCGTGCCGAAGAACCGCGGGCTGGTAACGCCCACAATGGTGTACGGATGGCCGCTGATCGTGGCACGCCGGCCTACGATATCCGGATCGGCGCCGAAGCGGCGCTGCCAGCAGCCGAAGCTGATTACGGCTACGGGGTTGGCCCCGTCCTCGCGATCGTCGCTGGGCTGAAGCACGCGGCCCAGGGCGGCTTTCTCGCCCAGCATCTGGAAATAGTTGCCGCTCGCCACGTAGCCCCAGAGCCTTTGGCTGCCGCCACCGCGGTTGAGACTCATGGGAAAGAAACGATACGCCGCCAGGGCCGAGAACACGTTGTTCCGGTCGCGAAAATCGCGGTAATCCGGATAGGAGAACGCCGGCAGCGGCGGGTGGGTTCGATTCGTCACCTCCACCAGCTCATCGGGACGCGCGACCGGCAGCTTGCGGAACAGGATGGTGTTCAAACCGCTGAAAGTCACTACGTTCGCGCCGGTGCCGAGCGCCAGCGTCACCACCGCGGTGGCCGCGAACACCGGGCTCGCCCGTAAGGTGCGCAGCGCATAGCGAAGGTCCTGCCAGGTTTCCTCGATCAGCCGCGTGCCGCGGGCGTCGCGGCAGAGCTCTTTGGCCTGCTCCGCTCCGCCCAGCGTCAGGCGAGCCTGCCGCTCGGCCGCCTGGCGTGTCATCCCCGAGCGCATCAGTTTCCCGATTGTCTGGTCGGCGTGGAAACGCAGCTCGTCGTCCAGCTCGCGTTCCACGGCCTCGCGCCGGAAGATAGCTCTGCACCGGTAAAGCAGGTCGGCCAGCGGCACCTTGCCCCCTTTACGCCAGGTCGATAACGTATCCGACCGCCGCCGATAGCTTTCGCCAGGCGGCCGCCTCGGCCCCCAGTTGTTTGCGTCCCGCGCGCGTCAGGTCGTAATACTTGGCCTTGCGATTGTTATCCGAGACGCCCCATCGGGCCTTGATCCAGCCGCGCCGTTCGAGGCGATGCAGGGCGGGGTAGAGAGAGCCCTGCCCGACCTGGAACGCGTCGCGCGAGATCTGTTCCAGACGTTCGGAAACCGCCCAGCCATGGAGCGGCTCCAGGGCGAGCGTCTTCAGAATCAACAGGTCCAGCGTTCCTTGCGGTAGTTCCAGCCGTTCCCCCAAAATTGATTCCCCTTTCGCTTCGACATGGAATAGTGTACGGCGGGATTTGTCGGAGTGCAAGGGGAGGGATTCGGAGGTTACGCCGCCGCTTGTGTCAGGATAGGCGACACCAGTTGGACGACCGCGCCGGCAATCCGCTCGGAAGGGCAGTGCTCCGGCGTCGCGGCCCATTCCTGGGCGGCGCCATAGATCGCCCAGCTTGCCGCCGCGGCGATCATCTCGGCGGAGGCGGCGTTCTCCATGCCATGGTTTTTCAGCCCGTCGAGCAGCGTCCGCCGCACCACGGCGATCACCGCCGCTTGCATGTGGGGCTGCAATTGACGATCGCCGCCAGGCCCCTGCATCTGCGTCAGATAATCGCAAACACCCAGCACCAGCGCGTTCAGCGCCGAGCTGCAAGTGCCGTCGAACTGCACCTTGCGCTCCGCCAGCAGCTCATGGAACCGGGTGCCCACCATGCATTCCAGCAGCTCGAACTTATCCGCGTAATGGTCGTAGAAGGTAGCCCGGTTCAGGGTTGCCGCGTCGGTCACATCCTGTACGGAGATCTTATCGAACTCCTTTGTTTCCAGTAGCTTTTCCAGTGCCTGGTGCAGCATCTGCCGGGTGCGCCGGACGCGCGGGTCCAGAGTTTCGCCGCTTGGTTGGTGCACGGGCCCTCCGCTCTTTAAGACTATCAGAATTCGGCAGACGTTGCATAAGCAACGGTCGTCGTTTATCATGAATCGACATGTGTTGTTTAAGCATCAACTGACGCATAGGAGAAAAAACGAATGCCTAACCTTCTTCAAATCGATTCCAGTCCGCTTGGCGGCGATTCTTTCAGCCGGCAGCTTACGGCCGAGTATGTGCAGCGCTGGCAGCAACGCCACCCGAACGGCAAGGTCGTCAAGCGCGACCTCGCCACCACGAAACTGGCGCCGGTGAGCGCCGAGTGGATCGGCGCCGTCTACACGCCCGAAGCCAATCTGTCTCCGGGCCAGAGGGAATTGCTGGCGACTTCTAACGATTTGATCGCGGAACTGCAGGCTGCCGATGAATACGTCTTCGGCGTCCCCATGCACAACTTCTCGATTCCGAGCGTGCTCAAGCTCTGGATCGACCAGATCGTGAGGATCGGCCAGACTTTCGCTTACGCCAACGGCGCGCCCATTGGACTGCTGGTGAATAAGAAGGCCACTTTCCTGGTGGCTTCCGGCGGCGTTTACGACGAGGGAACCCCGATGGCGGCGTTGAACTTCGTGGAACCGTACCTGCGCGCCGTTTTCGGCTTCCTTGGAGTGACCGATACTCGCTTCATCCATGCCGGCGGCACCGCGAAACGCCTGTACGGAGTGGAACGCGAAATCATCCTGGAGCCAGCGCTGGCTTCCATCCGCGCGCAGTTCCAGGCGGCTTGAGCCAGATTCGGTACATCTCCTGCTTCGCCGGGTTGTTTCAGCACCGGGTATAGCCGGACACACGGAGGAGGGCGACGCCGCGCTGACATTCGGCGGGGCAAACGACGTTACAATCGGAAAAAATGCGTCGAGCCCTCTTGGTTTTGCTCTCGTTTGCGCCGGTTTGGGCGCAAACGCCCATTCGCCTGCGCGTGGACGCCACTGGCGCGCCGCGGCGCGTGTTTCACGTCGAATTGCACCTCCCGTCCGCCGGCGGGCCCACGACGCTGCTCTATCCGCAGTGGATTCCAGGCGACCACTCGCCGGATGGTCCGGTGGTGCAGCTCGCCGGGCTCACCATCCAGGCGGAGGGCCGCGCGGTGCCATGGCGCCGCGATTCGATCAATATGTACGCCTTTCACATGGACGCGCCGCGGGGCGCGACCGGCCTCGATATTGCGTTCGATTTTCTGGCGCCGCCGGAGGGCCAGCTCTCGTCGGGCAGCTCCACCACCACGGAGCTGGCCGTACTGAACTGGAACCAGTTCGTTCTCTATCCCCAGGGCGCCGATCCGGACCGCCTTCCCTACCAGGCGACGCTGCGGCTGCCGGAGGGCTGGAAATTCGGCACGGCCCTGCCGGTGCGCCGCCAGAACGGCGGCGAAATTGAATTCGAACCCGTGCCGCTGACCACCCTGATCGATTCGCCGCTTTCGGCCGGCGTGTATTACCGCACCATCGAGCTGGGCGACGCGGGCGGCGCGCCGCACTTCCTCCACCTGGTGGGCGACAGCGAAAAAGCCATCGACATGGGCAACGACCAGATCGCCCATTACCGCGCCCTGACGGTGGAAGCCAACGCGCTGTTTGGCGCCCACCACTACCGCTCCTATCATTTCCTTTACAGCCTGAGCGACCACGTGGCGCATTTCGGCCTGGAGCACCACGAATCGAGCGACGACCGGCTGGGCGAACGGGCCGTGATCGACGACGGGCAACGGGTGGTGGAGGCGTCCCTGCTGCCGCACGAATTCGTGCATTCCTGGAACGGCAAATATCGCCGCCCGGCGGGATTGACCAGCGGCGGCCGCGACGGCGGCTACGATACTCCCATGAAGGGCGGCCTGCTGTGGGTCTACGAAGGGCTGACTGAATACCTCGGCGGCATTCTGACGCCGCGCGCGGGCCTGCAGAAACCGGAAGAATATCGCGAAGCCCTGGCATATACGGCCGCCACGCTCGATGCCGAGTCGGGCCGCAAGTGGCGTCCTTTGGAAGATACCGCCATCGCCGCGCAGCTTTATTATTTTGTGAACGACGACTACATCGATTACCGCCGCGGGGTGGACTATTATCCCGAGGGCGAATTGCTCTGGCTCGACGTGGACGCACGCATCCGCCAGTTGACCGGCGGCAGAAAATCGCTCGACGATTTTTGCAAGGCTTTCCATGGCGCTCCCTCCACGCCGCCGGCCATGAAGACCTACGAATTCGACGACCTTGTGGCCGGGCTCAATGGTGTGGCGCCTTTCGACTGGGCCGCGTTTCTGAACCAACGCCTCAAATCCGTGGCGGCGGCGACACCGGTGGAAGCCGTCGCATCGGCCGGCTGGAAGCTGGTGTACGACGACGCGCGCTCGGAATTCTTGCGGTATATGGAAGACGCTTCGAAGCAATCGGATTTCACTTTTTCCCTCGGCTTCCGGGTTCGCGACGACGATGGCAGCGTGGTCGACGTGGTCTTCGGCGGCCCGGTGCAACAGGCCGGCATCATTCCCGGGGTGAAGCTGATCGCGGTGAACAATCGCCAGTATTCCTCCGGCGTGCTGCGCGACGCGCTGAAGGCCGCGGCCCACGGCGGCCCGGCGATCGAACTGCTGGTCAAGAACGGGGAATACTACCAGACTCACCGCATCGATTACCGCGGCGGCGAACGCTACCCCCACCTGGTGCGCGACGAGAGCAAGCCGGATTTGCTGGCAGCGATTATCGCGCCGCTGGTCAAGCAGTAATTCACCCTTCCGGTGCGTCGGCATCGCCTGCTAAGCTATTCGATTAGCTATGACTGTCGACGAGATTCGGGAATTGATCAACCTGGCGGCCGAAACCGGAGTCGCCGAGCTGGAAGTGCAGCGTGGGGAGAACCGGGTGCGCATTCGCCGCGCGGCCTTCGCCGCTTCGCAGGAGTTCGTCATCGCGCCGGGCGTTTCCGCGCCCGCGCCGGTTCCGGTGGCTCCCGCGGCCGCGCCGCCCGCGGAGGACAAGTCCGCCGCCTCCAAGCCCGACACCAACGTGGCGCTGATCAAATCGCCCATCGTCGGCACCTTTTACGAGGGGCCGTCGCCGGGGGCGCCCCCCTTCGTGCGCATCGGTGAGCGCGTCGAGCCGGGCAAGGTGCTTTGCATCATCGAGTCGATGAAGCTCATGAACGAGATCGAAGCCGAAACCAGCGGCGTCATCGACAGCAAACTGGTGGCCAACGGCCAGGCGGTGGAGTACGGGGAGGCCCTGTTTGGCATCCGCGCGGTTTAAGCGAATCCTGATCGCCAACCGCGGGGAAATCGCCGTCCGCGTCATCAGCGCCTGCAAGGACCTCGGCATCGAAACCGTGGCCGTCTATTCGGAAGCCGACCGCTATAGCTCCCACGTGCGCTATGCCGACCGCGCCATTTGCATCGGCCCGGCCAAGAGCGCCAAAAGCTACCTGGATTTCACCGCCATCATCAGCGCGGCCGAAATTGCCGATGTGGATGCCATCCACCCGGGTTACGGTTTTCTCAGCGAGAATGCCGATTTCGCCGAAGTGTGCGAGGCTTGCGGCATCAAGTTTATCGGTCCCAAGCCGGACGTGATCCGCATGATGGGGGTCAAGGAGCGGGCGCGGGCCTTCATGCGCGAGATGGGCGTGCCGGTGCTGCCGGGCTCGGCCGGCGTGCTGGCTAGCGCCGAAGAAGCTCTGGAAATGGCCGCCCAGGTGGGCTATCCGGTAATTTTGAAAGCCTCGGCCGGCGGCGGCGGTCGCGGCATGCGCGTGGTGGAAGAAGCCAAGGACCTGCCGGCCTTGTACACCCAGGCGCAGCAGGAGGCCGGCGCGGCCTTTTCGAGCGCCGACGTCTACCTGGAGAAGTTCGTTGCGGCCCCCCGCCATATCGAATTTCAGCTTCTGGCCGACGAGCACGGCAACGTCGAGATACTGGGCGAGCGCGAGTGCAGCATCCAGCGCCGTCACCAGAAACTGGTGGAGGAATCGCCCTCGCCGGCCATGACCGCGCCCCTGCGCGAGGAGATTGCGGCGGGCTTGCGCAGGGCCGTGGCGGCTGCCGGCTACACCAACGCCGGCACGGTCGAGTTTCTGATGGATGAAACCGGCAAGCTCTACTTCATCGAGGTGAACGCCCGCGTGCAGGTGGAACATCCCGTCACCGAATTCGTAACCGGGATCGATATCGTCGAGAGCCAGATCCGCATTGCCCAGGGGGAAAGCCTCCGCGACATTCTGCCGGGGCCGGTGGAACTGCGCGGGCACGCCATCGAATGCCGCATCAACGCCGAAAATCCCGTTACCTTCACCCCTTCGCCCGGACGGGTGACCGGGTTTCACCTGCCGGGCGGCATTGGCGTGCGCGTGGATACCTGGGTATACACCGATTGCGTCGTCCCGCCGTATTACGATTCCCTGGTGGCCAAGCTGATCGCCTATGGCAACGACCGGGATACGGCCATCCGCCGCATGCGGCGCGCGCTCGACATGTTCATCGTGGAGGGTATTCACACCTCCATCCCGTTGCACCAGCGCATTCTGGCTCACCCGGATTTCGAGGCGGGGCGCCTGGATACCAACTTCATTGCCCGCCTGCTGGCCCGATAGCTCGTGGCGGACGCCCCGGCCTCCGGCATTCCAGTTACAATATGGGGGCATTCCAATGAAGCGCCATTGTGTGGTTCCCTTCCTGCTGCTGGCGGGTTTGCCGGCGGTTTCCTGCAAGCATACGCCCCCGGCCAATGTGGCGGCGGAGGTCAACAACCACGCGATCACCTACACGGAGCTGGAAAAAGCCTACCAATCCCAGTATCCGCAGCAGCCCGACGGCATCAGCCAGGACCTGGTCATGTCGCAGAAGCTGGACTTGCTCGGCAACCTTATCACCAAGGAAATCATGTTGCAGCGCGCCGAGAAATCCGGCCTCACGGCGACCGATGCCGACGTCGATACCGAGCTCAACAAGATGAAGGCCCCGTTTACCAAGGAAGAGTTCGAGCGTCAACTAAACGGCCGTCACATGACCCTGGACGATCTGCGCGCCCAGATTCGCCAGCAATTGACCGTGGAGAAGCTGACCAACAAGGAAATCACCTCCCACGTCACCATCACCGACGCCGACGTGACCTCCTTCTACAACGCCAATAAGAAGGGCTTCAACTTCGCCGAGCCCCAGGTACACATGGCGCAGATTCTGGTCACCCCGTTCCCCGACGCCAACGTGCGCAATCTGAAGAACAGCAAAGCCCAGAACGACGCCGAGGCGTCCGCCAAGATCAAGGACCTGGAAGCGCGCCTGAAACGGGGCGAGGATTTTGCCATGCTGGCCCAGAATTATTCCGAAGATCCCAACACCGCCCCCAACGGCGGCGACATGGGTTTCATTCCCGAATCGAACCTGGAAAAGGCCAGCCCCGAACTGCGCCGCATGGTGATGTCGTTGTCGTCCAACGCCGTTTCCCCCATCATCCACACTCAGGACGGCTACCGGATTCTGAGAATGATCTCCAAGGAACCGGCCGGGCAACGCGATCTGAACGATCCACGGGTGCAGCAATCCATTCGGGAAACCCTGTTAAACGGCAAGGACCAGCTCTTGAAATCGGCCTACTTCGAAACCGCGCGCAACAACTCGACGATCCGGAACTATCTGGCGGCGAGTGTGGTGGAGAATGCGGGGAAGAAGTGAAGAAAGCGGTCAGTTTTCAGTTGACAGTTTTCAGTTGACAGTTTCAGCTAATCGTTGGCGCTCCGGCATGCAGGATTTCAAAGAGCTAAAGGTTTGGCAGAAGGCGCACAAGTTGACACTGGCTGTCTACCGAATAACCGTCGGCTTTCCGCACGAGGAGCGGTATGGGCTGACCGGTCAACTCCGAAGGGCGTGTTCCTCGATTGGAGCCAATCTGGCCGAGGGGTGTGGACGCGACGGGAATGCCGAACTGGCGCGGTTCTGTTCGATCGCGATGGGATCGGCCAGCGAACTTCAATACCACCTGTTGCTAGCCAGAGACCTGAATCCGATGGAGCCGACCGATTACGCAGCTCTGACCGAGGCCGCCGCCGAAATCAAGCGAATGCTAACCGGCCTACGACAAAAGCTGAAGGCGGACGCCTGTTAACTGAAAACTGTTAACTGATAACTGACAACTTTACTTCGTTCTCCCTATCTCATACACGTAGATGGGATTATCCATATTGCCGGTCCTGACGTGGACCACCGCGACAGCCTTCCAGCCCTTCACGGGGAATTGATTCGACACCACCCTGGCGCCCGGCTTCAGGTATTTTTCCAGGTTGGGTTTGAGCCGCTCGTTGGAGGTGGTCAGAAGGTAGAGCGTTACCACGTCGGCGGGGCTCAAGTCGACGCGAAACGCGCTGTTCTGGATCATGGTGACGCGGTCTTCGAGGCCCAGCGATTTGATCCGATCCCGCGCCTTTTCGCAAACATCCGGCAGGATTTCCACTCCCACCGCCCGCGCGCCGAATTCCTGGGCCGCGGCGATGACAATACGACCGTCGCCGGCGCCCAAATCGTAAACCACGTCGCTCGATTTCACGTGGGCGGCTTCCAGCATCTTTTCCACCACCAGTTGGGGGGTGGGAATGTAGGGCGCCAGGTTCTCTTCCGGCCCGAATTTCTGGGCGAAGCCTGGCAAGCTCGCTACAGCCACAAGAATTACAAGAGACGAGGTTCGCATGACGTTATTGCGGCGCCACATTTGCCGTTGCGGGCGCGGTGCCCTTGGATTTGACGATTCGCCCCATGATTTCGCTCCAGGCGAAGAACAAATCGCGTGGACGGCTGATGGTGTACTCCGCTCCCTTCAGATACCGAACCGCATTGCCGATGGCATCGCGCCACGGATTAGCCTGCGGGTTCAAGTTGTAGTTCATATAGAACACTGGATATTTGACGTCTCCCAACTGCTTGAGCGTTTCGACGGATATGGTTTCGTCCACCACCACCTTGGGGCCGGCGAAGATCACCGCATCGGGCTTGCTTTTGGCCTCCTTTACCTCCGCGGTGAGGAGCTGGCCGAGAAAGTCGCTATCCCCGTGTTTTTGCGTCAGGCGCTTCAGGTCCACGGTACCTAAGTTGAGGGAATTCAGCGCCTTGCCGAGAGAAGGGAAGTCGATCTGAGACGCTCCCTCCTGGCGATAAATCACCCGCTGTTCCTGTAGGTTATAGGCCACCACGGTAAAGCTGCCGATGCGTGGCTCGCGCGCGATATTGCGCAGAATCGAAACCAGCGCGGTGGTATCGACCGGCTGCAGGCTGGCGGCCGAGGAATCCTGCGGGGCGAAATTCACCATCACCTTGATTTTGATGGGGGTCTTGGTGGCTTCGCGCTCGACCGGCGGTTCCTGGCGGAATGGTTCGTGGTCGATGGGCGCCACGGCCTGGGCGCCGATGCTGAGCGCCATCGGCTTGTCCCGCGCCGCCAGGCTGGCTTCGGCGTCCCAATGGGCCGAGCAGATCCGTTCCTCGCGGTCGCGCATCAGCCAGTCCACGTGGTACTTGCCTTCGCCCACGTCGAAGGCGCCCTGCAGGAAGGCGGAGCCGCGCTCGTCCTCGTCGATGTGCGGCACACTCACGCGTTGCGAGAAGTAGGCGGGGTCGTCGGGCTTGTCGTCCGCCGTTACCCGAAAGATCATGGTGAGCTGGTTGCCTTCGCCCGCCAGGTCCTTCAGCCCGACCGTGACCTCATAGCCGACATGAAATTTCAGGTCGAAGCCAAGCTGCGGTTTATCGGGAGTGACCGTACACGGTAAGTCCTTGCGGGTTTCCTGCGACTCCAGCGTGGCCGCATCGGAGGTGAACAGCCGGATCGGGCCGCCATGTTCCGTACCCGCGATCAGGTCCTGTGCAAAAAGTCGATTTCCGGCCGGAAAAACAGCACAGGCAAGCAGGAGCGCTTCCAACATGGAGCCGAATCGCCGGGCCCCGGACAAGTTCGCTAAGGCGTTCAGCACCGAGGGACTCCCTTACCCCTCCCCACCAAAGATCCCTTTGTTTGATTATGGCGCAAATCCTCTCATCCGCAAGGCCAAAAACGGACATGCCGGCCCAAGTCCGACTTGCCTGGTACCGATCGGATGGTACGCGCCGCGCCTATTTTTCTTCGCCGAGCTGTTGCGTCAGGTAGCGCTCGTAGCCGAGTTCCTCGATCTGGTGGAGTTGGGCTTCGAGCCAGTCCGCGTGCTGCTCTTCATCCTGGAGCAGCTTCTTGAACAACTCCGCCGAAGCGTTGTCCTCTTCCTCCCGCGCCAGTTTGATGGACTTGTTGTACATCGCGACCGCATTCAGTTCCAAGGCTAAGTCGCTGGCGATCTGCTCTTTGACTGTCTTTCCGACGGTGAGCGAGAGCAACTCGGTGAGATTGGGCGCGCCATCCAGGAAGAGAATGCGCTCGATCAGCGCCTCGGCGTGCTTCATCTCGTCGATCGACTGCTTCTTAATGTATTTGCCGAGCTTCTCGTACTTCCAGTTTTCGCACATCTCGGCGTGAATAAAGTACTGGCTGATGGCGGTAAGCTCTTCCTTGAGAGCCGCATTTAACGCGGCGATGACTTTGGGGTTTCCTTGCATAGACCGGATTGTAGCGCGGATTGTAAGCGTCGCGGCGTTAACGGCTACGCCGAGGCGGCCTGAATCTTATGCAGCATGGCCGTATAGCGCATGCCGGCGGGATCGAATCCGTGCGCCGACAAAATGGCGCGCACTTCGTCCAACTGGCCGTCATAAGCGGGAAACTCCACCGCGGTGACCGCTTCGTGATAGATCTGCGGGTTAATGGGGAAACGCGCTTCGGCCAGCGATTCCAGCAGGGCCTCCAGACGGCGGGGCTCCACGGAGATGGAGATCGAAACCAGATCGCCTTCGGGACTCGAAAGCGAAGGCGCCGAAACGGGGAGAGACGATAAACTTAGCCAGACGCTCACACAACCTCCAGCATCCGGCGATCGGAATCCGTTCGCAACAAAAAACCCTGACGGCCGGCGAAGGCGTCAGGGTTCAAATATTCCTTGAACAGACCGACTCGCCTTTAGCACTTTTTTTCGTGGTTGCAATTAGCAGGTCCCGAGGGCCCTAAATCAATCCACGTTATTTACACAATATCACAATTCGCCGCTTCTGTCCAGATGGCACAATGGAATTGCCCATGCGAATCACGAGCCTTCACCACCTCGCTCTGACGGTTACGGACCTGGAACGCTCGCGGCGGTTTTACCTGGAAATTCTCGGGCTTCGCGAGATCCCCCGGCCGCCGTTTTCCTTCCCCGGCGCCTGGTTTGCCGTGGGCGAGAACGGCCAGCAACTGCACCTGATCGTACACACCCGCTCCACCTTCCGCGAGGGTAAGCCGCTGGACACACGCGACGTGCACTTTGCCTTCCGGGTACCGAGCTACGCCGGGGCGGTGGAGTTTCTGCGTGCCCGCGGTTACCGCGACGGAATCTCCGGCGACGACCCGCTGCGCATGATCCTGCACCCCCACGCGGTTGCCGGGTTCCCCCAGATCTATATTCTCGATCCCGACCGTCACGTGATCGAGATCAATGCCGCCACGCTCGACTGAAATTATTCCGTCTTGGAGTAGTAATACGTGTACTTGCTGTAAAGCTCGGAAGCGCGGGCGCCGTTGGCGACGATCCCCAGCACGTTGTTCTCGCACAGCGACTGCATGGCCCGCTGCACGTTGTCGAAGGTCGTCGAGCCGATCTTGACCACCAGGACGGTACCGTCCGCCAGGGTGGAGAGCAGGTTGGCGTCGGCGGAGAACAGCAGCGGCGGCGTGTCGAAAATGGCCCAATGGAACAGGTGGGGCAGATCGGCGAACAGCAGCTTGGTCTGCCGCATATTGAGCAGCTCTAGGGGGTTCTTCACCGGCGTTCCGGCCGGCAGGATAAACAGGTTGGTGCCCTCCAGCTTGCGCAACGCCTGCGCGAACGTACACTGCCCCAAAATGAAGTCCGAGAAGCCGGGGGCGCGGTCGAGTTGGAAGAGATTGTGTATGATCGGCCGGCGCAGGTCGAAATCCCCCAGCAGCACCTGGCTTTCGGCCAGATGGGCTTGCGCCAGCGCCAGATTGACCGCGGTGAAGGTCTTGCCTTCGGCCGGGGAGGGGCTGGTCATGACCACGGTGTGCAGCGGTTGCAAGGTTTGCAGGTGGTTGAGTCTGGTTCGCAGGGTGCGGAACTCTTCGGCGGGGGTCTCGTGGGATTTGTTGAGATCGAGCAGGTGCGACTCCGGCGCCGGGCTGAAGGGGATAACCTCGACGTCGGCGAGCAGGCTGGGTTGCAGGTTCAGCCGGGTCGCCGCCGCGGAAGTGGGTAAAACGCCCAGATCGCCCTTGCCGTAGCCGTGATAGTTGCCCTCGCCGTTCGCCGGTATCGGATCCGGGAGAATCCCGCCGGCTTCTTCCGCCCGGCGTAAAGCATCGTGAACGCGACTCATCTTTCCTCCGTATGAACGATCCGCGCGGCGTTAACTTCCGCCACGCTTAGCTCCTGCCGAAAAAGCGGAAGTACATGGCGCTGGAAACCGCGATGGTGCCTACCACAAAAGCGCAGGACCACGCCAGCCAGAACAACCGCCGCTTCCGCCGCACCAGCAGGGCGTTCTCGAGCAAGGGAATGCTGGACAGCACCGCCAGGTTGGTATAGGCCCTGACGTCTTTCAGGTTCTTGAGCGAAGTGTCCTTCATTTCCTTGATCGCCGCCAGCACCAGGCCCAGCACCAGGCCGATGGCCGTGCCGCTGGCGGCAAACAGCGGCCGGTTCGGTTCCACCGGCTGCTCGGGCAGGTCGGCCGGATCGAGCAACTCCAGCATCTCGCCCGCCTTGTGCGCCGTCAGATTCTGCGACGTCTGCGCCATATCGCGCCGCTTCGACTTCTCGTCGTAATCGTCCTTGGCCAGCGCCAGGTCGTGGTTCAACTGCACGTACTGCTGCTGGTTCAAGGGCGCCTGGTCGATACGCGCCTGAAACGACCCCACCCGCTTGTTCATCTCCGCCTGCGCCTGGGTCAGCCGTTCGATCTCGAGTTGGGCGGCCTGAATCCGAACCTTCACCGAGCTGATGTTGTCACGCAGGTTCTCCAGTTGCGCCTGCGCCGCCGGGTCCTGTACCTTCACCGGCGCCGTCTGGGCGGCCGAATTCTGCTCGGTCTGGCTCTTTTCGAGCTCCGCCTTCTGGCCTTCGAGCGACGAGATGCTGGCTTTCAACTGGTTCACGTCGGGGTAGTTTTCCCCGTACATTTTCTGCATCGAAGCCAGCGTCGACTTGGCTCTCTGCAACTCGGATTCGACGTTGATCAACTGCTGGTTCTTCACCGCCACGTTGGGCGCGTTGATGGTCCGCTCCGCGTTGCCCTGGACGTATTTCTCGTCGTTGATGTAATTGGTCAACTGGTTCTCGAGCATCAGCTTCTGGGTTTGCGCCGCGTTGAGCTGGTCGGCCATGCGGGAAGCCTCCATCGAGGCCGTGTTGGCGGCCTGCACGTTGGCGGTGAACTGGTCGGGCAGCCGCCCGTTGTTTTCGATCTCGAAGGCCGTCATCCGCCCTTGCATCTCGTCCAGGTGCGCCTTGGCCCGCTTCAACTCGTCGTCCATGAAGTTGGTGGTGAGGCGGATCTGGTCGGCCTGGGCGTTTTCGTTCTGTTCGGTGAACTTGCTCACCAGCTCACGCACCACCGCCTGCGCCTTGAACCGGTCGCTGTAACGGAAAGAAATCTGGAAGGCGCTGGCGAACCGCCGGTCCGAATTGGCCCCGGGAGCGTCATACATGGCGATCTTGATGTCTTTCGTGCGCATGTCCTGCACCACGTCCTCGAGCGATTTTTGCGCCCGCTCCTTGGGATACAGGTTGAGCGCGGGACGGGTAATCAACTCCACCAGGTCCGTCCGGCTCAGGATCTGCTGCTCCATCTGCGCCAGACGGTCCGACATCTGCTGCGTCAGTTCGCTCGGCACCAGGTGTTCGGAAACCTGCTGCGGCGTAATCCGCATCAACGCCGAGGAGACGTACGTATCAGGCCAGATGAAGGCGATCACCACGGAAATCACCAGGCCCGCGTACATCGGCCCAATGATCCAGGAGCGGTACCGCCGCAACATGTCGATGTAGTCTTCGACGTCGGGTTGACGCCGCGAAATATTCACGTAATTCTGTGTGACACCCATAAGGAAA
Organism: Bryobacterales bacterium; assembly: GCA_003164035.1. Lineage (GTDB taxonomy): Bacteria > Acidobacteriota > Terriglobia > Bryobacterales > Bryobacteraceae > JBEKYD01. The sequence goes on along the minus strand of PLRS01000049.1, from coordinate 24,731 downwards.
CTTTCTTGCGGCAGCGCCCGATCAGGGAACGATAATCTGGTCGCCCGGTTCGAGCAAAACGTTCTGCTCCAGGTGCTTGGCGTGAATCACCTGGTCGTAGTTGAATTTCAGCTCCTTAGAGCCGCGCAGAATCCGGATCTTGCTGCGTTTGGCAAAATCGCGAAACCCACCGGCGTTCACCAGGCCTTCCAGAACGGTGGTAGGTACGGCAAGATCGTAGGCGCCCGACCTGTTGACCTCGCCCTGGATGTAATACTTGCGGCTGTGGACCGCGCCCACGCTCACCGTCACATTGGGATCGATGACCATCTTCCGGTCTCTGAGGGCCTGCGCAATGGTCTCTTCAAGCTGTCCCGGGGTCTTGCCGGAAGCCTGGATTTCCTTGATCAGCGGAACCGAGATCATGCCGTCCGGCCGGACGGTGTAGTTACCCGATATCTCCCGGTTGCCCCAGACAACGATCGATAGAACGTCCTCGGCTCCGATGGTGTAGCTTTTTCGATCCACCGGAGCGGCGCCCACCGCTTTGTCGCCGCCCGGGGCGGCTCCCATTCTGACCGGGTCGGGCGCCTGGCCGGCTTCCGCGGCCGGCTTTTGATCCGGCACCGGCGCGGCTGGGGCTGGCGCCGCCTGAAATGCGTGCAGATTTGCCCCGACTCCAAGCAGAAATATCGAAACCGTGATTCGAAAGGCCAATTTTATGTGTCCGTCCATCCCCGCCGGAGCTGCGCAACTGGCGGAAAACACAGGAAGCCGCTGCTGCATCTTCATTATTGTACAGCATCCGCGCAAACCCACCAGGTGACTTCGGATCTAAGTTAGTACTGGGGGAAAGGGCAGTACCCAGGGGCCAACCTCGGCCAAAAAGCGCGCCCCGATACACTTCCGCATAGTGTATTCTCCGAAAAAGTGGATCGCCGGGGCCGATGGAAAATGGTAACTCCAAGAAACATAGACTACTCTGTAAGGAGAGTTTTCTCTCGACGGCGGCACTAAACGTGCATGCTGGTCCAACAGTTCTAGTGCGTCGCGGAATTGTATATCGGGATCCATGAAGGAACTCAAGTTCCAACTGTCCACTGCGCTGCTGACCATACTGACGCTCGCCGCCGGTATTGCCGCCGTTTTCAACTTCGAGCAACAGCAGCGGTTCAACCGTCTGGCGGAAGACGGCGCCATTTGGGTGGACAGGGCCGGCCACGTCGAAGCTCTCTACGTAAAGGCCGGCAGCGGAGCCGCCAATGCCGGGATTCACTCCGGCGACCGGCTGATTTCGATCAATTCCTTTCCCATCCGTAAGGCCCTGGACGTCCCCAAGGTGCTGGCATCGATCGGCACCTGGATCAAAGCCGATTACGTGGTCACCCACGGCGGCATTGAGCTCGCTCCCTTCAAAGTGATCACCCAGGAGGTCCCGCTCGACCGCCTGGTGATCTATCAGTACGTGGTTGGCGCCTTTTACCTGCTGATCGGCTTGTTTGTTTATTTTCGCCGCGGCAGCGCGCACAAGGCGCAGCACTTTTACGTCCTGTGCCTGACCTCGTTCATCGCCTTCGCCTTCCACTACACCGGCCAGCTCAACAGCTTCGACCAGATCGTCTTGTACGGCAACGTGGCGGCGGGCCTGATCGCGCCCACCGTGTTTCTGCATTTCTGCCTGACGTTTCCGGAAACCCCCGCGTGGCTGCGCGGGAATATGCGTCCGGCTCTGCTGTATTTGCCCGCCGGGCTGCTGATCGCGGTCTATGCCGGGGTCAGCTCCGGAGCGCTGGAGTTGGCGATTCCGCTCGTCGAGCTGCGCTGGCTGCTGGACCGGATCTGCGTGGTGTTTGCCACCGCCCTCTATTTGCTCAGCGCGCTGGCGGTGGGCGGCACGCGCCGCAAAGCCGAAGACACGGTGGTGCGCCAGCAGCTCAAGTGGCTGCGCAACGGCATCCTTTGCGGCTATCTTCCGTTCGCCGCGCTTTACGTGGCGCCATTTGCGGTGGGCGCGCTGCCCAACGAGTACATGAAGATGGCCGTGCTCACGGTGGTGCTGCTGCCGCTGACGCTTTCCTACGCCATGGTGCGCTACCGGCTGATGGACGTGGATATCCTGTTCCGGCGCGGCTACGCTTATACCCTGGCGACCGTCTGCGTGGTGGGAGCCTTTTACGCCATCGTCTTTTCTCTGGGTAGCCTGGTACACGTCTACTTCAGCACGTTGGGCAATACCGGGGTGATGACGGTGATGCTGCTGACGGCTTTCCTGTTCCAGCCGATTCGGGCCTGGATCCAGGAGCGCCTGGACCGCCATTTCTATAGCGACCGCTACGACTACCGCCGCACCCTGGTGGAGTTCGCCCGCGAGCTGAGCTCGGAATCCGACGCCGATAAGATGCTGGCGCTGGTGGGCGACCGCCTGCTCGAAACTCTCAACCTCCGCCACCTGGCTTTCTTTCTCGCCGAGGAAGGCGGGGATGCTCCCGGCGGCCAGGTCTTTCGCCTGCGCAAGGCCATGGGCGACAACCCGCGCCCGGGGCCGCTCGATTACGTAGGCATGGACCTGAGCTTTCTCAACTGGAAGCTGCCCGAGCCCTACATTTTCTTTGAACGCACCAGCCACCAGTTGGACGCCGTCTCCCAGTCCTGGCCGGCCACGGTGCGGCGCACCATCGCCGAGCTGGATCTTACCTATTATCTGCCCTGCTCGGTGCGCGGCCGCACCATCGCCTACATGGGCCTGAGCCGCACTGGCGACGGCGATTACCTGTCGAGCGACGACGTGGAGTTGCTCACCACGCTGGCCGGCTACGTCGGCATCGCTCTCGAAAATGCCGCCCTCTATCGCTCCCTGCAGCGCAAGGTGGAAGAATACGAGCGGCTCAAGGAATTCAGCGAGAACATCGTGGAATCCATCAACGTCGGCATCCTGGCCGCCGACCTGGACGACCGCGTGGAGAGTTGGAATACGCAGATCGAGCTGGTCAGCGGCGTGCCCCGCGAGCGCGCCCTGGGACGGACCTTGCGGGAGCTGTTCCCGGCCGGCCTGGCCGAACAGTTCGACCGCGTGCGCGGCCAGACCGGCATTCACCACATTTACAAATTCGTCTGGAAGTTCGGCCCCAAGTCGGACGAAGCCGCGAACGGGAACGGCAACGGCAACGGCCACGGAGCCCACCCCGCCCGCGAAGCCACCCTTAATATCGCCATTGCCCCGCTGGTTTCGAAAGACCAGGAACAGATCGGCCGGTTGATCATTTTCGACGACGTCACCGACCGCGCCGAGCTGGAGCAGCGCCTGGTTCAGGCCGATAAGCTGTCCAGCATCGGTTTGCTCGCCGCCGGCGTGGCGCACGAAGTCAATACTCCCCTGGCGGTGATTTCCACCTACGCCCAGATGCTGGCCAAACAGGTGGCCGACGACGAAAAGAAATCCCTGCTGCTCGACAAGATCGCCAAGCAAACCTTCCGCGCCAGCGAAATCGTCAACTCGCTGCTCAACTTTTCGCGCACCTCCACAACCGCCTTCGACCAGGTGAAGCTGGAACGGGTGGTGCAGGAGACCCTGTCCATGCTGGAGCACCAGTTGCAGAAATCGGGTATCCGGGTCTCGACCGATTACGCCCCCGGCCTCGATCCGGTCTACGGCAACGCCGGCAAGCTGCAGCAGGTGTTCCTGAACCTGTTCCTCAACGCGCGCGACGCCATGGCCGGCGGAGGAACCCTGGCAGTCCGGGTATGGCAGGAAGACGGCCGCGCGCGCGCCGAAATCTCCGATACCGGCGGCGGCATTGCGCCGGAAAATTTGAGCCGCATCTACGATCCCTTCTTCACCACCAAGGGCGCCCGCCAGGGCACCGGCCTGGGCTTGTCGGTGAGCTACGGCATCGTCCACGAGCATGGCGGCTCGATTGAAGCCGTCAATCGCCCCGGCGGCGGCGCCCGCTTCCTGCTGGAAATTCCACTCTCGAAGAACACCCAGAGGAAACCGGTGAATGCCGCCTGAAACGATGGTTCCTTCCCTTGCCGTGGCCGCGAAAGGCCGCGTCCTGGTAATCGACGACGAGCCGGATATTCGCGAGAGCCTGGAGATGCTTCTGAGCGAAGCCGGCTACCTGGTGGAGTGCGCTTCGGGCGCCAACGAAGGCCTCCGCCGCATGGAGTCGCACGGCTACGACCTGGTGCTTCTCGACCTGATGATGCCCGACCGTTCGGGCATGGAGGTTCTGGCGGACGTGCGCACCCACGACCGCGAGACCCCCATCTTCATGATCACGGCCTACGGCTCGGTGGAAGCCGCGGTCAAGGCGCTCAAGCTGGGCGCCAACGACTATTTTTCCAAGCCCTGGGACAACGAGAAGCTCATCATCGAGATCGACCGCATGATCGCAGCCCGGCGCCTGGAGTACGAGAATACCCATCTCAAACGCGCCCTGCAACAGCGCTACAGCTTCCCCAACATCATTGGCAAAAGCGAGAGCATGGTCAAGAAACTGGACCTGGTGGCGCAGGTTGCCTCCAGCCGCTCCACCATCCTGATCACCGGCGATACCGGCACCGGCAAGGAACTCGTCGCCAAGGCCATCCACGCCAATTCGCCGCGCAGCGAGCGGATGTTCGTGGCCGTCAACAGCGGATCGCTGCCGCCGGACCTGCTGGAATCCACCTTGTTCGGCCATGTGCGCGGCGCCTTTACCAGCGCCATTCAGACCAAGAAGGGATATTTCGAAGTCGCCGACCACGGCACCATTTTCTTCGACGAAATCGGCACCATCGGAGCCGAAACCCAGATCAAACTGCTGCGCGTCATTCAGGAAAAGGAGTTCACCCCGCTGGGGTCCACCGATCCCATCAAGGTGGACGTGCGGATTATCGCCGCCACCAACGCCGACCTGCACCAGCTCGTCAGGGAAGGCAAATTCCGCGAGGACCTCTACTACCGGCTCAACGTGATCAACATCGCCCTGCCTCCGCTGCGCGACCGCAAGGAAGACATCCCCCCGCTGGTGGAGCACTTCTTCAACGTTTACTGCCGCGAGAACGCCAAGTTCCTGGACCCGTCCGGCCGCTCCACGCTGCGCTTTCAGCCGGAAGCGCTGCAGGTGCTGATGGAACACTCCTGGCCCGGTAACGTACGCGAGCTGGAGAACGTGGTGGAGCGGGCCGTGGTTCTGGCCACCGATTCCGCCGTCCCCATCGACGTGCTGCCGGATTCCCTGCTGCAAGCCAACGGCGTGCGCCCGCCGCGCAGCGAAGGGACGCCCCTCGGACCGGATGCCAACCTGTATGAGATCGTCAACGATTACGAACGCCGCGTGATCGTCGAACGCCTGGAGCAGTGCGGCTGGAGCCAGACCGAAGCCGCCGAAAGCCTGAACGTTCCCCTTTCCACCCTGAACCAGAAAATCAAGCGCCTGAATATCAAGATCCGCAAGAAGTCCGGCGCCGACGCCGAATAACGCCCTTGCCGGGATGAAAGATCGAGCAACCGCTCCCTTACGGTCGCGGCTCGGTTGCGCGCGTTACCGAGCCGCGACCGCCAGGGAGCGGTTGCACTCATTCCCCCGACAGACCCTACCGCCGGCCTCCGTGGAAGCCGCCTCCGAAACCCCGATACGCATAGCCCCCGTACCCAAGGCCATACCCGTATCCGTGCCAGTACAGCGGCGAGTAGAACGCGAAGCCGAACGGGCTGTACAGATATCCCGGACCGGGCAGAAACGCCCAGCCGCCATACCAGGGATTCCAGAACCAGCCCGGACCGGCGAATGCGTACGGCCCGCCCACCAACGCCGTGCGGCCCGATTCCGCGCTAGCCTGCGCCATGTACTGGGAACGCAGCCGGCTCCAGGCATACAGGGAATCGCCCGCGTTGCGATTGAACCCTTCGGTCTTGCACTTGGGGTTATTCGCCAGCGCTAAGAGCCTGCCCCTGCCGACGTCCACGCTGTGCTCGTCCACCATAACCGTGGCCTTGCCGTCGAAAGTCGCCACCGTAGCCTTATCGGCATTCACTTCATAGAGCCCATTCTTTTCGAGCACCACCTGGCCGCCTTTGGTATCGATCTCGAGATGGTTCTCTTTCGCCACCCAGTCGGCCTCGACCATGGCTCTGCCGTTCATCAGCTCGACTACCGTGTCGGTAAGATCGGGCGAAACCATGCGGAGTGCGCTGTTATGATCCAGGCGGAGAAACACGCCCGGCGTCAGCAGCACTTCCGCCCTGCCGTCGGTGGTGGCCAATACCTGCCCGCCCGACATTTCGCGGCTGCCGACGGCATTCCGGTCGACCGGCTGCCCGTTCAGGGTCACCAGACCTTCCACGTAATTCACCGAACCCGGCCGCGCCACCGGCCGCGTTTGCGCCGCGGCAGCGAACACGCTCAGCGCCACCAGGCCCGCAATCCGGCCGGAAGTTCGCCAATTTCTCCAATTCATCTTCATCATGGGAACTCCTTCCATCAAGTTAGATGGCGGCCTGGAACGGCGCGTTGCCGGCTTTACAAATGCACACAATGCCTTGGGCCGCCAATAGGGGCGAAGTGCGGCAGGAGCTCGGATACTGCAATGCGCATTGGCCACGAATGCCCCCGCCGAAGCGGCCGGCCTAACGCACGGCGGCGAGGGCTTTGCGCTCCGCGCTGACCGAGGCGCCGATCAGGGCTAAATCGTGGCTGGTGGGCACGATTTCGAAGAAGCTGCCTTGCAGCGACGTCATCTTGACCATGTCCTGAAGATACATGCCAACCACGGCGGTATCGATGTAGTCGGCATTGGGGCCGGCCAGATAGATGCGGCCGGGGCCATCCAGGTGAACGCTGGTCGCGGTGGCGGCGGCCAGGGCGCGATGCCAGCGGGTGACAAATTCGCGGGCTTTCTGGTCGCCCTCGCGCGCGGCGGCGAAAACCTCTTCGGGCTCGCGGTCGAGGAAACGCAGGCGAATGGCGCGGTTGCCCATGATGCCTTCCAGGTGGCCCACCCCGCCGCAGCCGCAATAGCGCTCCTTGGGGTCGAGCGAAACCACCGAATGGCCGGCCTCCCAAACGCCGTCTCCGAGCGGGTAGCGGCCGAAGCCGATGCCGTCGCCCAGGTACCAGACGCGGATCAGTTTCTCCAGCGCGCCACGGGTAGCGGCGATGCCGGCGGCGATGGCGTCGGCATCGTTCAGCGCCACCACCGGAACGTCCATGCCCACCTCTTTCAACTCCGCCGCCAGCAGGTCGGTGATGTGCAACCCTTTCAACTGGCCGAGGTTGGGAGACTCTTCGATGACCCCGCTGCGGACGATGCCGGGAAAGCCAGCGCCCACCCATTCCACCTTCCGCCCCTGGCTTACCTCCACGATCATCTCGCGGATGCGCACCAGCATGTCGCCCGCGTGCATGGTCTTCAAATCGATCCGCGACGCTGACGGATCCGGATAGATCCGTACCTCACCGAGCGCGGTCCCTTCCACCGCGCCGACCCACAGGTACTGCGTGGCCAGCACGCCAATGCCGATCCCCATGACTTTCCCCCCTACTTCTACAGACGCAACAGCTTGTTGACTCCGTTGAAGGCCGCCTGTTTGTAACATTCGGCCAACGTTGGATAATTAAAGACCGTTTCGACGAAGTAGTCAACCGTGCCGTCCAGAACCAGCACCGCCTGACCGATATGGATGAGCTCGGTGGCGCCCTCGCCGATAATGTGCACACCCAGAATCTTGCGGGTTTCCCGGTGGAAAATGAGCTTCAGCCTGCCGGTGGTATCGCCGCGAATCTGGCCGCGCGCGGTCTCGCGATAATACGCCACGCCCACTTCGTACGGCACGTCTTCGTCGGTGAGCTGCTCTTCGGTCTTGCCGACGAAGGAAATCTCCGGAATGGTATAGATGCCGTAAGGGTAGGCGGCGGGGTTGGACTGCACCTTCAGGCCGAAGGCATTGCCCGCCGCAATGCGTCCCTGCTCCATCGATACCGAGGCCAGGCTGGGAAAACCGATCACGTCGCCGGCGGCGAAGATGGCGGGCACCTTGGTGTGAAATTCCTTATCGACGGAAATGCGGCCGCGGCTATCGGCGTCCAGGCCGGCCGCCGGCAGGTTCAGCTCATCCACGTTGCCCTGGCGGCCCACCGCGTACAACAGCACGTCGCCCGGCACTTTCTTATTGCTTTGCAGATTGGCCACCACGCGCCCATCCGGGGTGGCTTCCACGCTGGCCACTTCTTCGTTGAGCCGCATGGTGACGCGGTGGTCGCGCAGGTGGTACGACAGCGCCTCCACCATTTCACTGTCGGCGAATTCCAGCAGGCGGGGGCGTTTTTCGATCAGCGTCACGCGCGAGCCGAGAATCGCGAACATGCAGGTGTATTCCACCCCGATCACGCCGCCGCCCACCACGATCAGGTTCTTGGGAATATCCGTCAGGTTCAGGATCTGATCGCTGTTGATGATGGTTTTGCCGTCGATGGGAACGGTGGGCGAACTGGCCGGCTTGGTACCGGTGGCGACAATGATCTTCGGCGCTTCCAGGTCTGCCTGTCCGCGCTCGTTTTCCACCCGGACGTGGGTGGCGTCGAGGAAGGTGGCGCGCGCGTAGACGATTTCCACGCCGTTGCGGGAAAGCTGCGCCTGCGTCACGTCCACTTCGGTCTTGATCACCTGGTTGACGCGGAAGCCGAGGTCCGCCATGGTGATCTTATCCTTGACATGATAATTAATGCCGTAAATGCCCTGATACTCATAACCGGACAGGTGCATCACGGCTTCCCGCATGGTTTTGCTGGGAATGGTTCCGGTATTGACACAGGCGCCGCCGACGATTTGGCGTTGTTCGACCACCACGACCCGGCGGCCGCTCTTGGCGCCTTGAATGGCAGCCCGCTGGCCGGCCGGGCCGGAGCCGATCACGATCAGATCGTATGTTTGCATGGCGCGTCGAAAACCGAACGTCAGTCCGCGTTGAAGCGGGATTCGATTTCTTCCCAGTTCACCACGTTCCACCACGCGGCGATGTATTCGGGGCGCCGGTTCTGATACTTCAGATAATAGGCGTGCTCCCAGACGTCCAGGCCGAAGACCGGGTACTTGCCTTCGAGCACGGGGCTGTCCTGATTGGGCGTCGATACGATGTCCACCTTGCTGCCCGATTTGACCAGCCACGCCCAGCCGGAGCCGAACCGCGTGGCGGCAGCCTGGTTGAACTTCTCCTTGAATTTGTCGAAGTCGCCGAAGGTGGAAACGATGGCCTGCGCCACGTGCCCCACCGGCGCTCCGCCGCCGCCCGGCTTCATGATCTTCCAGAACATCGAGTGGTTAATATGGCCGCCGCCATTGTTGCGGACAGCGGTGCGGATCGGTTCCGGCACGATGGCCAGGTTGTTCGCCAGCAGTTCTTCGACGGTTTTCGAGGCCAGCTCCGGCGCCGATTCCAGCGCTTTGTTGAGATTGGTCACGTACGCTTTGTGGTGCGCGCCATGATGAATCTCCATGGTCTTGGTATCGATGTACGGCTCCAGCGATTCGGGCGCGTAGGGTAGCGGTGGCAGTGTGAACGGCATAGCTTCTCCTTTATCTCCTCTTCATGCGTTTTCAAAAGCATCGGCGATGCGAAACATGGTGGTTTCGTCGAAATGGCGGGTGAGAATCTGCAATCCCACGGGTAGCCCCTCAGCCGTCGTCCCGCAGGGAACGCTCATGCACGGCACACCCGCCAGGCTGCCGGTGATGGTGAAAATATCGGACAGGTACATGGCCAGCGGATCGTCGATTTTCTCCCCCAGGCGGAATGCCGGAAAGGGGGAAACCGGCGCCACAATGGCGTCGACCTGGTTGAAAGCTTGGGCAAAATCGCGCGCGACGAGGGCGCGCACCTTCTGGGCCTTCAAATAATAGGCGTCGTAATAGCCGGCGCTCAGCACGTAGGTTCCCAGCATGATGCGGCGCTTGCATTCGGCGCCGAACCCTTCGCCGCGGGTGGCGCGATACATTTCGGCGAGGGTAGACGAATGTTGGGACCGGAAGGTGTAACGTACGCCGTCGTACCGGGCCAGGTTGGAGCTAGCCTCGGCGGTGGCGATGATGTAGTACGTCGCGATGGCGTAATCGGTGTGCGGCATGGCCACTTCCCGCACTTCGCAGCCGAGTTTTTTCAAGACTTCCACGCCCTGGAAGAACACATCGCCCGATTCGCCCTTCAGCTCCTTTAGATACTCGGGAGGCAGCCCAAGCTTCAAGCCTTCCACTTTCCGGTTCAGTTGGGACGTGTAATCCGGCACCGGCGCGGCGGCGGAAGTGGCGTCGCGGGGGTCGCGGCCGGCCATCGTGCCCAGCAGGGCGGCGGCGTCGCGAACCGAACGGGCGAACGGCCCGATATGATCGAGCGAGCTGGCAAACGCGGTCAGGCCGTAGCGGGAAACCCGGCCGTAGGTGGGCGTCACTCCGACCACGCCGCAGAACGACGCCGGCTGGCGAATGGAGCCGCCCGTATCGGAGCCCAGCGCCACGACCGCGGTCCCCTGCGCCACGGCCGCTGCCGAGCCGCCGCTGGAGCCACCCGGCACCCGGTCCGGCGCGCGCGGATTCCGCACGGGACCGAAGGCCGAATTTTCTGTCGAAGAGCCCATGGCGAACTCGTCGCAGTTGGTCTTGCCAAGGATCAGCGCGCCTGCCCGCTCGATGCGCTCGATGGCAGTGGCATCGTAGGGCGGCACGTAATCGGCCAGCATCTTCGAGCCGCAGGTGGTGCGAAGTCCCTTGGTGACGATGACGTCTTTCACCGCGACCGGCACACCCGCGAGCTCGCCCGGATCTTCGCCGCGGGCGATCTTTTCATCCACGCGGCGCGCCGCAGCCAGCGCGCGTTCGGGCGAAAAATGCAGATAGGCGCCGGTCTTCGGGTTCTCAGCCTGGGCGAACCGGAGGGCCTCACCGGCCAGCTCGGTGGCGCTGGCGGCGCGCGTATCGAGCGCGTGGCGAATCTTGCCGATGGTGAGCGAAGCGATGTCGAGATCCATGGCTAGCGCTCAATCACCTTGGGGACCTTGAAATAGCCCGCACCCGGCTGCGGCGCGTTGGCCAGGGCCGCCTGGTTGCCGAGCGGCGGAAGGGGCTCGTCGCCGCGAAGGGTCGTCCCCGCGCCGGTGTCGAACAGTACCTGCGCCATCGGCTCGACGCCGGCGGTATCCACTTCGTTCAACTTGTCGACGTGGGCGAGAATCCCGTCGAGCTCCGCGCGGAGGCGCGACACTTCCGCGTCGGAGAGTTTCAAATCGGCCAGTTCGGCCACCTGACGAACGTCCTGCTCGCTGATTTTCATGCGTAAGTTTTCATGCCCCGGCGGCTTTGGCGCGCGAAGCTCGATAGATGCCGCGCAGCACCGGGTCCTGAATGCCGTCGGCCTCGTCGTACGCTTTGCCGGGAGCGGCCGCGGCGGCCCGCTGCGGCTCGCGGCGGCGCGGCACCACGCGGAAATGCAGTTCTTCCACCGAGCCCCGGCCCAGGTGCCTGGCCAGCGCGCCCAGAATCTGCCCGCTCAAAGAGAATAATTGCCGCTGCCAGACCAGGTCTTCCACGTCCACCACCAGGCGGGTGCGCACCATCTTGACGGCGCGGGTGTGCGCCGCGATGGTCTTGCCTACCGCCATGGGCCACGCCGCAATCGCGATTTCGTCGGGCGTAATGGTATCGCCGGGCAGGTTCATTCCCCGGAGAAGCAGGCTGGCGCGTTGCATTTGGTGGCGAAGGACATTCTACCACGCGAGGATTACAGCGATCAGCGGTGGGAGCGCTGAATGCCGAATGCTGAAACATCACCGCGCCCGGAACGCCTTCTGAATGGTGGCCATCGCGAGGAAGAGTTTGTCGGGATGGTTGGCCAGCGATTGAAACTCATGATGGAGATAAAAGGCTCGCGCGCTTTCGTCCAGGGCTTCGACCACGACGCCGACCGACGCAACCTCCGAGGTGTTTTTCCAGCTTCGATGCAGAGCGTCCATGAGGAGAAATCGCCCGAGGTTCTGGCCGCGGCAGGAAGTGTCGATTGCCAGCCTGCCTAACAGCGTTGCCGGAAGCAGCGGATAGCGGGGAAGTTTTCTGGCGATGGCTTCCGTAAGCTCGGCAAGATGGACGTTGTAGGCCGAGAGAGTGTAATAGCCCAGCACAGACGCGTCGCGGGCGACCAGGACGAAGGGGGCAGCGACCTTCCGTCTGGCATCTTGCCCGGCTTGATGGTGGAGATATCGGTCGAGCTCCGGGACGCCCGAGTGGAAAGCGGCGCGGTCGTGGGATGCGTTGAGAGGTTCTACCCGATGCTCGAAAGCCTGCGTCAGCGGGCAGCCGTTTTCTGCCGATACTCGCGGGCGGCCTTACGCAGGACCGGCCCGGGTTCCGCGGGGTGCAGGATCGCATCGGCAAAAGCTTCGGTTTCGCGGGCGGTCAAGATCAACATGGCGCGCTTCTCGATGGTCCGTTCCGCCGCGGCTTCCGCGCTGTGGAGCACGAAATCGGTCATGGTCCGCCCCTCCAGGGCCGCCGCCCGTTGAACGAGGAGCTTCTGGTCCTCGTTAAGGCGCGCGTCGAAACGATAGATTTTGGCCAGCGGGGCCCGGTCTTTGGAGCGATTCGTTCGTTCGGCGGTCCGTGGCACGCGATGCACCTCTGTAAACAGTGTACGGTAAATATCCGTACGGTGTCAAGCGACCCTGGAGCTACCGGCTACTTTGGCGGTTCAGAGAATCCACGATCCCGGCAACGCTGAGATTCTTCTGCCACTCGATCCGCAAAAGAGCCGGTAAAATAGTGGGGCGGGCAATTTTGCCCGCAGCCGCCTTTTTAGGCGGCTCTTTCAAGGGCAACGAGTTTTCCTGCCAGGCGAGAGCCGGCTAAAAAGCCGGCTGCAGCCAGAATTGGCTGCCCCACGATCTGTGCGGAACGTCGCCCTAATGGAAGAGTTATGTGGCATTGGGCCCTCGGCCTGCCCCGCAAGCAGTGCACAGCCCGCGCCACGGCTCGGTCAGCGGTCTTCGCACCGGTTGTTTCGCACCGTGCTCGCGGCGGGCGGGATGGACGGGGCTGTTTCCACACAATGGGTCTTCATGCGATAGCCGCTGACGAAATTGTCTTCCACCACCACGCGGGCGGAGGGCGCGGGGCGTTCGGCGCCCTTGCCGAGATAGATTCCGGCGGCCAGAATGTCGGGCTGGCTGGCATCGTAGACACAGCCGCAGTGCGCCGTATTCAGATGCAGCAGTTGGTTGCCGGCTATACGATGTCCCTGGCCGATCACGAAAATGCCGCCGTAGAGCGGGCCATCGATCACGTTGTCGACCACCTGAATGTTGCGCGACTGCATGTCGGGGTTGCTGTTATTCATGACGATGCCGTAGTTGCCGAATGGATAGTCGGGCGGAAGTCCGGCGTTGTAACAGGAGTTGCCGGAAACGGCGCCATCGTGAAAACCGTCGAGGTCGATGCACTTGCCGTCGATTTCTTCGTACCGGTTGCCGCTATAGACGGTGCGCTCCACATTACCGGCGGTATCGATGGCCACCGGGATGGCGCGGTTTTCCTTGTCCACGGCCTCCACCGGGTAGCCGATGCGCGCACCCTCGTTCCCCTCGACGCGAATGTCGAGAGCGTGGCCCACCTGGATGGCGTCGCGGCCGATCTCGTCGAAGCGGTTCCCGGCGATCAGGCCGCGTGCGTTGCGCGGCGATGGGTAGAGGCTGTGGGTCCAGATGCCGTTGCCGAGAATATCGCGCAGGACGCAGCCGGTGACGCGAAAATCGGTCGAGCCTTCCTCCAGCAGAATGCCGCCGGTGGCGTTGTTGCGCCCGAGCGCGTTGCGGCCGCCCGCGGAGCGCACCATCACGCCTTCGATGGCGATGTCGGCCGCATGACTGACCAGGATGGCGAAGCCGGCGACGTTCACGATGCGCAAATTCTCGATGCGCAAAGCCGCAATCGACTCCGCCAGGATGCCGTTGTTTTCGGTGAAGCGGGCGAAAGGAGTGTCGTACGGCGCCAGTGGCGAGGGACGCTCCAGAGCCGTCCGGTTGCCGTCGATGCCGAAGCCGTGGAGCAGCACGCCCGATCCGCGCACCACGACGATGGCGCGGCCATGAAAATCGTCCGCCGCGCGCAGCACGGTGCCGGCCGTGGCGCCGCGCAGTTCCGTATTGGCGGCGACCTCAATGGGCGCGTGAACTTCTACCACTCCGGGAGGCAGCTCCACCACGCGACTGCGCGGCCAGGTGTGGATGACGCCGGCGACCAGGGAAACGGCAAGGGCCGCTAGCAGCCATCGGGGATTCATGCGTGGCGCTTCCAATATCTCACTCCCGGCAGATGCCGCGGCTGCTGCGGCGGATGAACGCGACCAGGTGGAGCGTTTCCGGGGTGGGCGCCTCGGATTCGATGCGGGCGAGGGCTTCTTCCAGCTTGAGGCCGGAGCGGTAGAGGAGGCGGTAGGCCTGTTTGATCGGCGCGACCTGAGACGCCTTATAGCCGGCGCGTTTGAGACCCACCAGGTTCAGGCCCTTGGCTTGAATGTCGTGGCCGGCATAGAGAAAAAACGGCGGCGCATCCAGATTGACGCGGGTGTTGCCGCCGATCATTGCCAGGCGGCCGATTTTGGAGAACTGGTGCACCACCACGCCGCCCGAGATAAACGCCTGATCCTCGACCTCAACCTGGCCGGCCACCAGGGCGCAACTGGCAATCACGGTGCGGTTGCCGATGCGGCAATTGTGGGCGATGTGGCCGGACGTCATGATGTAGTTTTCGTCGCCGATTTCGGTGACCGACTCCGGCTCGGTGCCGCGGGAGACGGTGTAGTGCTCGCGGATCTTGTTGCCGTTGCCGATGCGAAGATAGCTGCGGCGGCCGGTAAAGGCTTTGTCGAGGGGGTCGGTGCCGAGCACGGTGCCGGCGGAAATCTCGTTTCGCTCCCCCAGCGTGGTCCAGCGCTTGATGTACACGTAGGGTTCCAGCACGCAGCCGGCGCCGATCGAGACGTCGCTTTCAATCACGCAGAATTCGCCGATGTGGACGCCGGGTCCGACGATGGCCTCGGGATGAATTCGCGCGGTCGGCGCCAGCGCGGCGGAGGGGTCGATGGCCATGAACTTGTATCATAAAGCATGCGGGTTCGCGAATTGGCGGAATGGCTGGGCGCCACCTTCGAGGGCGACGGCGAAAAGGAGCTGACGGACGTCGGCCCGCTGGAAACCGCGGGGTCGAGCGAAGTGGCTTTCGTGGGAAGCCGGAAAGCCGCGGAGATAGCCAGGAGTTCGGCGGCGGGATGCCTGATCGTACCGCCCGAATGGCCGGAGGAGTACCGGACTCTGATCCGGGCGCCGGAGCCGCGCACGGCGTTCGCGCGGGCGGTGAGCCGCTTTCATCCCACCACGGAGCTGGCGCCGGGCATTCATCCGACGGCGGTGATCGGCAAGGACGTGACGGTGGGAGCGCTCAGCTTTATCGGGCCGCACGCGGTGGTCTCCGACGGCGCGCGCATCGGCGTCAGCGCCGGCATCGGGGCGGGCTGCTTCGTGGGCAAACGGGTCATGATCGGCGACGGTTCGCGGCTGTCTCCCAACGTGACGATTTACGACAACGTGGATATCGGCCGAAGCGTGATTATCCATTCCGGCGCGGTGATCGGGGCGGACGGTTTCGGCTTTGTGGAAATCGGCGGCCGCTGGGAGAAATTTCCCCAGGTGGGGCGCGTCGAGATCGGCGATTTCGTCGAGATTGGCGCCAATAGCTGCGTGGACCGCGCCGCGTTGGGAGTGACCTCGATCGGCGAGGGAACCAAGCTGGACAATATGGTACACGTGGCGCACAACTGCCGCATCGGGCGCCACGTGGTGGTAGCGGCGCAGACCGGGTTTTCGGGCGGAGTGACGGTGGAAGACTATGCCGTTATCGGAGGCCAGGTGGGCATTGGCGACAAGGCTCGCATCGAGACGCGCGCCGTGTTGGGGTCGGGCTGCGGCGTGCTGACCTCTAAGATTGTTCGCAGCGGGCAGACCGTATGGGGAACGCCGGCGCGCCCGTTGCGCGAACACCTGGAGCAACTCGCCAACCTGGCGCGCCTGCCCGACTTGCGCCGGGAAGTAGCGGAATTACGCCGTAGAATCGCCGCGCTGGAACGCCAGCAGGCCGGTTTGGAGTAGCGACGGCCCGGGGCGGCGCCGCACGCCGCGTCTTATCTTTGCGGATATGCTGTCGAACTGGCGCTCAAGGCGCGCATCTGCCGAACGCTCAGGTGGCCAGGCTTTCCGGCAAGCGCCAAGGAGTTCAGCGGATTTCAATCGTTGAAGACCCACGACCTGGAAGTACTGCTCAAGTTCTCAGGGGCCGAGGGCCGGGTAAGAGCGAAATACGCGCCGGAGTGGTCCACGGTGCTGGAATGGGACCCCGAGAATCGCTATCGGGCGATTGGCCTGTTGCCGGCACAACAGGCGATAGAAATGGTAACGTGCGTAGAGAGGCTCTTGACGATTCTGTGATTTCCATCGGCGTTTTCCGTAAGGCGATGCATCAAATTGCCGCGAAGAGAGGCGACTTGACGCTGTTCGCCCTCTTCAAGCGAGCCAATGGTCTTGGGCGCTGGGACCTTGTCGCCTCGGCTCCATGGCTTGAAGGTGGCACGCTTAAGGGGCGCAGCGAGCTTGTGGATCTCCTCGCCAAATCGATGGGCAGAAGACGGCTGTCGGAACTCGCGCGAGTCGAGACCATTCCCAGCGACGATCCGACGGTCAAGTCCATCCTGGACAGCCTTCCGGTCGATGATGATGATGCCGAGCGCCGCATTCAAAACGCCGATTACTTCGGCCTGCAAATCGATGAGGCCATCATTCTTCGCGCCAAACGGCCGGAGCGGAAAAGGCCGGCCCGTAAGGCTGTGCAACCGGCCGGGGCTGGAGCGTCGCGCCAGCGCGGCTGAGTCGTGACTTTGGGCGTCGCGGCCTAGCTTCGCCTCCGGCCCCCGGCGATCCCGCAGCAATTCGTGGACGACCACGCCTCCGGCCCCTGGTACTTCCGGCGGGCCAGGCGTAGCGGGCAGGGCAGGACGACGTCAGCTTCAACGGCGATTCCGGTCGGGGGCCCGTCCTTTGGCGCCGGCAATGGTGCCGGGTACAGGAACACAAAGCGCTGCCCGGTCCGAAAGCGTGTTCTGTGATCGTCCGGGTCAACGTCAATGTAGCCTTCGGCAACCAGCAGGCGGCTAGCCGCCGTCGGGAAACAGCTCGCCCAGCCCAACCTTCTTAAAGGCGGGCATGGAAACCTTGCCTTGATAGACGGCGGCGGGGTACTGCTGGGGACGGGGTATTCTGTCTACCGTTGTCCCCGGCGTTGTTTGGGCGATTAGGATTCCGGAGATCTGGAATCCGAAGATCACCTTACCTAAGGCGTGCATACTCGATGGCTGAGAACATTGGAAACGGCTAGCCTTTCCATCTTGCATTCCCGCTCGCCGCCGCGCCTCTTCACGCCAGGATCAATCGCCGCCCCTTCGGTTCCGGGACGGGGTCGCCAAACTCCTTCGCTGTATCGATCCACAGGCGAATTGCATCCTGCGCACTTCCAAGGGCTGCCTCTTGTGTAGAACCATGAGCGGTGCATCCCGGGAGCTCCGGCACCTCGGCTACGAATGCCTCGTCTTCTTCGCTCCAGTAGATGATGACTTCGTACTTGATCACGACTTAGGACCTAGCCCATTCTACACGCTTCCCCACTCCCTATATTTCCGCAGCAACTCATAAATCACCACCCCGCCCGCCGTGGCCACGTTCAGGGAGTGTTTCTTGCCCAGCATGGGGATGCGCACGTGGGTGTCGCACAGGGCCGAAACTTCCGGGCGGATCCCGTCTACTTCGTGTCCGAAAACCACGCAGACGGGGAAGCGCGGCACCCAGTCGAACAGGTCCACGGCGTGCACGCTGGTTTCGATGGCGGCCATCTCCACGCCTCGCCCACGTAGGGCATCCACCATCGCCACCGCGTCCCAACCATGTTCCCACGCCACGGTCTCTTCGGCGCCCAGCGCGGTTTTGGTGAGGGCTTTCTTGGGCGGCCGGCCGGTGATCCCGCACAGGAAGAGCTTCTCCACGGCCGCCGCGTCGGCGGTGCGGAAGAACGAGCCAACGTTATACAGGCTGCGCACGTTGTCGAGCAGGACCGAAACCGGCAACGTGCGGACCGGCTGGTAGCGCGCACCCGCTACAGTGGCTTGAAAAGGTAGCCTTTCCATGGAGAATCGAGCCGGCCTTCCGGCGCCCTGTTACACTGAAGGCGTGGCGGCCATGCTTTCCATCGTAATTCCGATTCACAACGAGGAGCACTCGATTTTGCCCCTCTACGACCGCTTGACGGCGGTCCTCGACGCGGTGCGCCGCCCCTACGAGATTCTGTTCATCGACGATGCTTCCACCGATCGCAGCTTCGAGCTGCTGGCCAACCTGGTCGAAACCGACGGCCATCTGAAAATCATCCGCCTGCGCCGCAATTTCGGCCAGACCGCCGCGCTCTCCGCCGGTTTTCACGAAGCCAAGGGCGACATCGTCATCGCCATGGATGGCGACCTGCAGCACGCCCCCGAGGACATTCCCGCTCTGCTGGCCAAGATCGACGAAGGCTTCGACATCGCCAGCGGCTGGCGCAATCATCGCGTGGATAACGCCCTGCTCCGCAAAATCCCCTCGCGCATCGCCAATTGGATGATGGCCAAGGCTTCGGGCGTCGACCTGCGCGATTTTGGCACCACCTTCAAGGCCTATCGCGCCGAAGTGCTGAAGGACGTCAACCTGTACGGCGAGTTGCACCGCTTCATTCCGGCGCTGGCCAGTTTTTACGGGGCCCGCATCGCCGAAGTGCCCATCCACAACACGCCGCGCGCCTCCGGCGATTCCCACTACGGCATCGGCCGCACTTTCCGCGTGCTGTTCGACATTCTGACCATCAAGTTCCTGCTCAAATACTTCACCCGGCCCATGCACTTCTTCGGCCTGCTGGGGCTGATCGGTACTACCTCGGGCGGCGGCGTGCTGGTATGGCTCGCCATCGAGAAGCTGATGGGCATCGACATCGTGGTCGAGCACGGCCCGCTCATGTTGGCGGCCGGTCTGGCCCTGCTCGGCGGCCTGTTGATGTTCTCCACCGGCCTTCTCGGCGAAATCCTGATGCGCACCTACTTTGAAAGCCAGGACCGCCGCATCTACGCCGTGCGCGAAATCCTCACCCGCAAACAGCGCGGCCTGGCCGGCGGCACGCGATAAGAGAGGAACCCGATGAGTATCCAAGTCTCGCCCGAAACACAAGCATGGCTTGCCGACCAGGCCCGGCGGCAGGGTGTCTCCGTGGAGGCTCTGCTGGAGCAGCTCTTGACCGAGCGCCGGGCCGCTAGGATCGCTCGTGACCGACCGGCCCCGGAGTTGCCCACATGGCATCTTGGCGGTTCGGGTTCGCTCCACCGCCGGGACCTATACGACGATGTTCGTTGAGCCTGGGCTCATCGACGCGAATGTTCTGGTCTACGCGTTGGATCGAGATGCTCCGCAACACACGGCTTCGCGTGACCTGCTCGAAGCGGCGCGCGACCCCTCTACAACGCTCTACGTGACCTCGCAGGTGCTCTGCGAGTTTTATTCGGTGGTGACCAATGCGCGCCGGGTTCCTGCGCCGCGTTCTCCGGCCGATGCACTGGGCGCTATCTGCGTCATGCTCACCTTTCTTCACGTGTTGCCCACTCCAATCGGCGCAGTGGAAAGATGGCTGGACTTGCTCCGGCAGCCCCGTAGTTGGCGGCAATGTGTTCGATTTACAGCTTGTGGCCGCCATGCAGGCGAACAACGTCGATCGAATCTACACCTACAACGCGGACGATTTTAGGGTTTTCCCCGAGCTGGTGGTTGTGATTCCGTGAAAACGCACCCGATGCGGTACACTAAGAGTACTGGGCGTTTTACGGCGCCCGCAGGTTGTGACCCTACCTCCAGTCGATCCACATCTCGAAGCTCTGCGACACTCCGATAAGCCGCCCCTGCGCGACGATTTTCGCTTTGCCGCTAGCAAGATCGCCGTTTTTCAATACCTCACCGTCGTCATCTTCGTCATCCTGGTTTCCGCCTTCTGGCGCCTGCAGGTGCAAAACCCCCAGTTCTACGACGAACGCGCCGTCGCCAACAGCGTCAAATCCGTCCCCATTCCCGGTCCCCGCGGCCGCATTCTCGACCGCGAAGGGCGCGTCATTGTCGATAACCACGCGTCGTTTTCTCTCCGCCTGGCGCGGGAGCTTCTCAAAGAGGGGCACCTCAAACCGATCGCCCAAGGCCTCGATCTCGACTACGACGACCTGGTGGCCCGCGCCCGCCGTTATCGCCATCGCCCCAAATACGAGGCCCTCCCCCTGAAAGAGGAGCTCACCCCGCTCGACCTGGCGTTCGTCGATTCCCATCGCGACTTTTTTCCCGAACTGTTTACCATCGACTCCCAACGGCGCGTCTATCCCCAGAACGGCATGCTGGCCCACGTCCTCGGCTACACCGGTGAAATCACCGAAGCGCAACTGGACCAGCCGGAATTCGCCAGGTACGATCAGGGCGCTGTCATCGGGCAGTTCGGCGTCGAACAGCAATATAACGACGTGCTGATGGGACAGGACGGCCAGAGGCAGGTCATCGTGGATAATACCGGCCAGGTCCGCCAGCAGCTCAAGGAGAAACCCGCGGTTCCCGGCAAGGATCTCAAGCTGACCATCGACCTGGATCTGCAGGCCGTCGCCGAGCTATCGCTCGAGGGCCGCAACGGCGCCGTGGTTGCCCTGGACCCGCGTAACGGCGAGGTCCTCGCCATGCTCAGTCATCCCGCCTTCGACCCCAATAAGTTCGCCGTGCGCATTCGCGCCGCCGATTGGAAGGAAATCCGCGACAACCCCGATAAGCCCATGCTGAACCGTGCCATTCAGGCTCAGCAGGCCCCCGGCTCGACTTTCAAACCCACCGTCGCCCTGGCGGCGCTGGAATCCGGAACCATCGACGAGCAGTTCTCCGTGCATTGCGCCGGCGGCGCTTCTTTTTACGGCGATTACCATCGCTGCCATCTCAAGGGAGGCCATGGCACCGTCACTCTGCACCGGGGCATCGTGCAGTCCTGCGACGTCTATTTCTATACCGTCGGCAATATGCTCGGCATCGACAAGATCGCCTACTATGCCGACCTGGTCGGCTTCGGCCATAAGACGGGCATCGATCTGCCCAACGAGAAGGAAGGCACGGTGCCCTCCACCCAATGGGCCATGCGCAATTACCACCGCAAGTGGTATGCGGGAGAGACCATTTCGGTCGCCATCGGCCAGGGTCCGGTTACCGTTACTCCCCTGCAACTGGCCCGCGCCATCGGAGGGATTGCCATGGGCGGCGTCTGGCAGCAGCCGCACCTGGTCCAAACCGCCAAAGTGGACAAACCGGTCACCTGGAGCCTGGACCCTGTCCATGTCAAAGACGTGGTCGATGGCATGTACGGGGTGGTAAATGAATGGGGCACCGGCGCTCAGGCGCAGATCCCCGGCCTGCAGGTTTGCGGCAAGACCGGCACCGCGCAGGTGGAATCCTCCGGCCTGGCTAAAGCCACCGGCGGCGTGGCCAGCCAGCCCAATGCCTGGTTTGTCGGCTTCGCCCCCTGCTACGCCCCCGAAATCGTGGTGGCGGCTATCTGGGACCACGGCGCCGAAGGGCCCTACGTCGCCCCCATCGTGCGCGACATCTTGAAGGCCTACTTCGACAAAAAGACCCGCCTCACCATGCTCCAACAACAACAATCCGCCGAAGCCGCCCGCCTAGCCACCATCAGCCGGTTGGATCTTCCCGGCCCTCCCGGACCACGATGAGCCGCCACCTTGCCGTTCGCGATATCGACTGGCCGTTGGTGCTGATCGCCCTGGTCCTCTGCGCCGTCGGAGTCCTCCAGATCTATAGTGCCACCCTCGATACCGAGTTTCACAGCGCCTGGTGGCGCCAGATCCTCTATGTAGCCGGCGGTTGGATGCTGATGCTCGTGATCCAGGAAATCGATTATCACACCCTGCTCCAATACGTCCCCGGTTTGTACATCGGCAGCGTCCTGGCCCTGGTGGCGACTTTCGGCCTGGGACAATCGGCATTCGGCTCCCGCCGCTGGATTCCGCTCGGTCCCGTGCATCTGCAGGTATCGGAATTTGCCAAGTTGGTGATAATCTTGTTAGTGGCACGCTATTTAACGGAATTGAGGACGGAAGTTCTTGAGATCCGCGAGATGCTGAAGTTGGCGGGCCTGGTGCTGATCCCCACCGTCCTGGTCTTAAAACAACCGGATCTGGGGACTGCATTGACGTATTTAGCGGTCCTCGTGGTGGGGGCCTTCATCGCGGGATTGCGGTGGAAATATGTTGCCGTCATTACCGTGGTCACCGTGATTGTGCTTCCTATTACTTGGGCTTTTGTGCTGCAGGATTACCAAAAGACGCGGTGGAGGAGCTTTATCGACCCCGAACGCGACGCTCAGGGCTCGGGTTATCAGTTGATCCAGTCCCAGATCGCTATCGGTGCGGGCGGTATGTTCGGTAAAGGGGTCACCAAGGGGACCCAGACTCAATTGCGTTTCTTGCCTGTGCCGCACAAGGATTTTATCTTCTCGGCCTTTGCCGAGGAGCACGGTTTCGTGGGCGTAGTTTTTGTTCTTGCTTTGTTTTTTGTCATGGTGATGCGCATCGTCCAGAATGGGCAAACGGCCTCCGACCCGGTCGGTATGTACATATGTATGGGCGTGGCCGGGTTGCTGCTGTTCCACATTCTCGTGAATGTGGGCATGGTGGCCGGGGCGATTCCGGTAACCGGAATCCCGCTCCCCTTCATGAGTGCCGGTGGTTCCAGTATCTGGTCTAGTTTCCTGGCGTTGGGACTGGTCAACAACGTCCGCTTGAGAAGGTTTGTGAATTGAACGGGTCCGGCTGCCAAATCCGGATCGCCAAAATTTTGAAATTGTTCGGGAGCCTGTAGAGATCTTCCGGGACGGTGGCGCCTCTGGCGCTCTCCCAGCTTTTGAAGAGTGCTTCCCGGCGGCCTGGTGTGTGAGGTTTGTTAGCGCCTCCACCGGCGGCCGGAGTGAAATTGGCATCGGGTCGAGCCGGTACCGCTTCGGCGAAGCGGCTCGCGAACCACCAAGGGCACCCACCTCCCAAGCGGTCTACCCTCTCTCCATGTTCCCGGGGAGGTAGCAGATGTCAAAGGATTTAGTGATTTCCGCCACGCGCCACGAAACGCGCGTCGCGCTGCTCGAAGACGATCAGCTCGTCGAGATCTACCATCAGCGCGAGAACGAATACTCCCTGGCAGGCAGCATTCATAAAGGACGCGTCACCCGCGTTCTCCCCGGAATGCAGTCCGCCTTTGTCGATATCGGCCTGGAGCGCGACGCGTTCCTCTACGTTTCGGACTTCTTCGAGGACAACGAGGAGTACGACAAAATCGTCACCAGCGTCGAGGAGCAGGTCCTCAAACTGGGCAAGGGCCAGCAACCGCTCGCCGCACCGGTCCAAAGCCCGGCGCCAGCCCCTCTCCCCGGCATAGGGCAAAGTGCGATACCAAACGCCCTGCCAAATCTGGACGCGCAGCCTCCCGCCGTGGTGATTCTGCCGCCTCCGCCCGCCGCCGTCGAGGGCGCCGCTCCCAGCCTGGCCCCACCTCCCACTCCCAATCACGATCCGCGGCGCGACGATCGCGACCGCCGCGGCCGCCGCTCCCGCCGCCGCCGGGGCGGCCGGGGACGCGGCCTGCCCGACTCGAAGTTCTATTCCCCCGAGCAGCGCGGCGAGGAAAGATCGGAACGAAGCGAGGAAACCGCCGCGCCCGAACCCGAGCCGGTGGCCGAATCCACTCCTCGCCCCGCCGCCGCGCCGCCGGACGATTTTTTTGTCCTTCCCGGTGAGTCCCTGGCCAAGTATGCCGGCCCCGACGAGGATCGCCAGCCGGAGATGGAACCGGAGGTCGAAGCCGATTCCGCCCCGCCGGCCGAACGGCTCGATCCGGCTGCCGCACGCCTGGTCGAGGCACTGGAGTCGGAAACCGCGACGGAACCGGAACCGCCCGCCATCCTGGCTGAGCCCGAAACGCCCGTTTCGGCAACTACCGCGGCTGAGCCCGTCGAGAGCATTGTCGAAGCCACCGCCGAAGCCGCGCCGGAAGCCGTGGAGCCGCAGGCGCTCGCCGAACAGCTCGCCGAACGGCTCGCCGGGCAAGCCGGCGCCGAGATCGACGAACCCGAGAATGGCGCCGCCAATGAGGAAAGTGCCGAGGAAAGTGCCGATGAGGCCGCCGCCGATGAGGACTCCGCCATCGACGACGAAGACGCCGAAGCCGAACCTGCCATTGCCGACGCCGAAGGCCCCGAGCCCGCCCGTATCCCCACCAGCCTGACCGCGACCCTCCGGGAACAGGGGTCGCGTTATCTGCAGCACCGCGTCTCCCGCCGCATGCGCCGCCGCGGCGGCCGCGACCGTAACCCGCAATCCTCCGCCGAGCCGGTGGGACGCCCCGCCCCCGAACCCGAAGTCCGAACCGCACCCGCCCGCACCGCCCCCGAATCCCGCGCCGACCGCCCCGGCCCCAGCATCAGCGACCTGCTCAAGGAAGGGCAGGAAATCATCGTCCAGGTGGCCAAGGAACCGCTTGGCCAGAAGGGCGCGCGCATCACCTCCCATATCGCCCTGCCCGGCCGCTTCCTGGTCT
>PLRS01000066.1 GCA_003164035.1 Bryobacterales bacterium | reverse complement strand
GACGAGCTCCAGCAGCAGCGCCAGGCAGCCCTCCAGCGCGTCGCCGAAGAGGTCTCCCTCCTCACCCAACTCGCGGAAAGCAAAGGAGAAACCTGCGACATCGCGCGCGACTACCCGCGCCAGGCCTTCCCCCCGCAATTTGATTTTTCAATCCCCGAAATCGCCCGCCTCGCCACCCACCTGACCCGCCTCGCCGAAGCCAAAAAGCTCCTCCAGGCGACCCCAAAGCCCCTCCGCAGGGCCGCCTGAAGCGAAAAAAGCCACTCGTTTCGGTCTGTAATACAATTTGAACGGCAATGTCGCCAATTTGGCACCCTCCGTGTACCCAAAACGCCCGAGTGAATCTCTGCCGGATGGAAACAAGCGTACCGGCTGGTATACTGCTAGCCGTCGCGCTATTGCTTTTCGCGCCCCAGCTTGCGCCAGCCGCTAACCTCCGCATCTCCGTGCGCGGCGCAGGCGTGGTCGAAATGCCGCCGGAACGTTACGTGGCCGCGGTGCTCGCCGGTGAAGGCGGGGTGCTGCAATCGGACGCGGCGCTCCAGGCGCTGGCGGTGGCGGCGCGGACGTACGCCGTGCGCCTCAAAGGTCGGCATGCCAGCGAGGGATACGATTTTTGCGACACCACCCATTGCCAGCGGATCGAGCCGAAAGGCATTACCCCGCGCCTGGAATCCATAGCAGCCGAAAGCGCGGGGGAATTGTTGTGGTACCAGGGCAAGCCGGCCTTTACTCCTTACAGCCAGGATTGCGGCGGGCGCACTGAGGACGCCGGCGCGGTCTGGCCGGAGCTGGCGGCGCCCTATTTGACCAGCCATGCCGATCCCAACTGTTTGCGCGGGCCGGCGGCGTGGCGTTCGAGCCTAGATCCCCGCAAGGTGGGCCAAGTTTTGCGCCGAGCTGGCCTGCGCGCGCCCCGGCAGCCGGAACGCATCGCCATCGCCGAACGCACGGCTTCCGGCCGGGCGCGCACGCTGCTGCTTTCGGGCGGCGGTGAATCGGTGCGCATCGCCGCCGGCTCGTTTCGCCTGGCCATCGGCCGTGAGTTGGGCTGGAATACCCTGCGCGGCGATTTCTACGAAGTGGAGGGCAACGGCGGCCAATGGATATTTCGCGGCAAGGGCTCCGGCCACGGCGTGGGCCTGTGCCAGCGCGGCGCGGAGCAAATGGGCTTGGGCGGTTCAAGCTGGCGCGAAATCCTGGCGTTCTATTATCCCGGCACGGTGGCGGGTTTGACCGGCCGCGGCCTGGCCTGGCAGCGCCTTTCGGGCGACCGCATCACCCTCATCACCGCGCGCCCCGCAACCGACCGCGCCGCGCTTTCCACCGCCGAGCGGCAGTTGCGCGTCCTGGCCGCCCGAACGCACTGGCCCGTCCCCGACAAGATCGAGCTGCGCGTTTTCCCCGACCTCGATACTTTTCGCGACGCCACCGGCGAGCCCGGCTGGGTCGCCGCGCACACGGTTGGCCGGCGCATCGACCTGCAGCCCGTAGCCACGCTGGCGAGGAGCGGCGCGCTCGATTCCACCATCGGCCACGAACTGGCCCACCTGCTCGTCGAATCTCAGGCCGCGCCGGGGCTTCCGCTGTGGTTTCGGGAAGGTCTGGTGGAATATTTGGAACGCGGCGGCGAAACCACGGCCCCGCCGCGAGCTCCCGCCGACACGGAGCTGCTGGACCGGTCGAACCTCCAAACCGCGCGCCGCGCCTACGCCGAAGCCGAGGCGGAAGTCACGGCGCTGGCCGGCCGCTATGGCGAAACGGCGGTCTTGGGTTGGGTGAGGCGCGGTTTGCCGCCCGAGGTGACGAAGGCAATTGCCAGCCAGCCCGCCACGAAAAGCAAATAAGCCGCGGCGGCGCGCGCCGCGAAACTCGCCATCTGCAGCCCGAAGCCGGCCATCTCCGGTACCCATGCCAGCAGCTTCAGCGGCAGCCACGCGGCCATCAGCAACAGCACCGGCGCTTCCACCCAGTAGAGCGGTTTGCGCCACCGCGAGCCGACCGCCCGAAAGCCCCGCCACCCGAGCGAGGCAATCCCCGCCACCATCGGAAGCCACAGCACCGGCAGCACCATCCAGCGCACCAGCCACAGCACGATCTCGATTACCCGCAGCACGGCCGCCGGCCGCACCGGCTTGCGCAGCTTCAGCGTGAACCACGACGCGGTCGTGGCCGCCCAGGAATTGCGCGATGCGGCGAAACCGTCGAGCGCGAAGTAAAGGATCGCCAGAAATACCGCCGCCACCGCCAGCGGCAACAGATGCCGCAGCGCCGTGCGCCAGGCCGCCAGCACCGGCGCGTCGAAATAGAGAAACGCCGCCCCGTAGCACCAGCTTCCCAGCGAGACCAGCGCCACGGCCACCAGCGCACTCCATAGCAGCGCCGCTGCGCGCCCTTCACCCAATCCCAGCCAGTAGTAGCCCAGCCAGAGCAGCAGCGCGCTGGCCAGGGCGTGAATCAGGGCAAGCTTGACAGAGAGCTTCATTTCACCTCCAGGCGCCGGCTTTCGCTGGTGGACATCACCCCGGGCTGGTACATCGGGCTCACTCGCGCCGGGCTAACCTGGAACGCGCCGGGGTTGACCACCTTGAGCAGATAGAAATAATCCCTCTGGCCTTCGGCGAAGTAAGTCTGAAAGATCGCCAGGCGATCGTCGTGCAGTTCCCGGCGCGTGAACCAGTACTCCCACCACGGAGGCCGGTTGCGCAGTTGATAGACGCTGTCGCGCTCGATGAATTCCGTCCCTGAAGGGATCGGGTCCTCGATCATGAGGTAGCGCCATTCCGAACCCGTAACGGTGAGCCGGACGGCCAGAATATCGCCCACCGCGGCCGGCCCCGCGAGCGGAACCGTGTCGTAGACGATCTGGTCTCCCTGGCGCGTCTGCACCAGGCGGAAATAATCCCGCAGCAGGTTGAGCGAAACCGTGCCGGTCTTCTGGAAACGGCCGGCGGTGGAGTAAGCCTCGGTGCGGGCCGAGTAATAAAGCCGGCCCTGCCCGGTTGCGCTCACGCGGATGTGGTTCCCCCCGGGCTGAAGCTTCGCTTCATCGAGCGCGATCTCGGGCCCCGCTTCCACTCCATTGGGCCCGGTGAGGCGGTCTATTTTTTGAGTCAGCACGGCCTGCCCGTTCACTTCGACGGTCGCGGTAAGATTCGGCGTCAGCTCGTGCGACGCCTTCAGATAGTCGCTTAGCCCGTAGATCACCATGGCGGTCTGTTTGGTGGAATTCCACCAGTAGCCTTCGTTGCGATGGTTCATGAGCCAGAGCGCGGCTTTGGGTAGCAGCGGGCTCGAGGGCCGCTGATGCGCCAGCAGCTTGACGGCGTAAGCCGTGGCTTCCGGCGTGGCATCGTCGGAAAAATCCAGCATGTCGTCGCGCGTGGCCGGCCACCAGGCCTGCTCGCCATCCTGTTTGGCGGAGGTTTCGAGCGCGGCGGCGACGTCGGCGGCGTGCGGCGAATTGGTCAGTTCCAGAGCCAGGCCGAGCACGGCCAGCCCGTACGGCGAGAGCCTGGCGCGATTGGCGTCCAGCCCGTTTAACACCGCCGGATCGGCTTGGCCCGCGGCCGCCAGCGCGTAAGCCATATAAGCGCGCAGGTCGCCGGCCAGCTTGGGATCGGCGGCCAAATCCTTGCGGAGCCAGTCGGAGCCCTTTTGCACGGCGTCGTCTTTCACCTCGACACCGGCGGCGCGCGCCTGCGCCAGGCCCGCCACTACGTAGGCGGTCATGAAGGGATGGCTCTCGTCGGTTTGCCACCAGCCCCAGCCGCCGTCTTCATGTTCAAACTCGGAAAGCCGGTCGAGGCCGGCGCGGATCTTTTCGTCGAGCGATTCCCGATTCACGTCCACACTCAAACCGAGGTCGCGCAGCGATTGCCGCACCACCACGTTGGGCAGAAAGCTGGACATGGTCTGTTCCACGCAACCGTAGGGGAAGCTGGTGAGGTAATCGAGCGCGCCGAAAAGCGCTCCCACGAGGGAAGGCGAAAGGTGAATGGTCAGCCGCCGCGAGCCGGGGCGAATCTGCTCCGGGAAAGCAAGATCGAACGCAGCCGTACCGCCGGGCGCTACCGTTCCGCCGCGAGCGCCGGTGAGCTTCACCCCCGGAACTTCGACAGGCAGATCGAGCTCCATGGCGTCGGACTCTTCATCGGTAAGCGCCTTGCCCACGATACTGGCGCTCGCGACCGCGGCCGGCCGCACCCGCCAATCCAGCTTCACTTCCCCGCGGCTGGGGATTTCGACATCGCGGGTAGAGCCGTCGAGCACCTCCAAGCCCTTGAGGTCGAGCGATACACAGGCCGTCTTGGTGTTGGCGAGATAGTTGTGTACCAGGGCGGAGATGACGATTTCATCGCCCTGCACGAAAAAGCGCGGTACCACCAGGCGCAGGATCAGGTTCTTGCGCACGATGGTTTTAAGCGAGGCCGCGCCCACCTTGGTATCGGGCGTGGCGCCGCGCGCGGTGGCTCGCCAAGTGGTGAGCGAATCCGGGAACTCCACCTTGGCCTGGGCGCGGCCGCCGGCGTCGGTGGTGATATCGGCCGCCCAGAAAGCCGTATCGGGAAACGCCTTGCGAATCTTGGGCAGCACCAGCCGGTCGGGCTTCAACTGGGCCAGCCGCGTCGGGCGGCGCAGTTCGGCCAGCCGCATGCGGCGCTTGCCGGCTTCGCCGTTGAAATAATACTCCAGCGAGATATCGCTGTTCACCCGGTTCCATTCGCGCTCGAAAAAGTATGCCACCGGATCGCGCGTGGTATCGGGCCGCAAGCCGTAAATGGCCTCATCCACCACGCCCAGGCTGAATTCGGCGCGGGGCACCGGCTGGCCGTCCGGTCCGGTGACCTGGATATTGTATTGGGCGGTTTGGCCGGGCAGATATTGGGGCCGATCGGTGTCGAGCTTCACGTTCAGCCGATGGTCCACGGGCGGCACGTTGATGTACTTCACGCCGTTGTAGAAGGCGCCTTTGCGGACGAATGAAGCGGCGATGGTGATGCCGGGCTCGTCGCTCGCGCCGACCGGCACTTCGTAAGTCACGGTCGCGCCGGTGGAGCGCAGCAGTTTGCAGTCGCGCAGAGTGCGGCCTTCCACGCTGATATACACGGCGGTGTCAGGCTGGCCGGTGACGATCAGCAGCTTCGCCGTATCCCCGGCGGCGTAGCTTTTCTTATCGGCTACGATCTGGACGCCGCGGTCGTCGCCGGACGCGGTCTGCCAGCCGCCGCCCCCTTCCACCCACAGCCAGGAGTCGTCTTCCACCTCGCGGCCTTCCGGGGTCTTGGCGGTGACTCGGACCTGGTAAGCGCCGCCTGCCGCGGGCAGGTCGAGATTGGCGGTGCCGGCGCCATCGGGTTTGAGGTCGACATCGGTAGCGGCGATCGTCTCCGGGGAGTCCGACTTGCGTTTCCCTCTGCGCATCAGCGCGACGTGAACGCGCGTCTGTACAGGCTTGCTGTCGTAGTCCCGCGCCCCGATTTGAAACGATCCGTGCGCGCCCGGCTCATAGAAATAGCGGTTCGGCTGGACGTTGACGGCAAAGCTGCCATAGGTGGCCAACACATAGCCCTTACCGGTGACCTCGCGATTGCCGGCATCGGTAACGCGGGCCTCGATCCGGTAGCGGTAGTCGTACTTGTGATCGGAAACGGTGGTGGGGAGGTTGATGGTCAGTTTGCCGTCGACATCGAGCTGGCCGTCCTGCTCGGCGGTCTGATCGCCCGAGTCGTCGTCGGCGTCAGAGCCCGCCGTGTCCTCGTTTGTATCTTCGTCCGGGTCGTACCAGATGGGCAGCCAATAGCGCGTCCGGTAAATGGCGTACTTCACCTTGGCGCCCGCCACGGGTTCGCCGAAGTAGTAGCGGGCATCGAAGCCGACCGAAGCGCTGTCGCCCTGGATCACCCGCGGCTTGGCCGCCTGCACGCGCACTTCGTATTCGGGCTTCTTGTATTCCTGCACCTCGAAATCGCCATCCATCTGGTCTTCGCCGGCTTTGAGCTGAATGCTGTAGTAGCCGAGCGAAGCGTCGGTGGGCAGGGGTATATCGTCGTGAATGGTACCGGTGGCGCTGGTGGCCAGCGTCTTATGGTAGACAGCTTTCTGGTCGGTATCCTGGATGACCACGGAAACGCTCTGGCCGGCCGGAACCTGATAACCCGCGTTGCTATGCACTCGCAAAATGGCCTTGAAATGGACGGTGTGGCCGGGGCGGTAGATGGGCCGATCGGTGTAGACGTAGCCGGTCCATTGGCCGGCCTGGTTGTTCAGCATGCCGGCGTCGATGCTGGCGACGGCAAAATCCTGGCCTCGGTGGGCCACCAGGCGGAGATCCTTGCCGGGCGACGAAGGCTGGCGCAGTTCGGCCATCCCGTTCGAATCCGATTCCACCTCCTCGATGGATTCGTCGCGCACCATGGAGTCTACTTTCACG
Organism: Bryobacterales bacterium; assembly: GCA_003164035.1. Taxonomy (GTDB): domain Bacteria; phylum Acidobacteriota; class Terriglobia; order Bryobacterales; family Bryobacteraceae; genus JBEKYD01. Next base: position 48,326 of record PLRS01000066.1, on the reverse strand, counting down.
CCCCGCAGCGGCTGCCCGCCCGACCGGTCCAGCAGCAGATTCACGATCCGCCGGTTGTCGTGCTTGGTGACCATTACCATGTCGGAAACGATCAGCAGGGTATAGGCGCGCAACTGCCCGTATACGGCTTCCACCAGGTACACGCCTTTATCGGCGATGCCAATCGGGATGGTTTCCTCTTCCCAGCGGGCATGGCTCTTGATCGGCTGGTAGAAAGAGAGCACCATCTGCTGCGAGTTGAGCAGCGGAGCCTCGGCGAAATGCGTGCCCTTGGGCCCATTCGCCGCGGGCGCGGCGCCACCCGCAAGGGCGCTCTCGAAATGGGCGCTGGGCGATTCGGTGAACTGCGCGCGCAGCGAACGGCGAATGCCGGCGCGCAGAGAACGCTTCCAGGAATGAATGCGTTCGAGCCAGGTAAGGCCGCGCGGAGGTGCCGGCGACTGCTCGCCGAAGCGGTGCGGGTCCTCGATCTGTTGGAAGAACTGAACGGGGTCGTGAACCCGGTAGACGCGAAACTCGACCGCGTTCACGTTCCAGCTACTCATCGAAACGAACGGCTTCGCATGGGACGCAAACGTGCGGCTGGAAGAAAGCGCGAAGTAAGGCTCGTCCTCGGACTGGCCGAGCCCGGACGCGGCCACGGCCAGAATCATGGCCAGCCGCACCGCCCCCTTACCGGCCGGCACGGTCGCCCTCCGGTGCTTCACGCAGGATGTTCCAGCGATAGACCCCGAGAAAATGGGGATTCGCGGGAATCGGCCGCCATTCGGCCTGGGGAAATCGCATCAGATCCTCCGTAGATAACAGGCGGATTTCACCCGGATCTTTTCCGTCCGGCCCGGTGTGGTAAATCAGGTAGCGGCCGCCGCCGGCCCGAAACGCGCTACCACCCAGATAAATCATACTGTGATATACGGCACGGATGGAATCCCGCCGATAGAATAACAGGTCGCCGGGCAGCGCCCGGTCGAGCTCGCGGCTGACCAGGTGGGTATTCGAGCGCCACAGAGTTCGGGCGTCGGCGAACTCGAGGAAGCCGCCGTCGGTCAGGTCGCCGGGGCGGAACGGGCCGGCGCGGACCCGAAACAGGGCCGCGCCCAGCGGAGTGAACGGGTATTGATAGCGGGCCACCGAATCGAGCGCCGGCACCACGCGCAGGCCGGCGCCGGCTGCCCAGGCGCCATCGTGGGCGCGCAGAGCCTCGCGGTAGGCGAAGCGGATGAGGGCGGCGCAATCGGTGATTTCGGCCGCGCGCGTATCGGCGAAATACTGTGCCTCGGCCAGGTAGGTGAACCAGCGGCGGAAGGCGGCGCGATCATGGGCGTCGGTGAGGCGGAGGAAGTCGGGCGTGCCGTCCTCGGCGCTGTCCTCGGCGTCGAGCGTGGTAACGAGCGACGTTCGCGCCGCCGGCCGTCCGGGGAAGGCTACCTGAACGCCGATGTGCCCGGGGATGATCCCGGCGCGAATGCGAGCGCGCCAATGGCTCGCGCTACCGGTCAGGTCTTCGATGGCCGCCAGGTGCGGAGACGCTTCCAGGGAAACGCGCGGCGGGGCGCCGGGGGAAGCATCGATGGAAAGGACGGCCGTATCGTAGCCATCCGCCACCAGAACGCGCGGCTCGACTGAGATCCGTGGCGCCGGCCAGGCGCGGTCCGAACAGCCTAGCGGGACAATCGCCGCCGCCAGGATCACAATCCCCACCGCCGCGCCAATGCGAATCTTCAACCGCCCGATTATAGCGCGGGGGATGCATCTCGTGGATGCGGTAAACTGTGTTCGGAGGCCGGTAATGAACGACGAGAACTTGAAACTTGGCGAAGTCGCCCGCAAGCCCGTCGTAGTGCATCCGGGGCCCTCCTCGATCGACGAGCTCTTACGCCACGTGGACCCGGCGCCTGACGGCGAGACCGAGCGTTTCATCGCAGCCATCTACACGGATCGGCGCGAGGCCGCGGCGATTCCACCACAAGAATGAGCCAGATCGTCGTCGACACCGACGTAGCCTCTTATATCTTCAACTGGCATTCATCGGCGCAGCGCTACGTAGACGCTCTTCGCGGTTCCCAACTGACCCTGTGCTTCATGTCGATAGCGGAAATGCGCATGGGCGCAATTTCGGCTGGTTGGGGTGTTCGGCGGCGCACACTTCTCGAACAGTTCATCGCCGGCTTCGGGGTTGTATACGCCGACGATACGCTGTGTACTTCCTGGGCGACGTTGCGGGCCAACGCTCGGACGGCAGGCCGTTCACTGAGCCCGCAAGACGCCTGGATTGCGGCGACGGCGCTTGGACTCGGCGCACCACTAGCCACGAATAACAGATGCGACTTCGAGCATATTCAGAAGCTTCGGCTGCTATCGCCGTGACCAAACGGGGCGAAAAGCTCGGTCATGCCTCTTTCTTAGGCCAACCGTAGATGTAGTGATCGTGTTGGCTCGCGCCGTCCTCGGGCATGGCCGCCATGATTTCAGGCGGAACTCTGCGCATGCGGTCGAGAACAATGCTCGCCGCGGTTTCGAGGGGGCGCAGCTCGGCGGGAGACTCCGCTCCGGCCAGCGTGTTGAGCCAGGGTTCGAGGGTGAGGCCCGCCGCCTCCGCTTTCGCTTTCAGCGCCGCTGCCTGGTCGTCGGGAAGCTCGATCACCATCATAGGAAATCTCCCACATCCCCATCGTATCAGCGGCCGAGGTAAGCCGCGCACGCCGGGTGTCTGCGCCTGCCACGGGCCGAGCGAAATTCGCCGCGTCCGCTACGCGGAACGCGGAAGAGGGCAGGCGAATCGCCTGCCCCACCAACGGCTCGGTTACGACGGCGTCTACGCCAGCATCTCCTGGGCGCGGCTGACGCGCTCGCGGACTTTGACGCCGTGGGGGCAATCGACCGAGCAGGCGGCGCAATCCTCGCAGCGGATGGCGCGGACGTGCTCCGGCAACTGCAGGTAGCGCTCGCGAGCCAGGGCGAACTGGCCGTAGCCTTCGGCGTAGGTGAGCACGCGCAGCACGTCGGAAACCGGCACGCCCTTATCGCAGACGCCGCCGCAGGTGCCGCACATGCGGCAATAGCGCGGGCCGATATAGGCCATTTGCTTGGCCAGCAGACTGGCGTCGGCGGGCGAAAACAGCTCGGCCATGGCGCGCAGGTTGTCGTCGAGCTGGTCGTGATCGGTCATGCACACGATGGCGGTATCGACCGACTCGTTCTTGAGCACCCAGCGGATAGCAGCCGCCGGCACGCCCGGCTGGCTGAGTTGCTTCGAAAGTGCCCGCTGATCGGCGCCGTAGAGGCGGTCGCCGCGGCCCACGCGGGAAACGCCACCGGCCAGCGCCTTCATCGTCACGATTCCCACCCCGGCCTTTCGGGCCGCGCGGATGGCCGCGGTCATGTTCGATTTGGGCGCCTGCGGGTCGGTGTTGGCGCCCTCGGCCACCGATTGCATGGCGAAATTGTAGGTGGTCAGGATGACATCGGTCTGCCCCAGCTTAACCAGGTAGGGCAGCATGCGATCCATGTTGAAGTGCGTGCTGACGCCGGCGAAGCGGATCTTGCCCGCCTGTTTGGCGATGCGCTGCGCCTCCAGCAGGTCGTCGGTGACGTCGCCCGGATTGTTCTTCATGTGAAGATACCAGATGTCCAGGTGATCGGTCGCGAGCTCGCGCAGGCTGGTATCGAGCTGGGCCAGGGCTTCCGCCTTGGTGGCGCCCTCGGTTTTGCTCGACAGGACGACTCGCTGCCGCTTGCCCTTCAGCGCCGCGCCCACCATGCGCTCGTTGTTGCCGCCCTGATAGCTGCGCGCGGTATCGAAGTGCAGGACGCCGATATCGGCGGCGCGCTCGATGACGGAGGCGTCGGAAGTGGTCATGCATCCGAAGGAAAGCGAGCTTACTTTAAGGCCGGTCTTGCCCAGGGTGCGATAGGTGAATTTGACCTCCTTGGACGGGTTGGCTTGTTCGGCGTGAGCCAGTCCGGCGGCGGGCAACGCCAGTCCGGAGGCGAGAAACGTGCGGCGAGAGGATGGTTGCATGGCTATTTCGGACTCCAGCGTCGATTATAGCGGGTTGCGGGGGCGCGCGGCGGTCGGGAAATGGTCACTCCGGACACCCGCAACCGGGCCCCTAACCCGAAACAGCGGAGCTAAACAGGAAGTTCGGGAACGGCGTCGGCAACCGCTCCCTTGCGGTTGCGGCTCGGTTACGCGCGTTTCCGAGCCGCGACTGTTAGAAGTTGTGAAAAAAACTCGCCGAAACGCGCTGGGCAGGTGGTCCCGCCTATCTTAGTCGCTTCGGCTCGATGGCAATCACCCAGAGGTCCGTCTGGCCGAGGTTCTGACCGATATGTGTCGCGCCCCGGCGCCACCCGACTTCGCCGGTCTTCAATGTGGATGGCTCTTCGGTGCCATCCGGCATCAGGTGCTTCAGAATGGCGCCGGACAGACACACCACCACGCGCGCTTTGTGAGTGTGTTGCGGCTCCCTGGTGTGGGCCGGAATCCTGATGTCGTACACGCGGGCGAAGCGATTTTCGATCAGTAGCTTGTAATTGGGCGAGAGGCCCGCCGCACTCCAGGTTTCCTCTTTGCCGGCGGTCAGGAACTCGGTGCGCACGAAATCCAGATCGCCACTGCCGGCGTTCCGGATGGCGCCGGTCCGGGCCGGGCTAAAGGTCACGTCCCCGCGCCGGACCGCGCTGGTGGCTAAGCGGCCGCCGGAGGGCATGAATCCCGCCGAGCTTCCCTCAAAGTACACTGTCACGGCGGGGTACTTGCCATCGACCGCCAGACTTTCACCGGGGTGCAGGACGTATTCGGTGACCACCACTTGATCGTTCTTCAGCTTCTCCGCTCCAGAGTTGGGCGAGCCGGCTGCGACACCGGCCACGATGAGCCCGCACACGGCCGGAATCCAATATCGAGCTTGCATGTTCTTGTCCTCCGTATCTAAGTGCTCGCTTTCGCAATTACCGCCGCGCACCCGGCAACCGCTCCCTCACGGTCGCGGCTTCGACTCGCGCATTTCCGAGCCGCGACCGTAAGAGAGCGGTTACTTTTCGGCCAGCGCTCGTTCGGCGGCGCGAAGGCCGGCCAGCGTTTCCTCCAGCGGATGAGTGTCGAGCTTCGCCGCGGCATCCAGTATCAGGCTCTTCGCCGCCGCATGGTTAATGCTGGCCTGCGAGGCATTCCGGCTGGGTTTCCCCGGCTGCATACTGTCCGCCCACTGTTTGAGATCGGCGATCAGCGCCGCTTTTTCCGTACCCGAGGTGCGGGCTTTGTCCAGGCGCCCGATCAAGTCGCGGGTGACGGAAAGCGTGAAATGCCGGCGTTCGATCAACTGCGCCACACGTTCCGGAATACCGGCGGAAGTGCCGTCGGCGTAGAGCGCCGCGCGCATTTTGACGTAGTCCGGAACCGCGCCCACGGTCATATTTGCGACCGTCAGGCGGCGTTCGGCGCCAGCCGCGAGCGGCTCCGAGGCGAGGTCGTCCTGCCAAAGCGCATAATAGCTTCCGGGGTAATTGACGAGCTCGATCAGATAGGCCGTCAACGGCGCGGGAGAGACATTCTTGATGTAGAAGATAGAGCCGCCCGTGGTAGGTTCAATGCGCAGCTCGGGCAAGGGAACTTCGGCGGCAGCGGCCGAAATAGCCAACACAAGAGCAACAGCAAGCTTTCGAGAGATCATAGAGTGTTTCATTGGCACTTAGTGTCCGGCCGCATACTCGCGATAAAGATCGGCCACGTGGCCGGTTTCGGCGTCGCCGGGGTGAATCACCACGCGCCAGTGAAAGGTCAGCTTCTGGCCGGCCGGCAATTTCCAGTCGCTCTCTTTCTGGTCGGGATCGAAGGCGCTCTGGCCAAACGGGTTCAGCGCGAACAAACCGTAATCGCGCGCGTGCCAGTAAGTCGGATGGCGCGGGTTCTGGGGGGAATCGAAGATAGCCACGCCGAGCCTTTCGCCGTCCACTTCGGCGGTATAGTCGACCCAGTTCGAGCGTTTCCCCCACACGTTCGCCATGGTGCTGCGTCCGTCGGCGTCCACCATCCGGCCGCCCTTCTTCTCAGTGAAGACGTCGGCCAGGCGGATGGCAAACGCGCCTTCCTTGGTGTCCCCGAAAGTGATATCCGGCACGGCCGTGAGAGCGATGGCGAAATCGATGGTGCGCAGCTTCGGGTCCGAATAGAACGTCATGTCGCGGTTTTCCACCAGCAGGACTTTCCCGCTCGGGTCGCGCCACTCCAGGACGGCCTTCAAGGTACCCGACTTGCCGCCGTCTTTCCATTCGGCGCCGCGCACCGCGATGCGGCCCATGTTCGGCTTGGTATAGGACGGGTCGTTCTCCCAGAATTTGACGCCGTTGACGTCGTCGTAGGAGAACCACAGCCCACGGTGGTGCAGGTGATCGTGACTCTCGCCGGCGACTTCCTGCATGGGGAAATGCCGCGTGACGATTTTCCCCGACGCCGATCGCAGCGGAGCCAGATAGGGTTTGGCCGCGTCGGTGCCGTAGTGGAACGTGGTAAACGGTTTGCCATCGATGGCGATGGCCACGTCTTCGGGAGTGAAGCGGACCTGCGCGTAGAGGCACGCCGCGGCCGTTAGCAGAAGCAGAAATGTAGGACGCATAGGGCAAGTGTAACGCCATGGCCAGTGTGCGGCATCAGGCTGAGAGACCGCGAGCGACACGGCGATTGGGCACACATGCTACAGTGTGGTCATGCCGGGCGGTTATCTTCCCATCCTGATTTTCCTGGTGCTGGCCACCCTGTTTCCGATCGTGGCCATCCTGGCTGCCAAGCTGGTTCGTCCCGCGGCGCCGTTCGTGACCAAACTGGAAGCTTACGAGTGCGGGATCAAGGCCGCCTCCGATTCGCGCGGCCGGTACACGGTACGCTTTTATATCATCGCCATCCTGTTCGTCATTTTCGACGTGGAAACCATCTTCCTGTTTCCCTGGGCGGTTCGCTACGGCAGCTTGCAGTGGTTTGGGGTAGCGGAAGTCGTGGTCTTCCTCGCCATTCTGGCGGTGGGCTACGTGTGGGCTTACAAGAAGGGCGCGCTCGACTGGGTTTGAGTCCGGATCGGTCGATGTCAGCGCAGCATGGCGAGTCCGGCTTCGGTTTCCGAGATGAGCCGCGACCAGACCGTGTCCGGATTGCCATCGAACGCCAGTTCCGCGCCGCGGTTGAAAATGAACCAGCCGCCCAGCCGCGTTTCGGCGTCAAGCTGGCCCGGACCCCAGCCGCAGTATCCGGCATAGATTCGCAGGTCCCCTGGGCCCCTCTCCGCGGCCAACGCCTTCTCTAAAGCCTGCCGCGCCATCAGCAGATAGACCTTGCCGGTAACCGCGGTGGCGCCGTCCGGTTTGGCGCCGGCGCGAACCAGGGCCATGGCGCTGGTCCGCTCCACCGGGCCGCCGAGGTAGATCACGTCCGGGCGCTGGCCGAGACCGCTGAAGTCGCGCAGCACGCGCGCGATCGGTACGGTGGTGCGGCGGTTGATCATGAGACCCAGGGCGGACTGACCGTCGTAATGCAGCAGCAGAATCACCGATTCGGCGAAGGAAGGGTCGGGAGATTGGCGCGGCGACACCAGCAGCTTTCCCATAGCCAGATCCGCCGGTTTCTGCGACTGGGCGGCCAAAACCGCGGCAACCGCCAGGGCGGCTGCGAACCATCGGAGAGGAGCCGGAACTGCCGACGCCATGCCCTATTGTGGCAGGTTTTCGGGCGGCGGTGGCACCGGCAGTACGCCCAGCTTCCGCCCGGTGCGAAACAGCTTGCGGCCCACCCTATGCCAGATGGTTTTGCCCAGGCGTTTGAGCTCGTAGTGGGCGTCGCGCCATTGTTCCACAACCTCGCGCGCCGCCTCCGCGTCGAGGGCGAACGGCCCGCGTCGAGCCACCAGGGGCAGCGACCAATTTTCGGCGCGCACAATGCCGAACGGCGGGTAGTCGTCGATATAGAAGCGGACGTCGGGGAAGCCGGCGGCCTGAAGCGAGGCACGCAGGCCGCTCTCGGAAAACAGGCGCATTTCGGCGGCCGGTCCGGTGCAGCCGACATGAAACACCAGTTCGCCGGTGGCTTCCAGGTGTCCGTCCGCGGTGCGATTCACCAGCACGGTTTGGCCGCCCACGTGCGCCAGACCGAATTGATTCAATTGCGGGAAATGCTCCACGGTGACGGGATCTAGCGAATAGGGAACCGTCAGCACCAGCAGGCCATTCGGCTTCAGCAACCGGCACACCTGGGCAAAGACCGCCTCCACCGGCGGCGGCACGTGCTCGAAGACCTCGCTGGCCAGCACGAAGTCGTAAAGACCGAATTCGGTGGGCGGGATGGCGGTGAGGTCCAGGCGCGGCTCGCGGTCGTAGAAAGTGTTGCGGTAATCGAACTTATCGCGCAACCGGCCGGCGTAGGGAGCGGCGTCGCTGCAGCCGAGGCCGCGCAGGCTATGGACGCGGGGGAAATCGGGAAGTGCCAGGTTCAGTCCGAAAAGCTCGCGGGACAAGGCCTGGAGCAGGCCGCGCACACGCACGTTGGACCCGCAGCCGCCGCAACTGGGCGCCTCGCGATCGATGGGACCGGGGGGAAGCCGGTTCGGGGCGCCACACAGGTTGCACACGAATTTCGTCATAAATCGGCTGTCGCTATCGTTTAATATGGTCTCATGCTGCGGTTTCCGGGGTTGGCGGTGGTGTGTCTCGGCCTGGCCGGGAACGCCGCCATGGCTCAGGTGATTGAGTTTCAATCCAATGGCATGAAGTACCAGACGTTGACCAAGTCGGGCGTCACCGTGATGTACGCTCACCTGGAGAACCATCTGCACGAGTATGCCATCATTCAGGTTGCGGTTTCCAACGGTTCGCACGGCCCCTACGTGATCCGCCCGGAAGATTTCTTCTATGAACGCGCCGAGGATGTGGGGACGCTGCACGCGGTCCCGGCGCGCACCGTGATCGACATGCTGATGCAGAAGGGCAATGGCGGCGACGTGGTCAAGCTGGTGACCCAGTACGAAACCTCGATCTACGGCAATCCCCACCTGCGATCGACCAACGGTTACGAATCGCGGCGACAGGCGGCGCTGGCGTTCAGCGGGAGCAGGCTCAAAGCCGCGGCCGCGGCCAGCGCCCTGGCGATGGTGCAGACCAAACTGGCGCCGAGCGAATCCACCGATGGCGCGGTATTTTTCGCCAATGAAGGGAAACCGCTGACCGGCGGGAAGTTGGTGGTGCGGACGAATACGGACGTGTTCGAGTTCAATCCGGAATGAGGTTCTAACTACGATAACTCAGACCCGCAAATGAGGTGCGCGACTGCGCGAATGAAGGGGCGCCCTAGGCGGGCTTTCGCGTTTCGTTTTACGCTTCGTTTTACACCTCTTGCAATCGGCGATCCGAGCCGATAAATACAGAGGAGGTTCTTGGGGGATGCAGCTATTGGAGTGGAGCGAGAAATGCAGCGTTGGCATTCCCGAGCTGGATACCCAGCATCGCCGCCTGATCGAGCTTCTCGGCGAACTGATGGATCGCGTCCAAGCCGGCGACGGCGACGGAAGCGTCGCGGCAGCGCTCAAGGAGTTGAGTCGCTGCGCGGAATCGCATCTGCACCGGGAGGAGTTGGTGCTCCGCGTACGGGGTTACCCGGGTTACGCGGAACATAAGGCCGAGCATGACACCTACCGGGAGAAACTCGCCTCTTTGGAACTCCTTGCCGATCGCCCGGATTTCAGCGTCAGACTTACCAACTACGTTATCGAATGGTGGAGATTTCATGTGCTGACCAGCGATCAGCAATACGCCCGCTTCTTCCGAGGCCAATCGACCACGGAATAAGCGCCCTGTCGTGACGCCGCAACGGTACGGGAGCGCTTTACGGGTTGTTTTCGTGGGGCTCCCGCTTTACTTGGGATACACGCGAAAATCGTCGAAATAGGTGAGGGAATCGTCCATGGTCCACAGGCCCATCTTGCCCGGCTGGGCGAAGGCGTGGTCGTAGACTTCCAGGACGCGGCGGTGGTTGACGTAAACCTGGAAGCGGGAGCCACGCACGGCGACTTTCAGAATATTCCAGGCGTTGGGCTCGATATCGTGGGGAACGGGGACGCGGAGTTCGACCCGGCGGCCATTCTGCACGCGGAAGATGGCCACGTTGTGGAGCAGAGCGTTGGCCAGCGCCAGGTAATAGTTGCCGGGGTCGCGATAGCGCCAGACCACGCCGCCGATCTCATCCTCGCGGCCGGCCACGGCTTTAATGCGGACGCTGACGTCGGCATCGCGAAGGCTGAGACCGTCGAAAATGGCGAGCGGGCTCCGGTCCGCTCCGGCGGCGTTGGAAAGGTGAGCCAAAACGTAGGGTTGAGTGGGAGCCGAGAGGTCGCGCCGCACCTCCCAGCGCGGCGGCATCCCGCGGCTGGCCGTCGAAATCGACCACCCCGGCGGGACCCGCCCCAGGGTGTCGGAATCGAAATTGATCACCGTCCCGTTCGGCTGCAACAAGCCAAAGGCAAGAAGCAAACTCAAGGGCAACATAATCGGGCCTGGGCTTCAGAGACGACCCAGTCTTGTTCACCCATGCCTTTTCATTATTTCATACTCGATGGGCGGCACTCACGGCAGATTCCGCCTCACAACGGGGGTGGAATTGCACGTAGGCGATGGCACTCGGGTCTAGGGACGCTGCCTTCACGCGCGTTTGGTGCGCCAGGTGTTGGCCAGGGTGGCGAGCAGGATGATGGCGCCACCGGTCAATGCCCACGGGCCGGGACGCTCGCCATGGATCAGCCAGACCCAGATGGGATTGAGGGCGGGCTCAAACAGCAGCAAAGTATTGGCTTCGAAAGCCGTAACGTGGCGCATGGCGCGGGTGACGCACCAGTAGGCGACGCCGATCTGCACCACGCCGAGATACAGGGCGACGGCGGCATCGGCGGTGGAAATGGACCTCATGGGAAGCGCCAGCGGCAGGGCGGCGAGCGACGCCAGGATATTACCCAGCACCACCGCGGCCATTCCGGAATCGCGGTCGCGGCGGCCCAGCCAGCGCAGACCGGCTAGCGCCAAGGCGTAACTGAGGCCGCTGGCGGCGCCGAAAAGGTTGCCGCGCGCCGGGTCGGGTGCGGTGCGCACGGCGGGCTCGGCGCCGACGAAAAACATGGCCAGTCCAACGGCGATGGGCGCCATGAAAAACAGGTCCGTGCGGTGAATGGGCTCCCGCAGCAGCACCGGGCCGAGCAGGAGCAGGTAGAGCGGCGCGGTGGATTGCAGGAAGATAGCGTCGGCGGCGGTGGTGAGGCGGTTGGCAACTACAAAGGACACCAGCGTGGCGGCATAAGCCGCAGCCACCGGTACGATGCGCCAGTTCCAACCGCGGCGCGTCTCCGGAAGCACCGCCAGCAGAGCGATCGCCGCGACGCCGGAGCGGCAACTGGCCATCTGCCAGCCGGTCAGACTGGCAGCTTTGACCGCGACACCGCCGGTAGAGAATAAGACCGCGGCCGTTACCAGCAGGAGACGGTCACGAAAGCTGGAGGAAGGCAACGCTCACTCAACCCGGCTCAGAATGTATGGCGACAGTCGTCTCTCGCTTGGCATCGCTTCAGAAGTCATTCTACCGTAGAGCCGGGGCCGCGTTAGCCGCGTAGGAATCGGCGGGCAGGCGGAAGCGCCTGCCCCACGAATCACTACGGAACGGTAATCACGATCTTGCCCACCTGCCGGTTGGATTCGAGGTAGCGATACGCGTCGACAGTTTGGGCCAAGGGAAAGGTCTTGGCGATCTTGGGCACAAAGCGCCCGTCCGCCAGCCGGTCGAAGACATACTTCTTGGCGGTTTCGAACACCGCCGGATTCCGCGTCACCTCGCCGAGGTAGTAACCGCGAATGCTCAGGGAATTTCCTAACGCCAGAAGCAGCGGAAATGGCGTGGGATCGGGAGACAGGACGCCATATTGGAAAATGATACCGCCCGGCGCCGCCGCCGCCGCGAGCTTCTCGATGAACGGCCCGCCGACCGGATCGAAGGTCAGGCGCACGCCCTTGCCGCCGGTGATCTCCCCGACGCGCGCCACATAGTCCTCTTCCCCGGTCGCCACCACACGGTCCGCGCCGAGGGCCAGCAATTCGGCGCGCTTGGCGCTGGTGCGCGTCGCCGCGATAGCGGTTGCGCCCTCGGCCTTGACGATCTGGATCGCGGCCAGACCGACGCTGCTCGAAGCCGCCGGAATGGAGACGAAGTCGCCGGGCTTGACGCCGCCGACAGTCACCAGGGCGCCATAGGCGGTCAGATACTGCATCCAGATGGCCGCGCCCTGGACTGGAGACAACGTGGCCGGATACTCGCCCAGCACTTCCAGCGGCACAATCGCCTCTTCGCCCAAGCCGCCGTATCGATTCATCGAATAGCCTGGGACCGTGGCGGTTTTCTTGCCGATCCAAGCCGGATCGACGCCGGCGCCCACCGCCTCCACCACGCCCGCAACCTCGTAGCCGATGCGCGACGGCAGTTCGACCTGCTCCAGGTACCTGCCGTGGTAATACATGGATTCGGCGCGGTTCAGGCCGACGGCCTCAACCCGCAACTTGACCTCGCCGGGGCCCGGTTCCAGGCTGGGGGCGTCTTCGATCTTGAGAACTTCCGGACCGCCCAATTCATAGAAGCGAACGATTTTCGGCACGAACTCCTCCCGCGCTAGATTGGATGGCCGATCGCCCGAAAGGGTGCAGCGGGCTCTGGCCGCGCCAGTAGAAAGCAGAATCGCTGCTCCTCTGCGGAGATTTCATTCTACCGTGGAGGTGAGGTCGGCCCGCCGGAGGGAGATCCTTTTATTGCACGCCAGACGAGGAAAACAGCCGTCACACCAAACAGGAATCCTGAGCCGAGATCGGCAATCAGGGGCACCCACCACCAGTGAGCCAACCATGGAAATGGGAGGAGGAAGCAGGCCGCCATTCCTGCCAGTCCGCCGATGAGCGGCACAAGGCAGCTGCGTTTGCCGAGGGCCCTCGAACGTAGCACAAGCACGACGTTGCCAAGCGCCACCCACAGAAAAACTGTCGCAAACAACCAGCCCATTCTCCTCTCCCATAACCATGGACGGTCCAACGCCCGATTTCGCCGAAGTCGGCACCTTAAACTTGCCACGGGGCGGCAGACCTTCAACTAAATACTCGGTTTCGCAATTACGGTCACACGTCCGGCAAGCGCTCCCTTACGGTCGCGGCTCGGAAATGCCCCAGTCCGAGCCGCGACCGTAAGGTAGCGGTTGCCCTCGAATGCGTTGCCGAGCTTCCGAAACGATGTACTAAGCGATCATCAATCCTCACTTCGCGAGGTCTTGCGATTTGCCGGAGTGGAAGTGGTAGAGTTCAAAGTAGGTGCCGCGTTTTTCAAAGCGCGGCTCACGAGCCATGAAAACCTTTGAAGAGTTCGCTAAGTCGGAGCCAGAGGATCTGATCGAATTGTCCAAGCAGGGCTACTTCACGATCTTGTTGGACGAGAACCTTCGCGGTCTGGAGGCTGGGCTCGAGGACGATGGTTTCAAGGTGATCATGCCGTCGCAGGGGCTAACCGACGACGCACTGAAGCGAAAAGCTCGGGGATGGGCGATCCTCACCAGGAACTCCCAGGATTTCGTTAGCGACGCGGTGCGGTACGATTACGACGTCATCGGCATCGAGGATATCAAGTTCGTCGATGACAAGGGCGAGCGAACCAACGAGACCGTTCGGAAAATCTCCGACGCTGTTCGGCGCAGCCGAATGGGGACCAGAAAAGGGAACTTCTGGCTCAAGATCCGAGACAACGGCTCGTTCCATCTGGAGCAGTTGGTCTAACAGGCTGGAGCAAGAAAAGCCGAGACGAATCTCGGCTCGGCAGGCTGACAGCCCGCGCCACGACCTTATCGCAGCAGGTCTTCCAACTGTATCTTGGAATCGGTTTTGGCGTCCCGATATTTGACGATCACGGGCGTGTAGACGCTGATGCCCCACTCTTTGCCGGGGCCACTGGTAATGGCTCGCGATCCGGCGACGACAACGGCGCCTTCGGGGATTACGAGCGGGTCTTCCTCGCCGGCTTTGTGTACGGTCTGGCGCACCAGGTCGTAGACCGGGGTGGAGCGATTGAGGATGGTGCCGGTACCCAGCACGACGCGGCGCTTGAGGATGGTGCCTTCGTAGACGCCGCAGTTACCGCCGATCAGGACGTCGTCCTCGACGATCACGGGCATGGCGCCGACCGGCTCCAGCACGCCGCCGATCTGGCTGGCGGCGGAGATGTGGCAGTTGGCGCCGACCTGGGCGCAGCTTCCCACCAGGGCGTGCGAATCCACCATGGTGCCGTCGCCCACGTACGCACCCACGTTGATGTACATGGGCGGCATACAGGTGACGGACTTGCCCAGGTAGGCGCCGCTGCGTACGCTGGAGCCGCCGGGAACGATGCGTATGCCAGCGGCCGGCGTAAAACGCTGCGCCGGATAGGTGCTCTTGTCGAGGAACGAAAGCCCGCCGGCCGACATATCGACGATGGTGCCGATGCGGAAGCCGACCAGGATGCCTTTTTTCACCCAGGCATTGACGCGCCAGCCGGTGGGCGAAGCGGCGTCGGGTTCGGCGGCGCGTATCGAGCCTTCCTCCAGGGCGCGGCGAAAGTCTTCGAACAGGCGAATGTCGGCGGCGGAATAGGCCGCGGGCTTGGAGTCGAAGAGGCGTTCGATTTCAGCGTGCATCAGCGGGCTTCCTCCGTGGAGCACGCTCTCAGCGTGCCACATACTTCTCCAGCCAGTGCGCGCGTGCATAAGTGGTGGGGCGGGCAATTTTGCCCGCAGCCGCCTTTTAGGCGGCTCTCTCGCGGCGTGCCGAGTCTTCCTGGCCTACGAGAGCCGGCTAAAAGCCGGCTGCAGCCAGAATTGGCTGCCCCACTATTTCTCAGCGTGCCACGTCCCCACTCATGGGGGCGCTTGGTTTTCGCCGTGTGCCGAACGTGCCGGCACGAGTGCCGGCATGGCAGACTGAGAGTCCGCTCCACGGAATCAGCTTGCATGCTGCGCGCTTTCCACCAGCAGGCCCGCCTGTTCCAGCACCTTCTCGATTTTTTCCAGGCTCGCGGGCGACGGCGGTACCAGGGGCAGGCGGTAGATCGGTTCGACCAGCCCCATCAGGGCCATGGCGGCTTTCACCGGAATGGGGTTCGACTCCACGAAATTCACGTTCATCAGCGGGAGGTACCGGGCTTGAATGGCGCGGGCCTGGGCGAAATCGCCGCCGAGCGCGGCCGCGGCCAGTTGGGTCATCTCGCGCGGAATTTCATTCGACGCCACCGAAACGATGCCGCGCCCGCCAAGGGCAACCAGCGGAATGGTGATGGCGTCGTCGCCCGAAAGGACGTGGAAGCCGGCGGGCACTTCGTGCAGCACGTTGGCCATCTGGGAGATGTTGCCGCTGGCTTCCTTCACGCCGACGATGTTTTCGATGCGCGCAAGGCGCGCCAGCGTGGCCGGCTCCACGTTCACGCCGGTGCGGCCCTGGACGCTATAGACCACGATAGGCAACGGCACGGCGGCGGCGATGGCCTGGTAGTGCTGGAACAAACCCTCCTGGGTGGGCTTGTTGTAATAGGGGGTGACGGAGAGAATGCCGTCGGCGCCAAGCCGGCCCAGCTCGCGGGCCAACTCGATCACTGCGGCGGTATTGTAACCGCCGGCGCCGGCCAGCACCGGCACTTTACCCTTGGCCTCCTCGAGAGTGATTTCCACCACGCGCAGGTGCTCGGAGCGAGTGAGCGTGGGGCTTTCCCCGGTGGTTCCGCAAGGCACCAGGAAATCGATGCCGCTTGCGATCTGCCGTTGCACCAGGCGCCGCAGGGTGTCCTCATCCAACGAAAAATCCCGCCGAAAAGGCGTAATCAGCGCGGTGCCGCAACCTGTAAACATGTACCCCTCCTAAAGCTGTCAGCTCTCAGCTGTCAGCTCTCAGCTTTCAGCTATCAGCTACTCCGAACAGTACTTCTCCGAACTCGTGAAAGCCCTGTTTGCCGACCACCCACTGGGCGGCCTGGAGCGCGCCGCGGGCGAAACCTTCCCGGCTGCGCGCGGTGTGGCGCAGGGTGATGGTATCGGCAGAGGAGTCGAAGCCGATTTCGTGGGTGCCGGGATGGGCGCCGGCACGATTCGATGCCGTCGAAACCGTCCCGCCGTAGCCCGCGCGTTTCATCTCCTCCACCAGTTTCAGTAGTGTACCCGAAGGCGCGTCCTTTTTGGTGGAGTGGTGAATCTCCCAGGCCCAGGCGCCGTATTCGGGCTGCGATGCCAGCAGGCGCGCGGCCTCCGCCACGATGCGGAAGAAGGCATTGACGCCCACCGAATAATTGGGACTCCAGACGATGCCGGTCGCATGGCGCGCCGCCGCCTGCTTTACTGCGTCCAGATGCTCGAGCCAGCCGGTGGTGCCGATGACCAGGTTCACGCCCAGCGCCGCGATGCCTTCCGCGTTGCGGCACACCGCCGGCGGCACGGAGAAATCGACTGCCACATCCACGCCGCTGAAATTGGCCGCTGTCAATCCTTCGAAGTCCGCATTGTTGTATTCATCCAGCTTCAGGGCCACGGTGAAGCCGTACTCAGGGGCGAGCTGTTCGACGAGCTTGCCCATTTTGCCGTAACCGACGATGGCCAGGCGGCGAAGTTCAGACATTTCTCGCACCCCGGTGGGACAAGCCTCCTGGCCTGTCACCGGTATTTCCAAAGTTGGCGCGCGCTCCCGCCTGGCAAAGACAGGCCAGGAGGCCTGTCCCACTGGGGTTATACATGCACGGCCTCATGCTTTTCGAAGACCTCGGGGTCCAACTCTGCGAAAAATTCCTGGTGCAGCGCCGCCACCGATTTGGCTAAATCCGCTTCGGCCACCACGAAACTGATATTCAGCAGCGATCCGCCCTGCGAGATCATGCGGATGTTGATGCCGTCGAGGGCGTCAAAGACGCGCCGCGCCACGCCGGGAGTATAGCGGATGTTCTCCCCCACCAGGCAGACGATGGCCTGCCGGGTTTCGATGCCGGCTTCGGCGAACTGGCCGAGGTCGGCGAGAATTTCCTCCAACCGCGCCGGGTTGTCGATGGTCAACGACACGCTCACCTCGCTGGTGGCCACCATATCCACCGAAGTTTCGTAGCGGTCGAAGACTTCGAAAATGCGGTGCAGGAAACCGTGGGCCATCAGCATGCGGGTGGAATGGACGTTGACTAGGGCGATGTTCCGCTTGCAAGCGATGGACTTCACCGCGTTGCCGCAATGCACCGTCCGGCTGACGATGCGCGTGCCTTCCACGTCGGGGCGGCGGGAGTTCAGAATCAGCACGGGAATGTTTTTCGAAATAGCCGGCAGCACGGTGGCGGGATGCAGCACCTTGGCGCCGAAATAGGCCAGCTCCGCGGCTTCGTCGAAGGAGATGCATTTGACGCGATGGCCACCGGCGAGGATGGTCGGATCGGCGGTCAGCATGCCATCCACGTCGGTCCAGATCTGGATTTCCTCGGCGTCGATACCGGCGCCCACGATGGAGGCGGTGAAATCGGAGCCACCGCGGCCGAGGGTGGAAGTGACGCCGTCTTCGGTGGCGCCGATGAAGCCGCCCATCACGACTACGCTCTCGGCGGCCAGGGGCCGGACGTGCTCGGCCAGCCGGGCGTAGGTCTGTGGAAGCAGCGGCGCGGCCTGGGTATGGCGCCGGTCGGTGACGACGACGTCGCGCGAGTCCACGTGCACGGCGTTCATGCCGAAGTGGCGGAAAGCGAGGGTGACGATGTAGCTCGAAAGGCGCTCGCCATAGCTCGAAATGGCGTCGATCGACCGCGGCGTCAATTCGCCCAGCACCGCCAGCCCCTTCACCAGTTCGGTGAGCTCCTGAAAATGGTCGTCCAGGGTGCGGTCGAGCTGGGAGCGCTCGGCCAGCGGCACCACCTGGCGGGCTTCCCGCGAGTGGAAATCGCGCAGGTCGTGCAACTGGCGGATGTAGTCTTCGCGTTTGCCGGAAATGGCGGTCTGGGCGATGGCCAGCAGCTTGTTGGTGGTCTTGCCCATGGCCGAAACCACCACGACCGGATGGCGCGGCTCGCGCGCCTTCACGATGCCCGCGACCCGTTCGATGGCGGCGGCCGATTCCACCGAGGACCCGCCGAACTTCATCACGATCATCAGTCCAGCATCCCTTCCGAAAGGATCAGCTCGGCATTGAGCACGGCCGCCCCGGCGGCGCCGCGTACGGTGTTGTGGCCCAGCGCGACGAACTTATAATCCAGCACCGGGCAGGCGCGCAGCCGCCCCACGAAAGCCGCCATGCCGCGCTCGCGTTCGGCGTCCTTACGCGGCTGAGGACGATTGGCTTCTTCCATATAGATCACCGGGCGTGCGGGAGCGCTGGGTAGCTCGCGCTGCTGCGGGACGCCGCTGAAACTGTCGAAGGCCGCGCGCAGGTCCGCCTCGGCGGGTTTCGAGGCAAGCTCCACCGACACCGTCACCGTATGGCCATCCACCACGGGGACGCGGTTGCAGTGGGCGCTCACTCTGGCGGCCAGAGGCTCGACGCGGTCGCCGCGGAATTCGCCCAGAATTTTCTGCGTCTCCTGCTCCATCTTTTCTTCTTCGCCGCCGATGAAGGGCACCACGTTGCCGAGAATGTCCATGGAAGCCACGCCGGGATAACCGGCGCCGGAAACGGCCTGCATGGTGGTGGCGATGACCTTGGTAATGCCGAACTGCTTGAGCGGCCCGAGGCCCATGGTCAGGACCACGGTGGAGCAGTTCGGGTTGGTGACGATCTGCCCTTTCCAGCCGCGCACCCGCTGCTGGCGCGGCACCAGCTTGAGGTGATCGGGATTGATCTCCGGCACCAGCAGCGGCACATCGGCTTCCATGCGATGATTTCTGGAATTCGATACCACCACGTGGCCGGCCGCCGCGAAGGCGCGCTCGATTTCGGTGGCCACGGAAGCGTCCATGGCTGAAAAGAGAAGTCTCGGCGCGTTGCCCGGCTTGCAGTCTTCCACCACCAGATCGGCCACCGAATCCGGCACCACGCCCAGGTGCCAGGTCATGGCGTCGCGATACTTCTTGCCGGCCGAGCGGTCGCTGGCCCCCAGCCACTTCAGGTCGAACCAGGGGTGGCCCTGCAGGAACTTGATGAAGTGTTGGCCCACCATTCCGGTGGCGCCCAGAATGCCTACTTCGATGCGCGTTTGCATAATTCCCTTATCATTCGTTGGTAGATTCCCACGGCTTCGGCCAGTTGCGCCTTTTCCACGCGTTCTTGCAGGGTGTGAGCTACATGTATGGAGCCGGGGCCGATGAGAAAAGGCTCGCCCCAGGCGCCGCCGAACGCCGGGATATCGGTGGTGAAAGCGACCACGGTGGTTGGCATGCCATTGAGCGGGTTCAGCAGCGCCGCGGGAATTTCGAGCACTTCCCGCAACTCGGCCAAACCTTCCACGGCCTCGGCCACGGCCTGTTTGGTGGAGGTGGAATCGCCCACCAGGCGGATCAGAATCTCGGCGCGCGCCTCATCGGCAATTACGTTGGGGGCGCGGCCGCCGGAAATGGTTCCGATGTTGAGCGTGCTGGGGCCGAGGAGCGGGTCCACCGGCAGTGGAACGCGCCGAATGCGCTCGAGCGCGTCCAGAAGCTTGTCGATGGCCGATTCGCCCAGCTCGGGGTAAGCCGAATGCGCCATCTTGCCGGCGGCGGCCACTTCATAGCGCAGCACGCCCTTGGAGCCAAGCGCCAGCTTGTTTTCGGTGGGCTCGCCATTGACGATGTAGCGCGACCCGCGCGGCGTACCCGCGGCATGATACGCGCCGGCGCTGTTGCGTTCCTCGCCCACCACGAACAGCAGCCCGAAACCGCGCTTCCCCTCCGCCAGCAGGCCTTCCACCGCGTGAATCATGGCGGCGATGATGCCTTTGGTGTCGCAGGCCGCGCGGCCGTAGATATAGGTTTCGTCTTCGCTCGACGGGAAAAACGGCGGCACCGTATCCATGTGGGTCGAGAGCGTGACCGCCGGGGGCTCGCCCCAGCAGGCGAACACGTTGTACCGCCGCGGCTCGACCTCGATGCGCTCGACCTTGCCGCCGTAGCGCGCGGCCAGGGGCGCCAGGTAGTCGTACAGGTATTGGCCCACCCGCTCCTCATTCCGGGTGATGGATTCGATATCGACTAGCGCGCGCGTGAGCTCGAAAACGTCCATAATGACGGCCATTCCTCAATGGTGCCATGGGGAACGCAAGGAGAGAAAAGCCCGCGCGCAAGGCGGCGTGCCTTCGATCCCGATAGCGCTCCACCCGATTGGGGACCGGGTGACAGTGAGCCGGTATTAACCAGACTCCCCAACCCTGGGACGTTGCACTCGCCCCACGATTTCGGCGGAAAAAAGACCCCTTTTGCCCGGACGTCCGCAGCGCAAACGAAACCGCCGCCCGGCCTACTGATGGCCCCCGCACCTCTACCGTGAAAACTTCAGAGTAGCGGATGGGGCGGGAGCAAGTCAAATGAAGAGCCCGTCGTTGCGGGCGGCGAGACGCCATCGACGAAGTACCGATTGCGGCGAACGTATACCTGCAGCGGGAGCGCTTCGATGCCTAGATTTCCCGCTTCGCTATCGACGCCGCGCGCGGGGTTTCGTTGGGCGGAACGGCGTGCAACTGCGCGTCCTCCAGGCGCTTGGCCTCCTGCCAGGTGTAGATCATGCGATGCACCACGGTCAGATTGGAAAGCACGGCGATAACCCAAAGCACCGGCGCCATGCGGTCGAACAGAGCGCCGATGATGATCAGTACCACGCGCTCGGGGCGCTCCAGGAAACCGACCTTACACTTGGGGATGGCGTTCTCCGCGCGCGCCCGGGTGTAGCTGATCATCACCGACCCGGTCATCACCACCGCGGTCAACACAATGTAAAAAAAACGGTTGATGGTGGCGTAGAAAACCAGCAGGCCCATGAACAGGGCCAGATCGGAGTAGCGGTCGACCACCGAGTCGAAGAATCCGCCGAAGCGCGTTACCCGGCTGGTGGCCCGCGCCACGCGGCCATCCACCATATCGAAAAGGCCGGCGGCGATC
Source organism: Bryobacterales bacterium (assembly GCA_003164035.1). Taxonomy (GTDB): domain Bacteria; phylum Acidobacteriota; class Terriglobia; order Bryobacterales; family Bryobacteraceae; genus JBEKYD01. Next base: position 27,225 of record PLRS01000066.1, on the reverse strand, counting down.
ACCACCACGCCCGCCCAGCGGAAACTGCCGGCCGCAAACAGACACGCAGCCCAGATGTTGATCACCAGTCCCAGGAACGTCAGTACGTTGGGATGAATCCGGCTGAGCGCCAGCCATCTCACGATGCGGTCGATGATGACACCGCAGAATTTGCCGATCCCGCCGGTAAGCGTCATAAGCTCATTCCGCCGCCAGGTCGTGTATCGTGGCCAGCGTCAGGATTTCCAGTTCCTTCGAGCCGCCCGGGCTCTGCACCCGCACCACATCCCCTACTTCTTTCCCCAGCAGCGCGCGGCCGATGGGCGATGTCGTGGAGATCTTGCCGTTTGCGGCATCGGCCTCTTCGCTGGTTACCAAATTATATGCGATTTCTTCTTCGCGTTTGGTATCGAGCACCGTCACCTTCGATCCCAGCCCAACCCGATCGTGCGGGATCTTGGAAAAATCCACCATGGATATCTCGGCCAGCCTTTTCTTCAATTGGTTCAAGCGGGCGTTGACGAAGCCCTGCCGTTCCTTGGCGGCGTGGTACTCGGCATTCTCGCTCAGATCGCCGTGGGCGCGGGCTTTGAGGATTTCCTTGGGCAACTCGACGTGCAGTTCGTGCTCCAGCACGGTGATCTCGTCTTGCAGCTTCTTCTTAATGTCCATCGAGTCGCGCTATACTCCCAAGGCCTTCATTATAGCGAAGTGGGCCCCCAAGGCCACGGGCTAACTCACGAGATAGTTCCGGGCTGTCTCGTGGAAGCTCCGCAGTTGCTCGGCCTGCCAGTCCTGGCCGCGCTCCAGCTCCCTCGCCATTAGTTCCACCGCGCGGGGCGCCATGCGGACGGCGGCTTGCGCGTTGAGAAACAGCGCTCGCGTGCGCCGCGCCAGAGCGTCTTCCAGCGTACGCGCCATTTCCCGACGCACCGCCCAGACGATTTCCGCGCCGGTGTAGGGAAGCGCGCTGTCGAGCGGCTCGGCCCAGGCGGGCTCGCTCTCCTCCAGTTGCCGCACCGTCGGCGCGTCGGATCCGTACACCCGCAGATGGCCGAATCTCTCGGAGGCGGTTTGGAAACCGTGGATGTTGAGGTGACTCGTCACGCAGGGCCGTTCCGGCAGCCGCGCCAGCGTGGCCGCCTGGTTGACGCCGTCTTCCGCCATGTGTCGATAGGTGGTCCACTTGCCTCCACAAATCGTGATCATGCCGGAATTCTCGATGCGGATGGTATGGTCGCGCGACAGCGAGGCGGTATTGCCGGACTCACCGGAACGCACCAGGGGTCGAATGCCCGCGAACACACTGAGGACGTCGCCGCGCGCAGGCTTCTTTTCGAGATACAGCGAGGCCGTTTGCAGGATGAACTCAATCTCCTGCTCCTGGGCAACCGGCTCCAGCGTGGCCTCGGCAATCGGCGTATCGGTAGTTCCGACCACGGTGTGGCCATGCCAGGGGATGGCGAACATCACTCGCCCGTCGCTGGTATGCGGGACCATGATGGCGCTGTCACCGGCCAGGAAGGAGCGGTCGAACACCAGGTGAATGCCTTGACTGGGAGCGATCATCGGCTGGACCGAGGGGTCGGCGCTGCGCCGCAGGTTGTCGGCGAAAGGTCCGGTGGCATTGATGACGACCTTCGCTTGCGCTTCGAATTCCTCGCCGGTTTCGCCGTCGCGGAATCGGACGCCGTCCACGAAGCCTTCGCCGTCTTTGGTGAGTTCAGTGACCGCGGCGTAGTTGAGCAGAGCCGCGCCCTGCTCGAAGGCTGTCGCTACCAGGTTGATAAGGAGCCGCGAATCGTCGAATTGGCCGTCGAAGTAAATGACGCCGCCCTTGAGCCCTTCGGTCTTGATGGTGGGCAGGCGCTCCAGGGTTTCCTCCCTGGAAAGAATCCGCGAAGCTCCGAAGCCATACTTGCCGGCGAGCAGGTTGTACAGCTTCAGCCCGATGCCATAGAACGGCGCTTCCCACCAATCGTAATTCGGGACCACGAAGCCCAGATTGCTCACCAGGTGCGGCGCGTTTTGCAGCAACAGGCCGCGCTCCTTGAGGGCCTCCATTACCAGCGACACGTTGCCCTGTTCCAGGTAGCGGACGCCGCCGTGGACCAGCTTGGTGCTGCGGCTCGAGGTTCCCTTGCCGAAATCGCTCCGCTCCAATAGGAGCACGTCGTAGCCGCGGGTGGCGGCATCGATCGCCACGCCAACTCCGGTGGCGCCCCCGCCGGCGATAATCATGTCCCAGCGCCCGACGTGGGCGCGGAGACGGCGGTACATTTCCGGCCTAGTCATCTTAATCAAATTGTAATGTATCAGGGTCTAACTCGTAGGGCGGACCCCCCTGGTCCGCGCGGGACGCCCTCATCCCGCACTTCCCCACAATAAGCAAGCTCCACTACCGGCGAAGAGCCGGCCAGGGGGCCGGCCGCGGACGAGGGCGTCCGCCTACAACTTATGCCTTCTCTAGCGACCGGCTAGAACAGCAGTTTCAGCGCGAACTGGATCTGCCGCGACGGGAAGGCGGTGCGGATGGTGCCGAAAGCGGCATTGGTGGTTACCGGCGTCGGTATCCCAAAATTCGTATGGTTCAGAACGTTGAAGAATTCCGACCGGAATTGCACCCGGGCTCTTTCGCGGATGCGGAAACTCTTGTCGACGGAAAAGTCCCATTGGTCGAAGTTGGGAGCCCAGAACGCATTGCGGCCCAGGTCGCCGAATGGCGCGTTGGCGGGCGGGGTCGCGTTCGTGCCCGCGACCTGTCCGAAAGTGTATCCGGCGAAATAAGTGTTCAGCATCTGCGACCGGCTCTGGCTTTGCTTGCTGCCAAGCACGTTGGGGCGCAGGTACGGCTCGCCGCGGTAATCGTTGGAAAGCGAGCTGACCTCGTTGTTCCCGGTGGCCGAGTAAGTCACGTCGATCGGCTGGCCCGTGTGAGCGGTATTGATGGTGGTGAGCTCCCACCCGCCCAGAAACGCATCCACCACGGGATTCAGGTTGGCGCCGTGCTGGAGGCCTTTGCCAAAGGGAAGCTGGTAGACCACGGTCGAGACGTTATTGAACTTCACGTCGAAGCTGGATGGTCCCTTTTCCGCGGCCAGGTCGTTAATGTTCTGGGGATTGGCCTGGTAGTAGCCCGCGAAATACTCGAGCCCCTGTTCGGAGTCGCCGATGGCAAGGCCCCAGGTGAACGAGTTCTGAAGGTACAAGCCCTTCGAGAGACGGTGCTCGACGCGAGCCGAGAGACCGTTGTAGTGATTGTCGCCGGCCGGGTCGAGCCAGGTGATCGGTCCGTAAGTCGGGATGGGCACGCGCGCGGTGTAAGACAGTGGGTTACTGGGATTGTACGGAGTAGCCTCGTTGTAATCGGCGATGATCGGCAGCCGCAGGCTGTGGTTTCCGTTATAAGAGATGGAAACGACCGTGTCCTTCGGGAGCTGCCGCTGCACCTGAAGGAACCAGTTCTGGATGTACGGCCATTTGCTGTCCGGCGGCGTGTAGACCACGTTGGAGTTGACCGGATTGAAGGCCGCCTGGCTGGCGATGTTGGTGGTAAAGCTGTTCTGGGTGTTCAGGAAAGTCGGCGACGTGGGACTCGATTGGCTGAGGACGCCGAACAGGGCTTGGGGCGCATTGATGCCTTCCTCCGCGCTGCCGACCCGGTTAAAGAAGGTGTAGCTGATGCCGTATCCGCCGCGCACCACCGTCTTGTTGTCGAAGCTATACGCCAAGCCGATTCGCGGTCCCCAGTCGCCATAATCGGGGTGGACCAGAGCGCGATCGTAGAGGCTTCCGCCGGTGGCTCTGACCATGGTATCGGCGGTGGGGTTGAAGTTCGAGTAATTGTTGTCGCGCTCATAAAGCGGCGAGGCGAACTCCCACCGCAATCCAACGTTCAGGGTGAGCTTCGAGTTCACCCGATAGTCGTCCTGAAAATACAGGGAGTGTACAAACTGCCTCAGGTTGATCACGGTATAGCTTCCCAGGTTGATTTGGTTGGGAAGCCCGAAATAGAAATCCGCCAGGCTGTAACTGGTCGAGTCGCTGGTGATGGTGCACGTGGAGGACTGACCCAGCTCCGCGCAGGTGGGCTTGCTGAATGCGCCGGCGTAAGTGTCCTGGCCGTAAAGCGGATTGGTGTCCAGAATCTCGGTGTGGACGGAAAGATACTCGTATCCCACCTTGAAGGAATGCCGGTTCCACTGCTTCGAATAGCTAAGCTTCGGATCCCAGGAAGTGGGATTTTGGAACTGCGGATTGCTGGTTTGGCGGCCCATCGCGGTGAGTCCGGTGATGGTCTGAGTATTGAGCCCGCCGGTGAGATTGGAGGTCGTGGGCAAGCCTTGAAAACCGCCGTATTCACTCTGCATACTGGCGCCGCCCACGTAGGGCGGCGTCTTGCCGCCAAGCAGGTGCGAGAAGCCCAGGCGCGCTTCGAACAGGGACGTAGGCGTGATCGTCCAGGTGTAGCCGGCCGAAGCGTTCTGGTCGACGATGTGAATGTAGCCGTTGCCGTCGCCGCCGGAGGGACCGGTGAGGTCGGGCGCGTAATACTGCAGGTCCTTGCGCTGGCTCCAACGGATGAAGGCGGTCATGCGATCGTTGATCTGGCCGTCGATCTTGGCGTCGTATTTGTCGCCGTAGTCGCGGATCAGCAGCAGGGCTTCGTCGTTGTTGGAACGCGCGGGACCGTTGGTCGGGGGCAGCTGGCTCAGGACGGTGGCGGCGAAGGGGTTGATCTGCGAGATCGGGATCGGCGTGTTGGCGGGGTAAATGGAATTGGTCTGCGGGTTGATCACGGTCACCGGCAGAATTCCCGCGCGGTCGTTGGCGTCCGGGATCGAGTCGAAATTGAGATATCTCTGCAACTGCCGGTAGCCCTCGTAATCGGCGAAGAAGAACAGCTTGTTCTTGACGAACGGTCCGCCGACCGTGGCGCCAAACTGGTTGCGCTGCAGGGTGGGCTTTACGAAGACGGCCGGACTGAACAGGAAGCCGGTGGCGTTGAGGTCGGTGTTGCGCAGGTACTCGTAGGCCGAACCGTGAAACTGGTTGCCTCCGGACTTCATCACCGCGTTCACCACCGCGCCGCCCACGCGGCCGTATTCGGCGCTGTAGTTGCCGGTGATGATTTTGAACTCGGCCAGCGCATCCGGCGACAACTGCACCAACTGGGCCGAGTAGCCCTGGTTGCTGGTTCCGTAAGAGTTGTTATCGAGGCCGTCGAGCAGAAAATTGTTGTAGGTGCTGCGCATGCCGTTCACATTGAAGGCGGCCTCGCGCGGCGTGCCGGTGGCCGAAAAGGTAGCCGACATCGGCGATTTGACGGCGTTGGCGTCCAGCAGCGCCAGGTCGGCATAATTGCGGCCGTTGAGCGGGAGTTCGGTGACTTCCGCCGAGTTGACGATTTGGCCGTGATCGCTGGAGTCGGTGTCGAGCGCGGCGGCGGCGGTGGTCACCTCGATGGATTCCGTAACGGCGCCGACCTTCATCGCGGCATCGACGCGTTGGCGGGCGCCCACGCTGACGGTCACGTTCGGGTCGCTGAACTTCGAAAAGCCGGTGTGTTCGACGGTGACCGAGTAGCGGCCCACCTTGACGTTGAAGAAATCGTAGTTGCCGTTTTCGTCGGTTGCGGTCTTGGCTTGAATGCCCGTGTCGAGGTTCGTGAGCGTTACGTTCGCCTTCACGATTGCCCCGCCGGTGGGATCGCGGACTGTTCCCAGCACCTCGGCGGTTTCAAACTGGGCGAACAGCGAAGTGGCGATCAGCAGGCACCCGATCGACAACGGGATTTTTCGCAAACTGTTCATCTTCTAACCTCCAGGAGTTAAACAGCATCTTACAAAATGCACGGTTACGGGGATATGACAGAGACATGGGCATGGGCGGCGGTTTCCGGCTAGCCGGACTTGGCCGCCGGTCTCGTTGAAATCATACGGTCCCCCTGCCGGAAGCCGCCATGGGTTCGACCGCGGTTTGCCGCCGCTCGCCGGCGGGACGCGGCTTCAGCTTCCAAGTCCAGGAGAGTATCACGATTCCCAGAAACGTGGAAACCAAAATGACATAGAACGAAGCGTTCCATCCGTACCGCTCCGCCAGGGTGCCAAGAATCTTGCCCTGGACGGTGCGGCCAAGATAGCCGAAAAGTCCGATGAAGCCGGCCGCGGTGCCGATCGCCTTCTTCGAAGTGAAATCGAGGCCCATCACCGGCAGCAGCATCACCGGAGGGTAGATGAAAAATCCGACGATCCCGAACAGGGTCATGTTCAGCCACAGCATGCCCGCGGGAGCATAGAGAATGCCGCCGAACGCCAGAAACACGGGAACCATGCACAGCACCGTGATCATGCCCCGCCGGCCGCCGGCCTTGTCGGACAGCCAGCCCATCAGCAGCACGCTGAAAATGCCACCCAACTCGTAGATCGCGGTGCTGATGCCGCCCTGTTCCAGGCTGGCGTGCTTGACCTCCTTCAGATACGTCGGTCCCCAATCGAGCATGGCGTAGCGGCTGATATAGACAAAAAAATTCCCCGCCGCGAAGAGCCACAAATAGCGGTTTTTCAAAATGTAGTGGACCAGCAGATCGCGCGTTCCCAATTCCGCTTCGGGGTTGCGTTCGCCCTCTCCCGCATAGTCGTTGCGGTACTCTTCGACGGGCGGCAGGCCAACGGATTGCGGTGTATCCCGGAGTCTGACCATCAAGTAGATGGCGCACAGCACAGCCAACGCACCGGGAACGTAGAAAGCCGACCTCCATCCCATCCACGCCGTGCTGTATGCGGCGATGAGGCCCGTCAATCCGCCACCGACATTCACCGCGATGTTCCAAAAGGCGAACACCGTGCCCCGCTCCCGCACGCTGTACCAATGGCTGAGGGACCGGCCGCAGGGGGCCCATCCCATCCCTTGTGCCAGGCCGTTCAGGGTCCAAAGCAGCAGATGCACGGGATAGCTGCTGGCGGCGCCGAAAGCGAAATTGCAGAACGCCGTCGCCAAAAGGCCGGCCGGCATGAAATATCGCGGGTTGCTGCGGTCGCTCCAGGCGCCCATGACGAACTTGCCGACGCCGTACGCAATCGCGGTGAGGGCAAGCAGGTCGCCGATCTGGCTCTTGGAGTAATGGAGAGCTTGGCCCATCTCCTTCGAAACGACCGGTAAATTGTTGCGAACAAAGTAGAAAGTCGCGTAGCCGATGAAGGTCGCTTCGAGGATTTGCCAGCGAAGCCTGGGGTACACCTCGCGAACCTGCTCGTCAGGAAGCCTGACAACGTGTGCAGCCGGCCGCAGCAGATCGTTCCATCGCCTCAATCCGGATTCCCCTTGGCTTTTATGATTTCACACCAATAATATAGCGTCGGAATATTAAGGTCAAGTTCTCTGAAAACCAAATGTTCACGTGTGCATAGGCCCATAAACCCACGCGCTGGCCTTGCGCCGGATCACCTGGTTCCAGCCAATGCCAGCGGCTTCAAATCGGCGGACGGAAATGGGAAACCCAGGTACCGGGACAGGGTGGGAGCGATGCTGCGCATGTCTATCTCACCAAGGCTGAAACCCTTCCCCACTTCGGGCCCGACCATGAAAAACGAGGCCAGCATTTCCGGGTGCGAGGGCGAATAGCCGTGGGTTCCTCCTTTAGTCGTGGTCACCTGCTCCCCTGCCGTGTTTACGACGGAGAAGTTCAATTGCATATCCACCCAGAACTCGGCCCCGGGATTTCCGCCCATCGCCGCAATCGCCGTCCGGTCCAGAATCCGGGCGATGCCATTGGCCGGATCGGCGGCAAGGCGCCGGAGCAGTCGATCCACTTTGGCGCGCGTCGCATCGTCTTTTGGATCTCTTAACAAAATAGCGGCCGAGCCTCCATCCACCTTCGGGAACGCTTTCCAATCCAGCACCAGCGGCGCTCCGCGGAAGCCGCCGCCCTGTCCGAGCGTGATCAGCCCTTCACCGACGAAAGCGCTCATCAGGTTCAGACTGTGGTCGATGCTGGAAAAGCCGTGGTCGGAAACCACGCAGATTGCGTAGTCCGGATCGTCGGCGCGCGCCGCTTCCTCCAATTGCCCGAGCATTCCGTCGATCTGTTCCAGCGTGCGGCCAGATTCCGGACTGAACGGGCCCGTGGCGTGCTGCAGGTGATCGAGCGCCGCCAGGTGGAGCGTCATGAACTGCGGGTTCCCGTGTCGCAGGATCCAGACCGCGTAGCGTGTGCGCGCCCAGTCGCCGGGGATGGCTTCATCCAGGTCGAGGATATATGGCCCCGCCTCTTGCGCCATCTCCGCTACCAGCCCGGGGGTGCTGACGACGCGCAGCAGTTTGAGATCGTCGGGCGATTTCGACGCGCGCCAGTATTCGGGCACGTTGTAGCGGATTCCTTTGGCGCCGACGGTTACCGGCCAGGAAACACTTCCCACGGTTAGCCCGGCTTTCGCCGCTGCCTCCCACAAAGTGGGTACGGCGATATCTTCGCTATACCAATACCAGCCTTCGAAGTTTTTCCCAAGCGGGTCGAACGTGAGGTTGGAATAGATTCCGTGCTTCGCCGGCCAAACACCCGTCACGATGGTGGTATGGCTCGGATACGTTACGGTGGGCAACACGCCGCGCACGCCGGACGCATGGGCCCCCTCGCTCAGAATGCCGCGCAGGTGAGGAATCTTCAGGCCGTGTTCATCGGCCTGGAGAACGTAGGCGGGCCGGAGGCCGTCGATGGAAATGAGCAGAAGCGCCCGCCCGCAAACCCACGAAGGCGCCAGAATCGACAAGACGATGAGAAAAAGCCAACGACGCATGGGGCCATGGTAACTCCTGAGGGCCGGAGGGGACAGGGGCGGGCGAAAAGCTCAGCGTGCGAAGCGCCCTTCCAGGCGACTGAGGCGCGTGTCCACGTCTTCGATCTTTCCGAGGATCAGGTTGGTGCGGGCTTCGTAGACCTTTTCCATGTCGGAGAAGCGCTGATCGATGGCGGAGAAGCGAACATCGATATAGGACCGCAAATCGCTGAGCCGGCTGTTATTTAACAGGATTCCAATCAGCACCACGACGAACGTAGGGACAGTGGCCAGCGCGGCTGTGAGCATTTGCGTCTCGCTCATAATTCGATTGTAACCTAGCGGATGCGGCGCTATGCCCCGTGGTCCACGAAAGGAGCGAATTGCGGGAGACCACGAAAAACGATGGTCTGCCCCACGGCGTAAGTGAACCGTATTGGACCTGGCCCAAGCTGAAGCCTGCCGCACCGGTTACAATGGCTTTTCCCATGTCTGAATTCGACGTTGTGGGCGTCGGGCTGAACGCCACCGATACGCTCTTGATCGTGCCGCACTTTCCGGCTTACGCGGGCAAAGTGCCGTTTGAAGAAGAAATCGTGAGCCCGGGCGGCCAGGTGGCCAGTGCCATGGTGGCGTGCGCCAGCCTCGGGCTGCGGGTGAAATACATCGGCAGCATCGGCGACGACGAGCGCGGCCGCATCCAGATCCAAAGCCTGCGCGGCACCGGCATCAATCTCGATCACGTGCAGCTTCGCAAGAACTGCCCCAATCAATCGGCTTACATCATCATCGATCACGCCACCGGCGAGCGCACCGTGCTGTGGCGCCGCGACGATTGCCTGCGCATCGATCCCGACCAGATCGCGCCCGAGCAGATCACCTGCGCGCGCATGTTGTTCATCGACGGGCACGACACGCCGGCCGTGGCTCATGCGGCCGCCATCGCGCGCCAACACGGCATACCGGTCGCGGTGGACGTCGATACCATCTACCACGGTTTCGACAAAGTGCTGCCGAACGTCGATTACCTGGTGGCCAGTTCCGAGTTCCCCACCGCCTGGACCGGCACGCGCGACCCGTTCCGCGCGCTTGAAAGCCTGCAGAACGAATACGGCATGCGCGTAGCGGCCATGACGCTCGGCGCCCACGGGTCGCTGGCGCGGATCGACGGGCGCTTCGTGTATTCGCCCGCTTTCGTGGTGAACTGCGTCGATACCACCGGCGCCGGCGACGTCTTCCACGGGGCGTTCTGCTATGCTGTTCTGAAAGGAATGCCGATGCGCGAAGTGCTGGAGTTTGCCAACGCGATGGCGGCTTTGAACTGCACCGCGCTGGGCGCCCGCGGCGGCATTCGCGGCGTGGAAGAAGTGTACGCCCTGATGGCGCGCGCCGAGCGGCGCTCGCATTCCGATTTTGCGGCCCATGCCGCCCGAGACTGAATGTTCCCCCTCCGCGATACACAGCCGAGCTACTCCAAGCCCGTGGTTACGGTCTTTCTGATCGTGATCAACATCCTGGTGTTCCTGTTCGAGTTTTCGCTCGACGATTACACCCGCAACGCCTTCATCTTCCAATACGGCTTGGTGCCCGCCCATTTCGCCGTGGCCAACATCTTCACTTCCATGTTTCTCCACGCCGGGTGGCTGCACGTGCTGGGCAACATGTGGTTCCTGTGGATTTTCGGCGATAACGTGGAAGATATCCTGGGGCACGGCAAGTTTCTGCTTTTCTATCTCGCCTGCGGCACGGTCGCGGGTCTGGCGCAGGTTCTTATGGATCCGGCTTCGCGCGTGCCCATGGTGGGCGCCAGCGGCGCCATCGCCGGCGTGCTGGGCGCCTACATGGTGAAGTTTCCGCGGTCGCGCATCGTCACCCTGTTCGTGCTCATTATCTTCATTACCCGTGTCGATATTCCCGCCTGGATCTATCTGTTCTACTGGTTCGTGATCCAACTGAGCGGCAGTTTCGAATCCACCGGCATCTCCCAGGGCGGCACGGCGTTTGCGGCGCACGTGGGCGGCTTCGTGGCCGGCATCGCCCTCATCTTCCTGCTGGGCACCCGCCCCATCTATTCCCGCCGCGAGGACCTGCACTGGTAACATGACACCAGAACGCCTGGACGTCCTGGCCATTGCCGCGCACCCGGACGACGTGGAACAGACCTGCGGCGGAACCCTCATCCGCATGGCCGAGCTCGGCTACCGCACCGGCATCGTCGATCTCACCGCCGGCGACATGGGTACCCGCGGCACTCCCCAGGAGCGTGTCGCCGAATCCGCCCAGGCCGCGGCCGATATGCTGGTCTCGTTTCGCGACAACCTGCGCATGCCCGACGCACGCCTGGAGAATTCCCTCCCCGCCCGCCTCACCATCGCCGCCAAAATTCGCGAGCTCACCCCGCGCGTCCTCATCCTGCCTTACTGGGAAGCCCGCCACCCCGACCATTACCGCGCCAGCGAGTTGGGCTTCGAGGCCAGCTTCCTGGCCGGCTTGAAAAAGCTCGACGAGTACTCCCAGCCGCACCGCCCCCAGAAAATTCTCTATGCCAGCCTCTATGCCGACGTCAAACCCTCCTTCGTGGTGGATATCAGCGCGCAATTCGAGCGCCGCATGTCGGCCCTGCTGCGCTACCGCTCCCAGTACGGCGCCGCCGAAGCCGGGGCCCTGTTCCCGGACGAAGCCGAAATCCGCGAACGCCTGGCCGCCATCGCCCGTTTCTACGGCAATCAGATCGGAGTGCGCTTCGGCGAGCCCTTCGTAGTCAAAGAGCAGATCCGCATCGACGATATCGTGACGATGCCGGTCCGCTCCATGTGAGCCGTGCATGCAGATCCCTCCGCTGGTCCTGTTCGATATCGATGGCACCCTCGTCCGCCGCGCCGGCCCGCATCACCGCGAGGCTCTCGCCTACGGCATCCGCCGCGTCCTGGGCCTGGAAACTACCACCGACGGCATCCCGGTGCAAGGCATGCTCGATCCCTTGATCCTCACCGCCATGCTGCGCCGCGCCGGCATCCGGTCGTCCCAGATCCGCGCCAATCTCCCCGCCATCGAGCGCGCCGCCGTGCGCTATTACCTGCGCGTCTGCCCGCCCATCGGCGACCGCCTCTGTCCCGGAGTTCCCGCCGCGCTCTCGAAACTCAGCCGGCACGGCGCCCTGCTGGGGTTGGTAACCGGCAATCTTACCCGCATCGGCTGGCACAAACTGGAACGCGCCGGCCTTGCCAGCTATTTTGTCTTCGGCGCTTTTGGCGACATGGCGCCCAACCGCGCCGCCCTGGTTAAGCTCGCTATCGGCGAAGCCCGGCGCCGCGGCTGGCGTGGCGAGCGCGTCCGCATCTCCATGATCGGCGACGCCCCCGCCGACATTCTGGCCGCGCGCCGCAACCGCATCCGCTCCATCGCCGTTCGTACCGGCATCACTCCGCCCGCCGACCTGGAATCGCTCGCGCCCGATTACCTGCTTCCCAGCCTCTCTCACCTCCGCCTGCGCATGTTGGGTGGCAGTGGCTTGAACCGGTAAATTCGGTTTGCTGTGTCTTCGCGAAAAATCCCGCCGCCCGTAGCGTTATCGCTTTGCCCTTTGAAGCACCAGCGGCGCGGGCGTTTGCGGTCCTCGTCCTCCCGCGCCCCTCGATGGGTCGGTACCGTCCGGGGGTGGGCCGATAAACGGGCGCGGGCCGGCGGGCTCGGGCGGGTTGCCGCGTCCGCCCATGTTGGGGCCGCCGGTGCGGTGCAGTTCGATTGCGTCTCCCGCGAGCGTTCCCGTATAGGCAAAGGTGGCGGCATTGAAAGAGATGTTGCCGCCATCCACCTTTCCATTTTCGATGGCGGCTGGCGTATCGCTGCCGCCGCCGAAACCGCCGCCGCCGCCGGCCTCAACGGTTCCGGTGAGCGCGCTCCCATTCTGGCGGAAAGTAAAGACTGGGCTGGGCGGGGCGCCGAAACCGCCGAAACTCGCGGCGGCAGTTGCGGGCGCGGTTCTCCATAGGCCCGTGATGCCCGGACCCGACGGGACTTCGCGCTCCCAAACCGGCGCCTGGGGCCGAAGCTTCACGGCGTTTGAGGAGATGGTGACGCTCGCGAGCGCGAGCGACGGCGAACTGGCCTCCACCGTGATGGTCCCCGCTGCTTTCGTCGATTGCACCAGGGCCAGGCAAAGGCCGTTGAAGGCTTTACGCGCGTTGCCCTTGTCGGATTCGTGGCTGGTCGGGTCGCCGTTGCCGACGCCGATGGCTTTCGCCTCGCCGACGACCCGGAACGTCACCTGGTTATCGGCAATTGGCACCGTGCGGCCCTGCGCGTCCTGCACCTCAACCGCGAACATGGCCACGTCCTCGCCATCGGCCGCGAGCTGGTTTCGGTCCGCCGTGAGCACCAGTTTCGCTGCCGGCCCGGTGGTTTCGCGCTTGGCTATTATGACCTGCTTGCCGTCTTTGTATCCCCGCGCCTCGATCGCGCCAGGGGCGTATTTGACGTTCCACGCCAGGTGCGAATCCTTCTTCATGTCCTTGGCGCCGAGGCTCTGGCCGTTGAGGAACAGCTCCACCCGGTCCAGGTTCGAATACACCCACACGGCGATTTCCTTGCCCTCCAGGCCGGGCCAGTTCCAGTGCGGGAACAGGTGCAGCACCGGCTTGGGTTTCCACCACGCCGCGAAATAGAAAAAGCTGTCCTTGGGGAAACCGCAGGTATCGATGATGCCATACTGCGAGCTGACGTTGGGCCACTGGTAGGGCGAAGGCTCACCGCGGTAGTCGAAACCGGTCCAAATGAAACCTCCGGCCAGCCACGGGCGCGCGTTGCAGAAGCTCCACCAACCCTCGCAGGAGGCGCGGCCGGTGGTGGTGTAGGGGTCGTAGGAGCCGACGTAGCCGTGTTCCGGGTCCATCACGTAGATGCCGCGCGTGGCCACCGCGCTGACTTGTTCGGTGCCCATCACGGGCGCCTTCGGATGGGCTTTGTGAAACGCGTCGGCCGCCGGATCGTCGTAGTTATAACCCTGCACGTCGCAGGCGGCGTAGCCGAACTTACCCATGTAAGTGCCGCGGATCGGCGCGTTGGAGGCCGGCCGGGTGCCGTCCCATTTCGTCGATACTTCCTTCATCGCCATCAGGATCGCGAGGCCGTGATCGGTGGCCGCCACCCCTTCCTCGTTGCCCATCGACCACATGAAGACGCTGGGATGATTGCGGTCGCGCCGCACCAGGTTTTCGTACTGGCTCAAGCCCTCGGGATTCGACGACATCATGCGGGTTTCGTCGAACACCAGCATGCCCAGCTCGTCGGCGGCGTCGAGCAGTTCCGGTGTGGGAGGGTTGTGCGAAGTGCGCAGGGAGTTGCAGCCCATCTCCTGCAGCTTGCGGATGCGAAAATATTGCACCGCATCGGGAACGGCCACGCCCACGCCCGCGTGGTCCTGGTGATTGCAGGTCCCCTTGAGCTTGACGGATTGGCCATTCAGGAAGAAGCCCTTCTCGGCATCGAACGCACAAGTGCGGATGCCGAACGGGGTCTGGTAGCGGTCGATGACGGCACCGGCCGCCTCCACTTCGGTCACCAACTTGTACAGATTGCGCTGCTCTAGCGACCACAGCGCGGGCGCCTTCACCACTACCTCTTGTTCGTAGGCATGCTCGTCCCCCTCCGCGATGGAAGCGGGCGGGCTGGCGACTTTTCCCACGGCGCGGCCGGCGGGATCGAGAATGGTCGAGGTGACGCGCGTGGCCTGCGCGCCCTTGCCCTGGTTTTCCACCTCGGTGCGAATGCGGACCGTGGCTTCGCCGGGGCGCACCTGGGCGCGCGCGAACGTGCCCCACTGCTTCACGTGCACGGGGTTGGTCTTCACCAACCAGATGTGCCGGTAAATGCCGGCGCCCTCGTAGAACCAGCCGTCGCTCTGGGTTGCGTCCATGCGGACCAGCAGCACGTTCGGCGCGCCGGGGGAAGCGAAATCGGTTACGTCGAAGCGGAACGGATCGTAGCCGCCGATGTGCCTGCCGATGTAGAAGCCGTTGAAGATGACCATGGCCTCGCGGTAGGCGCCGTCGAATTCGAGGCTGATGCGCTTACCGGCGTCCGAGGCCGGGAGGTCGAAGACGCGGCGATACCAGCCGATGCTGGTGGCGGGATAGGCGCGCCCCAGGGGATAGAAACCCTTGCTCGAGAGCGCGGGATCGTTTTGGAATGGCAATTCGACGGCCCAGTCGTGAGGCAGATCCACGGGCTTCCAATCGCTGTCGTCGAAGGCCAAGGTGGCCACCGGTCCGAAATTCCCGGTTTTTGAGAAGTTACCGCTGAAGTGGAAGTCCCGCGCCGCGTCGGCGGCATGACCGAAGTGGAAGCGCCAACCGAAATCCAGCAGCAGGCGCTCCCGGCCGGCGCCCGGAACGGCGGAGGCCGGTGGCGCGGTCTGGGCCTGGGCTTCCTCGCTCGCGGTCTCCCCCGCCGTCACCACCGCGGCCACAGCCGGCGCGGCCAGACTGGTCTTGAACAAATCCCTGCGCGTCAAATCCTTCATGTCGATCTCCGCAGCGTCCAGCGCCTTGGCCGGACGCACAAACATGCCACACGCCATAGTAATGCCTGTCGCCGCCGGGCGATAGCGGGGCGGTGCTTCAGGGCGCCTAACTAACCGTTTCCGGGAGACTCGTCTCCGGCAACCGCTGGCGGCCGCGGCTCGGTAAGCGGCTGCAAACGCGCGGCACCCGCATCCGAGCCGCGCGATTTCGGACTTCACTCGTGTTTGGCTCTATTGGTAGAATCGAGCGATCTTTCCACAAAGCCGGCTCGATAACTTCTCATGATCCTCACTAAGCCTGCCGAACAACTGCGCCGGGCGCTCCGGTTACCCGACCTGGTTTTGCTCAATATCGCCGCCGTGGTGGGCGTCCGCTGGCTGGCGGTGGCGGCGCGCACCGGGCCGGGCTCGATTACGTTGTGGATTTCGGCGGGATTGCTGTTTTTCATTCCCTCGGTTCTGACCGTGGCGGGACTTTCCAGGCGGCATCCAGAGGAAGGCGGCCTGTACGTGTGGACCCAGGAAGCTTTCGGGCCCTGGCACGGATTCCTGTGCGGCGCGTGCTATTTCGTCAGCGTATTGTTTTATCTGCCTTCCGCGCTGCTGTACGGGTTGTCCATAGCGGCGGAGGCGTTCGGTTTCTCGCAGGATAAAACGCTCATGATCGGGCTGGCTCTGGCCGTGTTGTGGTCGGTGGCAATCTTCAATCTGGTCGGCTTGGAACTGGGCAAATGGGCCAGCGATCTGGGCGGCGTGGCCACCATCCTGGTAGGTGCGCTGCTGATGGCGGCGGGCTGGTTCGCCTGGCGGCACGGAGGCTCGGCGACGCCGCTGCACGATTTCGTGCCGCGGATGGACTGGGGAAAGCTGAACTTCTGGTCGCAAATCGCGCTGGCGTTCACCGGCCTGGAACTGGGAGCCATCATGGCGGGAGAGATTCGCGACCCGGCGCGAACCATTCCGCGCGCCGCCTGGATTTCGGGTGCGGCGGTCTGCGCCTTTTACGTGGGCGGGACGCTGGCGGTGCTGGCGCTGATGTCTTCGGGGAGCGTGGACATTATTTCGGGCGTGATCGAGGCGGCCCACGCGGCGGGCGCGCGGTTGGGGTGGCACGGCTTCCCCCTGTTGATCGCGCTTCTGATTCTGACCGCTTCGGCCGGCGCGTTCGGTTCCTGGCTGAGCGGCGGTGCCCGTCTCCCGTTCGTGATCGGAATCGACCGCTACCTGCCGCCGGCATTTGCGCGCCTGCATCCGCGCTGGGGCACGCCGTATGTCGCGCTGCTGTCGGAAGCCGCATTCAGCAGCGTCGCCATCCTGATGTTGACGGCGGGAGAAAGCCTCCGCGGCGGCTATCAGCTCCTGGTCGACCTGACGACGGTGACGACCCTGTTCCCTTTCGTGTACATCTTCGCCGCCGGCTGGAAGTGCGGCTGGCGGGTGAGCGCGGCCTGCGGGTTGAGCGTCACCGCGCTGGCACTGGTGGTTGCCTTTGTCCCGCCGGAAGGTGCATCCTGGCTCTACGAGGTGAAGATGATCGGGGGGTGCGCGGCGGTGGTTGTGGCGGCCCGAATGAATTTTCAGTACGCGCTGGGGCAGCGCAAATGAGCGGCGAAAGTCGGGCGAAAACCGGTACTGAGTAGCGGCTTTGCCTGTCGGCTGCCGGGTGGACGATGACCGGTTTCGGAATCGAGAATCCGGCGTCTTGCCGTTTCGGCTGTTGAGATAAGATTGGTGATGCTATCCCCGGAATCCCCTTAGCTCGACTCGCTATCTCCGGTGCGGCGGGGGTTGACGTCATTAAGTACCCGTTTTCGGAATTACGGTCACATATTAAGCAACGCTCCCTCGCGGTCGCGGCTCGGTTTCGCGCGTTTCGGAGCCGCGACCGCCAGGGAGCGGTTGCCCGGAAAGTCGTTAGCGAACTTATGAAGTTGTGTACTAAGAAAGAGGAGTCTAATGTTCCGTCTTCTAAGCCTCGCGTTCCTGATCGGCCTGATGGCCGGAGTAGATCCGGCCACGGCCCAAGCTCCGGCCGCGGCCCCACGCCCGGCGCGCCCTACGCCGCCAACCCGGGATCCTCACACCCCCGGTTATGTGGCGGCGAAAGAGTTACCCGACGGCGCCAACGCTCCGGCAAATGAGGACGGAAACTTCATTCTCGGCCCTACCCATAACCCAGCGCCCGAAATGGCCGCGCAGGAAGGCGTGCCCCACGGATCGGTCTTCACCTTCACCATGGAATCGGTCGATAGCAGGATCTACCCCGGCATCGCGCGCGATACCGGTACCTTCGGCACGGCCGACCCCACCGACCCCGCCAAGCTGATCGTCACCACCAGCCACCCCGCCCCATACACCCGTCGGGTAGCTGTCTATGTTCCCAGACAATACGTCCCTGGCACGGCCGCGCCCTTCATCGTGGGGGCGGATGGACCCGACCCTGCCTTGTTCATAGCCCTCGACAATCTGATCGCCGCACATCGCGTGCCCGCAATGATCGCCATCTCCATCGGCAACGGCAGCGGCGACGCCCAGGGAAGCGAACGCGGCCTGGAATACGACACCATGTCGGGACTGTACGCGGAGTTCGTCGAGAAAGAAGTGCTGCCTTTGGTGGAGAAGCAGTATCACGTGAAACTGACCAAGGATCCCGATGGCCGGGCAACCATGGGGGGCAGCTCCGGCGGCTCGTGCGCTTTGATCATGGCGTGGTATCACCCGGAGTTATATCACCGCGTGCTCACCTACTCGGGCACCTACGTGAACCAGCAATGGCCGTCGAACCCCCAGACTCCCCACGGCGCCTGGGAGTTCCATGAACGCCTCATCCCCAACTCCCCGGCCAAGCCAATACGCATCTGGATGGAAGTCGGTGACAGGGACAACTTCAATCCCAACATCATGCACGACAACATGCACGACTGGGTCCTCGCCAATGAGAACATGGCCAAAGCTCTCGCCGCCAAGGGCTATCATTATCAGTTCGTATTCGCGCGCAACGCCGGTCACACCGACCGCGCGGTGAAACAACAAACCCTGCCCGAGGCTCTGGAATACTTATGGCAGGGCTACCCGATCGCGGGGCCGGGGAATTGACTCGAGCAGTGTCGCGCCGCGAGTCGGAGCCGCGACCGTCAGGGAGCGGTTGCCGCGAACTTTGCCATCATAAACAGGGAGAAATCATAACGCATGAAAAAGAAAGCGAATTCCAAGACTATTCCGGTTCCCACGGTTCCGGTGCAGTATGTCTTCAGCACCAGGAAAAAGAAGACGACTCGGTATCGGTTCCCTACTCACACCAATTTCCTGGTCATGGATCGATCCCAGGCGGAAGCCGCCGAAGCCTTCCTGGTCGTGCTGGAGCCGAAAGAAGCGCCGCCGCTTCACGTTCACGACGACACCGAGCAGGTCTTCTACGTCGTGCGCGGCGAAGGCACGCTTTATATCGGCGACGCCGAACGCTTTCCGGTCAAGAGGGGCGACCTGGTGCGCATCCCTCCGCACACGCAGCACCGGATTCGAGCGAGCGCTAAGCAGCGGCTTGTCTATCTGAGCGTGGACTGCTTTCCGGGAGGCCGGCCGAAAGACGAGCCCACCTGGGAGAGCCACGTGCGCGGTGTTTGTCAATTGAACGGCTGGGACTTCGACAAGGTCCGCGACTAATACTCGGTTTCGCAATTACGGTCACACATCCTGCAACCTCCCTGGCGGTCGCGGCTCGGACTGGGGCATCTCCGTCATTCGGCAAGTGGGAACACGGGATCGCGCCGCTTTTGGTACGATGCAAAATACAACCTATGAGAACCCTCCGCGCTTGCTTGCTCTATTTGTGTCCCTTATTGGCCGCGGCCCAGACTCCCGATCTCTGGAAGGACCTGCGCTTCCGCCAGATCGGCCCGTTCCGCGGTGGCCGCGTGGTGGCCGTCGCCGGTGTTCCTTCCCAGCCCAACGTCTATTACTTCGGCGCCACCGGCGGGGGTATCTGGAAGACTACCGACGCAGGCGCTTCGTGGCTGCCGGTTTCCGACGGCCAGCTCCAGACCGGTTCGGTGGGTGCGCTCGCGGTGGCGGGTTCCGATCCCAACGTGATCTACGCGGGCATGGGCGAGGCTTGCATCCGCGGCAACGCTTCCAATGGCGACGGCGTATACAAGTCGGTGGACGCGGGCAAGACCTGGCGCAACGTCGGCCTCAAGGATAGCTACCATATCGGCGCGGTGGTGGTGCATCCGCGGAATCCCGACCTGGTTTACGTGGCCGCGCTGGGGCACCTCTGGGGACCAAACGCGGAACGCGGCGTGTACCGTTCGACCGATGGCGGCGCCACCTGGAAACAGGTCCTGACTCGCGGACCGGAGGCGGGCGCTTCCGACCTGGCCATGGACCCCACCAACCCGCGCGTGCTCTACGCCGCCTTCTGGAACGTGAGCCGCAAGCCGTGGCGCCTGGATTCGGGCGGACCCGGCAGCGGACTCTGGAAATCCACCGACGGCGGCGACACCTGGAGCGACATTTCGCGCGCCCCCGGTTTGCCGCGCGGCGTCGAGGGCCGCATCGGCGTGACCGTTTCGCCGGTCAATCCCGAACGCGTCTGGGCCATCGTGGAAGCCGCCGATGGCGGCGTGTTCCGCTCCGACAACGCCGGCCGCGCCTGGACCAAGGTCAACGACCAGAACATTCTCCGCCAGCGCGCCTGGTATTACTCCCACATCTATGCCGATCCCAAGAGCGCCGACACGGTGTACGCGCTCAATACCGGTTTCTACCGCTCCATCGATGGCGGCAAAACTTTTGCGGCGATTCGCCAGGAGCACGGCGACAATCACGATCTGTGGATCGCGCCCGATAACCCGCTGCGCATGATCGAATCGAACGACGGCGGCGCGGCGGTCTCGAACGACGGCGGCCTGAACTGGTCGCCCGAGGGCAATCAACCCACGGCGCAGTTCTATCGCGTCGCCCTGGACAACGATTTCCCCTACCACGCCTACGGCGCGCAGCAGGACAACACCACCGTGCGCACGGCTACGCGCACCACCGCCGGCGGCATCACCGATAAGGATTGGTACGACGTGGGAGGCGGCGAAAGCGGCTGGATCGCGCCCGATCCGCGCGATTCGGAAATCGTCTACGCCGGCTCCTACGGCAACCTGATCACCCGCCAGGATCACCGCACCGGCCAGATGCGCAACATCAATCCGTGGCCCGACAACCCCATGGGCTACGGCGCCGATGCGCTCAAGTACCGCTTTCAATGGAGCTTCCCGATTGTCTTTTCGCCGCACGACCCCAAGGTTCTTTACGCCGGCGGCAACGTGCTCATGAAGACCGTCAGCGAGGGCCAGAGCTGGGAACCCATCAGCGGCGATCTGACGCGCAACGACAAAAGCAAACAGGCTTCGTCGGGCGGTCCCATCACCCAGGACAACACCTCGGTGGAATACTACGACACGATTTTCACGGTGATGGAATCGCCGGTGGCCAAGGACCTGATCTGGGTGGGCACCGACGACGGACTGGTGCAGATCACTCGCGATGGCGGCAAGAACTGGCAGAACGTGACTCCGCCCGGCATCCCGGAATGGAGCCAGATCAATTCCATCGACGCTTCGCCATTCGACGCCGGCACGGCCTATGTGGCCGCTACGGCCTATAAGCTCGACGACTTCCGTCCCTACCTTTACAAGACGGCGGACTTCGGCAAAACCTGGAAGAAAATCGTGAACGGAATTCCCGAAGGCGACTTCACCCGCGTGGTGAAAGTCGATCCCAACCGGCGCGGCCTGCTGGTGGCCGGCACCGAGTTCGGCCTGTTCATCTCTCTTGACGATGGCGAAAACTGGAAGCCGTTCCAATTGAACCTGCCGGTGGTGCCGATCGCCGACGTAGCGTTTCAAAAGCGCGACAAGGAAATCGTCATTGCCACCCAGGGACGGTCTTTCTGGGTCTTCGACGATTTGCCGCTGCTCTATCAGTTGAACGACGCCGTGACCACCACCGATGCGCACCTGTTCCGTCCAGCCGACACGTATCGCGTGGGTGGCGGACGTGGGTTCGGCGGTGGGCGCGGCCCGGCGGCCGTGGGGGAGAACCCTCCCGCGGGCGCGGTAGTGCATTACTGGCTGAAGGGCAGGGGCGATGTTACGCTCGAATTCCTGGATGCGGCTGGCAAGATCGTCAACACCTATTCCAGCAAGGCGCCGGCGGCGCGTCCGGCCGCGGCCCCGGAAGACGAGGGCGGGGAAGAGAACCCGTTCCGCGGCGCACCGCCGCCGCGCGTCACCGCCAATGCCGGCATGAACCGCTTCGTGTGGAACCTGCGCTACCCCGATGCGACCACCTTCCCCGGCCTGATCATGTGGGCCGGCAACGTGACGGGGCCGCGCGTGCCGCCGGGCAAATACACCGTGCGTCTGACCGTGGACGGCAAGTCGCAAAGCGAAACTTTCGAGCTGAAGAAGGACCCGCGCCTTTCGACCACGCCCGAGGAATACGCCAAGCAGATCTCGCTGGCCTTGCAGATCCGCGACAAGCTATCGGAAACCAATGGCGCCGTCGTCCGCATTCGCGAGGTGCGCAAGAAGCTGGACGAATATGCCTCGAGCGGCGATGCCAAAGTGGCCGATGCCGCTAAGTCGCTGAACGGGAAGCTGACGGCCATCGAAGGGGATCTCTACCAAACCAGGAACCGCGCCAGCGAAGATCCGCTGAATTTCCCGATTAAGCTGAACAATAAGCTGGCCTACGTGATGGGCGAAATCGAAAGCTCCGATAACCAGCCCACCGCTCAATCCTACGTGGTGTACGAGGACCTGGCCACGGAGGTGAACGGCAAGCTGCGGTCACTCAATGGCCTGCTGACCACGGACCTGGCGGCGTTCAATAAGCTGGTGCGAGACGCCAATATTCCGGCGGTGACGGTGCCGAAGTGACACGTGGCGTGCGCACTCCTGCGTGCCGCGTCGAGTCTCCGAGTCGCCCCGGCGGTTTTCTGGTGCTGAGGAAAATAGGCTGGCCCAACTTGTCCCAATCCGCCATGGTCAAGCCGGACTCCGCGAGGACTTCCTCATGCGGGATCGGTTGGTTGTGCTGGAGCCACTCGTCGGCTTCGGTGACGGCCGCGCGTTCGGCGTCGCTCAAGGGTGTCGCGCTCCTCTTCGGGCGAAACCATGGTTTCGAGCAGATGGACCACGGCAGCGAGTTGGCCCGGGCCGAGTTGATCGAGCAAGCGATGGGCGTGTAGATTGGCTTCTGAAGTATCGGCCGCCACTGCGTTCTCCGTGAGGGCTATTATCGCGCGAGGCTCTGCCTGAGGCCAAGCCCCCGCGTCCGCCAGCCAGGGTGAACCAGATCCGTTTTCGAGCCGGCTGCGGGGCGCACCAAGCCGCGACTGGACAAACATATCCAATTTTATATAATTGAGAGGTGTCGAGCCTGAAGCCCATGGCCTGGCTGGGGGACAGCCTGGCCCGGTTACGCGCGGCCCCGGCGGATTTCAGACCGATGCCGGATGTCGGTTCAGGTGTGATGGAGATTCGCCTTCACGGCGACAACGAATATCGAGAGACCGTCATGAAGAGGGAACGACCGTCACCAAAGGCAGCGGCAACGTATTCGCCGATCTCGGATTTTCTCCCGCCGAGGCCCGCAATCTGCGGCTTCGGTCCCAGATGATGACGGCCCTGCGGAAGTTCATCGAGAAGGAAGGCTTGACCCAAGCCGGTGCGGCAAGGCGATTGAGCGTGAGTCAGCCCAGGGTTTCCGATCTGACGCGCGGTAAGATCAGCCGTTTTTCGCTGGACACGTTGGTGAACATGCTCTCCGACGCCGGCCTCGAAGTCGATGTCCGCATCAAGCTGCCATCCCGGCGGCTGGCTTAGGTTTGGCGGCCCATGACCGCTGAAAGCCCGCCTGTTATGATGAGCTTTCCATGAACGTTCCCCTGCTCGACCTCCGCCGTCAGAACGAGCCCATTCGCGACGAACTGCTCGACGCCTTCCGGCGCGTGCTCGATTCCGGCCAGTTTATCTTGGGTAAGGAAGTGGAACAGTTTGAGAGCGCCGCCGCGGCCGTGGCGGGCGCCCGTTTCGCCATCGGTGTAACTTCCGGCACGGACGCGCTGCTGCTGGCTTTGATGGCGCTCGGCATCGGACCGGGCGACGAAGTCATCTGCCCGTCGTTCACTTTTTTTGCCACCGCCGGTTCGGTTTCGCGCCTGGGCGCCCGTCCGGTATTCGTGGATTCGCTGGACGATACTTTCAATCTCGATCCGGCCGGCGTGGAGCGCCTCATCACTCCGCGCACCCGCGCCATTATTCCCGTTCACTTGTTCGGCCAGGCCGCCAACATGGACGAGATCTCCGAGATCGCCGCCCGCCATCGCCTGTCTGTCGTCGAGGATGTGGCCCAGGCGTTCGGCGCGGCCTATCGCGGACGCCCGCTGGGCACGCTGGGCGATTTCGGCACCGTCAGCTTCTTCCCCACCAAGAACCTGGGCGCGCTGGGCGAAGCCGGGCTGCTCGTCACCAATGACGCCGCCCTGGCCGAAAAAGCCCGTCTGCTGCGCAACCACGGCGCCCATCCCAAGTACTATCACAAGATGATTGGCGGCAACTTTCGCCTCGACGCCCTACATGCCGCCCTGCTGGGAGTCAAACTGCCGCACCTTTGCCGCTACACCGAACTGCGCCAACAGCACGCCTGCCAGTACGACCGGGAATTGCGCCGATTCGACGGCAAAGGTGCGGTGGAGTTGCGCCTGCCTGCGATGCTCGAAGACCGCACCCATATCGTGAATCAGTACACCATCCGGGTCGGGCCAGGTCCGCGCTGGCAAGGACCGGAATCGCCGCGCGACGCCCTCCGGCGGCATCTGACCGCGCGCGGCATCGGCTCGGAAATCTATTACCCGGTCCCGCTGCACGCCCAGAAATGCTTCCGCGACTTAGGCCCACAGCCGCCATTGCCGATCTGCGAACGGATGGCCGCCGAGGTGGTGAGCCTGCCGGTGTTCCCGGAGTTGACAGCCGAAGAACAGGCCAGCGTGAGCGAGGCTGTGGGAGAGTTCGTGGAAGAAGGCCCTGCTACACTGGAAATCGGCAGGTAACTTATGGGACAACCGTCTGTAATCGTCAGCGACCCCGAAATTCTTGGTGGGATCCCGTGCTTCCGAGGCACCCGCGTTCCAGTCGATTCGCTGATCGACTATCTTGAAGCGGGCGATCCGCTGGATGAGTTTCTGGACAATTTTCCTTCCGTCACCAGGGACGCCGCAGTTGCCGCGCTCGAAGAAGCCAAGACCCTTCTCACGCGCGCACGATGAAGGTCCTGATCGACGAAAACCTACCGCGCAAGCTTGCCGCCCATTTACCTGGCCACGAGTGCCGGACTGTCACGGAATGTGGATGGGCCGGAAAGAAGAACGGCGAGTTGCTGGCATTGGCCAAACCGTTCTTTGAGGTCCTGCTGACGCTCGACAAGAATGTTCCCTATCAGCAGAACTTAGTCTCGCGAAAGATCTCCATTCTGATCGTTCGAGCGCGATCGAACCGCATCTACGATTTGCTGCCGCTCGTCTCCGACTGTCTCGCCGCTTTGGAGTGCATTCGGCCGGGCGAGGTGGTTCGGGTAGGAAGCATTCGCCAATTCTGAATGCTCCTGGGTGCTCCGGGCCCCGCGCAACGGCATCCGCGAGCCAGTTGCAGAGCGGTGTCCCGCTCCAGGCCCACGCAGGAGAGTTCGTGGAGGAAGCCGGCAGCCGGCAAGACGCGTCAATCGATTCACTTATTTGACGGAGTATTCTCTCCCGCGGCGCAATTGATCTCCACGGTTGAGCCGGAACCGACGTACGGCGACTCAGGACTGCACTTCAGGGTTCTGCCTGCCGGTCCTCTGGCTGTCACTTTGTGAGAGCCTGGAGAAACCAGATAGGTAAAAGGCGCTGGTTGTTTCATCCGCTGATTATCGATGGTGATGGTGGCGCCGGGCGGCGTTGATTTGACGGCCAGCCTGCCCGGCGCTGAGGGCATCTGCGACCGGAGAGCCCCCGTGACCAGAAGCAGGCAACACGGCACCATCCTCAGCGCCAGGAAGAATCGTTGCGGTTTCATATCAATATCAATCCGCCTTGCTCAGGTGTTGTGCCACAAAGTCGGCGAAGAAAAAAGCGCCGCCCAGCAGCGTATAGAAATGAAAGGCCTTCGGCCATTCGACCAGCCCCGTGTTGAGGGTCCCGACACTGTACGTAAGCACAAATTGGAGGTTTTGGTAAGACAGATACCCGAAATACATGGAGACACCGACACAGGCCGCGCTTGAGCCGGCGGCCCACAGAATCCGCGGACTATAGTGATCCTTCGGCTTGCTGGTCAGCAGGAACCCCATCGCTCCCAACATTCCAGTGCCCAGAGTGATGAGCAAATTGTTGAGGTTCTCATACGCCTCCACGGCTTGGTCCAGCTCCGGCGCCGGGTTCGGATCGAACGAGTACGGCGCAGTCTCAATGTAGTGGGTGACCAGCCACACCGCTCCCACAAGCAGGATAGAGGCGATATAAAACCGGAATCTGGCACTAAGGCGGCGTCCGATCACAGGTTGCCCTCTCATCAGTCTGGCCCGAACCACTCCGTGCGCTGGAGGGCACGCCAGTCGATTGGCTGCAAGTATAACCGAGCACGGCTTAGCTGGCAACCATTTCTTGGCGTTCTTTCTTGGCGTTCTGAATCGCCGCTCTGAATGCTAGGCTGGAACTCGTGCGCAGCTTTTTTCTGTTCCTCTCGCGGCGCCGGGGACTGCGGAAGTGGATGGAGACTTCCTCGCTGGCCCGGCGCCTGGCGACCCGGTTCGTAGCCGGCGAAACCCTCGACGAAGCCATCGCCGTGAGCCGGCGCCTGAACCGGGAAAAAATTTCCGTCACCCTCGACCATTTGGGCGAGGGCGTCACTTCGCTCGAAGAGGCCGCCCGCGCACGCGACGTTTACCAAGCCACATTGACCGCCCTTCACGAAAGCACCGTGGAGGGCAACGTCTCCTTGAAACTCACCCAGTTCGGCATCGATCTTTCCGGCGACGAATGCCGCCGCAACGTCGAACAACTCGCCGCCAGTGCCGCCGCCAACGGCTTGTTTGTGCGCGTCGACATGGAATCGAGCGAATACGTGGACCGCACGCTCGACCTGGTCACCGCGTTGCACGCCCGCTACCGCGCCGTGGGCGCCGTCGTCCAATCCTATTTATATCGCTCCCGCAAGGACGTGGAAGCGCTCTCCGATCGCGGCATTCGCGTCCGCCTGGTCAAGGGCGCTTACCTCGAACCGCCATCCGTCGCTTTTCCGCGCAAAGCCGACGCCGACAACAACTTCGTCGAGCTGATGAAGCTGCTGCTCGATCGCGGCGCCTACCCCGCCATCGCCACCCACGACGAGAAGATGATCGCCGCCACCCGCGCGTACGCCGCCGAACACAACATCTCCCGCGACGGCTTCGAGTTCCAGATGCTCTACGGCATTCGCCGCGACCTGCAGCGCCAGTTGGTCGCCGATGGCTTCCGCCTCCGCCTGTACGTTCCCTTCGGCCGGTCCTGGTATCCCTATTACATGCGCCGCATCGCCGAACGCCCCGCCAACGCCCTGTTCGTGCTCCGGAATTTGTTCCGCTAAACGTGTTCGTTTCGCAAGTACGCTCACACATCCGGCAACCGCTCCCTCACGGTCGCGGCTCGGACTGGGGCGTTTCCGAGCCGCGACCGTGAGGGAGCGGTTGCCCTCGAATACGTTACCGAACTTCCGAAATGGTGTACTTAGCATCGGCGCAAGAATTACTTCACATTCGGGGCGTAATCGTGTAGTTCCAGCGCGGAGCGCAGTTGTGTCGGGTGATGCGGATCTCCCGCATCCTGGCGGCGGAGGGCTTGACGCCGACCGGATAGTTCTTTCCGATCCAAAAAGGCCTTCA
>PLRS01000134.1 GCA_003164035.1 Bryobacterales bacterium | reverse complement strand
CACCTTATTTCGTTACGATCCCTTAACCGATTTGGAAAAGTTAGTTCCCGGCAACCGCGCCCTGGCGGTCGCGGCTCGGTAAGTGATTTCAAACACGCGGTGTCCGTAACCGAGCCGCGACCGCCAGGGCGGGGTTGCCGCGCCTAAGCTGCGAAATCCCCAGATCGGTTAAGCACCTACCGCGAGGCCACGAACTGGCCCGGTCAGCCGAACAGGCCCGTAATGGCGATTACGGCGCCGGTGAAACCGGCTATGATGCCGAAAATCGGGAACATCTTTTTCTTGGAAATGAAATAGAGCGAAGAGAGCACCAGGGCGATTTCGAGCAGGCCCTCCCCGACGTCGTAGCGCAGGGCGCGGTGCTCGTCGGCTTCGGCGGCGGCATCCGCCTGTTCGGCGCGCGCCTGAATTTCGGCGCCCTGGCCTCCGTATTTCTTGAGCTGGCCGGCGGAATCGTCGAGCATCTTCTGGGCCGCGGGATTGCTTTGGACCAACAGGCCGGCCAGGCTCTGTCCGAGTTCGACGTTGTGAAACTTGACTCGCGTGGCCTGGTAGTGGGCCCACTCGTCGTTGGCCGTCGATTTGTGCATGATGGCGGCAGTGTGGGTCCGGTGCGAGGCAATGGTGACAATCGCCAGGGCGACCGCCAGCAGCGCGGCCAGAACACCCACTCTCTGCCCCAGTGGGTCGGTCTCGTGACCTTCGTGATGAATCTCAAGTTCCGCCATGTGGTTTCTCCGTATTATAGTCGAATGGACCCGGACGAAGAATTCATGCGGGAAGCGCTGCGCCTGGCGGGCCAGGCCGGCGACGAAGGAGAGGTGCCGGTAGGCGCGGTGGTGGTGGTGAAGGGCGAAATCGCCGGCCGCGGCTGGAACCGGCCGATTGCGGCTTCGGACCCCACGGCGCACGCGGAAATCGCCGCCCTGCGCCAGGCCGCGGCCCGCGCCGGCAACTATCGCCTCCCCGGCGCGACGCTCTATGTCACGCTGGAGCCTTGCGTGATGTGCGCCGGAGCACTGGTGGCCGCGCGCGTGGCGCGGCTGGTATTCGGGGCGCGGGACCTGCGCTTCGGCGGGGTCCGCAGCAAGTTCCGCCTGGCCGATTCGGAGGCGCTCAATCATCAGGTCGAAGTAGTCGAAGGCGTGCTGGGCGCCGAGTGCACGGCTCTGCTGCGCGGCTTCTTCGAACAGCGCCGGTAAGAACGAGCTTCTAGTGCCTTTGCAGTATTGTATACGAGACTTAAAGGTGTGAAACTCCTAACTTGGTTTCCGCTGCAACCGCTCGCTAGCGGTGGCGGCTCGGTAGCGTGCGAAACCGAGCCGCGACCGCCAAGGAAGCGGTTGCTGAAATACGAGGGCAAAGTCATGAAGCTGTGTACTTAGCCCGATAGCGGCGTCCCAGTCTGGTGGACGACGATCAATGGCGACTCGTGCCGGCGGTGTCGCATGGAAGCGCCATATCGGCGCGACATTTATCGAGTGTTCCTACCTTGTACGGGAGGTGTATGACGACCAAGCTTTCGGTACTGATTCTCGCGGCGTTCGCGTCAATGTACGCGCAGAGCAATTTTGCGACCGTAAGTGGCAGACTTCAGGACCCCGCGCAAAGGCCGATTTCCGACGCGCGGGTCAGGGTCACGGCCAGAGAGACTTCGACCGTCCGAGAGACTTCAACCAACTACGACGGTCTGTTCGAATTGCCGAATCTGGCGCCCGGCGAATACGCACTCGAAGTGAGCGCCACCGGGTTCGCGGAGCAGAAACGCGATATCGTCCTCGAAGTCGGCCAGCACATGGGGCTCGATCTGTCGCTCGAAATCGGCGAAAAGCACGAGAGTGTCTCGGTGGTCGGGTCCGCCGACATTCTGAAGACGCAGGACGCCAGCATTGGCGAAGTCGTGGAACCCCGGTCGATTCAGGATCTGCCTCTGAATGGCCGCATGTTGATCGACCTGGCACTTACCGTGCCGGACGCGCACGTGGGGCACGGCGCCCAGGCGGGCGACATGAGCCCGCTCTACTGGCGCCCCGGCCAGCGGTCCGCGATCACCATCGGCGGCAACCGGCCTAACTCGAACTATTACCTGCTCGATGGCGTCACCAATACCGACCCCACATTCAATACCATGAACCTGAGCCTGTCGCCGGACGCCGTGCTGGAGTTTCAGGTGCAAACCGGCAGTTACTCGGCGGAACTCGGAGGCGCAGGCGGCGGCCAGGTGAATATCATCACCCGCCAGGGCGGCAGCCAGTTCCACGGCACGGGGTATGAATTCCTGCGGAACAATGCGCTCGACGCGCGCAGCTGGAACGAGATGCCCGGCACCAGCCATCTGGTGCAGAATAACTACGGCGGCTCGATCGGCGGCCCGCTCCCCTGGAGACAGACGTTCTTCTTCGCCAACTATGAGGGTTTCCGCCAGACCCAGGCGCAGACGGCGATGGACACGGTACCGACCCAGGCCGAATCGGTGGGCAACTTCAGCGCCAGCGGAGTCACTGTCTTCGACCCCTCCACCTCGTACGCGAATCCGAATTATAACCCGGCCCTGCCGGTGACTACCAGCAATCCCCAGACGCTACGCACCGCCTTCCCGAACGATGTCATTCCGACATCGAGGATCTATCCGGCGGCGGCCCTGATGCTGGCCAATTACACACCGCGCCCCAACACGGCGGGCAACATGGGCTACGGCATGACGATGAACGGAACGCCGGCGGTGTTCGGGGCCGGCCTGGACTCCAATAACCTGCTGGACGTCCGCGACGGGACCGAGCGAAACAATCAGGGCACCATCCGCGTCGATCGTTCGTTCGGCAACAGCGGCGCGCTCAACGTTCGTTTCTCGTCGAGCAACGAGCAGGGGTTTTCGCCGCAGAACCTGCCTGGTTACGGCTTCGATTTCGACAACGCCTCCCAGAACGGCTCCCTCATCTGGACGCGCATCCTGTCGCCGGCCGTGGTCAATACGGCTTCGGTGGGTGTTTCGCGCCTCGCCATGTACCACTGGTCGCAAAACAACGGCGTGAACGACATCGTGGACGCGCTGGGAATCACCGGGACGAACTTCGGCGGACCCAAGGCATCGGGCGCGCCGTATTTCAACGTGCAAGGTTATTCGCCGTTCGGCGACGCCTGGCTGGCCACGCCGATGCACCAGTGGAACACCACCTTCGAAGGCCGCGAAACGCTGCTGTGGCAGAAGGGCGCCCACAGTCTTAAGTTTGGAGGAGCATACCGGAAGGTGATCTGGCCCATGTGGGCGCTGGTCCAGAGTCGCGGGTATTACCAATTCACACCGGGTTTCACCACCCAAACCTCCACCAACGACGGCACCGGATCCGGACTGGCGAGTTTCCTGCTGGGCGATCCGGCGGCGAGGCAATTGCAGGCCGGCGTCCCCAGCATGAACCTGCGGAACTGGTCGACGGACGCTTTCGCGCAGGACACCTGGCGGGTCACCGCTTTCACGACGATTGACGCCGGCGTGCGTTACGAATTCGAGACTCCCCTGGTGGACATTCAGCGGCAGTGGAGTAACATCATGCAGGAGAACGGCGGGCTGGTGGCCTTCATCGGCGGCCAGGATGGCATGCCGCGAGGCCTGCAGTATCCCCCGAAACGGCGTTTCGCCCCGCGCGTGGGCGTGGCGCACCACTTAAACGGCAGCGGCCTGGTCTTCCGCGCCGCGTACGGCATTTTCTATATGCCGGTGGATATGAATACATGGTGCAACCAGTTGCACAATGTCCCGATTCTGTTCCCCATCACCCAGCAGAGCGACAATTTTACGCCGCAGATCAGTGGCTTCAACTTTCCGCAGCCGGTGCTGGGCAGCACGACGGTGAGTTTCACCGGCTTCGATCCGCACGCGCCGGCGCAGTACGTGCAGCAGTGGAGCTCATCGGCCGAGAAAAGCCTTCGACAGGGAACCACGCTCGAAATTGGATATCACGGCGAGCGCGGGCTGCACCTGCAGCAAGCGCACCTCATCAACAACGCGCTGCCCGGACCGGGCGCGATTCAGCCGCGCCGCCCCTATGCCACCGCCACGTTTCTGCCCGGCACCGTATTTCCGGATACGATCCAGGTGGCGAGCACCACCTTCCCGGTCAGCTCCGTAAACGACCTTGAGAATACCGCGCGAAGCTGGTACGACGCCGCCTACGTCAGCTTGCGGCGGCGGTATTCGCACGGGCTGAGCCTATTGGCCAATTACACCTTCGCCAAGAATCTGAGTAACGCTCCGGAGTTCCGCTCGCCCATGGCCGAGTCGGCGGTCCCACAAAACAACAACGATCTTGCCGCGGAGAAAGGGCCCGCGTGCGACGTGCGCCATCGTATGTCGGCGAGCGCCGTGTACGAACTACCGGCTTTGAAAACTCCGGACTGGCGCCGGGCGCTGACGCGCAACTGGCGGGTTTCGACAATCTACCAGGTACAAAGCGGCTTTCCGTTCACGATTTCGGTTTTTGGCGATACCGCCAACGCGGGAACCATCGTGGGCGAGAATCCCATTCGGGCCAACTACACGGGGCAGCCGGTTTTCGGCGGCGGCACGCGGACCACGGCGGAATGGTTCAATCCAGCCGCGTTCAGCACGCCAGCCGCGTACACCTTCGGCAACGTTGGACGCAACACCGTCTACGGCCCCGGCCTGCAGACCATGGACCTGGCGCTGGTCCGTTCGTTCGCCATAGCCGAACGCCTGCGCATGGAGTTTCGCGCCGAGAGCTTCAACGCGCTGAACCATTCGAATTGGGATACGCCGAACCGCTTCGTGAACACGCCGCAATTCGGCACCATCACGGAAGCGTCCACGCCCGGCCGCGAGTTCCAATTGAGCGCCAGGCTGTCGTTCTGACGGTCCCTACTGTCCTTTATAGTTGAACCGGTATCCCAGAATCGCTTTGACCAGCAGGCGCTCGGTGGCCTGGGTGACGCCGGCGCCTACGCCGAAGTTGAATTCCCAATTCTTGCCGAAGTCGACGTCCACGTTGGGAAAAATCTGTTGTTGCTGGTCGCGCAGCGCATCGAAGCCGGTAATCGGGCCGAGCGCGCCGTAATATTCAATCCCGGCGGCGACCCGCTTGGTGACGTCGTAGCTGAATTTGAAATTGGGCGAAAACTCGTAGCCGCGCGGCTGCTCCGGTCCGCGGAAGGATTTCTCGATGGCCGGATTGAAGCACAGGTACCATTTCTCGATCTTCTTATCCACGATGGGCCGGATCTCCCAGGTCCAGGTGTCGGCGGAAAGATTCGGCCGCACCCAACCGAATTCGGTCGACAGGCTCAGGCCCACCGGCAGGTGATATTTTTCGGGCACCGCGATGCGCGGGCGGATGTGCGAGCCGACGTAATACCAGGTGCCGTTCTGGATGCTGGTAAAAACGTAAAAGCCGGTCTCGAACCACTCGTCGAATCCGTGGGTGATTTCCAGGGTTTCGTGCTCGGCATGGTTGTCGGGAAGCACGCCGTCGATCTTGGTTTTGAATCCGTCGACGGTGAAATTGCTGTGCAGTTCGGTCATGGTGACGCCGGGCGGCACCAGGTCGGAGGCGTACACCTGAATCTCGTAGTTGCTCTGCGCGCGGGTCGGAATGGAGGCGAACAGGAAGGCGGCGGCGAAGAGTGGAAAACGCATAAGAAGCCCTCAGCTATCAGCGGTCAGCGATCAGCTAACAGCCGCTACGGCCTGGCTGATCGCTGAAAGCTTCACTTTATCCGCAGTAAAAAAGCTCCCAGCGGTCAGCAATCAGCCACCGCGGCTTGGCTGGTCATTGCTTGGCTGAAAGCTGACCGCCGACCGCTGAAAGCTCTACTTTATACGATGCGGCTGGCCGGCGGCCTCGCGATAGATCTCGAGCACCTGCCGGGCGGTGTCCCGCCAACTGAATCGCGCCACCTGTTCGAAGCCTTTTTGCACCAAAGCGCAGCGCACGGATTCATCCAGCAGCACCTCGCGGATGCCGCGCGCGATATCGAAGACGTTTTCCGGATTCACCAGCATGGCGGCGTCGCCCACCACTTCGGGCAGGGAACTAACGTTGGACGTGACCACCGGCGTACCGCAGGCCATGGCCTCGAGCGGCGGCAGGCCGAAGCCTTCGTAGCGCGAGGGAAAGACGAAGGCCGCGGCCGACTGATAGAAGCAGCGCAAGGTATCGGCGGGAACGAAGCCGAGAAAGCGCACCAGGTGCCCGATGCGGCTGCGAAAGACGGCCTGGCGCACAGCGGAGTTTTGCGCAATGGTATCGCCGATCAGGATCAGGTGCAGGTCGCGAAACTCGGGACGGAAGGTGAGCTCTTCGCGCAACACGGCGAAGGCTTCCACCAGGCGCGGAATATTTTTGTGGGCCCGGATATTTCCGGCGTAGAGCAGGTAGGGATAGTCGATCTGGTAACGCTCCAGGATGCGCTTGTTTTGTTCCGGATTGGCCGCCGCGGCGCTGGCGGCAAATTCCGAATCGGGGGCATTGTAGATGCGGTGGATTCGTCCGGGCGGCAGGTTCACGGTATTCTCCACGTCGCGCTTGGTGGCGTCGGAAACCGCGATCAGGAAACTGGCGCGCTTCAAGCCGCGCCGGAAGCGCCAGCGGCGCAAGCTCAGCCGCACCCGCGAATGCTCGGCTTCGAACAGCAGGTTGGCCATATCGTGAATCGTCACCACGTACGGCCGCGGCATCCACAGCGGCACGCGGTTCAGGGGAATGTGCACCAGGTCCGGTTTGAGCCGGCGGACGAACAGGGGGAACAGCAGGTTGTCCCAGTGCGAATCGTCGGGCCGGGTGTAGACGGCCACCTGAAAATTCTCCGGCATGCCGGCCAGAGCGCGGGCGTCCTCCACGCCGGCCAGGAGGGTGTAGCGGTTGGTGGAATCGATGAGACCCAGCCCGTGCACCAGGCCGCGGATGTACGTGCCGATGCCGAAGTCGGTCACCCTTCGAGCGTCGATGGCGATATTGAGGGGCATGGGCTCGATTGCGCCAGTGCGGGCGGCGCCGGCTGGAATCAGGCCTTCACGCAGTCGCGTCTCCAGGCGTACAGCGGGAAGCCATCGGCGAGGGCTTCCACCTTGCCGGCCACCGAGGCTAGCACGGTATCGTCCTCGATGTGCTGCAGCACCTCGGCAATCAGCCCGCCCACTTGCCGCATTTCGGCTTCGCCGAAGCCGCGCGTAGTCACCGCCGGCGATCCCAGCCGGATGCCGCTGGGGTTGAACGGCGGGTTGGTATCGAAGGGAATGGCGTTCTTGTTGACGGTGATGCGGGCGCGGTCCAGGGCCTTCTCGGCTTCCTTGCCGCGCACTCCTTTGGAGAACACGTCCACCAGCATCAGGTGGGTATCGGTGCCGCCGGCGACCAGGCGGAAGCCGTGGCCGACCAGGCTTTCGGCCAGCGCGCGCGCGTTGGCCACCACCTGCTTCTGATAGACCGCGAATTCCGGCTGCTGGGCTTCCAGGAAACAGACTGCTTTGGCCGCCACCACGTGCACCAGCGGGCCGCCCTGCATACCCGGGAATACCACCTTGTCGATCGCCGGGCCGTATTTTGCCTTGGCCAGGATCAATCCGGCGCGCGGGCCGCGGAGGGTCTTGTGGGTGGTGCTGGTGACGATATCCGCCCATTGGCACGGGTTGGGATGCAGGCCCGCCGCCACCAGACCGGAGATATGGGCCATATCCACCAGCAGTATCGCGCCCACTTCGTCGGCAATCTCGCGGAAACGCGCGAAATCGAGAATGCGAGGGTAAGCGCTGGCGCCGGCGATGATCATGCGCGGGGAGTGTTCGCGGGCCAGCCGCGCCAGTTCGTCGAAGTCGATGAGCTCGTCTTCGCGGCGCACGTTGTAGGGCACCACGCGGTAGGTTTTCCCCGAAAAGTTGAGCGGGTGCCCGTGGGTGAGGTGCCCTCCATGGGCCAGGTTCAGGCCCATCACGGTGTCGCCCGGCGAAAGCACGGCCGCATACGCGGCCTGATTGGCCTGGGAGCCGGAGTGCGGCTGCACGTTGGCGTATTCGGCCCCGAAGAGCTGTTTGGCGCGTTCGCGGGCCAGGTTCTCCACCACGTCGGTAAACTCGCAGCCGCCGTAATAGCGCTTGCCCGGATAGCCCTCCGCGTATTTGTTGGTGAAGACGCTGCCGGTGGCTTCGAGCACGGCTTCGGAAGTGAAATTCTCGCTGGCGATGAGCTCGAGCTGGCCATTCTGCCGCTCGGCTTCCTGGCGGACGGCGCGGTAGATTTCAGGATCGACCTCGGCCAAGGGCCGCTGTAAACGTTCTGCTGGTGTCATATGAGTTTGGCTCCCTCCGGGCCGGCCGCCGGTTTCTCCGTGAGGCGGCTAACGGTTTTGCTCCAGGCGGGCGATCTTGGCGACGCGGCGGGCGTGCCGGCCGCCGGCGAATTCGGTCGCGAGGAACAGGTGCACCATGGCCAGCGCGCGGCCTTCGTCCAGGTACCGCGCTCCCAGGGTGAGCACGTTGGCGTCGTTGTGCTCGCGCGTCAGCCGCACCTCGTCCTCGCTCGATGCCGGAGCGGCCCGCACTCCGGCGATTTTGTTGGCGGCCATGGCCATACCGATTCCGGTCGAGCACACCAGAATGCCGCGGTCCGAGCGCCCCTCGGATACCTGGCGCGCCACCGGCTGGGCGAAATCGGGGTAATCGCAGGATTCGTCCGACGCGGGGCCGAAGTCCAGCACTTCATGGCCTTCCGCGGCGAGTTGGGCGCGAAGTTTCTCTTTGAGCGCAAACCCGGCGTGGTCGGCTGCGATGGCGACTTTCATATTGGGGAACCCCGATTTTAGCATGCGCGGCGGCGGCCGGCGCCTGAGACCCAGCCCGGGGGGGGGTACTTAACTAATTTGGGGGATTTCGTAGTTTAGGCTCGGCAACCGCTCCCTTACGGTCGCGGCTCGGTTACGAGCACCGCGCGTTTTCAATCACTTACCGAGCCGCGACCGTAAGGGAGCGGTTGCCGGAGCGGATTTCCCCAGACCGGTTAAGCACCCAGCCCCGGGTGCGGCACCGCACAGTAGCACATCACTTGCTCTAACCATTGCGAGGTGAACACAATGCGCAAATTTACATTGGTCTTGATGGCCGCCGCGGCTGGAATCTGCCTGACGGCCGCCGCCCCCGGAGCGGAGGCCCAGGTCGCCGTCGATATCGGAGTAGCTCCGGATTGCCCCTATGGTTACTACGACGTCGCCCCTTATGCCTGCGCTCCCGCCGGCTACTACGGACCGGAATGGTTCAACGACGGCATCTTCATTGGCGTTGGCCCGTGGTTTCATGGCCCGGCCGATTTCCACGGCCATGTGAATAACCATTTCCATCCGGACCACGGCTACAAGGGCCCCGCGCCCAAAGTCGGTGAGAAACCCGATCCGGCACGGCGTGTCGATGCCGCGCACTTCAAAGGAAACGAAATGCGGGATGGACACGGCCACGTAGTCAAGGGCAAACGCTAGGTTGAACTCCGGGCGCTGGTGCCGCGGCGGCTCAACCCTTTACGGCCCAGCGCACGATCTCGGCCAGCCGCGGGGGCTTGCCCTGCATCAGGATGGCCACGCGGAAAATACGGGAAGCGGCCCAGACGGTGGCGGCGGCGAAAACCAGCGCGCCCGCCAATCCCACCCACGGCTGCCATGCCGGAACGCCGCCCGGCATGGCCTGGCGCAACAGCATGAGAATGGGAGTGAATGGCGGGATCAGGGACATCGCCGTAGCCAGGCCGCCGTTCGGTTGCCGCAGCACGGTCACCAGCATGAACATGGGGACGATGCAGGGCGTCAGCAGCACGATGGCCAGATTCTGCGCGTCCTGCGGCGTGGCGCAGCAGGCCCCCAGCGCGGCGGCGAAGGCGCAGAGCATGATCACGTCGGTGAGCAGGTACACGTAAAACCAGGGGACAATGCCGAGCGGCAGCAGGCCGGCCACCCCCAGGGCATTCACCGCCAATACGCCGGCAATCACGTACAACAGGGAACTGGTCACCGAGACTCCGGCCGACCCCAGCACTTTGCCCGTCATCAGCTCGAACGGGCTGGCCGCGCCCAACAGCGTCTCCACAATGTGCTGGCTCTTGTCCTGGGTGACGTTTTGCAGCATGGGCGCCGAGCCCACCATGACGATCATGGCGAGAATGATGGCCACCGAGAAGGGCACGAAGAAGCCCTCCAGCTCGTTGCGTTTGCGCGCCTCCCGCACCTGGCCGGTTCTTTCGTCGCGCTCGAGCAGGCTGAGTCCCTCGATCGGGACCGGGGCTAACAGGGCGCGGTTGCGGTCGATGTCGATGCCGAGCTGCCTCAGCCGCGCCAGGCGCACGCCGTCGTTGATGGGGCCGTTGAGCCAGTTACGCAGCTCGTCGATGCCGCCGGCGTTGGTGTAGTAAGAGACACGCGTGTCGGGGTCGGTTTCCTCGCTTGCCTCGATTGGATTGGACGGGCGCAGGGCGTCTTTGCCGATTTCGAGAAACGCCGCCAGTTGGTTGCGGCGGACGCGGTCGGAGAGGGCGAGCAACTGATCCTTCGGGTCGGAGGCCGGCGCGATCGCCTCGAAAACGTATCGGGGAGCGATCTGCCGGTGGGTCTTCCTGTCGAACAGGTCCCGCTCGTTCTTGTCTCTGGCGGCGGCGGCCAGCGCGCCGCCCACCAGGCCGGTGCGATCGAGGATGGCAATGTGGCGGTCCTTCAAATCCGGTTTGGTCTTGATCAGCGACATCGCGATCGATCCGCCTCCGAACAGAATGGGGGCGACCACCAGGCCGAACAGAAACGCTTTGGTGCGGACGGTGGCGATGTAATCGCGCCTGGCGATGGTGAGGACTTTATGCACTCGCATGGTTCGCCTCCTCGGCGGCCGGGCCGGCGATGCGCAGAAAGATGTCGTGCAGGGAGGGTCTTACGAGTGAGAAACCGGTCACGGGCGCCTGCGTCACCAGGGCGCGCAGAACCTCCTGAGGGTCGGCGCCGCGCGTGAGCCGCAGTTCCTGCACCTGCCCCAGGTCGCGGACCCGCTCGACGCCGGGCAAATGTTCGACGCCCGAAAGGCCGCCCGGGGCCGTCACCCGTATGGTGTCCTCGCCGTACCGGTCCTGAATGGAGGCGAGGGTGCCGTCGAGCACCTTCCGGCCGCGGAAGATCATGAGGATGTAATCGCAAAGGGTTTCCGCCACGGCCATGTCGTGGGTGCTGAGGATGACGGTAACGCCGCGGCGGCGGAGATCGAGAATGGCGGAGCGGATGGCGTCCGCGCTCACCGGGTCGAGGCCGCTGAAAGGTTCGTCCAGAATCAGAAGTTTCGGTTCGGGGATCAGGGCGGCGATGAACTGAACCTTTTGGCTCATGCCCTTGCTGAGGGTTTCGATCTTATCGGAGGCGCGGCCGGCCAGCTCCAGTCTTTCGAGCCAGCTCGCGACTTCGGCTTCGACCCCGCGGCCGGAGCGCAGCTCCCCGTAGAATTCGAGTAGCGCCTGAACCGTCATTTTCCGGTACAGGCCGCGCTCTTCGGGAAGGTAACCGATAAAATCCCTGCCGGTTTCCGGCCGGCGATCTCCGAACAGGCGGATCTCTCCGCGGTCGGGATAGAAAATGTTCACGATCATGCGCAACGTGGTGGTTTTCCCCGAGCCGTTCGGCCCGATGAATCCGTAGATCGAACCCTGGGGCAC
Organism: Bryobacterales bacterium; assembly: GCA_003164035.1. Taxonomy (GTDB): domain Bacteria; phylum Acidobacteriota; class Terriglobia; order Bryobacterales; family Bryobacteraceae; genus JBEKYD01. The sequence goes on along the minus strand of PLRS01000134.1, from coordinate 21,290 downwards.
GGTGAGCGAGAGATCGTCCACCGCGGTCACGCTCGCGAAGGTTTTGGTTACGTGCGAAATCTCGACGGCGTCCATTGGCTGGAATGGTAACAGATGGACGGGTGGAGCGACCGCTCCCTAGCGATCACAGCTCGATTCGGGCGCTTCCGAGCCGCGACCGGCAGGGAGCCGGTTGCCCGGAAATACGTTGGCGGACTTATGAAGTTGTGTACCAGGCTGGCGGAGAGCCAAGCCGCGGCCCTCGATGGTGGGGCAGGCGAACGGCCGGCCCCACCGCCAAACTCTCTACCAGCGCTGGCGTCCGAATCCGCCGCCGCCGCCACCCGCACGGTCCGTCTTCGGACGCGCCTCGTTGACGTTCAGCGTGCGGCCGTCAAGGTCCTTGCCGTTGACGCCGGCGATCGCTTTGGATCCCTCCGCGTCGTTTGCCATCTCCACAAAGCCGAAGCCGCGAGGCCGGCCGGTATCGCGATCGGTAACGATGTTGACGCGATCGACGGCGCCGTAACTTTCAAACAACGCACGGACGGATTCTTCCGTAGCCCCAAAACTGAGATTCCCAACGTAAATATTTTTCACGATTCGTTTTCCTTTACTGATTTGAAGGCGGCAAATTTGGAAGGTGGACTAACGTAGCGGAAACAGCGCTAAAGCGGTCAGCCTTGAACTGGCAGTATCAAATCATAAGGAGTATAGCACAAGCCCGGCTGTGCTACAATACTAATCAGTAAACCCTTCCAGTTCTTTTAGGTGCGAGGGCCGTCCGGCCTCTGCTGACGCACGGTCCGGAACCAGCCTGGTAGGATAAGGGACGCTATTCTTATGTTGTACGACAGCACGAAGAACCTCTTGCAGAGTATTCTGCAGGCGCTCGAAACGGGCGACGAAACCCTTTGGGACGATCAAACCGAATCCGGGAATGCGTGTCTGTACGAAATGCACCAGATGTCGGGGCGGCTGTACAAAGCGTATAAGTCCGACACCCTCAATGCTCACTCCGTGGTGCAGAGCAGTCTTCCGGAGAAGCTGAATCGGGCCATGCCGCACGTCCGAACCATGGTGATTGCGATTCGAAACAAAGACCAGAGCCGGGCACTGGAGAGCGGCAAGGCGGCGCTGGCCGAGATGAATGGCAACGGTCCTTCGGCGATTTCCGCCGTTGCCATGGAAGCCAGACCGGAGAGCAAAGAAGGCTCGGCGGTGGGGGCGGCGCCAAAAGGGTTGAAAGCCGGGTCGCGTGGTTAGGGGCCATCGAGACTCAGGACAAGCGCCGGGTGGAATGAGGAACTGCCAATGAGCCAGTCCTTCACGTTTATCGACGTCGCCGGGAATCGGGCCCAGTATACCGTTTCCGAAAAAGACCAGCACGACAACTTCCACTGGTCCACCGAGTACGGCGATCATGGCGTTGCCTCGCAGTTTGCGGAGGCTCAGTACCGCGCCAGGACGGTATTAAAGGGCAGCATGGAGGCGAGCCGCCGGTCCGACGAAGTCAGGGCGGGGAAGCCTTCCTTCCGCTGACGGCGCCGACGCTACCCCAGCCACTTGTTCAAGCCGATGCTGCCGTTGATGTCCCGGTGGAAGAACTTGAATTTGCGGCCATCTTCCATCTCCAACAGCATGGTCTTCCGGAAGTGATTCAGCACGAAGTAGGGGTCGACGGGCGACCACACTAGGCCGGAGATGTGCTTGGAAGCAGTGCCGTGGGGCACGTCCGATTCACTTTCCGGTTCGTCCTGGGTGATTTGAACGTCGTATTTCGCGCGCGTCTCGTCGCCATCCGGGGCGGTGACAGTCCCGGTCCCCTTTAAGTGTTCCAATACCTTCACGTCGCCTGGCCCCGCTGGCGGGTCCGACGATGCAGTTGTGGGCGGGCCGGGTTTACTTTCAATACTTTGCCGTTGAGGTCGATTCCGTCCAATGCCACGATTGCCAGTTCGGCTTCGGCATCGGTCTTCATCTGAATGAAGCCGAACCCTCTCGATAGACCGGTCCATCGGTCCGTCATCATCTTGAAGCGCGCTACCTCTCCGTGCTTTTCAAACAGCGGCCGAACGTCCCGTTCGGTGACGTTTGGACCCAGGTTTCCAACCAGAATATTGTTCACGTCGGCTCCTTATCCTTGCGCCAGAGCATTCTCACGAGGCAACAGCGGCCTGACCCTTCTCTTCCGCTCAAACTCTTTGTCGCCGCGGGCCGCGAACAGATAGGCGCTACTATGTCCGGCTTCGCGGCGGCGCTCGATTTCAGCGTCCGCAAACTCGGGGCTTCCTTCGACTCTCTCGATCATGCCGTCGACTAAGATTGCGTGGAGCATCAGCACGACCCGCCTGGAAGCGGTTGCGGTTGTAAGAAGTGATAACTTACCACGCCGTTTCCGTCCTTTCTGGCAAGAGACATCAGGACGGGCGTGTGGAGCGGGCCGGAAACCAGCTTGCCGCACGGCTCTTGGTGGGGGATGCCACTTACTACTGTAGCACGTTTGGGAGAGACTCAGAGGGGACGGAGATTATAGCCGCCGACGAACGCCGATAACTCCTTGAGTTTCTCATCGGCGTTCATCGGCGGCTATGATTTCTTCACGCCGCATGAGGGATCGGTTACGGATACGCGACTGTAATTGTGAAAGCCAATACCAAGCAAGACAGCTCCCAGGTTCGCCAGCGCCTTGCCAGGACAAACATAGGACGCGGCTACAGGAACGGAAAGCGCTCTTCCCGTGCGGTTTGTTCGTATTGCCGGCGAATCGAGATCAGGTCGGCGCGGTCCAGGCGCTCCAGGCGCCACTGCCGCTGCGGTCCACGCAACGCCTGCCATGCCGCGCGGATGCCCCGAATGAGTGCTGTCATAAATCCGCCCTAGCGGCCCGCACCCGCCGCCCGCTCCAGGACAACCGTGAGGCTGGCCGGCCCCGCGGCGGGATTCGACTGCGGCGAGACACACGCGCTGGCCGCCTCGGTGATGCGCGCGCATTCCTGCTGCTTCCGCCGCTGCCACGCCCGTAGTTCGTCCTGGTCGCGCTCCACCTGGTTGAGGTTGGACTGGATCCGCCCTTTGTATTGAGCTGCCAGCCGGTCCAACTCCGCCTGAATCTGGCGGTTCTCCTCAGTTTTCGTGGTTTCGAATTTCCGCAACCGCTCCTCTAGTGCCTGCTCATACTCGTTCAGCGCGCGCTGGCGAAGCATGGCATCCTGCAACAATTCGTCCAGGCTGGCCCCCGCCGCATCCAGCGCCATTAACAGGGCACAGCGTTTGCCATCCGGCGACAAACCGCTCAGATAGGGACTGGCCAGCATATCCGCCACCTTCAGAATGTGATACCCGTTCGTCGAGGCCCTGCCCATCGCGGCCAGATAGATGGCGTCGAAATCGGCCGGCGGGATGCCTGCCGCGGGTGCGTTTACCGCCTCCAGCAGGGTGAGCCGCTTGGGCGCCGGCTCCTCTACCGGCGTTACGGTCACGGCCTGCTCAACCATGGTCGGCCCTGCCTCAATGCCACTGGAATGATGGAACAACTTCGCCAGCATGTAGATGACCTTCGCATTCTGCCGCCGGACCTATTCGCCTCGGCTGCACCATGCTAGTAGCACCCGCAGGCGATTTTTCTCATCAATATCCGGGAATCTTGGTAGTACTGGGGACAGGCCGGCCCAAATCGGCCAGCCGCGGGTAGCCGGCCGCCGGTCGCTGAACGCTCTTCCGCCTAGCGCGCCGTCCCGCCGGTCTGCGGCGGCAGATCGTAGAAAGCGATGGTCCCACCAGGGTCGGCCAGATAAAGACGGTCGTTGGTGGCGGCCATGAAACGCGGCGACATCCCCCTGGGTACTTCCAGGTCGATGATGTGCAGCGGGCCTGGGCGGCACTGTACCATCGAAAGCTCGTCGGACTGCGCTTTCCCCATGACATACACTCGCCCATCGGGCGTCCCCGTGGCGGAGACAAAACCCGACTTGAAGGACGAAGCCAGGCCCGTGTCCACCGTGTACCGCCCGTGCACTTCGAGGCTGTGCAACAAGCCGGCGCCCGTGTCGAGCAACCCCACCTCGCTCTTGCCCGCGCCAAAAAACACCCACGGCGCGGCGTACTTGGCCACCGAGAACCGGCTCTCGGTGGAATCGAGAGAACGTACCCCGCCGTCGGTGCCCACCGTAAGCGGCGCGCCTTCCGATACCACCATGGCCGCCACCGGCGGCGACAAGTTCTCGGTTTTCAGTTCCGCCCATTTGGGACTGAATACCACTAGCCGATTGCCGCCGAACACCACGTACACCTGGCCGCCATCGTCCACGTCCAGCGCCGTAACCGGATCCTTTCCCAACGAGATACCGTCGCGCACGAAAAGGTAGCTGTCGATGGCAATGACTACCGAACCCGACGCGTTCGATACCACCGCATACACTTTGGAACCCCGCGCCACCAGTTGCGTCACCGGCGACCGGCCCAGGTCGAGCGACCCGGCCGGCTGCAGCAGTCCGAATTGCGCCGGCGAACCCGCCGCCAGCAGTAGAACCAGCGCGGCCAACCGCGTCTTCATGGGCGCACCCCCACCCGCGCCGCCCTGGCCAGCCGGATCGCGTTTTCCATCAGCTTCAGCCCATGACCGCCCTCGGCGGTCAGCAGCGACTCGGGATGGAACTGCACCGCTTCGATCGGCAACTCGCGGTGACGCACGCCCATGATCACTCCATCGGCGGTTTCGGCCGTAATCTCCAGGCAGGCCGGAAAAGTTTCGCGGCGCGCGAACAGAGAATGGTACCGGCCCACCTGGAATTCCTCGGGCAAGCCTTCAAATACGCCCACCCCATGGTGGTGTACGCCCGAGGGTTTGCCATGCATGGGGTAATCCAGCACGCCCAACTCGCCGCCGAAAGCCTCCACCACCCCTTGCAGCCCCAGGCAAACGCCGAACACCGGCACGCCCAGCCGCACCGCCGTGCGGACCAGTTCCGGCACGCCGAAATCGCCCGGCCGTCCCGGTCCCGGAGAAATCAGAATCAAGTCGGGTTTCACTTCCTCGATCAACTCGGCCGGGAAGCCGGCGCGGTAGGTGACCACCTCGGCACCGGTCTGGCGCGCGTAGTTGGCCAGCGTATGGATGAAGCAGTCGTCGTTATCCACCAGCAGCAACTTGACTCCCTCGCCGACCGCCTGGCGCGGTGTTTCGGGTTCCCTGGCAACCTCGGGCGCCTCGCCCAGGGTGCGGAAAAAGCCGGTAGCTTTCAGCCGGGTTTCCCGCTCCTCCATGGCCGGCACCGAATCGTACAGCAGGGTCGCCCCCACCGGGTAGGAAGCCGTGCCGCCGCGCAGATACGTGGTGCGGATCAGAATGCCGGTGTTGATATCGCCGTTGAGCGCGATCATGCCCACCGCGCCGCCGTACCAGCCGCGAGCGTCTTTTTCCAGCCTCTCGATGGTCTGAGCGGCGGCCTTCTTGGGCGCGCCGATCACCGTCACCGCCCACATGTGGCTCAGAAAAGCATCGAGCGAATCGAAGCCTTCCTTGAGGATCCCTTCCACGTGGTCGACGGTGTGAAACACGCCCGCGTAGGATTCGATCAAGCGGCGGCCGATGATGCGCACGCTGCCTGGCTCGGACACCCGCGATTTGTCGTTGCGGTCCACGTCGGTACACATGGTCAGCTCGGACTCTTCCTTGGCCGAATCCAGCAGCTCGCGAATGTTGTCGGCGTCGCGCAGCGGATCGCCGGTGCGCGCGGCCGTACCCGAAATCGGGCAGGTTTCCACCCGCTGCCCTTCCACCCGCACGAACATCTCCGGCGACGCCCCCACCAGTTGCTCGTCGCCCAACTGCAACAGGAACTCGTACGGGCTGGGGCTGGCGCGCTGCACCCGCTGGAACAGGTCCGAAGCTTTGCCGGAATACGCCGTGCGGAAAGTGCGGCGCAGAACCACTTCGTAATAGTCGCCGCGGCGCATGCCCTCGCGCACTTCGTCCACCTTGGCCATGTACTCTTCGGCGGTGTGGTCGGAAGCGATCCCGCTTGGCGGCGCTTTCCGCGGGGCAGGCAGCTTCTCGCCCGTGCGCGCCAGGCCGCGCGTGGTCTGGTCTCCCCGGGTAAACTCGTAGCGGAATCGCTCCACCTGCTCCTTCTTGCGGTCCATCACCCAGAGGTCGTCGCTCCAAAACAAGTGCAGGTCTTTTTGTTCGCCGCGGGCGAGGCGCTTTTCGACCGGTTCGAACTGGAACAGCAGGTCGTAGCCGAACGCCCCGATCAGCCCCAGACGGCCGTGCTCCTCGCCGCGGAATTCCTCGATCAGGGCGCGCAGAATCGTAAATACCGAGGGCTGCTTGCTGCGCTCTTCTTCCGGAAACAGCCGCGGCAGCGGTTTCAGGCGCCCCACCAGGCGGTCGCCATCGAAACCGAACTCCTCCCAATGCGGATGCCCGGCCAGCACGGTTTCGAGCATCCGGGCCAGCACGCTGCCACGCTGGTTGAGGGGGCGGAACTCGACGCGGCGGTCGAAAGCCACGATCTCGATCGGCGGGCAGACCGATGCGATATCCCAGCGCGAGTACCGCCCCGGATATTCGTACCCGGAGGAGAGATAAATCCCGCGATGGCGGTCGAGCGCGCCCAAAACGTGTCGGAGGCCCCTATGGTAGCCGGCCTTCGACAGCGTGCGCGCTACTTCAATCCCGTGAGGAGTGGTGTAGCTTTGTTGCGGCATCGGATTTGGCCTGAAGCTTAGTAAATAGAATAACAGAATGGGGGGAGGGTACTGGCATAAAGGCGTGTTAAGAGATGGGCTCGCCTCCGTCGAAGAATTCAGGCCCCGCAGTCGGGCCGTGCGCGACAAGAAGGGCGCGCACGGCCTCCGCCTCAGGCCCTGACGGGCGAGCTAAAGGTCGCGAGGGACTGTCTTTTGCTTCCGCGAGGCCACGTCAACGACCCGCGAGGCGGAGCATTTCGATGCTTGAAAGGCCGCCGGTCCTTTTGTTTGCCGTCCGGGAGGGAGACGCGTCCGGGCACGCCAAAAAGCCATTCCACAAGCTCTCAGAGGCAAACGGCTGGCTCGTAGAACCCGCCTGCCAAGCGGCGTTCTTCGTCAACTTGCGGCGCCAGACCACCCGACAAAACTCGACACTGGGAACGTGATAGAAGTTCCAAAATGATTGTGTAACTAACTGGATTAGGACTTATTCAACTGGGCAGCCTGACCTTGCACCTTTTCACGGTACCGACGCAGCTTGTAACGGTCGTTTTGGAGGTCGGCGGTTGCTCGGAGTGCTTGGCAGTCAGAGCTCTGTTCTTATGTGGAGCCTGAAAAGCCGCTCTCAAGCCCGTCCGGTTCGATGCTGCCCACTGAGTGCCGCGCCCGGGTGGCTCCGAAGAATCACTGTTCCGGCCCACGGCTGCCCAATTACCGAGCCGCGACCGCCAAGGGAGCGGTTGCCAGGGAACGGGTTTCCCCAAATCGGTTAAGCACCCCGGAGCCCGAGCCGCCTTGCGTTTCCTCGCGCGGTGTTGTAAGTGAGGAGTGGCATGACTTCTCGCGAACGGGTATTGGCCGCGATCGCTCACAAAGAGCCGGACCGGGTTCCGCTGGACCAGGGTTCGATGCGATCCACGGGCATCATGGCGATTGCTTACAACCGCCTGAAGGCGCACCTCGGTGTAGGCGAGCCCCCCACGCTGCTGTACGACCTGATCCAGCAATTGGCGCAACCGGACGCCTGGTTCCTGGACCGTTTTCACGTGGACGCTGTCGATCTGGGCCGGGCGATGACCACGCCGCGCGACTGGAAACCGTGGACTCTGCCGGATGGGTCGCCAGCTATGGCGCCCGCCTGGTTTTGTCCCGAACGCGTCGATGGCGGCCTGGACGTGCGCGGGTCCAGGGGAAGCATTATCGGCCGCATGCCGGCGGGCTCGCTCTTCATCGACCAGTGCCACTGGCCTCTGGACGGGTCCGACGGCCTCGACAACTACGAACCGCTGCCGGAAAAGATGAGCCAGGTCACCTGGAACGCCATCGGCTCTCCGCCATGGGACCGGCCGGTGACCGATGCTCGCCTGGAGGAAATCGGGCGCGCCGCGCGTCACCTCCACGACACCACCGATTACGCCATTTCGCTCGCCGTGGGCTGCAATCTTTTCGAAACGTGCCAGTTCCTTTTCGGCATGCAAAACCTGTACCTGTACCTGGGCTCGGAGAAACAGAAGCTGGGCCGGTTTCTGGACCGGCTCACGGAATTCCACCTGGAAAACCTCTCCCGGATATTGCCCAAAGTGCGCGGGTCGGTCGAGATCCTGGTGATGGGCGACGACCTGGGGATGCAATCGGGGCCGCAGATGTCCCGCGCCACCTATCGCGAGCTGTTCGGGCGGCGGCACAAACGGATCTACAACTATGCGCGCGAGGCGAGCGGCGCGCACATCTTCATGCACTGCTGCGGCGGCGTGTACCAGTTGATTCCGGACCTGATCGAAGCCGGCGTGGAGATCCTCAACCCGGTGCAGACGGGGGCGCGCCACATGGAGCCGGAAAAGCTGAAGCGCGAGTTCGGCCGCGATCTCACGTTCTGGGGCGGCGGCTGCGACACCCAGGGTCTGTTGACCTGCGGAACGCCCGATGAGGTGCGCGAAGACGTGCGCCGGCGCCTCGCTATTTTCATGCCCGGCGGCGGGTACGTCTGGAACCAGATACACAACGTGATGGCCGACGTGCCGCCGGAAAATGTCGTGGCCATGCTGGAAGCGGCTCACGAGTTCGGTTGTTACTGAAATGACAAACTATCCTTATGGCAACGACCCCGCGAAGATCGCCCGCTACCGGGACTTTTGGAACCGGGAGGCCGTCGCTCGCCCGCTGGTGGGCTTTTCGCTGGTCGGCTGGTTTCCGCTGAACGAGTTTTCCGCCCGCCAAAGCTGGGGGAACGCCGAATACCTGACGCCGGAGATGATCGACGTGGAAGCCTTCCTGCCCGATCATCTCCGCATCTTGCGGGAGGGCGAACGCATCGGCGACGACCTGATCCGCGGCGCCTGCCCGGGGCAGGTGGCGATTCCCTGGCTGCCCGGCATGCTGGGCTGCCAGGTGCGCATTCTGCCGGGAAACGTGCTGGGCGAGGAGCGCAACCTTTCGCTCGATGACGCTCTGAAGGTCGAGCTCGACAGCGACGGCCCCTGGTTCCGCAAATACATGGAGTTCGCCGAGGCCCTGGTGCGCGTTTCGAACGGGACCTTCCCCGTCAGCCATAGCGCCGAGATTGGGCCGACCGATCTGCACGCCGTGCTGCGCGGGCATGGCCCGAGCCTGCTGGACCTGACCGACGAGCCGGAGCGCGCGGCCGAGCTATTGCTGCGGCTGGCCGGGATCTTCCGCGATCTGGCCGAAGAACTGTGGAAGCGCGTGCCGCTCTACCACGGCGGCTACTTCGACGCCCAGTACTCGCTGTGGGGGCCGCGCCCGATCGTCCGCATGCAGGAGGATGCCACCGCGGTCTATTCGCCGCGCCTCTTCCGCCGCTTCGTGCAGCCCGCGGACCGCCTGCTGGCGCGCCATTTCGCCGGCAATTTCATCCATCTCCATTCCACCTCCATGTTCTTGCTGGAGGCTTTTCTCGAGATCGGCGAGATCCAGTGTTACGAGGTGAATCACGACGCGCTCGGTCCCCCGCTGAAGGCCATGGTGCCGTATTACCGGAGAATTCAGGATGCCGGCAAACCGTTGTTGATCCGCGGCTCCTTCCTTCCGGGAGAGATGAGGCTGCTGATGGATTCGCTGGATCCGCGCGGGCTGTTTCTGAACATCATGGCCGAAAGCGAGCGGGAGATTGAAGAGTTGCGGCCGCTGACGGGGTTGTGAGGCCGGGCGGGCAGCGATTGCGGGTGCTTAACCTGTCTGGAAATTACGCTGCTTAGGCGCGCGAACCGCTCCCTCGCGGTCGCGGCTCGGTAAGCGATTGAAAACGCGCGGTGCCAGTAACCGAGCCGCGACCGCACAAGGGAGTGGCCGCAAGGGACTGACCTCCCCAAATCGGTTAGGCGCCCCGCGATTGCGCTCGGCGGTGATGGATTGTATCGTAAGAATTGACTGGCAGTTTAACAATTACCACTGCGATTTCTAACTTGAACCGATTGGAATCATGAACGTACAAAATAACAACGACCGTGCCGAATGGTTGCAAGGACCGCCGGCCGTGTGCTCGGTGAAGCCGGGCGAAGCCCGGACGCCGTGGCGGCTGGTGCTGCTGGGCGCGCCGGGTGTGGGCAAGGGCACGCAGGCCGATCTGCTGCATCAACGCCTGGGCGCTTGCCATCTTTCCACTGGCGACGTCTTCCGCGCCGCCGGGAGCCGAAGCGATTGCGATCAGACGCCGGCAATGCGAGCGGCCGTCGAGTACATGCGGCGCGGCGCGCTGGTTCCGGACTTGACGGTGTGGGAGATGGTCCGCGAACGGAGCGGCTGTATCGGCTGCCGTGGCGGCTTTCTGCTGGATGGTTTTCCGCGTACGCTGGTGCAGGCCGAGGCGCTCAAGCAGTACATGGAAACGGAGCACCTCGCCCTCACGGCGGTGGTGGATTACGAATTGCCGCTGGAGGAAATCGTGGCTCGGCTGAGCGGCCGGCGCACCTGCGAAAAGTGCCGGTCGGTCTTCCACGTATCCAGCCTGCCTTCCGGCGATCAAGCTCCGTGCCCTCGTTGTGGCGGCAAATTGTATCAGCGCGAAGACGACCGTCCCGAGTCGATCGCCGTCCGCCTGGAAGCCTACCGGCGCAGCACCGCGCCGCTGATTCAGTTCTACAAGAACCTGGGCCTGCTGGTGTCGGTGGCGGCGACCGGATCTCCCGACGAGATCTGCGACCGCACCATAGCCGCGCTTGAGAGCGCCGTCGCCGCGCGCTCGTAGTCGGCAAGTTCGGTAACGTATCGAAGAAATCACAAATCGCAGGCGGAACCGCCTGCGCCACCAAGGCAGGTGCATCGTTTTCAGTGGTGGGGCAGGCGGTTCCGCCTGCCCGGAGCCGTGATACACTCTTCGCTTTCCGAGGCTTATCTGGTATGCGGAACGATCTAATGCGCCGCCGCTTCCTGCTGAGGCTGATGCCGGCGGCTGTCGCGGTGGCGGTCGCGCCACGGGGCTGGGCGGCCACTGCCGGGGCCGGCTTCGATGTTCGCGACCATGGCGCCGCCGGCGACGGCGCCCATCTCGATACCAGGGCGATCCAGGATGCCGTCGATGCCTGCGCGCGGGCGGGCGGCGGAACGGTCCTGTTTCCGGCGGGCGCGTACCTTTCCGGAACCATCGTGCTGAAGAGCCGGGTGACGCTCGAACTGGACGCCGGCGCCGTGCTGCTGGGCAGCAAAAACCTTCAGGACTACCCTTCCCACGTGCCCGCGTTGCGCTCGTACACGGACACCTACACGGAGCGGAGCCTGATTTACGCGGAAGGCCTGGAGGACATCGGCATTCGCGGGCGCGGCACGATCGACGGGCAAGGCGCCGCTTTCCAGGGCCCGTACAAGCTGCGGCCCTACATGCTGCGTTTCGTAAGCTGCCGCAATGTTTCGGTGACCGATATCGCCATCGAGAACTCGCCCATGTGGGTGCAGCACTACCTGGCCTGCGACGACATCGAGATCCGCGGCATCCGCGTCCATAGCCGCGTGAACGTCAATAACGACGGCATCGACATCGATTGCAGCCAACGCGTGCGCATCTCCGATTGCGATATCGTCTCCGGCGACGACGCCATCGTGCTCAAGGCCACCGCGGACCGCCCGACTAAGGACGTGGCCGTCACCAATTGCGTGCTGAGCTCCGCCTGCAACGCCCTCAAGCTCGGCACCGAATCGAACGGCGGCTTCGAGAATATCGCCATCGCGAACTGCACCATTTACGATACCCGCCTGGCCGGCATTGCGCTCGAAACGGTAGACGGCGGGGTGCTGGACCGGGTCAATATTTCGGGCATCGTCATGAACGGGGTGGGGGCGCCGATTTTTATTCGCCTCGGCGACCGTGCACGGCCGTTCACCGGAGGCGGCGCGCGCCCGCCGGTGGGAAAGCTCCGCAATGTTTCGATTCGCGACGTACAGGCGGCGGGCGCCGGGAACATGGGATGCGCGATTTCGGGCCTGCCCGGCCAGACAATCGAAAACGTGGTTCTGGAGAATCTGCGCCTGACGTTTGCCGGGGGCGGCAAGCGGGCCGACGCCCGCCGCGAGACGCCCGAGAACGCCGAGAAATACCCCGAGTACAGCATGTTCGGCAGCCTCGCGGCGTACGGACTCTATTGCCGCCACGTGAAGGGCCTGAGCCTGCGCGGCATCGAGACCGGCTTCCTGCAGGACGACGAGCGCCCGGCCCTGGTTTGCGACGACGTGGAGGGCCTGGACTTGGCGGACTCGGCCTTTGCGGGCGCGGCCAACGCCGAGCCTTCGGTGCGCCTGAAACAGGTGAAACACGCCTTCGTGCACGGCTGTCGCGCGCCTGGGCGGATCGGGACCTGGATGGAAGTGTCCGGCGACCGGTCGGACCGGATCAGCGTGATGGGCAACGAGCTGGGCAATGCGGCGAAAGCGGTGGATGTCGCCGGCGATGTCCCCAAGGATGCCGTATTCCTGAGCGGCAACCGGGTTGCGGGGGCGTAGCTCCGGTTAGGAATCGTCATGAAATAACCATGCCAAATCCTGGAGCGCGACGTGGCGCACGCACTCGTGCGTGCCGTGTCGAGACTTTTCTCGACACCCGCTTGCGTACGGTACGCCGAGCGTCGGCAAGAGTGCCGACGCGGCACGCACGAGTGCGTGCGCCACGCCGAAATGGCACAGTTGTTTCTTGACGAGCCCTTAGCGCTTCACCTCGGGCACTGGAAGGTGGAAGCTGCCGACCGAAGCGTCTCGGCGGCCCTGGCCGAAAACCCGGCGGCGCGATAGGCGTCGGCCAGGTGGCGCGCGGCATCGCAGATCCCGGCCCGCACCAGCGGACAGCCCGTGTCGATGCCGGACTGCCCCAGGGCGCAGCTCCCGGGAAATGCCTGGCGATACAGAGCGCCGAGTTCGCCGGTGAGCCTCGGGGCTGCCGGATCGATCAACAATCCTTCGATGAGCGACCTGGCCGCCCCGTCCATATCGCCCCTGCCCGCCGAGACCCGGGACAGTTCCTCGGAGAATTCCGGAATGGGGCGCAGTGCCCGCCCGAACAGCAGTTCGGTGACGGCCTCTTCCGGCCGCCCGATCCGTTGGTATACCCGGCCCAGTTCCAGATAGGCAATCGCGTTATCGGACCGGATGGCGCCCTCGCGTTGGCGTTGGGCGCGGTCCATGGCTCGCGCGTGCAACAGGTTATCGAGCGCTTTCCGGTACCAGCCGGCGCGCGCCGCCGGGTCGCTGGCGTCGTCGCCCTTCAGACGCTGGCACAAGCCGGTGATCCAGTAAGCTCCCGCATCGGTCTGGGTGTCGGGCAGGGGTTTTAGAATCTCGATGGCGCGCTGCCCCTGCTCCAGCGCCTGGCCGGCCAGCCCGGGGTCGCCGGTCACCAGCGTCGAGGCCAGCAGCGTGTGGCCCTTGGCGCTATTGGGCGCATCGATGGTGACGGCGGTGAACAGCGCGCGCTCGTCCCGCCAGTCCTCGTTTCGCATCCAGGTGCGCACCGCCAGGACCAGCGCCAATGCTCCCGCGATTCGCGGCAGGTTGGCGCGGCCGCCGCCAATCCGGCCCAAAGCCAAAGCCCCCAGCCCGGCCAGCCCCACTGCCGGAAGATACCAGAAGCGCTCGGCGAAAATCGTTCCGATCCGCAACAGCAGGTTGGCGGTGGGCGCCAGCGCGGCCAAGCTCAGTCCGATCAGAAAGAAAACCGGTTTCGCCCGCCGGTATCCCCATACCGCAACGCCCGCCGCCCCGAGTCCGATCGCCAGGCTGAGGACCGCCTGCCAATCCTGCCAGCCGTCCAGTTTCCATCCGAACAACGGGATTTGGTTGTAAGAATAGTCGGCGGAAAGATGTTGCGGCCAGCACATCTTCCACAGTCCCAGCCCCAGGCCTTTGATCGCCGTCAGCCGCGCCGTCCAGAAATCCGCGCCCATCAGCGGATTGTCCAGTATGGTGACCGGCGCGACGCGCTCTCCCGCCAGCATGCGGCTGCGCAGCCAGAAGAACAGAAGATAACCCGGCGCCAGCGCCGCGTAGGCCGGCCAACGCCGCTTCCAGGAAACCGCTTCGGCGGAAGTCCAGTCCCACAGCGCCATCGCCGCCACCAGCACGATGGCGCTCTCCTTCGAGAAGATGCCGACGGCCGCAATCAGCCCCAGCGCCGCCAGCCAATGGGCCCGCGACTCCCCGGCCGCCTTGCTGGCGCGCGCATAGCATAGCAGCCCCGCCAATACCGCGCCCGCCGCCAGCAGATCGGCGCGCCCCACGATGTTGGTCACCGATTCGGTCAGCATCGGGTGCACCGCCCACAGCGCCGCCATCGCACCAGCCATCGCCCCGGCTCCTTCGCCAAACAGCAGCAATCCCAGCGCATAGACCAGCGCGACGTTGAGCACGTGGAGCCCGAAGTTGACCCAATGGTATCCGGCGGGCGAATCGCCATCGCCCAACACCGCCCAATTGAAAAGATAAGTGAGCGTGGTGAAGGGCCGGTACAGGCCGGTGGAGTTATTGGTGGACCAGTATTCGGTCGAAAAGATCAGCCGCAGGTTTTCGGCCGTCGCCGCGCGGATGCGCGTGTCCCGCGCAATGATGACGCCGTTATCGAACACCAGGCCGGCGCGAAACGAATTCGAATAGGCCGCCAGCGTCAACAGCCAGATGGCCGCCAGGCGCACCAGGTGGGGACGCCAGACGAGTCTGGGTCCCCCGAGAAGCCGCGCTGCCGCCGCCGCGGCCGGAGCCGCCGGTTCCCTGTTCCGGTTCTGCTTCCTGGCTCCCGCCATTCAGAGGGCTTTCGCCTCCGTTTTGTCGATCCGCCAATTGGGCAGCGGGCGGGTGGCGCGTTTGGGGAATTCTCGCCGCGGATGCATTCCGAGCCGTATTGTACCGTGCTGGCAATCGTTCGCGCGGCGCCCTCCCAACCGGACCCCGCCTCATCTCGCCGGGAAGGTTTCTCTCTCCGGCTGGCGCCGGGCGGCGGCGCGCCGCTCGAACGTCACTTGAAACTTCGAACCGGCCCCCGGCCGGCTGGTCGCTACGATCGTCGTGCCGTGGGCTTTGGCGATGCTCTGCGCCAGCGACAGGCCGAGGCCGTGGCCGCCGCCATCGCCGCGCGATCCTTCAGCCCGGTAGAAGCGCTCGAAAATGTGCGGCAGGTCGGCGGGACCGATGCCGGCGCCGGCGTCCTCCACCATAATCGAAACCCGCTGCCCGGCGCGCTCCAGCGCCACCGTCACCGTGCCGCCCGGGTGAGAGTACTTCAGCGCATTATCGAGCAGCACCAGAAACAAACGATGCAGCGCCGCCGGATTGCCGGAGACGATGGCCTCCTCATCGCCCAGCCGGCTGACCACTTCCACCTGGCGCACCTCGGCCAAGCCGCGAATTTCGGCGCACACGCCGTGGAGAACCTCGCGCACGTCGATCGGCTCCAGCGGCATTTCCGCCCGCGCCGTATCCGTGCGCGCCAGGAAGAGCAGGTCTTCCACCAGTTGCGTCATGCGGGCGGTTTCCGCCACGATTTCCGCCAGCGACTGGCGGTACGAATCGGCGCTCCGCGTCCGCTGCAGCGCCAGCTCCGCGGTGGTGCGGACCACCGCCAGCGGGGTGCGCAGTTCGTGCGAGGCGTCGGCGGTAAATTGCGACAGCGTACGCACGGCTTTTTCCAGCCGCTCCAGCATGCTGTTCCAGCCTTCCGCAAGCTGGGCAATTTCGTCGCCCGTGCCCGCCACCGCGAGGCGCTGCGAAAGATTCTCGATGCCGATCGTCAGCGCCGCCGCGGTCGCCTCCCGCACCGGTTTCAGCGCGTGCCGGCTCAGCCAGGCGCCGCCCAGGCAAGCCGCCGCGATCACCACCGGAATCCAGCTCGCGAGCAGCAGCCGCAGCAGTCGCAGGGTGCGCTCCACCTCGCCCAGCGAAGCGCCCAGATCCAGCTCGAAACTCTCGTCCCGGAAGCGGAATTGGCCCCGATACGTGCGCATCGCGCCGGCCGGGATCGTCGCGCCCGCGGGATACCGGAATTCGAAACCGTGGGCGCCGCGCAGATCGAGGTAGCTCGCCGGCGGCAACGCCTGGCAGAACTCCTCCAGCTCATCGCGCAATTGCACGTTCTTTTCCATGGATTCGGCGCGAAAGTAATTCTCGAAGCGGGTGGCGCGGTCCGCCAGGTCCTGGTCGATACCGCTCTCCAGACGGCTGCGCAGCGAAAACCAGAGCAGCCCGCCGAACAGCGCCAGGCTGGCCGTCAGAAACGCCGCGTACCACAGAGTGAGACGAACGCTGATGGATAACCGCGGCATCGTTTTCCCTCCCTGTTCGCCCTACTCCTTCGGTTCTTCCAGCAGGTAGCCGGCGCCGCGTACGGTGTGAATCAACTTCGGCTCGCACCCATCCACCTTGGTTCGCAACTGTCCGATAAAAACCTCCAGCGTGTTCTCATTTACGCTGGCGCCGAAACCCCATACCGAATCGAGAATGGTGCCGCGCGTGACCGTTCGCCCGGCGTTCCGCATCAGCAACTCGAGCAGACTGTATTCCCGCGGCGTCAGGCTGACGGCTTCGCCGTGGCGCGTGACCCGCCGCGTGGCCGGGTCCAGGCGCAGGTCGCCCACCTCCAGAAACGGCAGGCGCGGAATCGCACCGCGGCGGCTCACCGCCCGCACCCGCGCCAGCAGAACGGCAAGCGAAAATGGCTTGGTCAGGTAATCGTCCGCGCCGGAATCGAGACCGCGCACGATATCGGCCGAAGTGTCGCGCGCGGTCAGCATCAGAATCGGCGTGCGGTCGTGCCTCTCGCGCAACCGCCGCGCCACCGCCACGCCGTCCATGCCGGGCAACATCCCGTCCAAAACGATCAAATCGAAGGCGGCGCTGCGAGCGATTTCGAAGCCTTCCAGCCCATTCAGGGCCACCACCACCTGGTGACCCTCCTCGCCCAGCGCCCGGGCCAGCAGGTTCGCCATTCTGCGTTCGTCTTCGACGACCAGAATCCGCATCCGTGTCAATCCTAGCAAGGAAGCCAACCACGCGGTAAGCGCGCCCTGGAAACGCCGCCTTGCCAACCGCCCTCCACCTGCGGTACACAAGCAATGTGCTGGGTTTTCGATTCGCCGCATCGATTCTGGTCGCCGCCACCGTCCTGGTCGCCGCCGATCCGAAACCGTCCGATCTTACCCTGGTCGATCTCTCCGGAAAGAAGGTTCGGCTCCGCGACTATCGCGGCAAGATCGTCGTCCTGAACTTCTGGGCAACCTGGTGCGGCCCTTGCCGCGAGGAGATGCCGATGATCGTGGAAGCGGAGAAGGCCTGGGGACCGAAAGGCGTCACGTTCATCGCCATCTCGCTCGATGACAGTAAGACCAGGAAGAACATCCCGGAATTTATCGAGCGATATCATGTTGGCTTTCCCGTCTGGTCTGGCGCGTTGGCGGACGACCTCGATAGGCTTCACATGGGGCAAGGGGTACCGGACACAGGTTTTCTCGACGAAGCCGGAGTCGTGGTGGCGCGCGTTCTGGGCGAGACTCATCGGGACGAGATCGACGAGAGACTCGCCTGGCTGACCGGCGACCGCAAGTCCCCGCCTCCGCCGGCACTAATCAACCATTTCTAGTTGATTCCGATTATTGTTTGTTTGCCGCTAGTAGAGTACGATCCCGAAATGGGATCTATACTTCGTAATCTTAAATACCGCCTTGCCGCGTGCGGCCTTCTGACGCTTGTGTCACTGCTCGCAATAGCGCCCGCCTACGGGCAGGGCTGCATTGTGGCTCGATCCAACGGCGAACAAGGCGGCCCGGAAAGCGAGGGAGGGTATCTGGCTCCAAACGAATGGAACTTCGACATAGGATACCGCCATCAGTTTTCCTATATTCACTTTGTCGGAGCTACGGAGCAAAATTACCGTGTCCAGGAGGGCACCCAGGTCGAAAACAAAATCAATCTGGAAAACCTAACTGCGACTTATCAGCTCTCGCCCCGGTTCAGTCTGACGGCCGACATTCCGCTGCTGACGGCAAGCCGCCATTCGAACAATTCGTCCATTGTCTATACCTCCGCCGGCATCGGAGACACTTCGTTCGTGGCCAGCGGCTGGATATGGAATCCGAAGCGGCACAGCCGCGGCAACATTCAGTTAGGCGTCGGCTTTCTGGCCCCGACGGGCAAAGACAATGTGGCCAACGTGGTCGAGGGCTCGAACGGGCAAACCACGACCACCATCGTGGACTATTCCGTTCAGCCCGGACAGGGCGGCTGGGGCGTCCCGCTCCAATGGTCGGCTTACAGAAACGCTCTAAACAGCCAGCTTTACTTCAACGGCAGTTATCTCGGGATGCTGGAAGATATCAATGGCGTACAGACAAGCACGAAGCTGAATCCAGTGACTTTGACCCAGTACAACGCAATTATGGATCAGTATCTTCTGGAGGGCGGCGTGGCTCATCCTATTTCCAGGATTCGCGGCCTGACAGTCACATTTGGACCGCGAATGGAAGGCGTGCCGGCTCGCAATCTCTTCCCTGTCGGCAAGGACCTTGGCTTCCGGCGTCCCGGATTCGCGGTCTCCGCCGAACCGGGTATCCAGTACGCCAGGCATGGGAACGTACTGACGTTGACAATCGCCCGCGCGATCTATCGCGATCGTACCCGCAGCGTACCGGACGATCTTACCGGCGGTCATGGCGATGCGGCTTTCGCCAACTGGGTGTGGCTGGCGAGTTACTCATTCCGGGCGGGCGGCAAACATGAGGAGTCCGAGCCGGCAGCCCATCCCGCCATGCCGGCGCATGGCGGCAGCACCGCGCCTACCACCGCGCCCGCGGCTCCGTCGGGCGGCTCTTCGAATCTCTGTCAATGAACGCCGTGTTTCCGAGCCGCGACCGCGAGAACCCGTGAAGAAATCAAATTTGAGCCACGGATGAACACAGATGAACGCCGATAAAACCCTTATTTTCTTTATCCGTGTTCATCCGTGTTCATCCGTGGCCATATTTCTTCATGCCTTCCGAGGGAGCGGACTGCGCTTCTTCGCTCGTCACCGAATCAGCTCGACCCGGATCGTCGCGTCTTTCAGCACGGTTCCGTCCAGCTCTTTCCATCGCCGATCCGCCGTGACGGCCACCGCCCCCGAGCAAGCCGCCACCGTCAGGCAGACACAGTCTCCCAGCGACAACCCAAGCTCGCGCCGGGTTCCCAGCAGTGCACCGCAATACTCGGCTTGCGCTGTTCCGAATTCCTCATCCACTTCCAGATGCAGTTCGCGAAGGCTCGCTCCGGCTGCTTCTTCCGGCATCCCGGCGCGCACCAGCCTTCCAATCGCTTCCGCCAGATTGACCGCGTGAATTCGGGAGCGATCCAGAATTTGACTCACGTGATCGCCACCGCGTTCGTCGAGTAAGATACTCAGCAAGGCGGAGGCATCGAGCACATACGGGTCTATCACGGGCGCGGAGCCTTTTCGTCTTCGCGCTCGACTTCCGCCCGTCGATCCCGAATCAGTTCCTCGGCCAGGTCCTGGCCAGCCGGAATATACTTCCGGATCTCCTCGCGTACCTTGGCCACAGCCTGTGACCGGGACGAGACTTGAAGGGCACCCGACTCCTCCACCTTGACGATCACCTGCGAGCCCTCGGAAAGCCCGAGTTGGCGGCGGACGGCCACGGGGATCAGTATCCGTCCAGACTTCTCCAACCGTGCGGTGTAGGTTTCCATCGTTCGATTATAGCTCATGCTACGGCAGATTTCTATTTCTGCCATATTTGTCGTCTTTGCCGTTCGGCTGGGGCGTCCTTCGGCTACAGGGCGGAAATGTCAGAGACCCCTGCGCGTCCGGCACGCCGAATGAAGGGTTTGTCGAAAGAGACAAATCGGGCGCCGGGCGGCCGGCCGCACAAGTGCATCGCATCGGCGAGTTCGATGCCATGTGCCGTCAGCGCCAATGCGGCGGCTACCGACGATTCCTCCTCCGCGTGCACGTTCTTGAGGCCGAGCAGCTTCGTGAGAGCGTCGCGGATCGCGTCCGTCTCGAATCCATAGAGGCTCCGTAGCACCCAGGCGGTTTCGAGCAATACCGTTTTCGCGATCCAGATTGGTTCCGACGCGAAGAGTCGCCGCGCGGCGGCCGCCTGGCTGGGCTCATCGCCTGTCAGCAGCCGCACCAACACGTTAGTATCGACCGCGGTCATGACGCCGCCTCACCTCCCGCCCAATAGCGGCACGCATCTGAGCCAGCGTTTTCGACTTGCGTCCGGACCGCAGGCAGCCGGCCACTTGCTCAAGATCGGCATTCGGGAAAAGAGCTGCCGGGCGGAGCAGAATTCCGTCGCCGGTTTCTTCGACCGTGAATTCCGTGCCCGGCCCCCACGCACGGGAGGTGCGAATGTCTTTAGGCAGGACGATCTGCCCCTTGGTCGAAAGCCGGGTGGTTTCCATGGGTAAGACTCCGGTAAGATTATGCCACACGCGCGACCCGGATGACAGGCCAGGAGGCGCTTGCCGATCTGGGGTCTTCGCGGTTGAGGCGCGGCGACCGCTCGGTTACGGGCGCCGTTGGCAGTCGCTTACCGAGCCGCGACCGCAAGGGAGCGGTTGCCGGGAACCTAAGCTTCCGCCGATCGGTCGAGCACCCCTGGTCGGGAGGCCTGTCCCACTTACCCCTCCGCCAGTGCTTCTCGAGCCGCGGCGATGGTCCGGTCGATATCTTCGTCGCTATGCGCGGCGGACAGGAAGGCCGCCTCGAATTGACTCGGCGCCAGATAGATGCCCCGCTCCAGCATGGCGCGGAAGAAGCGGCCGAAGCGCACCGTGTCGCTGCGTTTGGCGGAGTCCCAATCGGTCACGGGCCGGTCGGTGAAGAAGAAGGTGAACATGGAGCCGACCCGGTTGACGGTGATTCCGGCCGGGGCGGCGGCGCACAGCCGGGCGGCACGGGTTTCGAGCCGGTCGTAAATCTCCGGATGGGCTTTCAACTCGCGCAGCATGGCCAGGCCGGCGGCTACGGCAAGCGGGTTGCCGGAGAGCGTGCCTGCCTGATAGACCGGGCCGAGAGGCGCCAGAAAATCTATTAACCGGCGCTTTCCGCCGAAGACACCGACGGGCACGCCTCCGCCAACGATCTTGCCGAGAGTGACCAGATCGGCGTCAATGCCATAAAGCTCCAGCGCTCCGCC
>PLRS01000011.1 GCA_003164035.1 Bryobacterales bacterium | reverse complement strand
GCGAAAACGCCCAGCGGACGCGGAGTGGGGGTCGCGTGCGGTGTCTATTCGGGGACGTACATGGCCACCATGGCGGAGGTAAACGTGGACAGAGAATCCGGCCAGGTCAAGGTGAAGCGCATCGTCTTCGCGCACGACCAGGGGCCGACGGTGAGCCCGGAAGGCACGCGCCAGCAGATAGAAGGGGCAATCGTCATGGGGTTGGGCTACGCGCTGACCGAGGAGGTGCGGTTTCAGAGCGGCGACGTCCTAAGCCGGAATTTCGATACCTATGAAATTCCGCGCTACTCCTGGCTGCCGAAGATGGAGATCGTGCTGATCGACAACCCGGAAGCGCCGGTTTCGGGGTGCGGCGAACCGCCCGTGATCAACATGGGGGCTGTGATCGCAAATGCGATTTTCGACGCGGTTGGCGCCCGGCCGCTGCAGTTACCCATGACTCCGCAGCGTGTGCTAGCCTCGATTTCCACGGTACAACCCTGACCTGTTATCCTCGCGGCGCCCAACAACACTATCCCGGCTGGCGCTGCGGCAAGCGGTTCACAGGCACCGAGATCCGCGCACTTCACGGGTTGTCGAAAGCGGCCCAAGAAGCGAATGGCGACGAGACAACGCGCTGATACGTGCGCGCGGGAGCTCAGGCTGCGCCGCCGCGACAGCCAGCAGCAGTTCGCCGCATACATGGGCCGGGCGATCTCTACAGTGGTGCGCTACGAGTTGAGCCGCCCGGCGCAGCGCAACGGCCTTCGCCGCTACGTCGGTGGTGCGCCGCGTTCAACCGCGCGCCCGACACGCGCGTGGCACGGACGGTTGCCGGGGCGAGCGCGCCGGGGTTTCAGCGGCGCCGTGGGAGACCGCGCGTTCCATAGGAGCAGGCGGTACGAATCGACGCCCCCGTCCCCGCAGTTCGCGGCGAGCGCGGCGGATCATTCGGCGTCGGGCAGCGGCGCAAGCCGCTGAAGTAGCGCGGCACGCGGAGGCGAGCCCGCGAGCGGACGCCCCAATCGCCAAACGCCCTTACAACAACGACGTCAGCCTTTCAGTGATCGGCTTCGGCGGAATTGTCGTGATGGGAATGGAGCAGCAAGAGGCCGATCGCACTGTGGCTGAGGCGGTGGCGCGGGGCATCAATTATTTCGACGTGGCGCCCTCCTACGGCGACGGCGACGCGGAAGAAAAACGCCGGGTTAGGGGTAACCGTCCCAACCGTTGCTGTGGTACGCTTGCCAAGATATTCTGGAGATCTCCGTCGGTTTCCGGTTTCCAACACCGCTTCTGGGTTTGCGGTTCCGGGCTCGAGTTTCTTCGACCGCGGAGACAGGAGAATTCGTTGAAGGACCTCAAGCGAAAGCTCACCGTCGCAGCCATGACGGCACTCTTTGCCGCCGTGCTGTTTCAGATCGTGTCCGTTCCTAGCGCCGCACAATCGGACGACGCCGCGCTGATCGCCAAGGCGAAAGCCATTCACGGCCGCGTCCTCAAGCTCGACACCCACAACGATATCGAGCCTTCTAACTTCACGCCGGGCTGCAATTACACCATGCGCCTGACCACCCAGGTCAATCTGCCGAAGATGGTGGAAGGTGGCATGGATGTTTCATTCATGATCGCGTACGTGGGCCAAGGCCCGCTGACGTCCGAAGGGTATGACCACGCTTACCGGCAAGCAATCGCGAAGTTCGACGCCATCCATCGCCTAACCGAACAGATCGCACCGGACCAGATTGGCCTGGCATTGTCGCCCGCCGACGTTTTTGCGCTGCACAAGAAGAACCTGCGCATCGCGGTCATCGGCGTCGAGAACGGATATCCCATCGGAACTGATATCAAACGCGTGAAGGAGTTTTACGACCGCGGCGGGCGATACATGTCGCTGGCGCACAATGGCAACAGCCAACTCGCCGATTCCAACACGGGTGAGGCGCAGGGTTACCTTTATAACAACGGGCTTTCGCCGCTCGGCCGCGAGGTGATCGCTGAGATGAACCGCCTGGGAATGATGGTCGACCTGTCGCATCCTTCCAAGGGCGCGAATCTGGAGGCGATCCGGCTTTCCAAGGCTCCGGTGATCGCGTCGCATTCGGGCGTGCGCGCGCTGGCCGACGTCAGCCGGAATATGGATGATGAGCAGTTGCTGGCTCTCAAGGAAAATGGCGGCGTGATCCAGGTTGTGGGCTTCGCGTCATACATCAAGACCGATTCAAAGGAACGTGTCGAGGCGCTGGCAAAGCTGCGCGAAGACTTCGGGCTGGCGGCTCCGGGCGGGCGCGGCGGCGGCAGAGGCCGCGGACGCGGCAACGCGGAGTTCGCGGGAGGCGGCGCGCCGGGTACGGCTCGCGCATGTCCGGTGGAGGGCGCGGACGGCAGTGCGCCAGCGGGTCGCCGAGGAGGCGGCGGATTTGGCCGCGGACGCGGAAATGCGGGGCTCGATGCCCTCTCGCCCGAAATGCGAGCTGAATACGATAAACGGCTGGCCGAGATCGACGCCAAGTTCCCGCCCGCCAGGCGAGCCAACGTGAAGGACTTCGTTAACCACATCGACTACGCGGTGAAACTGATCGGCATCGATCACGTCGGTATTTCGTCGGACTTCGATGGCGGCGGTGGAATCGATGGTTGGAACAGCGCGGCGGAGGCGTTCAACGTGACGCTCGAACTGGTGCGGCGCGGGTACACCGAAGAGCAAATCGGCCGGCTGTGGAGCGGCAATCTGTTGCGCGTATGGGGTGAAGTGCAAAAGGTAGCGCAAAAGCTGCAAAACGAAAAAGGCTGAGCCGCACTCGCCGTGTCAGCCTGCGGGCGAACGGGTAGGTGAAGTTCGTGCCAGCATATGATGGATACCGTCATTTTATCGCGAGCGGCGAGGGCAATGGTAGCCTGCGGATAGCGCTCCGCCAACGCCTGTGCGAGTGCCACGATATCGGAGCCGGTCGTAGAGTTCGTCCTCGTGCCATGGGCCGTTGGGCTCGATTAGGAGCAGCAACCGCGTGCAGGCTTGCTTCGGCAGGAGAGCCACGCTGGCGTCCAAACCCGCCCCGCCGTATTCACCTCTACCGCAAAAACTTCGCAGTTGCGGCCTCCAGGCGCGGAGCCGCAGCCGGTAGGTCCATGCCGAGCAGCGCGAGCAGGTCTGCCGGTTGGTCTGGGGTCCGAATGCCTCGGGCGCGTTCGCCGGTCATGGCGAAGAACGTCTTGCCGCCGAAATCGCGGACGGTGTTCCCGGTAGGACCGCACCACAACATTTCATCTTTTTCCGGGCTGGTGGGCGGCTCCTCCTGGATCGCGCCACCTCTCTGTTTCAGAAATCGCTCGAATGCGCCCGGAGCTTGACGTTCGATCGTAACCAGTGTATATATTGATTGGTATATATCCATGAAAAAGCCTCCGACGCCCGAAAGTTTTCTGCCCCTCAAGCCAAACTGGTTTCACGTGCTGCTGTCGTTGGCCGGCCAGAAGCAGCACGGGTACGGGATCATGCAGGAGGTGCTGGAGCGCACCGGCGGAAAAGTCCGGCTTTGGCCGGCCACGCTGTATGGCACGCTGAAGCGGCTGATCGAGGAAGACCTGATCGAGGAATCCGGCGACCGGCCGGCGGCGGAACTGGACGACGCGCGGCGGCGCTACTACAAGCTCACGGCGCTCGGCCGGAAGGTGCTGGCGGGGGAAAGCGAGCGGTTGGAGGATCTGGTTCGCCTGATTCGCGCCAAACGCGGCCTGACGAAACGGGAGGCGGAATCGTGAACTACTTCGCCGCGCCTTCCGACCAGGGCGGCACGATTCCGTTCACGCGCGCGTAGACCACCAGTTGGCCCATGTGCTCGTTGGCATGGATGATGATGCGGAGATACATGCCGTCCACGGTGGCTTCTCTGCCGCCGATCTTGACTTTGCGCGCGAAGTCGGCGGGTTTCAGACCCGCGCGAGCGGTTGTGACGGCGTCGAGCGACCGCTTCAACCAGCTAATCGCGTCGGCTTTCGCGGTGACGGTCTTTTCCATGTCCGGGGACGTGAGGTCGGCCGGCATTTTAGGACCGGTGACGCTGAGCAGGCCGAAGTTCGCGATCGCGATGTGCATGAAGACTTCGCTGGTGGAGCGGACGCCGGGCCCCGGGCGCCACGCGTACTTTTCCCCCGGAATGGCTTCGGCCAGAGCCACGAGTTGACGGGAAACATGGACCCATTCGCCGTCGTACCCCTGCCAGATTCCTTCGAGTGGATCTACCTGGGCGGGCAAGGTGAGCGGGGCTAGAAGCATCGCGAGCAATAGCGTTTTCATGATGTCCTTTTATACCGGCCAATGTTTTGAGGGGGCTGGCAGCCAACAACGTAGAGCGGTATTCTTGTTTTCGGTTCGAAACTGTTTTAGCCGGAGGGTGAAGGCCCGGCCAGCAGATCGAAAACTTTGGCAGAGAACAATCAGCGGCGGGCCCTCACACCAGCCGTGATTCTCTTTATCGCACTGCCAGAGGCCGAAGGCAACATCGACCCGGGGTGATCCCCTTGGACCTCCTCCCGCGGCGATGTCCGCTTTGCCGCGACTGTACGATCATCGGCCATGAACGATGGTCCCGCCCGGCCCACGACGACCGGCACGAGCGCATTTGGGTGCGCCGCGGAATCTGCCACGTTTGCGGGAAAACCTTCACCATCTTGCCCGGTTGGCTGGCTCCAGAAGGAACTGCGCCGCTGTATAAGCCGACCCCTGGACCGGTCGGAGTTGAACCGTGGAATCAAAGCCCAGAATCAGCAGTTCGTCCGGGCTTAATTAGCCGATTAAGACTCGCCCGGTGGGTTCGCCAGTGCGGGCCGGGGCAAATCTGGTGGGAGGGCGGAACGATGGGCTTAGGTTTTGCGGCGGTCGCGCGAATCGCGCAACACACCCACTTCGTTCTCCACCTGCATCGCCAGCACGGTGTGCTGCTGGCCGTCGGTTTCACGGATATGGCGCATCAGGGCGCGATAGGCGCGCGCGTCGGCGTCGCGGCTTGCCTCGCCGAAGGTGCTGAGCAGTTCGATGCTCTTGCCGCCCTGGAGGCGAATCCGCGGATAGCGCTTGTAGTCCTTCTTTACCCAATAGGGCGCGTAGCTCGAAAGGCCGTTCTTCCAGCTACCGAACCACAGCAACACGAGCTTGAGGTTGTTGCGCCGGGCTTCCTGAAGGACGCCATTCACCAGCGCGAACTCGAATCTGCCCTACTTGCGCCCATGAGACGGCCGCCAGCACGCAGTTGAGGTTCCCGGCCACCAGGCGCGGCCAGACGGATTGCATGTTCTCCATGCTGGTGGCGGTGTTGTTGCCCAGCTCTCCAGTGAGAGCAAGGAAAGGTTTGCCATCGACGATCAACTGCGTAGCCGTCCCCTGTTTCTGGAGATGCGGAATACCCGAAGCGGTCTGGGCGGCGGCAACGGCCGCGAACGCGGTGGCGCAGCAGGCCACCGCGAAACAGGCAATACTCGTCCGGTTCATCGTCGATCCTCACATATGGCCGTCGAACGAACTCTCGTTGTCCCACTGCGTGGTGGGCTCGAACAATCCGCCTTCGTGCAGATTTGCCTTGAGAACGTCCATGTTGATCTCAATGCCCAGTCCCGGTCCGTCCGGTACCGTGACATAGCCCCTGTCGATGATCGGATCGTTCGGCCTGTCCGTCCTTCTAATCCGGTCGAGGAAATGTGGAACGTCGGCCGTGTGATACTCACACGCCAGAAACTGGTCGCCGGCGGCGGCATGCACGCTGGCAAGCAACGTGATCGGGCCGTTGTTGTTGTGGATGCAGGATGCCATACCGTGTTGCGTGGCCAGATCGATCGTTTTTTTCGTTTCGAGAATACCGCCCACGTTGGCGAGATCCGGGTGCACGACCGAGATGGCCTGCTCTTCAAACAGGTCCTTGAAGCCGTCGGCCAGGTAAACGTCCTCGCCGGTGCAGAGCGGCGTCGTGCAGGCGTCCTTGAGTCTCCGGAGTTGATCGGGGTAGAACCACGGCACCACGTCTTCGTACCAGGCCAGGTTGTACTTATCCAGTCTCCGCGCGTACTTAATAAAGGCCTCGATGGGAAGGTGACCGAGGTGGTCCGTGGCGATCGGAATTTCATAACCGACAATACCGCGCACGGTTTCACAATAGTCCGCCAGCCAATCCAATGCTTTGTCCGTAAAAAACGTCGAGGTGAACAAGTGCTCGCCGTAGGGGTTATAGGCGCCCATCGGGATCTTCCTATTGGGCGGCGGCGCACCGGCCCCATCGGCGAAGCCTCCCCACACCGGCCGGTTCGCCGTCGGGTCGGGCGCCGGGCCGGTGAACATTCCCGCGGTGCTTCCATGCGTGTGGGTGATCTCGTCTTCGCCGCCGGGACGCAGGTCCATCTTGCAGAAGGTCCAACCGGCCGCGATCCGTTCTTTCAAATGGTTACCCATCGTTTCTCCGGTGGGCCTACTGGTGGTATCGCAGTACAGGCGGACACGGTCCCGCATCTTGCCGCCGAGCATCTGCCACACGGGCACACCCCAAGCCTTGCCGGCCAGGTCCCAGCACGCTACCTCTATACCGGAAACCCCGCCGCCATCGCAGCCAACCCCGCCGTGCTTCTTGATCTTCCGGAATATCTCCGCGACATTGCACGGGTTCATTCCGATAATGCGGCTCTTCAACATCAGGCCGTGCGCTTTGCTGCAATCGTACCGGATCTCGCCATATCCGGAAATGCCTTGATTGGTATCGAGGCGCATGAGCATGGATCGGTCCGAATGCGCGATGCGCATGTCGGTGATCCTCAAAGCCGAGGGCCCCGACCTCGTATTCACATTGCCGGAGATCTGCTCCAGATCCGCATTGGTGGCGAGGCTCCCCGAAGCAACCGCCGCCGAAGCGGATGTCGAAGTGGTGAGAAATGTCCTGCGCGACACGCCCGACTTTTCATTGAACATTGCAATTTCCCTAAAATTGGACGGCCTTCTGAACCTGCTCAGCCAACCTTGATCAACTGTTCGCGGGTCATGGTGAATGCCTTTCCGCACGATGACGGCACATATGCCTGGCACCAGGCCGGCGCCGAGACCAAAAGTCCGGCAAACAACCCTGCTGCCAGGGACCGGAGCCGTTTGACTGGAAAATAGACGGTTAAATTGTGTGTGTACGATTTCGCCACGGTAGTAGTCCTTGATTTCAACAGCCGATACGCTCCCGATGGCCGACGCGCAGTCGGGGGGGGGCCGGAGGGGTCCATGGAGGGGTCCAAATAGGCGTTAAAATAACGCTTGCGATTTTAAAGGTAATTTCCTAGTATAGAGCCATGGACTCTCTCTCGCTTCATGCGGATGACTGGGAGTATGTCCGCACGTTACTGCCGACCGACCTAGAGGACTCAGCCCGAGTGACTAACGCGTTGCGTCGTTGCCGGAATGTTCCAGATGCTGCCGCACTGATCCGGATGGCATTGGCTTACGCTCTCACGGACCTTTCGCTCAAGGATGTAGCCGCCTGGGCAAGCAGCTTGAAGGTGGCTGAGATCACGGGGCCAGGACTTTTCTACCGGTTACGCGAAGCGGAAGGCTGGCTGGAGCGGGTGCTGGGGCAAGTTCTGGCTGAGCAGATTCCGGTGGAGACCTCCGGCCTTTCGATTCGTGTGGTTGACGCGACGGTGGTGAATGGCCCCGGCCAGGTGGCTGTTCAGTGGCGGGCGCACGCGCTGGTCAGTGCGGTCACGGGGACGATTCGCTCTGTGCAATTGACTGGCGATGAGGGAGGTGAAAAACTCTCACGATATGACGTCAAAGAGGGGGAGGTGGTTCTCGGCGACCGCGCTTACGGCACAGCGCGCGGATTGCACGCGGTCAGCCAACAGAGTGCGCGGGTGGTAGTCCGATTCAATCCGGCAAGCCTACGTACCCATGATTTGAAACGGCAGCGGATTCATTTACAGGAGCACGAGAACGAAGTACCTCCTTTGGGGGCCATAGAGTTTCCAATTATTGTTCCTATACCCCCACCACCTACGAAGAGCCATAAGCCATGGAAACTGGCGAAGGCAATTGCCTGGGTGCCAGCGCGAGCGGTCGCCGCCCGCACGCGCTCCGGGGAAGTAATCTGGATTTTAACTACACTGCCGCACTCCGTCTCCGCGCTGGCGGTAATGGGCCTGTACCGGCTACGTTGGCAAATTGAATTGCTTTTTAAGAGACTCAAATCCTTGCTGCACTTGGACACCCTTCCTTCCCGCCAAGGTCCCACTGCGAAGTCATGGATGCTAGCCCGGTTTTTGGCGGCCGCGCTGGCCCAGCAACTGGTAGACCCCAACGGCCCAATTTCCCCCTGGGGGTACGAACTTCGAGGCCAAACGGAGGTTCGGGCCGTGGCCAAGCCGGCCCGGTTGATGACAACCACAGTCCGGCTTTCCGCAACGACCGTTGATGGCAGTAATGGAGCCTACTGCGAAAATCGCCCAGGTCCAGGATCTGCATGAGAATGCTGGAACGTTGTTTATTCCAGGGCGGCGAGAGAATCAGGCAAAGCGCACCTTCAATCCTATCAATACGTTAGGATTATAACTCCAAAAAAGGAACCCGCCCCGATCCCAATTGTGGGTCGCACACGCTTCACACGCTTATCTCTCCTTGACAAAGTGTTGCTATATAGCTATGCTACATAGCAGAGAGGTAACCCTAGGATGCTGAACAAAGCTCGGGTCTTTATGAGTGGAAGAAGTCAGCACGTGACCATTCCGGCCGCCTTCCGCTTTCGCTCTTCGGTCGTCTCGATCAGGCGCGACCCCCAAACCGGCGACGTAATTCTCTCTGAAGTCCCTCCGTTGGCCGATGCCTTCGCTGCTCTCGATTCGGCACAGCTTCCCGCCGATTTTCTGAGCGAAGCGGACCGCGACGAAAGGCCAGCCCAGGACCGTCCTGCGCTTGACCAGCTTTTCGCTGACGAGAGTTCGGAAGACAGGTGAGGGAGATGAGCGAGTCCACTTACCTGCTCGATACGAATATGTTCAGCTACATCGCCAAAGGCAACTCTCCCGCAGCCCGACGCGAGTGGCGCCGATTGTCTCGTGACCGCGAAGTTGCGATCTGCATCTCGGTCATCACCGAAGCGGAAGTGCGTTACGGCATGGCCAAGCACGCGCTTTCGCGTGAGCGTGCGGACGCGATCGAGGGACTCCTCGCCAACCTGCAGATTCTTCCCTGGGGCTCAGAAGAGGCCGCGGCCTACGCGCGCACCAGGGCTCAACTCGAAGGGAAGGGCGTGACTCTCTCCGCGATGGACATGCTCATCGCTGCGCAAGCTATCGCGGCCGGCGCCGTGCTTGTCACGCGTGACAAGATCTTCGAACCGGTCCCGGACCTTCACGCGACCGTCAACTGGGCGACCGATCTGTAGCTCCTCCGCCTATTTCGGGGCTGGTCCGTTCACCTTCACTTCCGCCAACTGCTTCCACCAGCGGAAGTCGGCTGCGATGTTCCGCGTTTCGGTACATGATCGATGTACCAACAGGGCAGCAGGCGACGGACCTCGGCGAAGATTGTCCACAGGCTCTTGCCGTGGCTCTCGGAAAAACGCGTCTTGCGCCCCAGCCGCGCCACGTCCCGGTAGGATTCCCAGGATTCCAATTGCCAATACCTGCTTCGAGATCGCGACGGCATTTTCGGCGCTGAATTTCGGACCGATGTGAAAGCATGGGGATCGATCCAGGAGGTGCTCTCGGCTGGGCCAGCGGCCGGAAATGCAGCGTCTACCCGGTCGCGGGAAGAAAACGGAGTAAACGGAGTAACGCTTGAATTTCGGATCTTCCCAAGTTATTGAAAACATGGAGCGGGAGACGGGGCTCGAACACGAGACGTCCAGCTTGGGAAGTTGGGGCAATGTTTTGTTTTCAGTAATATAACTGCGCACGGCGTTGATTCAGGGTATGGAAAAACGCCAAC
>PLRS01000159.1 GCA_003164035.1 Bryobacterales bacterium | reverse complement strand
CACCATCGAAGATCCGGTGGAATACCAGATCAAGGGGATCACCCAGATCCCGGTGAACGAAAAGAAAGGGCTGACCTTCGCGCGCGGGCTGCGCTCGATCCTGCGGCACGATCCCGACAAGATCATGGTGGGCGAAATCCGCGACCAGGAAACCGCTCAAATTGCCATCAATTCGGCTCTCACCGGCCACCTGGTCTTCACCACCGTACACGCCAACAACGTGCTCGACGTGTTGGGGCGCTTCCTGAACATGGGCGTGGAAGCTTATAATTTCGTCTCCGCCCTGAATTGCATCCTGGCGCAGCGGCTGGTGCGGGTGGTGTGCGAAAGCTGCAAACGGCCGGTGCGCTATCCCGACGCCATGCTGTACGAAAGCGGCCTGCACCCGGAGCAATGGCGCGACTTCCGCTTCACCGAGGGGGCAGGCTGCTTCGAGTGCGGGGGCACCGGTTTCCGCGGCCGCTCCGCCATCCACGAGCTGCTGGATTTGAACGACCGCATTCGCGAGATGATCCTGGACCGCCGGCCGACGTCGGAGATCAAGCGCGCCGCGCGGGAAGACGGCATGACGTTTTTGAGGGAATCGGCGGTGGCCAAGATGCGGGCCGGGG
Organism: Bryobacterales bacterium; assembly: GCA_003164035.1. Lineage (GTDB taxonomy): Bacteria > Acidobacteriota > Terriglobia > Bryobacterales > Bryobacteraceae > JBEKYD01. The sequence continues at coordinate 84,848 of PLRS01000159.1, read as the reverse complement.
TCACCTGCCTGCGCGAGATCAACAAGGTGACGTTCATCGAGGGGTAAGGACCAGGGAGAATGCTCGAGAGGCTGAAATCGTGGATCAGCGATCCGCCGCCGGCGATGGCGTTTGAAATCTCCGAAGCCGGGATTGCCGCCGCGCGCATCGGTTCGCGCGCCGAGCTGGATTTCGCCCCGCTGCCGGCGGGCACCCTGTCGGTATCGCCGGTGAACGACAACGTGATCGAGCCCGACCGGTTCGCCGAGGCGGTGAGGGCGCTGGCCGGCCGCGGGTCGGGGCGCAAAAGGCGCGACGTGGCCCTGATTTTGCCCGACTTCAGCACCCGCATCGCGGTGCTGGATTTCGATTCGTTTCCGGCCAAGGCAGAAGAGCAGGCGGCGCTGGTCCGTTTTCGCATGAAACGCAGCGTGCCGTTCGACGTGGAAGCGGCCGCCATCGCTTACTGGGCGCAGAACGCGGGCGGCCACGCCAAAGGCAAGAAGTTGGAGGTGGTGGTGGCGGTGGCGCCACTGGAAATCATCGCTCCCTTTGAAGCCCCGTTTCGGGCCGCCGGCCTGCTGCCGGGGCTGGTTACGCCTTCGGCCATCGCCGCGCTGGAAATCATGCCGGAAGCCGGGCTGAGCGTGACCGCCAAGCTCTCCGGCCGCTTCTTGACCGTGCTGGTGCGGGATCGCGCCATCCTCAAGCTGGTGCGCTGCCTGGAAGTGCCCTCTCAAAGCCTGGAAGATATCGCCGCCGTGCTGCTGCCCACCATCGTCTACACCGAAGACAATCTGGGCGGGCGGGCCGAAAAACTGCTGCTGTGCGGGCTCGGTCCCAATTCGAGCGAAGCGGCCAGAATCCTGGGTGAAGAAGCCGGCATAGAGGCCGAAGCGCTCCATTCGCCGCTGGGCGCGCCCACCGAAACCAATGCCGGCCTGCTGGGCTACCTGCGGTCGATCGCGAGGAACAATTGAGGGGGCGGATCTCAGTAGGACAGGCCTCCCGGCCTGTCGGCCGCGTGGAGGAATTGACAGGCCGGGAGGCCTGTCCCACATCCCGATGAAGATCCCCATCAATCTCGCCAGCCAGCCGTTCCGCCGCGACCGGGCCCTGTTTCTGGCCTCGCTGGGGGTGTCGCTGCTGCTGGTGGCGACGCTCGGCGCCCTGACATACCTGGCGCGGGCCGACCGCAGCGAGCGCGCCGAGCTGAGCCGAGAGGTGGATCGCCTGCGCGCGCAGGTGAGCACCGCCTCGGCCGACGAGAGCCGCCTCGAAAGCGTACTCCGCCAGCCGGCCAACGCCCAGGTGGTCGAGCGCAGCATCTTCCTGAACGACCTGATTTATCACAAGTCCATCAGTTGGAGCCGTTTGTTCAGCGACCTAGAACAGACGGTTCCGGGCAGCGTACAGGTGCTCTCGCTCCATCCGACGGTGGACAACGAAAACCAGGTCACGCTGGACATGACCGTGGGAGCGCAGTCTCCGCTGGCGCTGATCGAGCTGCTCAAGGCGCTGGAAGAATCCGCGCGCTTCGGCAAAGTCTACAACCACTCGATGCTGCCGCCGACCCAGGCCGAGCCGCTCAACCGCTGCCGCATCACGGTGAATTATGCCCAGAAGCTTTAAGCTGCCCAGCCTGGGGCTGAACTGGAGGGACCCGCGCTTCGCCATGCGCGTGGCGATCGGCGCCCTGTTGGCCGCCAACCTGTGGGCCGCGGTGGACGCTTTCCGGCCTTTCGGCGGATCGGTGGAAGACCTGGAGCGGCAGCGCGCCGAGCTGAGCCGGCAGCAGGCGGCCCTGGACGCCCGCGTGGCGCTGGCCCGGAAACTGACCGAGAAAACCCAGTTCGCCCGCCAGGAGGGCGACCGGTTTATCGAAAGATATTTCGTCGATGCGCGCACCTCGGCGTCCGACATTACCGAAGCTCTGTATCGGGCGGCTACCGATGCCGGCGTGCAAAGTCTTCCCACCAGCTACGATCTACAGTCGCTGGAGGGGTCGGATTCGCTGCAGATGCTAACGGTCACGGCGGGTTACGACGGCAATTACCAAAGCCTCACCAAGCTCATCAACCTGCTCGACAAATCGCGCCAGCTTTTCATTATCGAGAGCATGCAGACGGCCGCGCCGCAGCAGGGGCAGAAGCTCAGCATCCAGTTGAAGATCGACGCGTTCATCCGGGGAGCCACGGCGGAGGGAACGCTGTGAAACTGGGGGTCGAAAACAAGAAGAGCGTTTGGGCGCTGGGTATGCTGACGCTGGGCTTGGGCTACGCCTTCTACGACAACGTGATCGATACCGGGCCGTCCTCTTCCCCGGCCACGCGCACGCCGCCGCCGGCTGCCGCTGCGCTGGCAACGCCGGCGGTTCCAGCCGAGGATGCCACACCCGCGCCGTCGCGCGGCAATCGCAACCGTTCGGGCGAGTTCCATCCCATCGTACATGCCAAGCGGCCCGAGGACCGCATGGATACCGCCAGTGCGGACCCCACTTTGCATCTCGAGCTGCTGGCCAAGCTCCAAGGCGTCCCAGCCGCCGGCGACGGGCGCAACCTGTTTGCGATCGGCGCGGTGGTGACGAAGCCTACGGGACCCGAGCCCAAGGTCACTCTGGCGCACCATGTTATTATCGGTCCGCCACAACCCCCGCCTCCTCCGGGGGACCCTCCTCCCCCGCCGCTGCCACCCATCAATTTCAAGTATTATGGCTTCTCCACGGTGCGCAAAGACGGGCGGAAGGCTGCGTTCTTTCTTGAAAACGACATCATTCTGATCAAGTCCGAAGGCGAGATGGTGGCCGGCAGCTACAAGCTGGTCCGCATCGACCGGGCCACCGCCGTGGTGGAAGATACCAAGTCCAAGCGCCAGCAGACGGTTGTGCTGGCCGAGGAGGCGCAGCAAGGCTGATGATGGAGCGCAATTCCGGTACCACACCGGCGCAGGTGCAGGCACTCTGGCCGGCAGGCGGCCCGGCTGGCGCCCGGCTGGACCGGGCCCAGGGGGCACCCCCAATCGGTCCGCAGGCTGCCAACCTGCCTCACACGGACACGAGACCACCCCGTCGCCGCAGGAGAGGGGAAGAAGGCGGCTACGCGCTGCTGTTTGTGCTGCTGACGGCGGCGGTGATCGCCATCTCGCTCTACAAGCAGTTGCCGCGGGTGGCGTTCGACACCCAGCGGCAGAAGGAGCAGATGCTGATCGAGCGCGGGGAGCAGTACAAACGGGCCATCCAGATCTTCCTTCGCGCCAGCAACAATGCGCGCTGGCCCGCGACCCTGGACGAGCTCGAAGACTTCAACGGCAAGCGCTTCCTGCGGCACCGCTACAAGGACCCGCTGACGGGGAAGGACGAATGGCGGCTGGTGCATATCGCCAACGGTGTGCTCACCGATTCGATTCTGAACAAGCCCAAGCAGCCGACCGACCAGACGAATGCTACCGACCAGTCGCAATACCTGACCGAACTGGCGAGCATCGGCAGCCAGGCCAACCAGGACAACGGGCAGCAGCAGAGCATCAGTGCGGCCACGCGCCGGCGGGTCAGCGAGGGCGGCGTGCAGCTTGGTCCCGACGGACAGCCGCTTCCAGCGGCGGGGATGCAGCCGGGCGCTCCCGGAGATCCGAACGCTCCCGGGGCGAATCCCACGGCCAGCGGCGCGCCATTTCCTCCAGGCATGCCGGGCGGCGTGCCTGGTATGCCGGGCGTACCGGGCCTGCCGGGCGGCCAAAGCTCATTCGGCACGGGCTCGGCTTCCAACCAGAGCGGGACGTCGTCGGGCAGTTCATCCGGTTCGAACGGCAGCTCCGGCTCGGGTTACATGAGCGCGCTGCCCAGCATGGGCTCCAGCGCTTCGTCCTCCACCAGCGGCAGCGGCAACGGAGCACCGGTGAATTCGCAGGTTGGCGGGGTATCGCCCTACTCCACGGCGGCCGGCGCGAACGGCAGCGCGCCGGGCTATGGCCAACCGGGGACGAACATCACGCCGCAAGCGCAATCGGCGGCGGCCGGGCTGATCGGCGCCCTGTTGACGCAACCGCGGCCGGGCGGCCTGTCGGGCCTGCCGCAGCAATCGCAGGGGCAGGTGATCGGCGGCGGCATCGCCGGCGTGGCCAGCAAGGGCAAGGGCAAAAGCATCATGGTGTACGCGGACCACTCCGATTACTCGGAGTGGGAATTCAATTGGGATCCCACCAAGTGGGCGCCGCCGCCCAATCCCAACCAGAGCACGGTGGGCACGCCGATCTCACAAGTGGCTTCGACCGCCGGATCGGGAGCCGCGGCCAACGGGACAAGCGCCAACGGATTCTCGGCCAACGCGGCCATGCCCAACGGATCGGCATTCGGTGCAGCCAACGGGACGGGGACCAGTGGCAGCTTCGGGAATAGCAGCTCTGGGAATAGCGGCTTTGGGAGCGGCGGCTCTTTCGGCAGTGGCACGACGGGGAATGGCACGACGGCGGGCGGCGCCACGCCCGGCGCCACCGGATCTCAACCCTCAATGGGCGGTTTCGGCGCCGGCGGTCTGCCGCCAAGTCTCCGTCCCGGCGCTCCGTAACGGCGCTGCGGTTGAGGCCGATCTACGGGCCTGTCAGGAAATAACCATGCTAATTCCGGCGTGGCGCGGCCACTTTTGGCTGCAGCGCCGCGATTCGTTTCGGCGCTTCCTCGCCAGTTTGGCACGTTCGACGAACGGCGATCTTGCGCGGGCCGAGCGGGTTACCGAAAGCCGGGTTCTCACTCTGATCGAGGAAGCGCCGAGACGAATCTCGGCGCTGCAGGCGGAGCGCCTGCGCCACGAAACCGCCCCGCCACTTGCGCCACGTCGGGCTACAGAAATTGGCATGGTTATTTCATGACGATCCCCTAAGCGGGCGGATCGCGGGCCTGCGCTGCGGGCCGTGACGAAATCACTATGCCGTTCAGGCTCGGCGCACGCGCGCGTGCCGGCTCGCCTACGAAGCGATGGGATGGGGATTCGATTAGTCTTGTTAGGGCGGTGCTGATAGAATTGCACGAAGGAATTGTCACCGCGGCTATGAAGACCATCCTGTTTGTTCACGGCACAGGCGTCCGGCGGGCGAGTTTTTTTGCGACGTTTGCCATCATTCAGGACGCCTGCCGGCTTTACGATGTCCCCTGCGCGGTGGCTCCGTGTCTCTGGGGCGACGAGCTGGGAGCCGCGGACCCGGTGCTGTCGCTTCCCCATACGGCGGCGCAAACGGCCGCAAGACCGGCACAGTGGACCGCCGATCAGGAGTTCGCGCGGTGGGAACTGCTGTACAAAGATCCGCTGTTCGAATTGCGGCTGCTCAAGCAGCGGCCCGGCGATGGGCCGATTCCTTCCGGAATTCCCCGTCCCGACCGGGAGTTGTGGAAGCGGATCCGGGATTATCGGCCTTCGAGCGCTTTGCTAGAGTTACTGGCCGCCTGGCGGCTGGAAGGCTACTGGGAGAGCGCGCGGGAACGGGTGGTGGTGGACGATCCCACGGGCGCGGTGCTCGATTCCTCGCCGGACGAGATCGGCGAACCCGGCCAGGCGGTGGCACGGGCCATGGTGGCCAGCATGTTGCAAAGCGCGATTGAGGACGGCGGTTCGCTGCCGGACGGAAGGCACCGCGACCGGATGGTCGACCTGCTGATCGGCGAATGGGGCGCACGAGTGGCCGGCATCGGCACGTTTCTGATGGGATTCTTCGGCGACGCGGTTGCCACCATATCCACACCCATTGTCCGTTGGAAGCGGAACCAGATCAGCATGGCCGCCGCTCCGGCGGCCGGGGACATCCTGCTCTACCAGGCGCGCGGGGAAAAGATTCGCCAGTATATCCGGCGCTGCGCGGAGAGCCTGGACACGGACGTGGTGCTGCTGGCGCACAGCCTGGGAGGAATCGCCTGCGTGGATCTGCTGGCCATGGAGGAGGTGCGCTCGGTGCGGCAGTTGATCACGGTCGGGTCGCAGGCGCCGCTGCTGCACGAGATCGGCGCGCTGCGCGGCCTGGAGCCGAAGACCAAGGCCCTGCCGGCGCATTTTCCGGACTGGCTCAATATCTACGATCCATACGATTTTCTGAGTTACCTGGCGGCGCGGGTGTTCGCAAGTCCGAAGGTGAAAGACCAACGGGTGGACTCCGGGCAGCCGTTTCCGCATTCTCACAGCGCGTATTGGGCAAATCGAGACACATGGCAAGCGATCCGAGCGTTCATTCAATAGAGTGGCGGTCCGATCCCGCCCAGACGCACGTGGTGTCGGTGGGGATCAGCCGGTATGACATCGGAGGGAACTTCACCTTGCCGCGGGCGGCGGAGCACGCGCTGCAGTTCGCGGAATGGGCGCGGTTCTCGGGCGGTGTCAAGCCGGAAAACATCCATCTGTTCCTGAGCGATGGCAATCCGGGGGCGTTCGACGACCGGCTGAAGAAAGCGCGGATCGACCGGAGGCCGGCGACCTCCCAGGAGATCAACGGCTTCATAGACAAGCAGCTCAAGAACTACTCGGGCGACCTGCTGTACCTGTTCTGGTCGGGCCACGGGAGTATCTCGGAGAACCGCGACCGCATCCTGTTTTTCGAAGATCTGACGGCCGATTTCGAGCGGGCTCTCGATTTGAACCACCTGCTGGTCCGGCTGCGCAGCGAACCTCACGGAAAGTTCCGGCTGCAACTGGCCTATGTGGACGCCTGCGCGAACCGGTTCGAAGAACTGCGATTCAAAATATCGGCCGGGAAGGACCTGCCGGGAGTGGGCAAGCTGGTTACCAGCGTGCGGCAGGTATTCTTTCTGGCCGCGGATTCGGGGCGGGAAGCGATGGCGGGGGAATTTTCCGGTGCGGTGTTGGGGGCGCTGAAAGACGAGCGGGAGCGAGGCAGGCTGTGGCCGCCGGATCCGGACGCGGTACGCGAGGCGGTGCGTCCCATCTTCGAGCAAATGCATCAACGTCCGGTGCAGATCGCATGGAGCACGAAGGCGGGCGACGAATACGGGGAAGAAGTGTCCGGCGACCTGCCGGCTTCCGACTATGTGAACGGGGTGGCGCGGGCGGCGGGATATCCGGTGCGCTTCCTGCGGCGGCTGGTGGCGCTGGCGCCGGCGTTCACGGCCCAAGGCTCCGGCGGCAAACGGGACGATCTCTACCGGCAACTTTCCCAGCAACCGGCGGAACCGGACCGGGCCGGCCGCCTGACGCCCGAGGTGGACCTGCTGCGGCTGATCGCGCGCGCGTTCGAATCGAGACGAACCGACGTGCTGGAAGGAGCGATCGACGACGTCGCATTTACGGCGGAACTGGGCCGGTTATCCCTATTGCGGGAGGCGCGCGTGCGGCTGACGGCACTGGCCACAACCATGGCGGAATTGAAGAAAGACTATCTGGCCACGGTGATCCCCCTGGCCGCGGCGCCGCAGCGGCTGAGCGCCGCGACGGTGGACGCGATGCTGGATGAGCTGACGCAAATCCATTCCGACGACACCTTCGGGTTCCTGTGGCAATTTCTGCTGCGAGTGGCCGCGCGCCACCCCGCCGCCGGGGCCGGGATCGAGCAATTTGTCGGGCAGAACTCGAACCAGGTGGTGGTGCGCTCAATACGCGAAGATCTCCAGCGGGAGCAGCGCTTCCTGCTCAGTATTACGATTGAACCGGAATTCGGAGAGCACCCGCTCCCGAGGGGCGTCGAGGCGAGGCTGCTGCTGGCCGGGACGCTGACGGTGGTACACGCGTTCCCGGCGAAGAAAGTGGAGGACTGGAGCGGGGCGGAGCAGGCGGCCGGGGAAGTGGTTCTGGCGGCGCGCAAGGTCGTGATCGATCAATACCGGAAAGGGGAGGACGCGCTGGATATCGAGTTCCTGTTGCCGGAGGGGTCTTTCTCCCGGGCGCCGGACCAGTTCGGGCTGGCGCTGCGGGCCAAGCGGGCAACCCTGGGCCGGCTGCATTCGGTGATCGTGCGCTGGCGCGCGCGGCTGCTGGAGCCCTCGACGACGGAACTGGCTCCATGGTGGGCGGCGGCGCAACGCATCGACCGGAAGGCATCGGGCACGGTGGAATGGCTGGACGCGCTGCGCCCGGACGACGCCGACCGCGTGTGTACGACGTGCCGCGGGCTGCTGGCATTGGGATTCCTGCCGGAGGACGAAATCGAGGAACTGATCGGGGCGGGTTTTCCGTTTATCGCATGGCTGCGGAGTCCACCGGCGGATGGCTGGGCCGCATTCAAAAAGCGTTTTGAAGTTTGGGCCGGCGGGGACGCGTTCGAGCTGTTGCCCCGCAGACTGCGCGCGATTCGGCAGGCTCCCACCGACCTGGGCGCCAGCCTGACCATGTTTTGGGACGATCCCGAATATGCCCGGCACTGGATGCCGTTACAGGAACCGAAAGTATGACGGAAGAGTCATGGAGAATTTTTCAGGGCACCGGGGAGCCGCACAACGGCCTCACCAACCTGCCGCCGCCGCCGCCGTGGCGCCGTTCGAGCGAGCAGGCCAGTCCGATTCTGCCCGACAAGCCGCAGGCTTATCTGGAGGCTGAGAGAGACCGGGGAAGGCCGCTGCAGCTCAAGATGGACGTGCGGCGGGCGATCAATTCGGCGCTGACGCTACGGCGGCCGCTGCTGGTCACCGGGAAACCGGGAGTGGGGAAATCGTCGCTGGCCTCGGCGGTGGCTTACGAGTTGCGAATGGGGCCGGTGCTGCAGTGGTCCATCACGTCGCGCAGCACGGTGAAGAGCGGCTTGTACGAATACGACGCGGTGGGGAGGCTGCACGCGGGCGAGGGCGCGCACATCGGAGATTTTCTGCGGCTGGGGCCGCTCGGCAGCGCCCTGTACCCGACCACCTGGCCGCGGGTTCTGCTGATCGACGAAATCGACAAGGGCGACATCGACCTGCCGAACGATCTGCTGAACGTGCTGGAGGACGGGCATTTCGAGATCCCCGAGCTGGCTCGCGCGATGGAGCCGGTAATCGAGGTCAAGCTGCACGAATCGGGCGAAAGAGTGCCAATCTCGGGCGGCCGGGTGGTATCGCGGCAGTTTCCCTTTATCGCCATGACAAGCAATGGCGAGCGCGAGTTTCCGCCTCCCTTCTTGCGGAGGTGCATCCGGATGACGATTCCACAACCGGACGATGAGGAACTGGTGAGCATTGTGGATTCGCACCTGAAGCAGTATCTGAGCGCCGAGGTGCGCGATGAAATGCGGCAGCTTGTAACGCGCTTCGTAACGGCGCGGCAGACCCAGGAACTGGCCACGGACCAGTTGTTGAACGCGGTCTTCGTGGTGCTGGGTAATGGGCGATTCGGGCGGGAAGACGGGGAACGCCAGGCAGTCCTCGATCTGCTGCTGAAGCAACTGACGACGGCGCAGGCAACGTGATCCGCGCAATCATCTCCGCGATCCGGGCGGCGCTCGGCAAAATGGGGCGCGGCGAAAGCGCCCCTGCCGCTGGCGGTGAAACGGCTCGCGAGAGCCCCGACGCGGACCGGGCATTCATCGCCGCGGTGCGGGCGGCGTTCGATACCGACGAGTACGGAATACTGGACGCGTTGTGGCTGGCGCGCTCGATGCCGGTGGCGGCGCCGGAGACGGCCGCGACAGCGGTTCTGCCACCGCCTGCCGCCGCGAGTCCGCCGGTGAAACCAGCTCTTGCCCAGAAAAGCGCGGCGCCGGCCGGAGAGGTTCCCAAGGCGGCCCGGCCCGCGGAGGCATGGAAAGCCGCGGGATCGCTATACGCCGGTGCGCCCGAAGCGAGTGCGGACGAGCCATTTGTTCCGGTGCGGCCGGTGCGCATTCCCGCCGGAGCCGCCCTGCCGCAGGGATTGGAGATGGTGCGGGGCTTCCGCCCGCTGCCGCGCCGCGCGGCGAGCCGAATTGCGATGGAACTGGATGAAGAGGCCACGGCCGAAGCCACCGCCCAGCACCGGATGAAGGTAGTGCCGGTGATGCGGCCCCAGCAGGAGCGATGGTTCGAGGCGGCCCTGGTGGTGGAGCAGACGCCCTCGATGGAAATCTGGTCCCAGGCGGCGATTGAAATCGAGCGCATGCTGCAGTACACGGGGTCGTTTCGCGACGTGCGCACGTATTGGCTGCACATGCAGCCGAGGGCGCGGCTGGTGCAGGAATCCGGGGCGGAATCGAGCCTGGAATCGCTGCGCGACCCGCAGGCGCGGCGGATTGTGTTCCTGTTCAGCGCGGGCACTTCCGAGAGCTGGGCGGACGGGTCGCTGGGCCGCGCATTGAACCTCTGGGCGCCGTCGATTCCGGTGGTGCTGGTGCATGCCCTTCCGCAACGTCTGTGGAAGAGCACGAATCTGGGCGAGCCGGCGGTCCTGGTCGGCAACCCGACACCGGGCGGAGCGAACGCGCAGTTGCGGCGCCAGCGTGCCTGGTGGGCGCGGCGCCGGGCGATCTATGGCGAGCGCTCGGTGCTGCCGGTATTCTCACTGGAACGGGCTTCGGTCGAGCAGTGGGCGCAGATGCTGGTTTCGCGGAGGAAGACCAGCGCGCCGGCGTTTTTGGTGCGGACTACACCGGCCCCGCCGCTGCCGGACGCGATGGCGGGGCCCGCGCCGAGCGCGCGCGAGCGGGTCGGCCAGTTTGGCGGAACGGCATCGCCGGAGGCGTTTCGCCTGGCGGTACACCTGGCGGCGGGGCCCTTCACGCTCGCCGTGGTCCAACTGGTTCAAAGTGCGCTGTTGGGGAAGGCCGCGCTGCAATCCCAGGTGGCTGAGGTGATGTTGAGCGGGCTGGCCGAACGCGTCACGCCGGTGGGCGCGCGGGTTCCTCCAGACCAGGTTGTCTTCCGCTTTGACGCCGCGGCGCAGGCGATCCTTCTGGAATCGCTGCGCGACGACGATGCCCGCGAATTGGCGGGGTTAATGCAAACCTATATCGCCGAGCAGCTCGGCAGGCCGGACGACCTGGTGGTTCGCCTGCCGGACCCGGAAGGCAAAGAGCGGGTGCCCGCCTCGGCCGAGCCGTTCGCGCGTCTCAAGGAAAATCTGCTGAACCGGCTTAAGCTGACATCGCAGCCGGTGTCCGTGATCGTTCCTCGGACGATGGCCGGCGGCGCGGCGAGCACGAGGCCCGTGTGGCCTATCCAGGCGCCTCTTGCGGGCGTGGGCATTCTGTGGGTGGACGACCATCCGGAGAACAACGTACGCGAGACGGCCGAACTGGAGCGCATGGGAGCCGTGGTGACGGCCAGCGTCAGCACCGAGGAGGGCATGGCAGCGTTGCGCGAAGGCGCTTACCAGGTGGTCCTGACGGACATGGTGCGCGGCAGGGAACCGGAAGCGGGCCTGGATTTTCTGCGGAGGCTGGGGCGGGACCGGGTAACTACGCCGGTGATCGTTTACGCGGCACGGTGGGCTAGCGATCCGGGTGCGGAAACAAGGGCTAAGAATGCGGGCGCTTTAGGATGTACCAACCAGCCGGACAGACTGCAGGAGCTGATTTTTCAGGCAACCGGCCGCGATTGGACCGGGCGCTACCTCGACCTGATGGCACAAATCGGGTTCGACGATACCGACTCGCTGGCGGTGATCCGGATCTCGCCGGAAGTGGTCGCCGGGGCATTGGCCGAGCGGGCGCGGGATAACCGGGAGTTGTACCGGGTGTTGACGACGGCGGTGGATGCGATTACCGGGTGCGACTACGTACAAGTGTTTCTCGGCATGACGGCGCTGGACCTGGCGGCGGATCATATCGGGAAAGGAAAGGAGGGGTATCCCCGACCGGATCCGGGTGGCGTGATCGGGCGGGCGCACAGCGAGGGCAGAACCCGCTCGGTGCCGAACGTCCTTCAATCCGAAGAATACATCCGGGCGGAGAAGTCTACGATGTCCGAGTTGGCCATCCCGATACTGGGCGAAGGCAAGCGGGCGGTGGGGGTTCTCAATCTGGAGAGCCCGGAGACGAACGCATTCACGACGGAACAGGTTCGGTGGCTGGAAGCGCTGGTGGCGGCTTATCCGTTCCCGAGGCTGATCGCGCGTATATTTATGATCCATGCGGAGCGGGACAGGGATCGGGCGCGACAACTGGCGCGCGCGTGCGAAGTCGCCGGCGTGGAAATAGCGCTGGAGGGCAGCGGCCTCGCCGCATTCGAGAACGCCAACTGTTATGTCGTGCTGCTTTCGCCGGAGGCCGAATCATCCAGGCTGCTCCACTCAGGGCTCGCATGGGCGCTGGACAGAAGCGCCTCTTCCTCCGGGAAGGTCCAGGTGATTCCCGTGCTGCTCGACCGTTGCGAGATCCCGCCGATGCTTCGGCCATTCCAGCTCATCGACCTGAGCGCAGGCATCGCGAAGGGCGACGATCGGCTCTTGGAAGCGATTCAGGAGCGGCGATTCGATCCGCCGTGGCGCGCTCGCGGGGCGGAGGAGAAAGACGCGTCACAAGCCGCGAGACAGCAGGCCGAAGCGGCCGCCGCGCGCGGGCGGGAAGCCTTCGCCGGCGAGGAATATGCGAAGGCGATCGCGGCGTTCGACGAGGCTATCAGCCTGGCGCCGCGGGCAGGTTATTACCGCGAACGGGGACTTTCGAATTGGTACTGGCATCGCTACGGCGAGGCCATTGTGGATTACAACGAGGCGCTGAAAATGGATCCCGCTCTGGGAGAGGCGGTGTGGTTCGGACGAGGGCAGGTACTGGCGGAGGCAGGCCGGTACGAGGAAGCCATTGCGGACCTGGAACGGGTGCTCGCGAACCGCCCGGAAAGCGAGAGCGCGGGCTACTTGTACCGCGCCAAAGGAGTGGCTCGCGCGGGCCTCGGGCAGGCTGCCGAAGCCCAGCGGGATTTTGACCGCTCCATGTCGCTGGCTCCCGAAAATGCGTGGCTGTATTATAGTCTGGCCAAATTCCAGGAGGCGGCGGGCGATTGGGATCGGGCATTCGCCAATTACGCTTTGTCGTTGTATAAACGAATTCCGAAACTGAACCGGCGGAAGCTTGTGGATGCCGTGGCGAGCGTCGAAGGCGTCACGGGTAAGCTCGCTATCGACCCGGAGGCGGTGGCGCGGCAACTGGACGGGCCGGAGAAGGCGATCCTGGAACGGGCAAGGTCGGCGATGCGAGCGGGCGAGTACGGGCTGGCCCTGTTGGCGGCCGAAGTGCTGCGGTCGTCCGCGGCCGAGGGGCCGGAAACGGGGCTGATGCGCTGCGTGTGCCACCGGAGACTCGGGAACTTCGACATGGCAAATACGGAGGTGGAGCGGCTGTTCGAGATGTCCGCTCCTCCGCCGGGGGCGGTAGTGGAACGTGGGTATGCCCGGTTGCGGGCGCGCGATTTCGATGGAGCCCGCGCGGACTTTTCGGCGGCGCTAAACGCCGGCCAGGATTCAGCCGATTCTACATCCTCCGCGGAAGCGTTCTGCGGCCGCGCCCTGGTTTCCCTCCGGCTTGGCCACGTCTTCCAAGCCAGGGAATCGATCCGGGCAGCTTTGCAGCTCGCGCCACGCAACGCCGAATGCATGCTGACCAGGGCACGCATTCTGGAAGAGGCGGGCGAGCGCGCGGCGGCCGAGGCAGCGTATCGAGACAGCCTTCGGGCTGACGATCCGCGCTTATCGACGCGGGAGAGGGACGGTGTTTTGGAAACGCTGCGCCACTTTGGCGAGGAGGAGTCACTGGCCGAATGATCCTTACAACCGCTTTCAACCCGTTCGGCACGGCGCCGACGAACGCTTCCGAGGTGCTGCTGCGCGCCCTTGAGGAGGACGCCGGTGTGGCAAAGGTGGTGCTCGAGACCGAGTATCGCGCAGCCGGAAACGAAATCGTGCGGCTGATCCGCGATTTGCACCCGGACGCGGTGATCTGTTTCGGCGTGGCTGACGGGGAGCGCGCGGTCCGTTTGGAGCAAGTCGCCAGGAACTGGGACGCAACATCGGCGCCCGATAATTCCGGGGAGGTCCGCATCGGCCAGTCGATTCTGCCGGCGGGGCCCGACCACTATCTTGGAACGCTACCCTATCAAGCCATAGCCGCCGAGCTGGACGCGCGCGGCATTCCGTACCTGTTCTCGGAAGACGCCGGCGGCTTCGTCTGCAATCACACGTTCTATCGGGCGCGCCATGAGATCGAGGAATCGGGGCTCGAGATCCCCTGCGGGTTCATTCATGTACCGGCGATTTCCGCGCCTCGGGAAATGGCTACGTTCCTGGAGGCGATGCGCACCTGCATTGATGTGGTAGTACGCCATACCGAGCCGCGACCACCGAGGGAGCGGTTCCCGGGAACGGATTTCCCGGGCGTATGATGCGGCAACCTTATTTACCCCCCTTATTTACCCCTCTCATTTACCCCTCCTCGGCGGCCAGTTCGTCCAGCACGTTTGCGGCTTTGGAAAGGTTGTCCACCCCGAAGGCCAACAGCGCCCGCGTGGAACCGGGCTCCAGTCCGCAGTAGGAGTAGTCGATGTTGATCTGGTTTTCGCCCAACCGCGAGGCTGCGCGGCCCAGCTCACCCGGACGGTGCGCCAGCCTGACTACGGCGACTTCGGTTTCCTCGAAGATCATGCGCAGGCCGCCCAGCACGGTGTTGGCAGTGGGCGGATCGTCCACCACGAAACGGGCCAGGCTCTCGCCCTCCTCTACATACGATTGAAAAGCCAGGACGTTCACTCCACGCTCCGCCAGCGCGAGGAAGCACCTCCCCAACGCGCCAGGCTTGTCTTCAATCGTGACGGTAAATTCCTTCTCCTTCGGCATGCGATTCGGCTCCATTCGTTTCCCGGCCCCCGATAATCAGCGGAGCGGCCTTTATCATACGTGTTCCGGGGCGCGGTTCTCAACCCGAAGCCATTCCTGAAAACGGCTCCGCGTAAGACTGCAGGATCGCCTGACCCGCATTCTCACGGTTGCCAACCGCCGTGGCGCAGGCTGTCAAGCCTAATGCCACATAGTTTTCACTTCGGCGACGTCCTGCACAAATCGTGGGGCAGCCAATTCTGGCTGCAGCCGGCTTTTTTCCTGATGTTGTGGAATTTGCGTTGAGCCAGTTTCGGCGGCGAGCGGGTGGGACAGACCATCGTTTTTCGTGGTCTGTCGGCCCCCGCCAGGCCCTAACAGCCTGACAGACGACAAAAAACGATCGTCTGTCCCACCGCTGGGCAGGTCATTTTCCCTTGGCCGCTTCTCGACATTTCTTCGAGCCCATCACCCAGCCCCAGAGGCAAACGTCGGCACGACTGTCGACGCGGGGCTTTCGGCCCTCGCTCACTGCATGGCGCAAAGGCCCGCCGGGCTTTCGTAGTTGCGCAATTTCATGATCAGCGTAGTCCGCTTGAGGCCCAGCAGTTCCGCCGCCGCGGTCTTGTTCCCCGCTGTGCTCTTGAGCGCGCGCTCCAGCATGGCCCGCTCGAAGTTGCTCACCGCCGTGTCGAAATCCATCGCTTCCGAAACGGGGAACGGGATGCAATCGGCCGCGGGCGCCTCGATCGGTATGGCCGGCCCCAGGCCGAAGTCGCTGGCGAAAAGCGTATTCCTGTCTCCGCTCAGCGCTACCGCCATCTCCACCGCATTCTCCAGTTGCCGGACATTCCCCGGCCACGGGCAGGATCGCAGTCGCTCCACCGCTTCCGGCGTCACCGTTTTGACGGGGATGCCTTCCATTTGACAGATCTTCTTTACGAAGTGATCCACCAACAGGCCGATGTCGCTGGTTCGCTTGCGCAGCGGTGGCATCTGCAGCGGGACCACGTTCAAACGGTAATATAGGTCTTCCCGAAACCTGCCCTGCCGCACGCGCTCCAGAAGGTTCGCATTGCTGGCCGCAATTACCCGCACGTCCACCTTGATCGTTTCCGAACCGCCCAGCCGCTGAATTTCGCGGTCCTGCAACACCCGCAGCAGCTTGGTTTGCAATTCGATCGGCATATCGCCGATCTCATCCAGAAACAGCGTGCCCCTGTGCGCCTGCTCAAAGCGCCCCACGCGTGTGTGGATGGCGCCCGTGAAGGCTCCTTTTACATGCCCGAAAAGCTCGGCCTCCAACAGGTTTTCCGGCAGCGCGCTGCAATTGATGGCCACGAAAGCCTGGTTCGCGCGCGGACCGGCGGCGTGCAGCGCTCTGGCCGCGATTTCCTTACCGGTCCCGGTCTCGCCCCCGATCAAAACCGTGCAACGCCTGTTTCCGATCAGCCGGATGGTTTCCACCACCGTCTCCATTGCCCGGCTTTCGCCCACCAGGAAAGAGCGCCACGGCTCCACTCCCGCGGCGCTCTCCCGCCCGCGCTTCTCCTCCATCGCGCTTTCCACGCATTCGCGCACCGTCTCGGCCGAGTCCTGACGCCCGAAACAGAAGTACGCCCCGGCCCGGAACAGCCGAACCCCTTGAGCCGGGCTCAGTTCCGGATTCCAGAAGACCACCGCCAGCAACGGATCGATGGTGTGGATCGCCTCCAGCGCTTCCACCCGGCTGGTATCCGCCATGTCGGCGGTCACCAGTACACAGGCGAAATCCTCACTGCTTAACGCCGCAATGGCCTCGGTCAACTTGTCGACTTCTACCACAGTGAAAGTTGGTGGCGCCTGGCACCAGTTCCGCTCCGCCGACGCGGAGCTAACGGGTGAGACCCACAGCAGCTTTTGCATAACATTAAGATCTACCTAGTACTGGGCTCAGGAGTCTACCTCATTTTGGGTAGGAGTTAAACGATAACCGCCGTTATCATTAGGGCCTTTCCCTATTGCGTATTGCCCTGGACCCTTCCCTCGTGCCACCTTTGAATAACAAGGAGTATAGCCTTCGATCGGAACCGTGCCTAAGAGCTTCCTATGAGAATTCGACTTCAGAACGATGGGGTTGCCGGCAGCAGCGCCTCCGCCACCGGCCAAATCAATCCGACCCAATCAGGTTCCTCGATTGCGCCGTCATCCGGGCTCAACACCGCCGGCGCCGACCAGGTTGAAATCTCCTCCCTGTCGGAAAGCATCTCGAGCACCAGCAGCGCCCTGGAGGCCCAACAGGCCGACCGCGTCACCCAGTTGGCCGCCGTCTACGCCAAAGGTCAGTACCAGGTGGACTCCGCCCAGCTCAGCCACGCCTTGGTTTCCCACGCCCTCGCCTCCGCGCCGGTGGAGAACGACGACTGATGACCCCAAGTGCCGGCCCGGAAACCCTCGCTCGCACCCTGGAGCGTCTCCGCCAGGCGCGCAAAGCCTGCCGCACAGCCGATCTTTCCCGCCTGCTGGAAGCACTGGACATTCTGCGGATTGCCTCGGCGGAATTCGAAGCCTGGGCGGAACAGATCCGCCGCAACCCTCGCCTGGAAGCTGGCTCTCTCCGTTCGGGGCTTGCCCAGGTCAAACGCGAGGTAGGTTCTTTCCTCCGTCTGGTGGATGCCTGTGCCGCCGTGGAGCGCGGCCTCGCCACGCGCTCCGGCGCCACGGCGGTGGCATACTCCCCAAAAGGCTGCAGCACGGTTCCCACTACCGCCCGTTCGGCATACGACATGCAAGGGTGAGCTGGCATGTCAACCCTGCTGTCCATGCTGCAAACGTCCGGAAATGCCTTGGGCGTGATCGAGCAGGCCCTGAACGTCGTCGAGAACAACGTCAATAACTCGTCTACCCCCGGTTACGCCACCCAATCCCTGAACCTGGAAGCCGAGCCTCTCGATGTCGAGGATGGATTGACCGGGGGCGTCACTTCGAACGGCCTCTCCGATTCCCGCGACCCCTACGCCGAGGAGCAGGTGGAGCAGCAGACCTCGACCCTCGGCTTCTACACCGCTCAGGCCAACACCACCAGCTCCATTGAAAGTCTCTTCAATGTTTCCGGCACCAGCGGCGTCTCGTCCGCTCTCAGTTCCCTGTTTCAGGCCTTCTCCGCCTGGAGCACCACCCCCGACGCCACCACGGGCCAGACCGTGGTCGACGACGCCACCAATGTGGCTACCGCCGTCGAAAGCCTATCCACCTCGCTCTCGCAAGAGGGAACCAAGATCGATTCCTCCATCGGCTCCACCGTTACCCAGATCAACACCATCGCCGCCCAAATCCAGACCTACAACCAGGAGCGCCTTAAGGAAACCACCCCCGATCCGTCCCAGGAGGCCAGTCTCTATAGCTCCCTCGACAGCCTTGCTCAACTCACCAATTTCACTACCGTGACCCAGTCCGACGGCACCATCAGTGTCCTGCTCGGCGGCGGTACGCCGCTGGTCATGGGAACCCAGGTGGATACGCTGACGTCCGGTTCGTCGGTAGAACCTAATGCCACCAACCCGGACTCTCCGCCCACCGCCCACATCTATGACTCCCAGGGCAACGACATCACCTCCCAGATCACCGGCGGGCAACTCGGCGGCCTGCTCGATACCCGCAACCGCGTACTGGGTTCGGTGATCGGCGATTCCGTGCAGGCCGGAAGCCTGAACACTTTCGCTTCCACCCTCGCCTCCACCGTCAACCAGATCCTCGAATCCGGCACCGTCTCCACCGCTACCGGCGCGGCCCATGGCGCGGCTCTGTTCACCTACGACACCACCAACGCCACCAATGCCGCCGCCAGCCTGGCGGTCAGTTCCACCATCACCAGCGCCGAGCTGGCGCCGGTGGATTCATCCGGCAGCGCCAACGGCAATGCCAATACTTTGGCCGCTCTCGAAAGCACCACGCTTTCCGCCCTCGGCGGCGTCAGCCTGACCTCCTACTTCGGCCAGATTGCCTCCGACATGGGCCAGGCGAATTCCACCGCTACCGACAACGAGCAAACCCAGCAGCAGGTTGTCGCCTCCGCCACCACTCTGGTCAATAACGCTTCGGGCGTTTCCCTCGACGCGCAGGCCGTTAACGTGATGCAGTTCCAGCGCGCCTATCAGTCGATCGCCCAGGTTCTTACCACCTTGAACAATATGGCGCAGGATGTTCTGGCGTTGGTGCAGCCCAACCCATAATCGGGAGAATCCATGTTTCCTATCAGCGGAGCAACCCAGTCCTATCTGGCCGACCTCAATCGCACCGAAACGGAAATCGACCAGGCGCAAAGCGAAGTCACTTCCGGCTACAGAGTCCAAACTCCGTCCGACGATCCCGCCGATATCCCCGAAATCCTCCAATACGAGGCCGACCTCAAGCAGAACCAGCAGATTCAATCCAACCTCGCGAGCGCCGGCTCCGAGCTCAGCTCGGCCGACTCCGCTTTGCAAACCGCGGTGTCGGCGGTCGAAAGCGCGGTTTCGCTGGCAACCGAGGGCGCCAGTACATCGGTCACAGCCAGCGCCCGCACGAACCTTGCCACCCAGGTTCAGGGCATACTTCAAACCTTGGTCAGTGCCAGCCAGACTCAGGTGAACGGGCGCTATATCTTCAGCGGCGATCAGTCTTCGAGCCCCATGTATCAGTTGAATTCCTCCGGCGACGGCGTTACCCAGCAGTTCTCCGCGTCCTCCACCCGCGTCATCGTGGATACCAGCGGCACTTCGATCCCCATTGCCGAGACCGCCCAGCAGATCTTCGACCCGCAGACCTCCACTGGCACTGCGGCCACCGGCAACGTGTTCGCCGCCGTCACCGGGTTGCTGACCGCGCTCCAGAACAACGATCAGGCCGGCATCACCCAGTCCGTAACCGACCTGCAATCCGCCGACACCTATCTCAACCAGCAACTGGCCTTTTACGGCACGGCTGAGGACCGCGTCACCTCCGCCACCAGTACGGCGCAGCAGCTCCAAACCCAGATCACATCCCAGCTCGGCAATCTGCGCGATGCCGATATCCCCACCGTTTCCGTGCAGTTGACTCAGTCGCAACTGGATGAGCAGGCCGCCCTGTCGGTGGAAGCGCAGGTTCAACAGCAAAAGAATCTGTTCAGCTATTTGGGCTGACGCCACCCGTACCACCGCACCTTGCGCCGCCCCCTGACGGCGATGTAGGCTAAAACATAGCTCAGGCAGGGTGATGCCTGAGGTGAATTCCCGCCGGCGGTGCGCTAGTTTTCAGCACCGTTTCCCCGCTCACGGCCACGGAGCGGCGCGGCAATCTCAAACAGGATCTCGAACGCCAACTTGCATTCTCGCTGCGCGCCCACGACGTTCGGGCCGTTTGTCCGGACCGTGGGGGACGAAGATCCCGCCACTTGAATCGACGAGGTAAATGATGTTCCAACGGAGTTTTATTGTCTTAATGAGCGCACTGCTCGTTGCCGGCACGGCCGGCGCCCAAGACAGGGAGCATGAACGGGGAGGCGATATCGCCCGCGTCATCAGAGACTGCGAAGACCGCACCAGCGTGTTTGAGCGCTCCTTTCGGCACGCCCTGGAGCGCAGCGACTATCACGGTAGTTTTAGACAGGACGAACTGAACCGGCACGCCGACGAGCTTGAACGGGCAATGGGGAAATTGCACGAAACCTGGAACCGGGAACGCGACGTCGAAAAGACCCGCCATTTCGTCGACGAGGCGATCCGGGTCAGCCGCGATATCAACCACGTCATGAATCGCGAACGCTTTTACCCCGGGCTGCAGGACCAATGGGCGGCGGTGCGCGCCGAACTCAACCATCTGGCCGAAGCGTTCGGGCTCCCTCGTCTGCGCTGGGAGTAAGAGAGCCGCGGCAGCCCGTGGTGGGAATACGTTGGTGACCGGGACGCCGCGGTAGCCCGGCGCTCCTCATTTTTTGGCCCCACTTGGCGGCGAAGCAACGCTTACGCAGGCCGTAGCCAGGGCTTTGTTTGGGTTGAAGTGCACGTCGGGGGAAAGGAAAGCCGCCCCCCGTCCGGAGTTCCGCCTCGGTACTCCCGGCTTCGGTATCCCTTTTTTTCCGGCTGCTCCGGCCCGGTGCCGCCGGTGTCTTCCGCCACCAGGTGTCCCAACAGGGTTAGGCAAAGGTCGAGGCCGGCAGTTCTCGGCAGACCAAACACGTTGGGGCATTTCGTCAGGCGAATCGCGACCGCCCTCAACAGATTCCTGCGTTCCTCTTCCCCCGCGCCGCACGCCCTGGTGTGGTCCGACAGGGTCGACTCGATCTCGCGCTGGAAACGCCCTGCATCGCCCGAAATCCAGGCCCGCAGTAAGTTTCCGGCTCGCTGCCCCGCCAGATCCGGCTCCCGCCCGCAACTGTCCCTCCGATTTTCCATAGCAACTCTCACATCGGTGTTCCAGCGGTGCGTTTCTAGTCTTTCTGTTGAGAATTAGTCAACCAGCGCCGCTCCCTGTAATTTTGAGCGGTGGAATTCTTCTAAATCCTCGCCCCGCTCGCCGATGTACTCTTTGTGATCCAAGTCACCCGTCTCAATCGTACCCGGGTCGTCCTCAACAGCGACCTGATCGAGGAAGTCGAGACGACTCCCGACACCGTGATCAGCCTTACGACCGGTCAAAAAATCATGGTTCTGGAATCTACCGAAGAAATCGTCGAACGCATCCGCCGTTACCGCCAGTCCATTCTGGCCGGCCTGCCGCCGGAAGCCCAATGCCTCTCCTCGCCGCCAACCAGGCCCGCCCGTAAGCCTCAGGATCTTCTCCATGGCCAACGCCAAGAAGAAAGCTAGCGCTCGCCCCGATCTCGGGTCCATCGGGGGAATCCTCCTCGCCGTAGGAGGTATTCTCGGCGGCTTGATCCTCGATGGCGGCAAGGTCACGGACGTGAAGCAGGTCACCGCCGCCATGGTGGTCTTCGGCGGCACCTTTGGCGCCGTCCTGCTGACCACGCCGATGGCGGCGATTTTGGGCGCCGTCGGGAAACTGGGAGCAATCTTCTTCGATAGCGCCCCGCCGGTGGCCGAAACCCTCGACCAGATCATCGGCTACGCCACCCAGGCTCGTAAACACGGAATCGTGTCGCTCGAACAGGAAGCCGGCGCCATCTCCGATCCGTTCCTGTCGAAAGCCCTCAACCTGGCCGTGGACGGCATGGAACTTAGCCAGATCCGCGCCATTATGGAGCTCGAAATCGACCTGATGGAGCAGCGCGGCGAGGCCGAGGCCAAAGCCTTCGAAGCAGCCGGCGGTTACGCACCCACCATCGGCATCATCGGAGCCGTGCTCGGATTGATGCAGGTCATGAAGAACCTGGCGAATATCGACGAGGTCGGCCGCGGTATCGCCGCCGCCTTCGTGGCAACCGTGTACGGCGTCGGCTCCGCCAATCTCTTCTTTCTCCCCGCCGCGGGAAAGCTCAAGGCACGCTTGAAGGCCGCCGTGCAACTCCGGGAGTTGATGCTGGAGGGCGTGCTGGCGATCGTCGAAGGTCTCAATCCCAAGCTGATCCGCATCAAGCTCGACGCCTACATCGTCCAACCGGAGAAAAAGGCCTCGGAGGGGAAAAATAAGGCCGCCGCCGGTGCCAAACCGGCCCGCCAGCCTGTAGCGGCGGGGAGTTGAGCGTGGCCCGCAAAAAGCAGACCGCCGCGCACGAGAATCACGACCGCTGGCTGGTTTCCTACGCCGACTTAGTCACTCTGCTGTTTGCCTTCTTCGTGGTGATGTTCGCCTCTTCGCAAACCGACAAAGCCAAGGCGCAACTGGTTTCCGATTCGGTGAAGGAGGCTCTCGAACAGGGTGGAATGCGATCCGCCGTCCACGAAATCCTGGGCGGCACCGTCGATGAAATCGGCAAAGGCAACGCCCAGATGAAGGGCCCTGGCGGATCCGAACCTATTAACACGCCCGTCCCAGCGCAGGATGCCGAACTGCTGCCCTCTCTCCATTAC
This sequence comes from Bryobacterales bacterium, assembly GCA_003164035.1. Classification (GTDB taxonomy): domain Bacteria; phylum Acidobacteriota; class Terriglobia; order Bryobacterales; family Bryobacteraceae; genus JBEKYD01. The sequence continues at coordinate 62,221 of PLRS01000159.1, read as the reverse complement.
CTCACCACCGAGCTCGACCAGGAAATCAGGGCCGGCAAGATCGAGGTCCACATGGAAGCGCGCGGCCTGGTCGTCAGTCTCAAACAGGCTACTTACTTTCCCTCCGGGGGCGATACCATCGCTCCGGAAACTTTGGGTAGCATCGAGAAAATCGCCACCGCCATTCACGACCTTCCCAATCTGGTGCGCCTGGAGGGCCATACCGATTCGGTGCCCATCCATACCGGCCGTTTCCGCTCCAATTGGGAACTGTCCGCCGCCCGCAGCATCGCCATGCTGGAACTGTTCTCGGGCACCTACCAGATCCCCCGCGACCGCCTCGCCATCGCCGGCTACGCCGATACCGTCCCCATCGCGCCCAACGATACCGAAGAAAATCGCGCTCGCAACCGCCGCGTGGACATTGTAATCCTCAATCATCCGCTTGCGGTCAAATCCAGCCAATCCTCCGAGCCGAACCCCATTCCACGCCACTCCCGCCCGAACTAAGGGCTCGCGTATTTGGTGGGACAGGACTCCCGCCCTGTCGTAGCCGCGAAGCGGCTCTTCCAGCCAGCGACAGGCCAGGAGGCCTGTCCCACTCCTGGCCGCCAAATTGCAACCCTTCTCCCGCCGCCCATGATGCGCATCCAAACCAGGTGCTTCGGGGAAGCAAGCTACTCCCAGGACGCCGTCTTCGAGTTTCCCCATGGCTTGCCGGGCTTCGAGGACGAACGGTTGTTCGTGTTCCTGTCGCAGCCCGCCACCCATCCCTTGATGTTCATGCAGAGTCTCGCCCACGCCTCGGTGTGCTTCATTCTGCTCCCCATCCTGGCAGTCGATCCGAATTACCGGCTGTCCATCCCTCCCGAGGATCTAAAGGTTTTGCGTCTGCCCACCGGCGGCCAGCCTCGCATCGGTACCGATGTCCTGTGTGCCGCCATGGTTTCGACCGCCGGGGATAACCGGCCCCATCCAACCGTCAACCTGCTGTCTCCCATCGTCTTGAATCTGCGGGAGCGAATCGGAATCCAGACGATTCAGACCCTCTCCGGCTACCCGCACCGTCATCCCCTTCTCGCGCTCAATCCGCAGCCGGAGCCGGCGTCGTGCTCATAATGCGCCGTCGCGCCGGCGAAAGCTTCCTCATTGGCGGGGAAATCGAAATCGAAGTGCTGGAGGTGTCCGGCACCAGGGTGAAGCTCGGCATCGTGGCGCCCTGTACTGTCCTTATCCAGAGGAAGGAAACCCAGATCACTCGCGACGAGAATCTTTCCGCCGCCGGCAGTGTGCATCGCGATCGGATCTTCTCTCTACTGGAAAAGATGGCTCGAGGCGGCGTTAACCAAACCGTCAAAACTTTGACAGCCGTGAGTCCCTTGACACCCAAGGACACTTAGTATTGGATTTCGCAATGACGGTCACGTACCCGGCAACCGCTCGCTTACGGTCGCGGCTCGGGCCCGCGCATTTCCGAGCCGCGACCGTAAGGGAGCGGTTGCCGGGCGATTCGAGGCCCGTGACTGTATGCTACAAACTCTCACTTATCACTCGTTCAAAAAAATGCTAGAACCGTCCTGCCACGCCCCCGATATGACTCAGTGAAAGGCAGATACTTCGGGTATCCCGACGGGAGAACCCGAACCTGGACAGGACGTCCGGGATGTATCGCGAACAGGACGTTAACATACCATGATTTCCATTGTGACGAACTACGCGTCGATGGTCGGGAATAGCAACCTGCAGACCACCAATAACTTCCAGACGCAAACCGTGGAGGCACTGACCACCGGGTACCGCATCAACAGCTCCGGCGACGACCCGGCCGGCTTGGCCGTAGCCAACCAATACCGCGACAACATCTCCGAGCTGACTCAAGGTGTCATCAACGCCAACACCGGCGTGAGCACGCTGCAGATTATGGATGGCGGCCTCAGCAACATCAGTACCATGCTGGACCGGCTCAAAACGCTGGCCACCGAATCGGCCAGCACCACCTTCACCGGGGATCGCTCCAACATCAACGTGGAGTACCAACAGTTGGTCGGTCAGATCACCCAACAGGCCACCAACATCGGCCTCAACGCCGGCGGCACCAACAACGTGAACAACGTCGTCTATGTCGGCGGCGGCTCCGATAACACCAATTCCGAAGTCGATGTGGACCTCAGCGGCACCGGCAATGCCGTCGATTCCGGCAGCCTCGGCCTCACCGGCAGCACTGTGCAGGGCGGCGGTACCGAACTCACCGGTAACAGCGTGGCCCTGAATACCAGCGGCGCGACCTTCCTTTCCGCCAACGCCAGCGAAACATTCAAGTTCAGCCTCATCAATGACGGCGCCGCCCAAGCCGTTACCGCCACAGTCACTGGGACTACCAGCGGACTCAGCGAAAACGACGTGCTCAGCCAGTTGAACACCACCTTGAACCAGTACGGAATCACCGCCCAGGTGGGCTCCGACGGACAGTTGCAGTTCGCCGGCAGCACCGCTTTCACCGTAAGCGCCGCTACCACCGACACCACCGACGCGGTCGCTACGGCCGCCTCCACGGCTAGCAACTCGAGCCTCTATAACGTCCAGGGTGAGGCCACCTTTGCCCCCCAGGCCGAAACCCTGAGCTTCCAGAACGGCTCCAACACCGCTGCGGTGACGCTCAGCTCCACCGGCACGCTGGCCCAGGCCATTACCGCCATCAACAATGCTACTTCCTCGCTGGGGATCTATGCCGTAAAGAACGCTGCCGGCACCGGCATCTCCTTCCAGAGCGGCAGCAACTTCTCGGTTTCCACGAACACCGCGGCCGGCGTGTTCACCGCCACCGGCGTCCAGACCGTGACCGCGCCCGTCGCCTCCGCCACCTCCACCGGCAACGCGACCAGTGCCATTACCGCCATCAACAACGCCCTGCAGCAGCTCGGCCAGGCGCAGGCCGCCGTCGGCGCGGGTGAAAACAAGCTGCAGTACGCCATCAATCTGGCCAACTCCCAGATCACCAACTTCTCGTCGGCCCAATCCCAGATCCGCGATGCCGATGTCGCCACCGAAGCCGCCAACCTGAGCCAGGCCCAAGTCCTGGAGCAGGCTTCCGTCGCCGCCATGGCACAGGCCAATGCCGCTCCGCAAGGTCTGCTGAAACTCCTGCAAGGCTAAGCCAATCCTTCCAAACAGCGTCCTGAGGTGATTGAGGGCCGAGCCCCACCCGGGTTCGGCCCCCGTCTTGCTTAGCACTTACTGAGCCGCGACCGTCAGGGAGCGGTTCTTTGCCCCGGACCTGGTGACTATGTCCGGTGATTGAGAAATTCATATGTCTTCGAGTACGAGTTCAATCACTCTTCCGACGTTCAGCGGCTCCAGCACCTTTTCCAGCAGCTTCCAGACCGTCCTCGACGATGCCGTCGAAAACGCGTCCCTCCCCATGGTGCAGATGCAGGACGAAGTCACCACCCTGACCGGCCAGGAATCCGCTCTCACCACCCTCGAAAGCGATTTCGTCTCGCTCCAGGGCGCCATCGCCAGCATCAATTCGGCCGTGGCCGGCACTCCGACGGCCACCTCCTCGGACACTTCCGTAGCCACCGCGAACGCCAGTTCCGGGGCTTCCTCCGGCACTTATACCATCGACGTTGAAAACGCCGGCTCCCACACCTCGGTCGAGAGCGAAGCCGGCTCCACCACGGTCACCGACCCTTCCTCGGGTGGTATCAGCTCCGCCACCTCCTACACCTTGACGGTGAATGGCACCGCCACTACCATTAAACCCTCCGGCACGTCGCTCGACGATTTGGAAACCGCCATCAACAGTGCCGATGCCGGCGTCACCGCCACCATCGTGAATATGGGTGGATCTTCCGGTGCCGATTACCGCCTGGTCCTGACCAGCGACACCCTCGGCGCCGATACTATCCAGTTGAACGACGGCACCAGCGACCTGATGAGCACCCTGTCCACCGGCGCCGAAGCCGAGTACACCGTTAATGGTTCCTCTACCGTCATCAAGAGCACCTCGGCCACGGTTACGCTGGCGCCCGACCTCACCGTTACCATCCAATCCGGCGCCACCTCCGGCGATTCCGCCACCATTACCGTGGCCAACGATTACAGCGACCTGTCGAGCGCGCTCTCCACTTTCGTGACGGATTACAATACCGCCGTCACCGACGTCCAGGCCCAAACCGGCCAGAACGCGGGCGCTCTCTCGGGTAGCAGCACGGTCTATCAACTCCAAGGCTTCCTCGATAACATCGCCGAATACACCGGCAGCGGATCCGGTTCCGTCAATTCCCTCACCGACCTCGGCGTCATCCTCGATTCCACCGGCCAGCTTTCGTTCGACTCCACCACCTATTCCGCCCTCAGCACCAGCGACGTCCAGGCGTTCCTGGGCACCGCCACCACCGGCGGCTTTCTGCAAACGGCCACCAATAACGTCACCTCCGCCACCGATAGTTCCACCGGTGTCATCGAGACCAATGTCAACACCCTCGAAACTCAAGTCACCAACGAGAACGCTCTGATTTCGAACCAGCAAAGCATGATCAGTAACATGGAGACTAATTTGGAGACCCGGTTATCGGCGGCCGACGCCGCTATCGATTCTCTGCAGTCTGAAAAGACCTACTTCGCCGACCTGTTCCAGGCCGAGTACCCCTCCAGTTCTTAGAGTCAAAACATGGCCCCCAGCCCCCTCGTTGAACTGGAGAACCAACTGCGCCGCGCCGTAGTCGCCAGGCGCTACCACGACGTGTGCCGCATCGCTCCTCGCTTCTGCGCGGCCGCCCGCGCCGCCATCGGACAACTGCCGCCCGGCGACCCCCTGCGCCGCGAAACCATCCTCCACGTCGATCGAACCCTGGAATGGGCCCGCGCGATGCTGCTGCTGGCCCGAACTTCCCTGGCAAACGAACTGCGGCAATTCACGTTCCTGCATAAGTACGTCTTCAATGCTCCCGCAATCCCCTTTTCTACTCACACCCGCCTCGACGCTTAGTTAAGTTAGTGGAGCGGACTCTCAGTCTGCCACGCCGGGACTCCTTCCCGGCGCTTTTGGCTGCGCCAACGCACTACCGCCCCGCATCCGCCCATGATCCTCAATTTCCCACCGTCAGTTTCCTGACACGTCACCGGGTTGACGTAGCTCGCCTGTCATTCTCTCCCCCAATGCGCCCCGATTCGTTGCACATCGGCCGCCGCCCGGATGGAACCTCAGTTGCCTTCACCGTTCTGCCGTGATCGACGCCTTAACCGACAGCCTCGAGCAATACATGAACGTGGTCAGTTTGCGGCAGAAGCTGGTCACTTCTAACATCGCCAACGCCGATACCCCCGGATATAGAGCTCAGGATTTGGACTTCCAGGCCAGTTTCCAATCGGCCCTCGATGGCGGCACGCCGCAACCCGCCGAAGTCACCGGCCTGGCCACCAGGAACGACGGCAACAACGTGGATCTGGACCGTGAAGCCCGTCTGCTGGCCGAAAACGCCATGCGCTTCAGCGCCGCCTCCACGCTGATGAAGTCTCAGCTCAACACCATCAAAGAGGCCATTCAGGGAGGGAAGAGCTGATGAGCCTGTTTTCCGCGCTCTCGGTCAGCGCCTCCGGCATGGCCGCCCAGCGCGCCCGCGCCGCCCTGCTGGTCGAGAACATCGCCAATTCCGAAACCACCCGCACTCCCGATGGCGGCCCTTACCGCCGCAAGGACGCCATCTTTACGAGCGACGATGTCGGCTCCGCCTTCGGATCGGAACTGGACGCCCAGCTCGGCGGCGACCGGCTCACCGGCGTCAAGGTGTCCGGTATCTCCGTCGATAACAGCGCGCCGGAAAAGCGTTATCTGCCGGGACACCCCGATGCCGACGCCGACGGCTACGTCACCATCCCCAAGGTGAATGCGGCCGAAGACATGGTCGACCTGATGAGCGCCAACCGCAGTTACCAGGCCAACGTCTCCGCTATGTCGGCCGTCAAGGACATGATTCAAAAATCCATCGATCTGCTGCGATAGGAACTCCTCATGACCGCACCCATCTCCAGCATTACTCCCATCGCCCTGCCGCAGGCGGTCACTTCGGCCGCGGCCGCCACTCAATCCGGCGACTTTCAGAGCGTCCTCTCGAGCGCCATCGGCTCCATCGAGTCTCTCCGCAACACCGCCTCCGATTCCGTACAGCAGTTCCTCACCGGCCAGAACGAAGAGTTGCACACTACCATTCTCGCCACCCAGAAGGCGGAGCTGGCATTCGAGCTGGGCCTGCAAGTCCGCAATAAGGTGGTGGACGCTTACCAGGAAATCATGAAGATGCAGGTGTGAGCCGCCCGAAACCGCCATGGACCAAGTCAAGAAACTGATCGGGGGGCTCTCCCTCACCCAGCGCATCCAGATCCTCGTCGCCGCGGCCCTGGTGGTGGCGGGTGTGATTGCCTTTGTGCATTATCGTCACGAGAGCGACTTCCGCCCGCTCTACACCGGAATGGCGCCCGAAGACGCCGCCACCGTGGTGCAGAAGCTGCGCGAAACCGGCGTCGAATACCGCCTGACCGAAAACGGCGCCACCGTCCTGGTGTCTTCGCAAAAGCTGGCCGAATCGCGCCTCGCCCTCGCCGCCGCCGGCCTGCCCAAAAGCGGCCGCATCGGTTTCGAGTTGTTCGACAAATCCAACTTCGGCGCCACCGAGTTCGTCGAGCACATCAATTACAAACGGGCTCTCGAAGGCGAACTGGAGCGCTCCGTCATGAGCCTGGCCGAAGTCGAACAGGCTCGCGTACACCTCACTCTTCCCAAGGACTCCGTCTTTCTCGACCAGCAGCAGCCCGCCAAGGCCAGCGTGATGGTCAAGCTGCGGCCCGGCACTCAGATCTCCGGCCAGAACGTGCTCGCCGTAACCAACCTGGTCGCCAGCGCCGTCGAGGGTCTCAGCCCGGATGCCGTCTCCGTTGTCGATATGGATGGCACCCTGCTCAGCCGGCCCAAAAGAGCCTCGGCCGACTCCGATGCCCTCACCAGCGAATCCCTCGAAATGCGTCAGGAACTTGAAAAGCGCCTCGTCGCCAAAATCGACGAAACCCTCGAACCCCTGTTGGGAGCCAACGCGTTTCGCGCCGGCGCCTCGGTCGATTACGATCTCACCAGCGGCGAACAGCAGGAAGAGACTCTCGATCCCTCCCGCTCGGTCATGAGCAGTTCGCAGAAAACCGAGGATGTCACCGAGCGCGCCTCCATTTCCGGAATCCCCGGCACCGCCTCCAATCTGCCGCAACAGTCGTCGTCGGCCGGCAAGGGCTCCACGGGAGTTTCCCGGCGCACCGAAAACGTTACCTATCAGACCAGCCGCGTCGTCCGTCACACCCGCATTCCGCAAGGTGTGATCAAGCGCATGTCGCTGGCCGTGCTCGTGGATCAGGCCGTTCGTTGGGAGGGCCGGCAGCGTGTGCTGGTCCCGCCCTCGCCCGAAACTCTCAAGACGATCCGCGACCTGGTGGCTGGCGTGACCGGCTTCAACGCCGAGCGCGGCGATCAATTGATCGTCGAGACTCTCCCGTTCGAATCCAGCCGGAAGGCGCCGCCGCCCCCGGTCTTCAACTCATCCAAACCCGTCAAGAATCCGCCCTGGCTCGACTTTGCCGACAAGTATCGCGACCTGTGGGCGCCCGCCGGCGTCGGCTTGGCCGTGCTGGTGGTGCTGGCCAATGGGATCTTCCGTCTTTCGCGGCGTACCAGAGTTCCACGCGAACCGGCGCTTCCGCCCGAATTGGACGCGCCCGCCGTACCTACCGACCTGAGCCCAACCGCCGCCGCCATCGCCAACGGCCAGGCGCCGCCCGCCGCCCGGATCGAGGCCAAAACTCCCAACGAGCTCGCCGAACGGGTACGCCCCATCGCCAAGCGCGACCCCGCCGTCACCGCCAACGTGCTGCGCATGTGGCTGCAGGAAAGCCGGACCGCCGAAACGGTTGCCACCGAGGTGAAATGATGACTCCGTGGAGCGGACTCTCAGGCTGCCACGCCGGGACTCATCCCGGCGCTTTTGCTTGCGGCTTCGCTACCTTATACAACCACCGGTCAACCCCGTGGGGCAGACCATCGTTTTTCGTGGTCTGCCCCGCAATTGGCTGCTTCCGTGAAGCTGGCGTTCTCGCCTGCGCTTTTCCCCGCCGGCTTCTCATCAGCCGGTCTTTCCCACCGAACGGACGGTACACTCCAAATGCGGGCTAAAGTCCTGAAAAACTCCACCGCCCCGCTCCAGCCGGCCCCCTGGAGCCGCCACGCCGCCGCGCTCCCCCCAGCACCCGAAAAGTCGGCGCACCCCGCTCCGCCGCCCGACGAAAGTGCCCGCTGCCGGGCCAGAATCGCCGAACTGGAAGCCGCCGTGGAGTTGAAATCCCGCCAGTCCTACGACGCCGGCTTCCGCGCCGGCGGAGACGCGGCCCGTCAGGCCGCCGAGGCTCCCGTCGCGGCCGCCATCGGGCGCCTCGGCGATACCATCGCCGAGCTCGCCGTCACCCGCTCCGAAACCATTCGCCGCGCCGAGGCCGATACCGTCCGATTAGCCCTCGAAATCGCCCGCCGCGTCCTTCACCGCGAGTTGTCGATGGATGCCTCCGCCCTGGAAGCTCTCCTTCACGCCGCCATCGAGAAGCTCCAAAATCAGGAAGTCTACCGCGTCCGCGTTCACCCCAGCCAGGAGAAAATCGTCAAGTCCTGCCTCGATCGCAGCGGCCGCGGCCAGTCCATTACCGTGATCGCCGATCCCCTCCAGCGTGAGGGCGGCGCCATCTTTGAAATCAGCCGCGGCTCGCTCGACGCTTCGGTCGAGACCCAACTCGCCGAAATCGAACGCGGGCTCATCGACAAATTGGAGGCACGAGCGTGACATCCCCCCAGCTCATCGATCTGAATCCCTATATCGCCGGCGTGCGCCATTGCGAGTTGCTCCCCTGGACCGGCGAAGTGGTCGCCCTGGTCGGCATGCTGGTCGCTTCGAAGGGACCGGCCGCGGCGGTGGGCGATTTCTGTGAGGTGCTCACCTCCTCCGGCCACCGCGTCCGCACCCAGGTCATCGGCTTCCGCGATGGCCAGGTGCTTTCCATGCCGCTCGAGGAAATCGACGGCATTCAGCTCCACGACCGCATCGTGGCCCGCCGCGAAGACGCCCAGGTACCTGTCGGCCCCGACCTGGTGGGCCGCGTCCTCGATGGCTTCGGCCGCCCCATCGATCGCCTCAGCCCCATTCGTCCCGCCGCCCACTATCGTCTCTATCCACCCCCCGGCAGTCCCCTCGACCGCGAACACATCGCCGAACCCATGGTCGCCGGCATCCGCGCCATCGATACCATGATTCCTTGCGGCACAGGCCAGCGCATGGGCATCTTCGGCGGCAGCGGAGTCGGGAAAAGCACCCTCCTGGGCGCCATGGCGCGCCACAATTCCGCCGATGTCACGGTGATCGCCCTCGTCGGCGAGCGGAATCGCGAAGTCCGCGCCTTTCTCGAACGCGATCTGGGACCGGAAGGCCGCCAGCATTCGGTCGTGGTCTGTTCCACCTCCGACCGCCCCGCCCCCTTGCGCGTCCGCGCCTGCTTCGTCGCCCTGGCGGTTGCTGAGTACTTCCGCGACCAGGGCGCCAAAGTGCTGCTCATTATGGATTCGGTTACCCGCCTCGCCATGGCGCAGCGCGAAATCGGCCTCGCCGCCGGCGAACCCCCCAGCCAGAAAGGCTATCCCCCTTCCGTCTTCAACCTGCTGCCCAGAATCCTGGAACGCGCCGGCAATTTCCGGACAGGCTCCATCACCGGCCTGTTCACCGTGCTGGTCGAGGGCGACGATTTCAACGAGCCCATCTGCGATGCCGTGCGCGCCATCCTCGACGGCCACATCGTGCTCTCCCGCCGCCTGGCCGTGGCCGGCCACTATCCCGCCATCGACGTCATGCACTCGGTCAGCCGGCTGCAGTCGCAGCTCTCTTCGCCCCCCCAACTGGCCGCCGCCCGCAAAATTCGCGAAGCCCTGGCCGTCTACGAGGATTCAAAAGACCTGATCGAGCTGGGCGCGTATGCCGCTGGAAGCAACCCCGCCCTCGACGCCGCCGTGCGCGCTCGCCCGGAAATCACCGCCTTCCTGCGCCAGGACACTTCCGCCGACGCGCCCTTTGCCGAAGGCTGCGCCCAAATGGCCGCCATCGCCGCCAAACTCTAGGCTCCCATGCGCACGTTTCAATTTCGCCTCCACCGCGTTCTCGATTGGTACCGCAAGAAACAGCAGATCGAAGAAACCCGCCTGGCCGAGCGCCGGACCGCACTCACCGCCATCGAGCGAACGATCGCCCACCTGACCGCCGAACGCATCTCGAACGACCGCGAAGTGCTGTCACGCGCCGCCGTCCCCGCCGTCGATTTCGCCAATCTCGGCCGCTACCGCCTGCGCGCGCAACGCCTCGAAGCCGAGTACACCGAGGAGCGCCAGCGCCGGGAACAAGCCTGCCGTGAACAACTGGAACGCGTGCAAAAAGCCCAACGCCAGGTCAAGCTGCTGGAAAAAATGCAGGAGCGCCGCCAGCAAGAGTACACCTATTCCTCCAATCGCGAATTGGAAAACTTGGCGGCCGAAGGATTTCTGGCCACCTGGTCGGTCAAGTAGGGCAGAACTCCCGGTCTGTCCAATGCCCGGAGGATTCTTGCGCTCGAAGATGCCGTGTGCGGCTCCCGTATCCAGCTTGGCCATGAGGTCGACCGATTGGCTCCCGATATAGAGCGTGATCGGGACGTCGATTCCATCGGTGGCCTCGGTGTAACGCCGCTGCGATATAAACTGGATTCTTACCCGTGATTACCATGAACCATGTCGAGCGCTTTCGGGCGCTCATGAACTTCCAGCCCGTCGACCGCTTCCCGCGATGGGAATGGGCGATGTGGTGGGACCTCACCATCGACCGCTGGCACCGCGAGGGCTTGCCCGCGGAATTGGACGACGTCTTCGATATCTCGCAATACTTTGGCCTGGACCCCTACAAGCAATTCTGGTTCAGCACCACCCAGTCCACCATCGAGGCCGTCCAGCACCACGTCGAGGGCACCGTCTCCAACATGGACGACTACCTGCGCATCCGGCCTTCGCTCTATCCGGACCACGGCGCCGCGATCGCCGCCATGCAGCCCTGGGCCGCCAGACAGGCGGCGGGCGAAGCCGTCGTCTGGACCACGCTCGAAGGGTTCTTCTGGTTTCCCCGCACCCTGCTCGGATTCGAGAAGCTGATGTTCGCCTACCACGATCAGCCGGAACTGATTCACCGCATCAACCGCGATCTGCTGGAATTCAACCTGCGCCTGTTGGAACAGATTCGCCGCGTCTGTGTTCCCACCTTCACAACCATTGCCGAGGACATGTCCTACAACCACGGCCCCATGGTTTCCCGCCGCATCTGCGATGAGTTCCTCACTCCCTATTACCTCCGCCTGCTGGAGCGGATCAAGGACATGAATGCGGTGACCATCGTCGATACCGATGGCGATGTCACCAAACTGGTGCCGTGGCTGCAATCAGTCGGAGTCGAGGGCGTGCTCCCGCTCGAACGGCAGGCGTCCGTCGATGGCATGGCGCTGCGCCAGGCGTATCCGAAGCTTAGGATGGTAGGCCACTACAACAAGCTGGTGATGCACCTCGGCGAGGCCGCCATGCGAACCGAGTTCGAGCGCCTGCTCCCGCTGATGCACACGGGAGGCTTCCTTCCCAGCGTCGACCACCAGACTCCCCCCGAAGTGTCACTCGCCGATTATCGGCTGTATCTGCGCTTGCTGGACCAATACACGGCCTCTTGATCGGGCTGGCTGGGTATCAATGGTGGGGCAGGCGGTTCCGCCTGCCCTCTGCCGCGTTCCGCGCAGCGGACGCGGGCTCCTTGGCCGTCCACTTTCCTGTTGTCTCAGTGGGAGCCTGAATTGTCAAACCCCCAGCCCCGTCTCATAATAGGTGGCATGGAACAGCGATTTCTCGGTAGCAGCGGTTTGAGCGTGTCGTCGCTCAGTTTGGGGACCATGACGTTCGGAGGCAAGGGCCGGCAGGCCGCCATGGGCGCCCTCGGCGTCGAACCCGCCAGCCGCCTGGTCGATATTGCCATCGAACACGGTGTCACCCTGTTTGACACCGCCGACATCTATTCCGAAGGCCTCGCCGAAGAGGTGCTGGGAGCGACTCTGAAGGGCCGGCGGCAGAATGTCCAGGTGGCCACCAAAGCCTTTTCGCGGATGGGGCCGGGGCCGAACGACCTGGGCCTGTCGCGCGACCACCTGATCCGCGCCTGTGAGGACAGCCTGCGCCGCCTCGGCACAGATTACATCGATTTGTACCAGGCCCACTCGATGGATTCCATCACGCCCATGGAGGAGACGCTCGAAGCGTTCGATACCCTCGTCCGCCAAGGCAAGGTTAGATATATCGGCTGCTCCAATTTCTCCGCCTGGCAGACAGCCAAAGCCGTCGCCATTTCCCGGCGTACCGGCCTGGCGCGCTATATCAGCCAGCAGATCCAATACTCCTTGCTGGTCCGCGACGCCGAATACGAGCTCATTCCGATGGGTCTCGACCAGGGCGTGGGCGTGATGGCGTGGAGCCCGCTGGTCTTCGGCTTGCTTTCGGGCAAGGTCCGCCGCGACGCGCCTCCGCCCGCCGAAAGCCGCCTGGCCGCGCTCGGCTCGCCCATCGAAGTGAATTGGGAGCGCCTCTATCGCATCGTGGACGTCATGCTCGAAATCGCCGCCACGCGCGGTGTCACTCCGGCCCAGGTGGCTCTGAACTGGGTTCGCGGTAAACCGGGCGTGGACACCGTAATCCTGGGTGCCCGCAACGAAGAACAGCTCCGCGACAACCTCGCCTCGGCCGCCTGGGATCTGACCGCCGAAGAAATGGCCCGTCTCGACGAAGCCAGCGCCGTCCCCGACCCGTATCCTTTCTGGCACCAGCAAAAGTGGGCCGGAGCCCGCAACCCGCGCGTGCCTGCCAGACGCCCGTAGAGCCTCTTCGTGGAGCAGACTCCAATGTCCAATGCCGCATACTTTTCCATTAGGGCGGCGTTCTGAACAGATCGTGGGGCAGCCAATTCTGGCTGCAGCCGGCTTTTAGCCGGCTCTCGGCCTGGCAGAAAGACTCGCTGCACCTCGGAAGAGCCGCCTAAAAAGGCGGCTGCGGGCAAAATTGCCTGCCCCACTATTTACGCAGGCGGGCTTGGCTGGAAGAGTATGTGATATTGGACTCCAATGTCTGCCACGCCGGGACTCATTCCGGCGCGCTTCGTGGCGCAGGCCGTCCTGCCTGCCGGGTCGGCAGTCGTGCCGACGTTGGCCCTCGATATTGTGTCGCAGGCTGGAAGAAGTGTCGAGACGACTCTTACTCTCGACACAGCAGGCAAGAATGCCCGCGCCACGGCGGCACGGCGGCATGGAGCGCCCTACCGGTTCGTGATATCGTGATTGTGGAAAAATGCCCGCCAATCCCACCATCGCGCGGCGCCGAGCGCGCCTAACCGCCGGGTTTGTGCCCCAGTTCGCCGCCGCACCAACCGGACCCCACGTCATCGCCGAGATCCGCTGGTTCCCCCTCCGCGAGCCGGTGTCGGGAAATCGCTACGCGATCGTCCGCGTCAAGACCGGTTCCGGGTTGACCGGATGGGGCGAATGCGCCGAGGCCTCCGTGCAGGATTCCAAGGCGCTGGAAAAAGCTTGGCTCGGCCGCCCGGCCACGCTCTACGCCGCCATCGACGGGTCCACGCCTTTGGCCGGCGCTCTCGATATGGCCCTGCTCGACATACTCGGCAAAGCCTGCCGCGCGCCCGTCTACCGTGTGTTGGGAGGGCCCACCCGCAACAAAGTCCGCGCGTTCTCGGGTTCCCCCGCTGCGCCCGGCTTTCATGCCGCGTCTGTGCGCGTCCCCCCGCCGGCCGCGCGCAATCAGGGTCGCGCTTATCAGGACCAGGTGCGTGAGCTTCTCAAGCAAGTAGGAGACGACCGGGACTTTGTCCTGGACGGTCACGGCCGCCTCACGCCATCGGACGCCGCGTCGGTAGCGGCCACCGTCGAGACCAGCCATCCGCTGTGGTTCGACGAACCGTGCTCCGTGTCCAATCTCGAAGCCCTGCGCAAGATCTCGGCTGAGGCGGTGACCCCGCTGGGGTTCGGGCGCGGCGTCGCCGACCCCGCGGTCTTTCAGACGCTGCTGCGGGAAGGCCTGGTCGACGTGGTGCGGCCGGATATCTCGGTGTACGGCATCACCGGCGCGCGCCGCATAGCCGTGATGGCGGAGACTTACTATGTGGCCATCGCGCCCCACCACGACGGTGGTCCGGTAGCTACCGCCGCGGCCCTGCACCTGGCCGCCAGCGTTCCGAATTTCTTCATCCAGCACGTACCCTATCCCGAGGATGCCGCCGACCGCGCCATGCGCGCAGAGATCGTCTCCGCCGGTATCGAGACCCCGCGAGACGGCTTTCTTGAGTTGCCGCGTGGTCCCGGCCTGGGTATCGATGTGAATGAACAGGCGCTGGAGAAATACCATGCTGCGTAGGAACTTTCTGGCGTTCGGCGCGGCCGGTCTGGCCCTGGGCGAGAACGCGGCGAACACCGAAACGCGACGCGCGGTTGTGGACGGTTGCGCTTGTTCCTTCGCGCCCCAGGCGGTAACCGGCGCTTTCGACGGTCTCCAGTCCGGCCTGAAGATCACCGGCATGAAAGTCTTCGGCGTATCGCTCACACCCACTTCCGACCGGCCCTACGTCTTCGTCAAACTGGAGACCAACCAGGGCTTGGTCGGCTGGGGCGAGGGGACCCTCGAAGGCAAAGCCGGCGCCGCCATGGCCTGCATCGAAGACTTCCGCGACTTCGTCATTGGCAGCGATCCCATGCAGGTGGAGCACACCTGGCAATCCATGTACGTGCACAGCTTCTACCGAGCCGGCCCGGTGATCGGCTCCGCCATTTCGGCCATCGACCAGGCGCTCTGGGATATCCGCGGCAAGGCGCTGGGCGTGCCCGCGCACCGCCTGCTGGGTGGCCCGCTCGATCCGCGCGGAGTGCGGGGCTACTATCATGCCGATGGAGTCCGCACTCAGGAGGGCCTGGCGAAGCTGCGCGAAACCGCCATCGCGCAGGGCGTGTCGTGTTTCAAGACCGGCCTGCCCGATACCTACGAGTGGATCGAAACGCGCAAGAAAATCGACGCCGCGGTGAAGTGGATGCAGTTGCTGCGCGAGGCGCTCGGCCCCGAAATCGATATCGCCGTGGATTTCCACGCCAAGACCAGCCCTTCGGTGGCATCCATCCTGGTGAAGGAAGTCGAGCCGCTGAACCTGTTGTTCATCGAAGAGCCGTGCCCGCCCGAAAACGCCCAGGCCATGGCGAAGGTCGCCCGTCGCTCCACCACCCCCATCGCCACCGGCGAGCGCCTGGTCGCCACCTACGGTTGCCGCGAGCTGATCGAGATGGGAATCGTCGATATTTTGCAGACCGACATCAACCACGTCGGCGGTGTCACTGGCCTCTGGAAAGTAGCTCAAATGGCCTCGGTGTCGGGCATCTCGATGGCCCCGCACGCCTGCGAAGGCCCCATCGGCGGCCTCGCCACCCTCCAGGTGAACGCCGCCATGCCCAACTTCCTGGTGCAGGAAATCTGCGGCCAAATCCACCCCGGCCCCAATGACAAGGTGTGGCAAGAGTGGCTAGGCTTCCCCGCCATGCGCATGGTGGACGGCCGCTTCCCGCTGTCCCCAAAGCCCGGCCTAGGTTTCGACCTGTCTGAAGCGAACCTGTCCAAGTACCCCTTCGGCGGCACGCGCCCGATGGCCCGCGTGTTTCATGAGGATGGGTCGGTGGCGGAATGGTAAGAGGAGTCACAGAAAACGGGCAAGGTCAGTCTATGGCCGCTTCCCCTATCTGCGGCCACAACACAGTTCCGCGGGTATTCAGTCCAGGGAGGCGGGCCCAATGGCCGTCGGCCGGCTAATGTACACGCGTCCCCAAGCTCCAGCACACCAGAAGGAATGTTGGTCGGACTCTCGGCGACTGCCATGAAAAGCTCGCCGATCCCTCGGCAGCCCGCCCCGCGAAACCAGCGAAGCCTTTATCAGTCACAGACTTTGAAAATATTGGTAACCTATTCCGCCCCAATCCCTTAGCGCCCATCCGCGACTTCTCCACTTCCCTGTTTTTCCCGCTCGCCCGCTATCGTATAGCCGAAAGGTGATCCCCATGCCTTACCTGACTCCCCAACAAGTCGCCACCCCTCCCAAGTTCGAAAAGGAAAAGCCCGTCAGCATGGCCGGCCTGTTCGATGCTATGGCGGAAGCCGAGCACGCGCATTTCGCCGAACCGCCCGCCGATGCACAAAACTGCACAACCGCGCCCAACGAACCTGATTTCCAAATGCACAATTCTGCACAAAAGCCTGAAACTTACCGCCGCCCCGAACCCAAAACCGGCCGTAACGACATGTGCCCCTGTGGCAGCGGCAAGAAATACAAACATTGCTGCCTCGGTCAGTCCTCAGCCGCCGCCTGAAGTCGTGGCCGCGCCGTCAGCGCCCGATCCGCCACCCCACCAGCCACTCCGCGAAATCGGAACGTTTCACCGCGCCGCTCCGCCTTTCGGCTCCGTGTCCCAGCGGCGCCAGTTGCGCCCATTGCAAGGCTGCGTTCGATTCGAGCCCTCGCGGTATCTCGAACCCGCCGGAAACTCGCCGCGCCAGTTCCCGAAGCGCGGCGGCAGCCTCTTCGCCGCTCACGGCATCTTCCGGCCGAAACGCGAGCGAGCCCCCATCCATTGTCATCAACCCATCCACGGCCGCGAATTGGATCGCCGCAAAGGCCGGATCTTCCGGACCGACGTCGTCGAACCAGGCCAACGGATGTCCTGCTTCGAGCAGTTGCCGCTGGAGCGCACGCAACGCGTCCCGGTCCTGCGCCAACTCCACCGGTTCCCGCCGATGTGGAATGGCCCAGGCCGCCACCAATCCTCCCGCCTCTCCGATCGCCCATTCGGTGGGATGCAGCCGGTAGGCGCCGTTGGTGATGTGGGTGGCTCCCAGGTCTTTGGCTCCCGCCAGCAGGTTCCCAACGTCTCGCGATAACAGCGCTCCCAACGGAATCTGGTAGGGCTTCGAGGTGGGCAACGGCTTGCCGCGGGTGCAGCCGTGAATGTCGATCGGGTAGAATCCAATCCCCACGGTATCGTCGAAGGCCGCCGCCCGCGCACCCGCTTGCCAGGGCACAGCGACATCTTGCTCCCGTATGGTTCGCAGCGAAGCCATGCGGCGCGACTCGCGAATGTAGGGGAATTGCGAAAGTCCGTCGGAACTGCCCAGTTCGTCTTCAAGCAAGGCCAGGGCGGGAAACCCGCCGCCATGGCCCTTATCGTGCGGCGCCTCATGCTCGATCCACCAGGCGAAGCCCAGCGCCACCCGCTTCCCGTGTTGCAGCGCCCGCGCGGCGGTCAGCGGATCGGCCGAGAGATAGCCTTCGTCGCAGACATCGTTGCCGCTCCAGTTGATCATGCTGAGATCGGTCCGATACTTGCCGGCCGGGAACTGGTCGGCCGCAATCAGGCGGCGATAGGTCCAGAAAGACCCGGGCGTGCCCGGCAGTTGATCGAACATGCCGTAGCGCAACAACCGGCCTTCGCCATAATCCACCACGAAGGTGAAATGCTCTTTATCCTGTTGGTAGCTCGCCGGCCGATCCGGCTTGATGCCATGGCTGGGATTTTCCGCCAGCACGAACGGATAGGTGAAACTCTGCAACGCTTGCGGAGCCGCCACCTCCGGTGCATCGGGCTCTCCGGTTTCGGCGCGCGCTTCGGCCCCGGTATGAAAGCCGGCGCCGGCCAGCGGCAGTAGATCGCCCAATTCGGTAGCATCGATGAAGACCGCCCCTTCGAGTTCCGCGAATTGGCGGCTCTCCAGGCCATAAACCAGGATGCTTCGCAGCTTGTTTCCGGCTCGCGTCGCAGCCACCGGCACAGTCCGCATCATCACCCGCAGCAGTTTGGACTTTTGGTACGGCGCGATCAGTTCGTCGATAGCGCTCACCCCCACCTTGGGTTCAAAGCACAGCCCGCTGACCCAGCAGCGGCCCGGGTTCAAGGTTGCCGTCCGCGCCGCCGGCGCCATCGTGCCGGCATAAGCTCCGCGAATGCGCCGGCGCAGATCCTGGTAGCTCCGCGTGGCGCCGGTTGTCTCGATCCAGCGATTCTCGTCGAGCGCCGAGACGCCCTCGGAAGTCATCTGCCCGCCCAGCCAGTGGGTCGGCTCCGTCAGACAGACGCGCAGGCCGGCGTGCGCGCCCGCCAGCGCCGCCGCTACACCACCCAGTCCGCCCCCGGCAATCACCAGGTCGCACCGGATTCGTGGCGCGGTGGCCGGTTTGGCGATGGCGATCACGGCGGCCGCGGGGTCGCCCGTCGCCGGAACGATGAGAGGATCGAGGATCCGATAGTTCTCAGCGGCGAGCGCGCACACCGCCGAGGCCAGTATACCGACGATCGGGCGTCTCACTTTCCCGTTCCACCTTCCAGTTCCCACGGCCTGAGCACCCATGTCTCCGCCAGCGCCGCCAGCGCCCGCTCCTCGCCCGATTCGCCCAGCAATACCATGCTCAGGTTTCGATCCGCATCCACATCGAAGTGAAGCGCGCCGCCGCGCCGTTCCAGCCGCACGGCTTCGTAGGTCTTCCACCGGCCGCGCTCCACAGCTCCCACGAAACCTGTGGCCTCGCTCCAGCGGGCCGCATTCGGCAATTCCACGCGGCCCGTGCCCATCGGCAGCAGCAAAAGGCGCCGGCTGTCCCCCAGCGGCCGGCGGTCCGCCGAAATCGCCATTAAGTGGAGTTCCGACCGCAAAAGGAGTTCGTCCCCGTAGCGCGCCTCGCCCGCGCATTCTATTGCGAACACGTGTCCCTCTGTGTCGATCGCGGCGACGCCGGGCCGGTGCGCCGCGAGAGCGAAGCTCAAGGGTTTGCCCGCTGGAAACAAGCTCACCTTTTCGATGTCGGCGTCGCCGTAGTTCATCGCCACGTGCACGGTTTCGCCATTCCCGGCCGGCACCTGATGCACGTGCAGGGGGGCGCCGGCCGGTTCCACGCGTTCGCCGGCCACGCCCATCCGCTCGAGCAAAGCCGCATAGAACCGCGCGCCATCCGGAGCAGCCTCCGATGCGTGCAGCTCGAATGGATCGCAGGTGAAGATCACCCGGCCAGCCCCGAGCGTGTACTCCGTCACCACGGGAACCCCGCCGGCCGTCGCCGCCAACACCTCGGCTTTGGCGGCGCGCACCCGGATTCCCGGCGCTCCACGGTACTCCGGCCAGCCGCTCTCTCCCTGTGGCAGAACGGCCGTGAGCCAGGTCTGGAAGCCGATGCCCGGATACAGTTGCGCTTCAAAAACCACGCCGCAGAGTTCCTCCAGGCGTTCCGCCTTGGTTCGGCGCCGCAGCGAATCGTAACCGATGTCGCCCGAAAGATACAAGTTCCCGCCAGCCCGCACGAACGCGAGCAAACGCGCGACGGTTTGGTCGGTGGGGCAGTACGCCAGAGGATAGAAAATCGCCTTCGTCCCCTTCGGCAGCCTGTCGAGCGACCGGTCGTCCAAAGTGCCGAACTCCACGCGGGCATCGATCAGCAGGCGCAGCGATTGAATCAGTCCTTCGTGAACCTGCCATCCCAGGCCGCCCTTGCGGGCTTCGTCCGGCAGCAGCACCACCACCGCCGGCTCCTGGTACCGCGGCCGGAAATAACGGAACAACAGCCCGGCATTGCGATAATAAGCCAGCACGTCGCGCGGCACCCCGTCGCACGGATAGTGCATGCCCCATTCGAAAGGCAGATCGGCCGGATATTTCCACGACCAGTTCTGTACCTTTGCCGCGCCTTGCCCGAACGCGGTGTGGGTCAATTCCAAAAAGTAATTCTGCTCGTAAGCTTCGCTGCGGGCTTCAATGTACCCGGTGGCGCTATTCCAGCCCGGGTGCGTCTTCACGCCGAATTCGCCGACGTGCGCGCCCTTGCCCTGGAGCCGCAGGTCGAGGAACTTCAGCACTGCCGCGAACCGCCGGCGGTCGCTCCGGTTGTCGCCGAAGTAGCCGAAGTTCGCGAAGGTCAGCTCCCTGGACGCGGAAACCAGGTCGATTCCGCTGTCCGACTCCTGGTAAAACTCCGCCGTGATCGGATGTTGCCCGTCCACCTGGCGAATCGCTTCGCTGAGCCCGTTCAGCCAGCGTTGCACCAGTTCGACCCGAAACTGGTAGTCGTCCAGCCGGCGCACATCGCCAAAGTTATCGGTGCCGCGCGCGATCTTTAGCCGGTCGATCGCCGTCTCCGGCGGCGAAACCGTCCACGCCGCCCTGAGCGCTTCCTGGGTCCCGTACTTCCGCCGCAGATATTCGTGGTAGAGCTTCTGAATGTCGGGAAGGTTGGGATCGTGCAATTCCAGGTCGCCGTTCAGATAGTAGATCAGTCCGGGGGCGCCGCGGTAGCGTTCCGCGAACCGGCGGCAGAATGCCTTTTGTTCTTCCAGGTCGGCATCGCTGACCCCGGTGTTGCTGAAAATCAGCATCCCCGGCATAAAGATGCCCCCGGCGCGCTCGATCCCGAGCAGCATGGCGTCGATCCACCGCCACCACGCCCGCGGTGGATTCTGCTGCGGCCCGCGCAGCCCCATCAGGTTTTCGTAGAGATCCACGCAGGCGTCCCGGCAACCGTACGCGTCCGTCTGCCAGGTGAGAGGATTTTCGTTCCGGTTCAGGAACATGTAACAGTAGTCGTCGGTGCCCTGGAGAAAAACGGGACGGCCGTGAAGCTGCACATAGTTGTCATCAAAGCCGATCGGCGTTCCGGCGCGCAGCGTGGCCTCCTTCCACACCTCGAAGCCCGTCTCGATGCGATCGACCGTCTCCGACCCGATCTCGAGACGCGCCTCCACCCGGTATTGGCTCCGCGCGAACCGCGGCGGCTTCCATTCGGCGGCGGCCACTGCCGTCTCTCCCGGCGCAAGCTGCCACGCCTGCGTATTGCGAAACGCGGGGTCGCCTCCTTCGGCCGGTAATACCTCCAACACGACCCGCACGCTCTGGGCCGCGGCGCCATAGTTACTGGCCTTGACCCGCAGGTGGACCGGTTCGCCATCGCGATAGCAGGCGAAATCGGTCTCGATTTCCCGCAGGTAGCAATTGCGGGCCAGCGCCCGGGCGATCCCCGGCAGGCAGCGCTCCAGCTTTCCGTCCGCGAACAGATCGGCGTTGTCCACGCCAAAGAAGACCCACGCGCCGCGCGCGTACTCGCCGCCGTAATGATGCATCAGCGCCGCGGCGGCGCCGCGCAAACGCCCGTAGCGGTCATACGCGTTCACCAGGGGAATCCACCGCGAATGGTTGATCCCCAGCACGCCCGAAGCCGCGTAGCCGGCAAACTCGCCTTTCACGCGCGAGTCCGCCTTGCACACGAACTGTTCCGGCGCCGCCTCCAGATAGGAAACGCGCCGCAGCCGGTAGTCCGCGTCGAACATGCCGATCTGCTCCGGCTGGACCACCAGTTCATCCTGCGGCAGACCGCGCGACGTGTTGATTTGCGGATCGTCGCTGCGCCTCTCCAGGCGGACGCCGCTCACCCACAAAGTGCCGGTGGCCTCGAACAACCCGAACCGGACGCGCAGGTGCCGCGTGTCCCCGGCGAGAGAAATTAAGGTTCGGACAGCGCCCCAATCCGAGGTTCCGGCGGCCCGCCCAACCTCCTGCTGCGTCGCGTATACCACCTCACCGGCGGCATCCAGTTGTTCCAGGTTGATGTAGCCGTAGCCGGACTGAGCGGCGTCGATGGCCTCGGCGCGAATCCGCGCTTCGAAATAATAACGCTTCCAGATCCCCTGTGCCGCCACCGAGCAGCGCCAATCGGCGCCGCGGCCCCAGGTGCCCGCCGGAATGCTTACGCGCGCGGCCTTTTGCGCGGAGTCGACACCTGCCGCCGCGCCTGCCGGAATCGTCCAACCGGCGGTTTTGAGCGCTTCGAGCCCAAGGGTGAAGCCGCCGCCCGGAATCAGGTTTTCGCCGTGTTCCCTCTGGACCTGGTCGTCGTCGAAGCTCCAGCCCGGGCCGTTTTTCACCACCGGAGATTGAAAGGCGTACCCGCCCGTAGTCAGCAGATTGCCGCCGCGTTTGAGAAACTCGCGTAGCCCGGCGCGCGCCGGAGCGGGAAACGATTCCCCGTAGGGCAATACCAGCAGATCGAAATGCCGGCGGTCGAAGCGCTCCGGGCGGGCCAGATCGCCGGCCGTCAGGTATTCGGTCTGGTAACTCTCCCGCAGCAAATCGGCCAGGCGTTCCGGATCGCTCGCCGTACCGCGAACCGGCAGGGTGTCGCGCAGAATCGCCGCCTTCGGCTGACGTGCGCCGGTCTCGACCAATACGGCGGTGTGGGCCCATTGCGCAGCCATGTCTGGCTCGACGACATCGGCCAGTTCGGCCGGCTGGACGTCTTCCACAAAGGTCAGGTCGTCGAACCATGCCGTGCCCGCGGCGCGATAGAGCCCGACCGTAATCTCGAACCAGGCGGTTCCTCTCCGGCACGTGAAGGCCCGGCTGAACCGCTTCCAGGCCGAATCGCCCGTGGTATTTCCCAGATGCTGTTCTTCGATGTGGCCGTCGGCGGTATACTGCGCCGGCCGGCCCTGGAACTCAAACTGCGGCGCGGAAAAAAAGGCGCCGCCTCCCGCCGTCAAGGGCTTCACTCCGGCGGTTTTCATCCAGCCGGACAGGGTGTAGCGCGCGCCTTCCCGCGGGTTGAACACCAGAAAGCGCCCATAGTCGCCCGCGGCGGATCGCACCCGCAAAGACCTTCCGCCCGCGCGCCCAACCGTCTCGTCCAGGGACGCGCCTTCGCTCAGTTGCCATCCCCAGGCGTCGGCATCGAATCCGCCGTCGTGCAGCAAGGTGATTCGCTTGCCGTGCGCGCCGGCCGCCTGGCGGGAGGCTTCGGGCACCAGCGCATATAACAAAGAGGATGCAGCGCTTTGCTGCAAAAACATTCGGCGGCTGATGGAATGGCGCACGGGCCGGCTCTCGCGCTGCTTAAATGTCTAGACCAATGATCTAGACTTTAATACCATGCCTGCGATATTCTGTCAATGGCCGCGACCGCTCCAGCGTTTCGGAGCCGTCTCGGACAAACAACGGGGTGACGATGGTGCTTGGCGGAGTTTTTCTGGCGGTTCTCTCGGGAATCTGCAACGGCCTGTTTACGGCGCCCATGAAACTGGCCAAAGCCTGGAAATGGGAGAATATCTGGCTGGTGTTCATCCTGGTGGCGTGCGTGGCCATGCCCGCCGTCATGGTCTTTGGTTTGGCTCCGGGCTCTCCGGAGATTCTGGGCCGCGCGCCGCGCGCCGCCGTGGCCGCCGCTCTGGCGTTCGGCTTCACCTGGGGTTTCGGGGCCATCTGTTTCGGCCGCAGTGTCGACCGCCTGGGCGTTTCGATCGCCAACAGCCTGGTGATCGGGCTGAGCGCCGCGCTCGGTTCCCTGGTCCCGCTTCTCATGAGAGGCTCTTTCCAGGCCGGCGCAAGGGAATCGGTGCTGTTCGGCGGCGTCGGCGCATTTCTGGGGGGCGTGGCGCTGTGCGGCAAGGCCGGCCGTATCCGCGATGGCAGCGTTGCCGCCAAGGGCTCCATGACGGGGTATCTGTTCGCGGTCGCCTCGGGCATCATCTCGGCCATCTTCAACATCGGCTACACCCTCGCGCTGCCGATCTCCGCAACCGGTGTCCAACTCGGATATTCCCCGTTTGCCTCCACCAACTGCATCTGGCTGCTCATGCTGGGAGCCGGAGCCATCCCTAACGTGGTGTACTGTTCCTCTCTGGCTCGGAAGCATGGTTCGGGGAGACTGTTCTTCGCGGAGCGCTCGGCACGGCCCTGGCTGTTGAGCGCCGTAATGGGTCTGCTCTGGGGAGGCAGCATCTTTCTTTATGGCGCGGCCACGCCGCGGCTGGGCGAGTTGGGGCCATCGGTCGGCTGGCCGCTCAGCCTCGCGGCCGGCCTGCTGGTGGCCAACCTCATGGGTGTGTGGCTGGGAGAATGGGCGGGCACGGCCAAACGCGCCGTGACCTTTATGCGATTGGGAATCGCGCTGATCTTTTTCGCCATCGTTCTCTGTTCCATTTCTGCGAGGATGGGCGCATGAGCGTGCCGGAAAGCTGCCGCGGCCTGCGCGGCAAACTGATCGTATCGTGCCAGGCCGTCGCGGGCGATGCCTTTTACGGCCCGGACCTGATGGCCCGCTTTGCACTGGCTGCCGTGGCGGGTGGGGCAGCGGGCATCCGCGCCAACGGCCCCGAAGACATCCGCGCCATCCGCCAGGTGACAGCGGTCCCCATTATCGGCATCCAGAAATCCGTTCACCCGGACGGACGCATACTGATCACCGGGTCCTTTGAATCCGCCCATGCGCTGGTCGAAGCCGGCGCCTCCATGATCGCGCTGGATTGCACCGCCCGCGGGCAGCGGTACGGCGCATTCGACCGCGTCCGGCGCATTCGCGAAGAGCTTGGCGTGCCGGTATTGGCGGACATCGCCACCATGGACGAAGCCCTGGCCTCCGCCGATGCCGGCGCCGATATGGTGCTTCCCACCCTCCGCGGCTATACGCCGGATACCGAAGAGGTTACGGCTTTCGATCCGCGCTTTATCGAGGAACTGGTGGGCCGCCTGGGAGTTCCGGTCATCGCCGAAGGCCGCATCGTTTCTCCCGCGCAGGCGCGCGAAGCGATCGCGGCCGGCGCCTTCGCGGTGGTTGTCGGCACGGCCATCACCCGCCCCAAAGACATCACTGGCTGGTTCGCGACCGCGGTGGAACACGAATTCCGGTGCCAGACTCGCGAGACGTATTTCGTGGGCGTCGATCTGGGCGGCACCAACACCAAATTCGGCGTAGTTTCTTCCACGGGGACACTTGTGTTCGATTCCTTCGTGCCCACTCCCGCGGGCGGCGGCCGTGAAGCGCTGCTCGACAATGTGAAGCGGGCCATCCGCGAGGCTCGGAGGCGCGCGGCAGAGTTGGGTATCGCGATCGAGGCCGCCGGAATCGCCACCGCGGGTTGGGTGGACGCGCGCACCGGCCGGATCGCCTACGCCACAGGCAACCTGCCAGGATGGACCGGTACGCCCGTCGCCGAAGAGGTGTCCGCCGATTGCGGACTGCCGGTCGCGGTGGAAAACGATGCCAACGCGCTGGCTGCCGCCGAGAAGCGCTTCGGAGCCGCCCGTGAATGGACCGACTTCGTCTGCATCACGCTCGGAACCGGTGTGGGCTCCGGCTGCTACGTGGGTGGCGCGCTCCACCGCGGGGCGCATTTCTTCGCCAACGCGCTGGGCCACATGGTCCTCATCCCCGATGGAATCCCTTGCAATTGCGGGCAGAGAGGCTGTCTGGAAGTTTACTGCAACGCGGCCGCCCTGGTACGCTACGCGGGCGGGGAATTCCCATCCGCCGCAGACGCGATCGCCGCCGCCAACGCCGGCGACGCCAACGCCGCGGCCGCTATTCGAACCCTGGGCGGTCACCTGGCTCAAGGCTGCGCGGCGCTGGTGCAACTGCTCGATCCGCAGGGCATTGTCCTTTCCGGCGGGCTCGCAATGAACAACCCCCAACTGCTTGCCGCTGTCAGCGAGCGCCTCCCGCCACTGGTCTCGGTATGGGACCGGCGTGGCCTGTCGCTGGTGTCGTCCGGACTGGGTTACTTCGGAGGCGTCCTCGGCGCGGCGGCTCTGGCCTGTGATCGATGGCGCTAAGGAATGGCGCGGAATTGACGGCGCATGAAAGCAGCCAATTGCGGAGCAGACCACGAAAAACGATGGTCTGCCCCACGGCAGGATCGCGCCAAGTTATTTTTGCTCGAGCCCAAAGCCGGGAATGTCTATTTGCCGCCGGTCCGCTGGCGGCGGACCGAATGAACGATGGCGCTATAGAGGTCGCCGCGGTACGCCGATTTCGTCAGCTCCAGCGGCAGCCCGGAATCCGTGTAGGTATTGCGGTGGATGGTCAATATCGCGACGCCACGGGGCAGATCCAGGTGCCTGCGATGTTCGGCGGCGGGCAACTCGGCCGAGATCTCTTCCACGCAACTCCCCAACCGTAAGCCGTACGACCGCTCCAGAATCCGGTAGAGTGAATTCTTCTCCAGATCGAACTGTTCCAGCCGAGGGCACAGCCGCTCGCAAAGTTGCACTGTTTCAAGGGTCAGCGGAACGCCGCCACTGAGACGAATGCGCCGGATCTCATAGAGGTTCTCGCCCTGGGCCATGGCGAAGAACTCGCGCGCCGCCGCCGGCGGCGCCACCTGCCGGAACGACAGCAGGCGCGACTCCGGCTTTCCCCCGCGCGCCAGAATCTCTTCGGTGAAGCCGCGCAGTTCCTGCTGTTGTTTCTTGAGCCGGTCGTGCGCCACGAAGGTGCCTTTCCCCCGATGGGAGAGGATCAACCCTTCGCGCTCCAGTATTCCCATCGCCTGGCGCAGCGTCATGCGGCTGACGCCGAACTGGTCGCAAAGCACGCGTTCGGGCGGCAGAGGATAGCCGGGCGGCAGCGCGCCGCTCCTCAACAACCCGCCCACCGCGTCGGCGATCTGGGCATAGGCCGGTGTGGGCGCCCGCTTATCCAGCCGCAACCGCCGGAACGGTCCGCTCTCCGTCTGCAGTCGCATCGGCACCGTCTTGCCGCTCCTCAAACGCCCTGGAGGGCGCCAAATGTCTAGACCAATGATCTAGACTTATCTACCATGCTTCCGGCCTTGTGTCAACGGACCGGCGGATGGCGGGTGCGCGACATGAACGCGATAGATTCGTAGGAGCGCACGCGAATCGAGGAAAATTCGGCCGCTAAGAGGTTTGGCGCAACCACCGATATCCGCTCGGTTGAGACGCGGTCCAAATTGCTGATTTCACGCGATCCGCCGGAACGCCGGTAAGCAACCGGCGCGCAGGATGCCATCCGGATGCCATCCTGCCCCACATGGCGGGAAGCCCATGCCCGCTCCCTGGCGGTCGCGGCTCGGTATCCGACGTTCGTCTCCAGCTCTATGTCTCGCGCACCGCAAAAGAGAGGAGAGGCTCCCGGTTGATAGAATAGAAATCGGCTTCAACCCGGCCCGCGAGGCGGCCAACCCTAGGGAGACAACTCATGGCAGCGCAGAGTACCAATCGCTCGATGAAGCGGCGCAGCTTCCTTGCGGGAACCTCGGCCGGCCTGGGTGGACTGCTGTTGACAGGCAGCGGTCCTGACGCCGCTTTCAGTCAGACGGTTCCCGCCAGGGCGCCGGCCGCGAACGGCTCCGACGCCTGCCCGGTGGCGGGGCCGAGCGGACAGGTTATGAATCCCCGTAAGAAGGAACTGAGCCAGTTGCCGGCTCAACGCCTGTCCTGGGACGCGGTGGAGGCTCGCCTGGCGGTCGAGGGCGACGCGCGATGCCAACGCCCGACCGGGCGGGAACTGGCGCCGCGGAACCCGGAGTGCGAGATTGCCGAAATCCTCAACCTGGACACGGACACGACGTTTCAGGAAATGCTGGGCTTTGGCGGCACCATCATCGACAGCGACGTGTGGAACCTGCTGCGGCTGACGCCGGAGAAGCGCCACGCCGCCATCGCCGCGCTGGCCGGCAGGGATGGCCTGGGATTCAACCTGATGCGCATCGGATTCGGCAGCACGGATTGGAACCGGGATTTCAACTTCTACACCTACTGCGATGTCCCCCGGGGCGAAACCGATCCGACGCTGGCGCACTTCAGCGTGCAGAAAGACATCGACCGAGGCATCATAGACGTGGTCCGCGAGTTCCGCTCGGTAAATCCCGAGCTGCACATACTGGCCTCGGTCTGGGGCGTGCCGGCCTGGATGACCAGTAACCAGCAGATCATGCACGGCTTCTTCAACTCGGAGTTCACCGAAGTCTACGCCGACTACCTGGTGAAGAGCGTTCAGGCGTACGCGGCGCTGGGCATCCCGATTCAATACCTGACGGTTCAGAACGAGCCGGCGACGGGCGGCGACCGCGCCACCCCGGCGGCGATGTGGACCTGGGAGCAGGAACGCGACGTACTTCTGGCGGTGGGCAAGCGCCTGGCGGCCAACCGGATGACCACGAAACTCTGGGTGATGGATCACAACTTCGACATGGCGCAGAGCTTCGCCAAGCCGCTGCTCGACGACCCGCGGGTGAAACGGATTACCCACATGGTAGCCTTTCACGATTATCGGGGCAGGCCGGAGGAAATGGCGCTGCTGGGGCGGCAGCATCCGGACGTGCCGGCGGTTCTCAGCGAGCGGGCATACGGCCGGATCCGCGACCTCGGGCGCCTGATGGACGTACTGGCAAATGGCGCCACCGGTTACATCAGTTGGACGACCGTCACCGACGAATGGGGCGGCCCGGACCAATACCTCGGCATCCCGCGCGAGAAAGGACCGGCGCGGACCGATTACGAGAAGATGCCGCGCATCATGGTGGTACCGCAGGGCGAGAATCCGCCTGCCGCGCACCTTACCGCGGCGTATTGCGGGTACCGGACCTTCAGCCCCCTGATCCGGCGCGGCGCCCGGCGCATCGGCTCGAATCCGCTGACCCGGCTCGATACGTTCAACGCGGCATTTCGCAATCCCGATGGCAGCGTGGTAGCAGTGCTGATCAACGGCGGCGGCGAGGGTTTCGATATGGCGGTGCAACGGGGGCGGGCGGCATTGACGCTGCACCTGCCGGCGAACGCCATCCTCAGCCTGTTCTTCAAGGGGTAATTGCCATTCATTTGGCCGCAGGCCCATGGGCACTCCCTGGCTGTCGCGGCTCGGTAAGGGGCACCGCGTGAGCTCACCTCTCTCGCCTCTCCAAATCGGTAAGCAGGTACCCAGCCACTCGGGGCGGTGTTGTGCCATGCTGTAGTTTCCGATGACTCTCGGCCCCGAAGTTCAAGCCCGGCTTTACGAGGACCTGCCGCCCGCGCGGCCGGGAAATCCCATCTTCTGCCACCAGGAGTTTCTGGAGAAAATGGAGCAGAACCGCGCCAGCACGGTGGGAAGGCGCGCGGCGCTGCTGATGCACCGGCTTCTGGTGGACCTGAGCCGCCAGTATTACAAACCGACGCAGGGCGAGAATCGCGGCTGGCGGCGCTCGCCGCTGGGTGGCAGCCATGGCAGCCATTTTTACGCGTGGTGGGCGCCTCGCGGGGCGGCGCCGCTGAAGGGCTCGGCGGATTTCGAAACCGCGCCGGAGGGTGCGATTTTCCTGCGCGACATCCGCCATCACGACGACCACCGGCCGCTGAACCCGCACGCGCTCGGCGAGAGCTATCTGCGGGTGGATGTGCAGGACTTGCGGCGCGCGGATTACGTGCCGGAGCCGTGGACGCAGAACCAGGCGCGATTCGCGCAAGCGCGGCAGAAGATCCGCATCGTGAAGGGATTTCCAGGATCCGGCAAGACCACGGCGTTGTGGCACGCAGCGGACGTGGCCGGGACCGAACGCATTCTATACGTGACGTATTCGCCGGAACTGGCGGCGCTGGCGCGGGACCATTTCGACAAGTTCGTTCCGGCGCACAAGAAGTTTCGCGTGTCGACCTACGCGCAATTTCTACGGGACGTGCTGGGGAGCGAGGCGCCATTCCAGCCGGTGCCACAGACGAGGGCGGCATTCTGCAAAGAGATTTCGGGCTTCTCGACCTCGATTCTGGGGCCTTGGCTGAACGAAAAGGGCGCGTTATACGAAGAGATGCACGCCCACCTGTTCGGAGCGGCGCTGCCGTTTGCGGTAGGCCGGTTCCCGGCGGTTCCGGACCGCCGGATTTCGGCGCGCCAATACCGCGAGATGCGGGAGCGGTCGCTGGGCCGGACGGCGGCGGAAGCGGTGGTGGAGGTGGCGGAAACGCTGCGCAAGCGGGGCGCGGCGGCGCTCGAGCGGAAGTTTTTCCCGGAGTTGGACCTGGCCTGGCAGGCGGTGGAGCGCATCCGCGCGAAGGGTGCGGGAGAATTCGCCGGGTACGACTGCATCGCTCTCGACGAAGCGCAGGACCTGACCCCCATCGAGGCTCTGGCGATGGTGGAACTGGCCGCCTCGCTTCATAAGCCGGTGGTCCTGGTGGCGGGCGATGAAGCGCAGACGGTGCGTCCCACGGATTTCGAGTGGGGCTGGTTTCAAGACCTCATCCATCACCGGCTGGGCACGCCGGTCGAGACCAAGCTGCAGACGAATCTGCGCAGCCCGCGGCGTATCGCCATGCTGGTGAACCGCGTGTGGGACCTGTACGGGGCGATCTCCAAGCACGAACGGCCGGGCGGGGCCGGAGTGGCGGATATCGACGCCAATGCGGGCGACCAGCTCGTGTATTGCGTGGCCAGGCCGGGCGAGGAACTGGAAGAACTGCTGACCGCGTTGACGGAGCGCGCGGGGCTGGCGGTGATCGCGTTGGGGGACGATGTTCCGGGATACGTGCCGCCGCAACTGCGCGAGCGGATATTGACCACGTTCGAGGCCAAGGGGCTGGATTTTCAATCGGTGTGCGTGCTGGACGCGGGCCGGGCCATTGAGCGGGTGACGAACACGCGCGAGCGCGGGCGCGGCATCGAGGTGGAAGACCTGACCAAGCGGCTGGCCATCGACCAGCTTCGGGTGGCGCTGAGCCGGCCGGCGGAGAGACTGTACTGGCTGGAAGTGAGCCCATCGGACGGGGCGCGGACAGCGGCGGAAGCGATGCTCACGTTCGACGAGCGCCCGTATCCACTGGTCCCCGCGGGGCTGTTGAAGTGCCTGGAAGAAGAGGCGCTGGACGTGGAGGAGCGCGTCCGGCTGTGCGAGAGCGACGCGCGGCAGTTGCTGGACGTTCGGCCGGTGCTGGCGTGGTCGCGCGCGCAGCAGGCCGTGGCGCTGCTGGGGGAGGAAGGCGGCAAGTTCTCCGTGAGCGATCCGGAGGCTCGCAAATCGGCCTACCTGACGCTTTGCCGGGTAGCATTGCACCTGGGCCTGCGGCGCGTGAATCTGCCGATGGAGTTGGGGCCGATGAACCTGTTCGGCGAAGCGTCGGGCGCGGCCGAACGTGCCGGACGGCAAGGGCTGGCGGATCTGCTCGGAATCGTGGGGTTGTGGGCGCGCAATTTCAGCGAAGACAGATCCGCCGCCGTGTATTCGGTAGCATCGGCGATTCGAAGAGGGGAAAAGGAAGTCGATAACTGGCTGGCGGCCGAATTAGAGCCCTGTGCCGCCGAATGGATCCGGCTGCTGGAAGGGCAGGCGGATAAGGTGCCGACCATGGTCTACCTGGACCTGCCGGTACTCTACCGGCTGTTCCTGCCGGCCAAGGCGGAAGAGCGCACCGCGCGGCTGCGCGACAAAGCCATTCGCGGTTACCTCGAGATGCGCGACTACGGGGAAGCGCTCAGGCTGGTGCACGAGATGGCTCACCCGGACGCCAAGCTGATCGCGGCGTGTCACGAAGGAATGGGCGAACTGGAGCTGGCGGCCGGCGAATTCCTGAAGACCGGCAGCCCCAGCGACGCACTGCGCTGCTACCGCCGGATTCCGGACTTCGACAAGACACTGGATCTGCTGAAGACGATGCCGGACCATCCCGCGCGGGAATCGCTGGAGTGGCTGCGGCGGATGCGCGACCTGGCGGCCGAGCGTCCGCCGGAATTCGGCAAGCAGGTGTTGCCGGAAGAGAAAAAGCTGTTGGAGCACGTGCTCGAAGCCAGCCTGGGCGCCAGCCGCAAGAAGCCAGCGGCTAAGAAGAAAGCGGCGGCGGCGCCGCGGAAACGGGCCCGTCCGGGGCGCACCGTGGAACGATTGCAGCCACCTTTCTGACGGCCGTGCCCGCTTGGTTCGAACTCTCCTGCGCCGGCGCGGGTAACTCGTCAGTGACGCATGGTGACTAACAAACACAACCGCTCCCTGGCGGTCGCGGCTCGGAAATGCGCGCGACCGCCAGGGAGCGGTTGTTTAATGAATGGCCGTGATTTCGAAATGGCGTCCTTGGCCGGTAGGGCGGGTCGTGGCCCGCCCTACTAACCAAGCGGAACTCAGAAGTGGTACTTCACTGCGATTTGTACGTTGCGTGCTCCCTGCGAGCTGTTGAGCAGCCCGAGGGTGGGCCCAATGCCGTGATTCGGGGAATTCAAGATAGGCGTATTCGTCATGTTAATGAATTCGGCGCGGAGATCGAACCCGTGCCGTTCGGTGACGCTGAAGGTCTTCGACAGACTGAGATCGAAGTCGTCCAGGCCCGGTCCGCGAACAGTGCCTACGCCGCAACTGCCGAAAGTGTAGGCGGCGGCTTGCGTGTAGGAGGCCGGATTGAACCATTGATAGCCTCCCGAGGGCGAGTTCTGTTTGCCGAAGACGTCCGGGGGAGCG
Organism: Bryobacterales bacterium; assembly: GCA_003164035.1. Classification (GTDB taxonomy): domain Bacteria; phylum Acidobacteriota; class Terriglobia; order Bryobacterales; family Bryobacteraceae; genus JBEKYD01. Next base: position 29,836 of record PLRS01000159.1, on the reverse strand, counting down.
ATGCAATCCGCCCGGGCGCCGCGGGAACCGGTATTGGAAGCGTCGCTGCCGGTGACGGTGAGCGGGAAGCCGGTGTGCAGGCTCAGGATACCGCCCACTTCCCAGCCGCCCACAACCGCGTCGAGGCCTTTGTTCATATTCTTGCCGAACATGCGATTGCGGCCAAACGGGAGGTCGTAGACGACATTGGTGACAAAGTTATGGGTGGCGTCATAGTCGCATGGCCCCCATTCGGCCTTGGCATCGTAGATGTCCTGATAGTACCAATTGCTTTGACCGGACTGTCCGCCCTGGCCGTAGTAGCCCAGATTGTTCGTCATGCACTTGGAGTAGGTGTAGTTGAGCACGAATTGCAGGCCGGAGGTCAGGCGCTTCTGCAGGGAAAACTGCAGCGCGTCGTAGGCCTGGTTGCCAATCGAAGCCGTGCCGGAGATCTGCCCGATCTCAGACTGCAACGTCGGGTTACCCGCCAGATATTCGGTAGGCGACACGGTATCGTTGCTGGCGTTCAACACTTTCTGGAAATAGGGCATGGGCACCATCAGGTGGGTGGCGCGCTGTCCCACGTAGCTTGCGGAGACGGTCATACTCGAAGTGACTTGCTGCTGCAGCGTAAGGTTCCATTGATTGGAAACCGCCGGACGGATATTCGGATCCCAAACGCGCAGGGTAACATTGGCGAACTGGTTCCCGGCATTGCTGGTGAAGGGGAGGAAGCCATTGGCGAGCGTCGAGCCGGGAAGATTATTGTACGCGGCTCCGGTGTATTGGTCGTCGTGCTCCACCGCAAAGGGCGGGTTGATGGGCAGGCGCAGGTTGGTTCCGGTTCCCTCCAGGTAGTTCGAGAGGGTATAACCCGCGCGGACCACGAATTTGCCGCTGCCGGGAGTCCAGGCGAAGCCAATGCGCGGCTGGAAGTTGGTAATGCCATTGTATTGGTTGTAGAGGGCGTTGCAGTTGTTATAGGGGCAACTCTGTCCGGAGGTGTACTCCTGGCCGGTGAGGAGGTTGAAATTCGCCTGGCGATTCTTGACTTCGTCCCACGGCGTATGCAATTCCCAGCGGAGCCCTAGGTTGAGGGTCAGCTTGGGAGTGACGCGCCAGTCGTCCTGGAAGAACGCGGCCAGGGAATTCGAGCGCTGGCCCCAGGTACCGCCGTTGACGCCGCCCTGAATTTCGTCGGGAAGGCCCAGCAGGAAGTCGGCTTCGGAGGTGCCGCTGCCGTTGCCCGCTTTGGTTCCCGGGACCGGCCCGGCCGTATATTGGCCGTTGAACAGGATGGTGCCGGCCTCGCCGTTGTTTCCGGAGTAAAACGTATCCATGCGATAACGGTACGCCTGGAAACCAATGTGCATCGTGTGCGCGCCCTTGGTCAGGATGATCGTGTCTTCCAGGTGAATGACCGCGTCGGCGAACAGTTCATAGTTGTCGGCGGTGCCGAAGCTGGCCGCATTGGTCGGTCCGTTGAAATTAATGGAGGGGAGAAAGGCCGACGGCACGCCCGGGATACCGACGGTCTGACCGAAGTTCGCAAGCCCGTTGGCGGCGGCGCCGTTGTTCACGAAAACGTAATTGACGCCCGCGCGCGCTTCGTTGACCAGCGACGGGCTGAAGGTGTGGGTCCAATCCATCACGCCGGTGTGGGTGGGGTCGGTCGAGAAACTGTTGTACTTCAGCGGAAAAGTATTGTCGTTGGGGTTGTCGAACCGGCTTTGGGAGTAGCGCGCGAAAAAGCGGTCCTTTTCGGAGATGTTATAGTCGACCTTGGCGTCGCCCTGGTCGGTGTTGTTGGTGCTGTTCGCGCCGTACTGAAAATTGTTCAGCAGGTTGCCGTTGGTGGGCGCCGGATAGTATTTCGATGTCACGATCGCCAAAGCGATGGGGCTAAGCAACGACGTGGGAACGATATTCCCGGGAAATACAGCGCGGTTGGCGGCGGTGGACGACGAAAAGGGGTTATAGAGCACTGTCGTCGGCAGGAGCTGGGAAAAGTCGCCGTTGCGCTCGGCCGCGGTGAACACCGTGGTGGTGGAGACGCTGGTCGGTGTATCGTCGCGCGACCCCTGGTAGTCGACGAAGAAGAACAGCTTGTCCTTCTTGATCGGCCCACCCAGGGTTGCGCCGAAATTATTCCAGCGGATTGCCGAACGCTGGGCGCCCTCGAAGTTGTTCGACCACGTGTTGGCGTTCAACTGGTCGTTGCGGAAAAACTCGAAGGCGCTGCCGTGGAACTTGTTGGTGCCGGACTTGATGGTGGCGCTGACGATGGCACCCATGAAATTGCCGAACTCGGCGGGCGCGTTGTTGGTGATTTCGTTGAATTCCTGGATGGCGTCCACGCTGGGCGCGTAACCGACCAGGTTATCGGAAACCTGGTTGTTGTCCAGACCGTCGAGTATGAAGTTGTTGGCCTGTTCGCGGTTCCCGTTCACGTTCGGGCGTCCGCTGCTGGCGGTGGTCTGTCCTTGGAAGCTGGATGGATCGGGATGGATGCTGCCCGCGGCGAGCAGGGTCAATTGTACGTAATTTCGCGATGCGAGAGGCAGGTCCTCGTTGGTGCGGGCGTCGATCACTTGCCCCAGTTGCGTCGACTGGGTCTGGAGCACCGCTTCGGTAGCGGCGACTTCCACGGTTTGCGACAGGCTGCCAACCTGGAGTCGAAAATCCAGACGGGCCACCTGGTTCATTTGCAGCGAAACGTGGGACTCCACGGCTTTCTGGAAGCCCTCGTGTTCCACCTTCACGTCGTAGGTGCCTATCGGCACGCGGGGAAGGTTATACTCACCGTCCTGGTTGGTGCTGGTGGGCCACTTGGTTCCGCGATCCGTATCGGTAGCCGTAACTTGGGCTCCCGGCACGGGGGCACCCGAAGGGTCGGTGACTTGGCCAGTGAATGCCGCGGTGACCTGTTGGCCCCATGCGGAGACCGCCAGGGCGCAGACCGCACCGGCCAGAGCCACCGTTCTACAACTGTGTAACAGCGTTCGAAGTTTCACGAGATAATCTCCTGTCGTTAAGGAGAAGCGCGAGCCTCTCCGGCCTCTAATTGCAGCGGGCGGATTGCTGTATTGCAGCTCACATACCCGCTAACCCCCTACTCAAATCGGCAGCCTGGCTGAAGGTCGGCTTCCGCCAGGCGCTGTTTGCCCAATGAAACAACGTCTCGGTCATACTGGGCCCTTAGCCGGGGAATGTCCAGTTCACAACGGTTGCGGTATGGTTACGACAGGTTCGTTACGCCAGCGAACGTGCCTGAATTCAATCGGATAGTGGGGCGACCTCGAAACAGCTCCGACGCCGATGGGAGCCCCCCGCAATCGACCCTGGGCCCCGCGCTCGCGCTTTACGTCTGTTCGGGACCGCACACAAACATGGCCGCAACCGTTGTGAACTGGACATATTTCGCCCACTGGCTTAGGCTTGCCGTAGCCCAGCGCCATGACCGAACCGGAAAATCCCCGCCGCACTCCTCCCTACGCATGGGTGCCGACGCTCTATTTCGCGGAAGGAGTTCCCTTTTTCGCCGTCTCCTTAATCGCCGGCATCCTATACAAACGGCTTGGCTTAGGCAACGACGTCATCGCGCTCTACACCAAACTGCTGTTGCTTCCCTGGTCGCTGAAGCCGCTGTGGAGCCCGCTGCTCGAGATGTTCAAGACCAAGAAGTATTTCGTGGTCCTGCTGCAGTTCGTGGGCGGCATCAGCCTCGGCCTGATCGCTCTCTGCCTGCCCCTGCCCGGATATTTCCTATACACGATCGGCCTGTTCGCGGTGGTGGCCTTCTGTTCCTCCACTCACGACATCGCCGCCGACGGCCTCTACATCGCCAGCCTACGCAGCAAGGAGCAGGCCGCCTACGCCGGATGGCAGAGCGGCTTTTACAGCGTGGCGCGCCTGTTCTCCCAAGGCGGCCTGATCGTCCTGGCCGGGTACCTGGAAGCACGCATGGATGTGCCCCACGCGTGGATGGTCATTTTCGCCAGCATGGGGCTGATTCTGGTGGCACTCAGCGTGTATCACGGCCGCGTTCTGCCCAGCGGAGGCGCGGCCCGCCATTCCGGCAGCCTTCGCCAAATCGCCGCTACTTTCCGGGACGTGCTCGTCAGCTTTTTCCGCAAGCCGAATATCTATTGGCTGTTGCTGTTCATCCTGCTCTACCGTGCCGGGGAGGGCCAGGTGGTCACTATCGGGCCGCTCTTCCTGGTGGATAAACGCTCCGTCGGCGGCCTCGGTCTTTCCATGGACCAGTTCGGCACTATTTACGGCACTTTCGGCACGCTGGCGTTTCTGGCGGGCACGGTCCTGGGCGGATATTTCACATCGTGGCTCGGTCTGCGGCGCGCCCTGCTGCCGCTGATCTGTGCCATGAACTTCCCCAACTTGGCCTACGTCTACCTGAGCGCGGCGTTGCCCACCAATCCGGTGTTGGTGGCGTCGGCGATGAGTGTCGAAATGTTTGGCTATGGCTTTGGCTTTGTCGGCGTCATGCTCCTCATGATGCAGGAAATCGCACCCGGCAATTACCAGACGGCCCACTACGCGTTCGCCAATTCGCTGATGAACCTGGGACTCATGATTCCGGGAGCGGTAAGCGGTAAAATCCAAATGGCGATCGGCTATCGAAAATTCTTCGTATGGGTTCTGATTTCCTCGGTGCCCGCTCTTATTCTATCCCGCTTTATCCCCATAGGACGGCGCGCGACCCAAGCCGCGCCGGATTCGGAGGCACAACCCGCCCGTGTCTGAAACCCTGAAAGCAATCGTCCTGGCCGCCGGAGATTCCATCCTGCTCCAACCGCTCGGCGAGCGGAGCATCCTCGAGTGCGTCATCCTGAATGCCCTCGAAAACGTCCCGCCGGAGGACATCTACATCGTCGTCGGAAGCCATAACGACGACGTGCGCGCGCACCTTGGCGAGCGCTATCGCTACGTCGTTCAGGAAAACCCGCTCGGCACCGGGGATGCCGTCCGCCATGCCGTTTCGCTCCTCGCCGGCTTCCATGGCGATCTGCTCATCCTCTACGGAGACACACCCCTGTTCCGCCCCGGCTCGATTCGCGGCCTGCTCAATCGCCATACCTTGCGGAAAGCTCACGCCACGCTGCTCACCGCGGTAGTCGATCGGCCGCTGCCCTATGGCCGCATCATCCGCGACGCCGCCGGGAGCATCATCGATATCATTGAAGATACCGAGGCCACGCCCCAGGTGCGCGCCATTCGCGAGCTGAACGTGGGCGCCTACGTGGTCGATTCGGGCATGATCTCGGCCGCCCTGGCCCGGCTTTCCCCGTCCCCCGTCGACGGCGAATTCCGCTTCACCGACTGCGTTCATGAGCTCATCCGCTCCGGATTGCGCGTCGAAAGCTACCAGATCTACGACCCCGACGAAGTGCAGGGCATCAACAACGCCGAGGACCTGGCACGGGCCGAATTCATCCTGCAGAAGCGACTCTATCGCCCGCGCCGCCAGGAGGAGCAAAACCTGGTAACCTTCGGCACCGGCGGCTGGCGCGCCATCATCGGTGAAGGCTTCACCATGCACAACGTCCGCCGCCTCTGCCAGGCGCTGGCCAATGAAATCACGCGCCAGGGCCAGGAGAAGCGCGGCGTGATCGTCGGCTATGACCGCCGCTTCCTTTCCCGGCAAGCCGCCGAAGCCGCCGTCGAGGTTTTCGCCGGCAACAACATCGCTTCGGTCCTTTTAACCGAGCCCGCGCCCACCCCACTGATCACCTACGCCACCGCCCGCCGCGGCTCGGCCTACGGGCTGGCCTTCACCGCCAGCCATAACCCGCCGGAGTGGAACGGGCTGAAGGTCTTTCACGGCGATGGCTCGCTGCTGCTCGACCACGAAACCCGCCAGATCGAGGCCGAAACCAACGCACTCGCTCCGGAGCGGGTGATCAAACTGGAACTCGACCTGGCGCTCGACGCGGGCATCGTCGAGCGCGGCGATTTCACCAACGAATACGTCGACGCCGTCGAAGCTCTCATCGATCTGGAAGCCATTCGCAACGCCGAACTGAAAGTTATCGTCGACCCCATGTACGGCGTCGGCCAGCTCACTCTAGGCACGGTCCTGACCGAAGCCCGCTGCCGCGTGACCTTTATCCACGAGCGCCACAACCCCTTGTTCGGCGGCCGCTCACCGGCGCCCAATCCCGAAGCGCTCCGGCTGCTTAGCTCCACCATGCGCGACGACGGTTACGACCTGGGGCTGGCCATGGATGGCGACGCCGACCGCATCGCGATCGTGGACGAACGCGGCGAGTATGTCTCGGTCGACGACCTCCTTCTGCTCCTTTATTGGTATCTGCACGAGGTGCGCGGCAGCCGCGGCGGCGTGGTCCGCAACCTGGCCACCACGCACCTGCTGGATCGCCTCGCCCACCGCCTGGGCGAGGAGTGCTACGAAGTGCCGGTGGGCTTCAAACACATCGTCGCGGCCATGGTCGGGCACGATGCCGTGCTGGGCGGCGAATCCTCCGGCGGCCTCACCATTCGCGGCCACATCCTGGGCAAAGACGGCATTTTCGCCTGCGCCCTGGTGGTGGAAATGCTGGCCAAAACCGGCCAGAAGATTTCCCAGCTTCTCGAGCGCGTCTATGCCCTTACCGGCCGTCTCTACCAGGCGGAAGAGAGCATTCCGGCTACGCCCGAGATGCGCGTGGCCATTCCGCGGCGATTGCGTGAAGCTCCCAGCGACCGCATCGCCTCTTACCCGGTTCTGAAGATCTCGCACGCCGACGGCACCAAGCTGTACCTGGAAAACGACAACTGGGCGCTGCTCCGCTTCTCCGGCACCGAACCCGTCCTGCGCCTGGCGGTGGAAGCCGATTCCCCCGAAAAAGCCGCCGAACTGCTCGGGTGGCTGCGCCAGTTCGTGAAGGCCTGAGAAATCCCCATGCGCTACGGCCATTTCGACAATACCGCCCGCGAATACGTGGTTGAACGTCCCGACGTCCCGGTTTCCTGGACCAACTACATCGGCGTCGAGAACCTGTGCACGGTTCTCTCCCAGAACGCCGGCGGCTATTCGTTCTACAAGCATGCCGAGCACCAGCGCGTCACCCGTTTCCGTCCCAACGGCGTTCCGCTCGACCGCCCCGGCCACTACGTCTACCTTCGCGACGACCAGACCGGCGAATACTGGTCGGTTTCCTGGCAGCCCGTCGGCAAGGATCTGGCGCAGGCCAAATACGAATGCCGCCACGGCCTCTCCTACTCGAGATTCTCCTGCGACTACCGGGACATCGCTGCCGAGCAGACCGTCTTCATCCCGCTCGGCGACGACGTGGAACTGTGGGACTTGCGAACCCGCAATACCGGCTCGACGCCGCGCAGTCTCAGCGTCTTCGGCTACCTGGAGTTTTCCTTCCACCACGTCGAAATCGACAACCAGAACCTCCAGATGAGCCTCTACGCCGCGGGCTCCAGCTTCGACGACAGCGTCATTGAATACGACTTTTTCTACGAGCCTTGGACTTTCCACTACTTCACCGCCAGCTTCGATCCCGATAGCTTCGACTCGGTTCGCGACAGTTTTCTAGGCCCTTACCGCACTGAAAACAACCCCATCGCTGTGGAGCGGGGCGAGTGCCGCAACAGCACGGAGCTGGGTGGCAATCACTGCGGTGCGCTCCACAAGCGCCTCTTGCTCGCCCCCGGCGAAGAGGCGCGCCTGCTGTTCCTGCTCGGCGTCGGCCCGCGCTCAAAGGGCCGCGAGATCCGAGCGAAATACTCCGTTCCCGCCAACGTCGACCATGCTTTCGACGCCCTCCGCCGGTACTGGCAGGCGAAGCTCGACATCTTCCAATGCCAGACGCCCCACTCCGGCCTCGACACCATGGTCAACACCTGGACTTTCTACCAGGCGGAAACCTGCGTGGTCTGGTCGCGCTTCGCATCCTTCATCGAAGTCGGCGGGCGCACCGGCCTGGGCTATCGCGACACTTCCCAGGACGTGATGAGCGTAGTTCACACCAATCCCGCCAAGTGCCGGCAGCGCATCGTCGAACTGTTGCAAGGCCAGGTGAGCCAGGGCTACGGCCTTCACCTTTTCGACCCCGATTGGTTCGACCCCGAAAAACAGACCGCGCCCAAATTCAAATCCCCTACCGTCACGCCCACGCCCGACCGCAAGAGCCTGATCCACGGCCTGGCCGACGTCTGCTCCGACGACGCGCTGTGGCTGGTGCCTTCCGTTTGCGAATATGTGAAAGAGACTGGCGATGTGGCGCTTTTCGATGAGGAGGTTCCGTTCGCCGACGCGGGCCAGGCCACCGTATACGACCACCTCAAGCGCGCCCTGGACTTTTCCGCCCGCGAGGTCGGCGCAACCGGCATTTGCAAAGGTCTGCGCGCGGACTGGAACGACTGCCTGAATCTCGGCGGCGGCGAAAGCGCCATGGTTTCCTTCCTGCATCACTGGGCTCTGGGTGCGTTCGTCGAGGCCTCCGAATATCTCGGCCGCCACGAAGATGCGCACACCTACAGCCTGCTTGCGGAAAAGGTGCGAACCGCCTGCGAGAGCCAACTTTGGGATGGCGAGTGGTACATCCGCGGCATCACCGCCAAGGGCGTCAGGATCGGCACGCGCGCCAGCGACGAAGGCAAGATCTTCATCGAGAGCAACACTTGGGCCGTGGTCTCCGGCGCCGCATCGGAGGAACGCGCCCGCTCCGCCATGGACGCCGTGGACCGGTATCTTTACTCTTCCTACGGCATCCATCTTTTGTGGCCGGCGTTCTCGAAGCCTAACGACGATATCGGCTTCGTGGCCCGGGTCTATAAAGGCATCAAAGAAAACGGCGCCATCTTCAGCCATCCCAATCCCTGGGCCGTGATCGCCGAATGCAAGCTGGGCCGCGGCTCCCAAGCCCTGAAGTTCTACGATTCCCTGCTGCCCTCGAACCAGAACGAGCGGATCGAAATCCGCGAAGCCGAGCCGTATTCGTATTGCCAGTTCGTGATGGGCCGCGACCACACCGCCTATGGCCGCGCCCGCCATCCCTGGCTGACCGGCAGCGCGGGTTGGAACTACACCGCCGCCACGCGCTGGATCCTCGGTATCCGCCTGAGCTTCCATGGGCTCGAAATCGACCCCTGCATCCCCGCCGCGTGGAAACAGTTCCAGGTAACCCGCCAATGGCGCGGCGCGACGTTCCGGATCACGGTGACCAATCCGAACGGGGTGGAAAAGGGCGTCAGGAGCGTCACCTTTAATGGCGACTTGTGGACAGGCCCGATTCCTCCGCAGCCCGCCGGAAGCGTTCACCGGGTGGAAGTGGTAATGGGTTGAACCTCAATAGATGGCCCGGCCGGTCATCGGCGGGGGCGGCGCGATGCCGAACTCTTTCAGGATGGTCACGGGCAGGTCTTTCAGGCCGGGGTCGGTAAGGCGCGGCCTTCTGGTGCCGAGCAACACCCCGGGAACCGAAGCGGCCGCCATGCAGTGGTCGCCAATCCAGGCGTCCCGGTTCGGTTCGATGACGGTGCCTGGCACGCCGCCCATGGCCGTTTCCCAGGACGCGCGGTAGGGCGGTGCGTAACCCACGATCAGGTCGGGAGCGAAGCGGCTGGCGGATTTGCCGGGCGAGGAGACATCGGCGATCACCGCCTGGCCGGTGGCCGGATCGCGGAAGGCACCGAGGCGCCGGACCAGGTCCGCAACCAACTTGTCGCGCTCGGCGCCGGGCTGGACGATGCCGTGCCGTTCGCGGCCGGCGAGATTGACGTAGAGCGCGTTCAAACCCATGGCGTAGGCTTTGGTTCGGCCCCAATCGACGTCCGCGAGCGAGGTTCCGGCGCCCAGAGCGAGGAAGCCCTCGCGCCATAGCCAGGTATTCAGATTCACGGCGTAATCGAAGGCGGCAAAACCGTGATCGGACATCACCATGACGGTGGCGCCGGCGGCTCGTTCCAGCACGCCGCCAATGGCACGATCCACCGATTGGTAGGTTTCCAGCAGCTCGGCTTCGTGGCGGCCCCACAGCAAGTGCGAATTCTGATCCACTTCGGAAAAGTAGAAGAAGAGGAACCCGTCCCGGAAGTGGTCGAGGCAATCGCGCAGCATGGCCCGCCGCCCGGCGGAAACCAGCCGGCTCTGTTCCAGGTACTCGGGCAGCGTCAGTGCGCCCTGCCGCACAGCCGAAGTATCCTCTTCGATCCCTTGGGTGTAAAACGGGCCCAAACGGCTGGCGAGTTCGCGGCTCCAGCCGGCGGGGGTGGAGAGGGGCAGCGCGGGTTCGGCCGGGTCCGCGTTCAACGGCGATCGGTAGAGGCGAAACCCAGGCTGGAGCTCGCGCGCGTAGAGCCGGAACATGGCCGCGACGCCGGCCAGATGCGGGACGAGCGGGAACCGCACGCGAATCCACGGCGACCACTCGCCCTGGCGCAGGATGAACACGGACTCGCCGATCCGGAACCGGGCAGCGGGTTGGTCGAGGTCGACGTCGGCGGTCATTTCCAGGCTGGTGGAGCGGCGGTCGCGGCGGAGGGTATTGGGCGGGCCCTCCACCGGGAGGGTCACGCGGTTGCCGACGCGCTCGACCTGGACAATGCGTCCACCGGACACATCGCCGGCGGTATCGGCGGGGTCGTCCGTGTACCAGGTGAAGGTGCCGAACGTGCCCTCAAGGTCCGGCGTTCCCATGCCGGCCAGTTCGTGGCCATAGGCGGCCGGCGGGTAGTTGACCGGTATGCGAACCACGGTGACGGGAATGCCGTGTTCGGCCAGAAGCCCCCAAAACGGCTGGCCGGTGCGGAACGACCGGACGCGCGCCGAAGAAAGCGGCAGCAGGTAGGGCCCGATCGCCAATTGGTGCGCCGGCGTCACAAGCCCGGCCATGGACGAAAATGGCTGCAGGGTGGCGGGATCGCGGTGCACAAAATCGAAGAGCCCGTGGACGGCCGGATCGGTGCCGGTCATAAAAGTGGACCACGCTACCGGGCTCTGCGGCGGCATAGTGGTAGCCAGCCGCGCGAAACCGCCGCCATCGCGCAGGCGCGCCAGGTTGGGCAGCGCGCTCCAGTGGCGTTCCACAAACCCCGGGTCCATGCCGTCGACCCCGAGGACGATCAGCCGCTTGCCGTGGGCCTGGGACGGCGAATGGCCACAGGCAGCCAGGAACATTACCAGGAACGTTGCCGCCACGGGTTTCATGGGGCGGAGAATACCGGCGTGGACACGGCCATCAGTTCGCTCCCTGCTTCAGCGCGTCCAGCTCGCGTTGGCACTGCAGCGCCCGAGGGGCAAGCCGGCAGGCCGCTTCGAAATGAGTGCGGGCTTCGCCGGTGAGCCCGAGGTGTTTGTCCGCCAAGCCCAGTCCGAACTGCGACGGATAGTCGTCCGGCGCGGCCATGACCACCTGTTCGAAGCTGGCGCGGGCTTTGGCATAATCGTGCAGGTCGAGGTAGCAGGAGCCCAGATCGCGGCGCGCCACGGCGCTGGCCGGGTCCTGGGCGAGAATTTGCAGGAGCAGCGCTACGGCCTCGTTCAAGCGGCGGCCGGTGACGGCATCCATGGACTTCTCGTAGAGCCGGTATTCGGCAAGGCGGTCCTTGGGATCGGGCGCGGAGCCGGCCACACGCGTGCGCGGCCCGGGAGCGAGATAACCGAGAGAGGCGAGAAGCTTCCGGGATTCGGGCGTGGCCGCGGCCGCCTCGGTGGGCTGGGGCCGCGCATATCGGGCCAGAAGGTTGGTAAGTTCGGTACGCAGCGCGCGCGCCTGGCCGGGATTGGCAGTCGCAATGTTGTTGCGCTCTGCCGGGTCCTTGTCCAGATCGTAAAGTTCCGGCCGCGGCGCGTCGATGTATTTGTGTGTACCCAGGCGGACGCTTCGAAGGGCGGCCCAACCGAACGAATCGTGGGTGTAGAGGGTTTCGCTGTAGACCGCGTGCGGCGCGGTTCCGAGCAGGCTGGCGCCAACGAAGGACGGCGGCGCGGGCGCGTTCACGAAATCGAGGATGGTGGGCGCAACGTCGATCAACCCGGCGGGCCGTTCGATGCGGGCCGGGTGAGCAGCGGAGCCCACGGGCCAGTGGAAGACCAGCGGCACGCGCACCGTGCTTTGGTAAAGGAAACAGCCGTGGAGAGACTCGCCGTGGTCGCCGAGCCCTTCGCCGTGATCGGACAATAGAATGGCGAGCGACTTGTCCCACCAGCCGCTCTCGGCGAGCCCGCGCTTCAACCGGCCGATCAGCCCATCCACGTATTGAAGCTGGGCATCGTAGCGCGAAATACCCTGGCGGCGCGCGGCTTCCTCCGGCAGGCTGTAGGGCGTATGCAGATCGAAGAGGTGAATAAAGACGAAGACGGGTTGACCGCGCTGGGCGGCGAGCCAGCGTAGGGCCGCGCCCACCACCAGCACGCCATCGCGGCGATCCCGCACCGAGTACGGATTGGCGACGCCGCCAAAGAACATCTCGCCCGAAAGGGGTGAAAAGGCCTCGAAACTGAAGGGGCTGTCGTAGGTATCGAAACCCTGGTCGAGGCCCATCTGGCGTTCCAGGAAGACGCCGCCGATGAAACCTGCGGTCCTGTAACCGCGAGCCTTCAGGACGCCGGCCAGGGTAACGGCTCCACACGGTACGATCTCGGCGTTCTCCTGAATGCCGCTCTGGAATGGGTAGGTCGAGGTGAAAAGCGACGTGTGAGAAGGGAGGGTGAGGGGCGTCTGGCAGGCGGCGTTAGCGACGAGCGTTCCGCCGGCGGCGAACGAATCGATATTAGGAGTCGAGATGCGGTGATAGCCGTAGGCGCCGACGTGATCGGCGCGAAGCGTGTCGATCGAAATCAGAATGACTGGCGGCTGCTGGCCCGCGGCGGCGCAGAAGCCAATGGTGCTCGCCAGGCAAAATACAACGCCGGCCCGGAAGCGGGTGCCAACCCAGGAGAAGAACTGCATCTGTACTAATGTTAGTTGGACTCCCGGCCGGAGAAAAGGGTTCCCGCGGGGCTCTGGCGGCACTAGCGCCATGTTGGCGACCGCCGTCACACGTTCCAGGACGACTTTGGGTCCTCGGTCGGCGCGGGGCGCTTCTCCGGGCGCGATCTCTCGTCTTGTTTCCGCTCCCTGCTCGGAAGCATCGAAACCAGATAGGCCTGAGCCGAGGGCTCTTCTCGGATGCCGCTCCAACTCTTGAACGCATCGACGATGCGGTCGATGTGCAACTGAACATCGGTCAGTTGCCATTCTCGTCCGGTGTTGTAATCCGCTTCAGTGCGGTAATACTGCGCTTGCCCAAACGTGTAGGCAACATTGTGAAGATGGTACACAGTTGTCCACTCCGGCCCCTCCGGCGGCTTCTCCTTGAAATAGTTGTTAAGTTCAGCGACTTTCTTGTCGGCCGCCTGTTTCATCGGACCATGATCGAATACACGTCCCAGGATGGTACGAAGCTCTGGTCGCTGCCAGTTGGCGGTGGCCTCGGAAATTAGTAGATGAAAGAGGGCATAGTACGCTGTGGAAACCGCTCTGCGAAGACTCGCCTGGTGGGCATAGTCCGAGTGGAGATTGGCCATTTCCTGGGCCAACTCAAGCAATTCATGAGGGTAGCCCATCGATCAAGCCGATTTTTTGGCCTGCTCCGACTCCGTCAGAAAGTTGAAGTAGGGAAGAACTCCCCATTCTTCAAGTGGCTGCACCTGCTCGACGATAGACTGTGAAATCTGTCTCGTAATCGGGAGCAGTTGGGCACGCGGGATGCCATCGGCTAGAACGATCTCAAAGAAAACCGCCGACTCCCCGTTCCAGTCGGTGCCGAGCGTTGGCGTCACGTCAACGACGTGGGGCTGCAAAGTACCGGCCGCTCGAGCGACAGCCTCGAAAAACAGCGGCTGTTGTGCGAAAGCTCTGGCAAGGTACACCTGTTTATTATCCCCCACCCCGTGCCATTCCGCTATCGTTTCAGGGGGACGTGGGGACGTGGGGACGGGGACGTGGGGACAGCCCGCATGTTTCCGCCCGTACGGCCCGGACCGTCGGCAGTGCTACGAGGGGAAACACACGGGCTGTCCCCACGTTCCCCAGGTTCCCGAGCCGAGCCGCGACCGCGAGCGGCGCTAACGGGAGTGTCCAGGAAACAGGTGGGCAGGTGCGTGAAGGGAAGAGCCGCCTGAAAGGGCGGCCGCAGCCATGATTGGCTGCCCCACGGCCCAGCGTAGACAGACTTAGGGCGGAGTCCGCTCCACGGCGCCCTAAACGGATGTGCTTTTTGCGGTCCGACGGCCTTAGGCGGCCCTGCGGAGGGGCCTTTGGGTCGCCTGGAGGAGCTTTTTGGCCTCGGCGAGGCGGATCAGGTGGGTGGCGAGGCGGGCGATTTCGGGAATTGAAAAATCAAATTGCGGGGGGAGGGCCTGGCGCGGGTAGTCGCGCTCGATGTCGTAGGTTTCTCCTTTGCTTTCCGCCAGTTGGCTGAGGAGGGCGACCTCTTCGGCGACTTTCTGGAGGGCGGCCTGGCGCTGCTGCTGGAGGTCGTCGAGCATCTTTTTGTTTTTAGTGACGCGGTTCTGGATGCGGTGCGCGTAGAGGGAGAGGAGCTGGAGGTTCTTGCCCTCGGCGAGCCAGACGCGGGCTTGGGCGAGGGCGACGTCGACCTGGGGGTTGCCGGAGGTGCCGTGGGCGGGCTGGCCGACACCGATGGCGAAGATGGAGCCTTCGATGGCGCCGGCGCGGTTGAGGGTCCAGCGGTCGGCGGCGATCGCCTGGACGAGGTCGGTTTCCATGCCGCCGACGGGGGCGAAGGACTCGTGGATGCCGGTGCAGTGTTTCCGGTAGGCGATCTCGTCGTCTGGGGTGAGGATGTGGACCTGGCCGGTGAGGCCGTGGCGGTAGGCGTTGAGGGCGCGCGGGTCGCGGGGTTTGGAAGCGTTCGATTGGTCGATCATGGAAGTCTCCTCCAACCTGAGAATTAGCACGGGAAAAGGAGGCTGGCGGGCGGGAGGGTCTGTAGGTGGTTGGAACGGTTGAGCGAATATTCCTTCAAAGTTTGTGACCGACTTGCAAAACTCCTGGAAAAACGCCCGGTCTAACTTGGTTGCTGGCAGTTGAATTGCGTCTCCGGATCCCTATTCTGGCACAGCGGTACATCCGGGTATTCCACCAGATAGCCGCCCCCGTTTTCGGTCGTCAGCTTCCGTACCGTGAACGGGTAAGCGTCCAGGTCCAGTTCCCTTTGTTTCTTCATCCTTCTGCGTCCTTTCGGCCCCCCAACTTGGCATCCAACAGTTCGACAAATATCCTCTTGTGGAAGTCAAAGGCTCTGGACAGTGGGTATGTTTCGCCTGCCGGAAGATGTTCGGACGGGCCTATGAACCACCAGCAGTCTACGATCGCCAGTTGCAACGGCCGATCCGCGTTCCAGCGCCCGAGAAAGTTGTCTGTCCCCAGTGCGCCAAGCCCATGATTGAAATGGGGAGGTTCTTTGTACCACCCAAGCGCACTCAGGTGCGACTGTGGGGATCTCTCGAGTCCCTGGCAGAAGCAGGATTTAGGTTTCGTTCAGCAGGATCCCGGCGCTGGCTGTTTCAGCGGGCCATTTCGGGCGGCACAGTTATCCAAGGCCGCATTGACAACGGGGCGGTCATCCGGCGGATTTCCTACATGGTTGAAAATGGAATAGTCTGGCCAGACAACATAGGCGGACGACGGAAAGCTCCGCGCCAACATGGGCGGTAGGGGGCGTCGCTCCGCGGAGTACTGAGGTTCTCCCAGATCAGCCGCGCCAATTTCTGCCTGGCGACGGCAAATGGGGCAGGTCGTGGCAGCTTGGCGAGGAACGCACGACAGGTTGAAGTGCGAGCCCACAGTCCAGTCGGGCTTATCCTAACGCCTATGCCGGGCCAGGGGGTCCGTCCCAGTTTTGGGTGCTTAACCGATCTGCGGGTCTCGCGGTTTAGGCCCGGCAATCGCTCCCTTCGCGGTCGCGGCTCGGTTACGGACACCGCGTGTTTGCAGTCGCTTACCGAGGCGCGACGGTTAGGGAGCGGTTGCCGGGAACCAACTCTCCCAAATCGGTTAAGCACCGCGCCATCTGCGGCATCGCGCGGGAGCCTGCGCCACGTCCGCCGCCAAATGGTCCCGTTTTCGCCGTAACGCGGCGGTTACAATGAGAACGTGCCTCGCTCTGTCCTCGCGGCGTTCGCCATGCTGGCCGCTTCGCTCGCCGCGCAAACGCCATTCCTCGCCTTGAAAGATGTCCGTGCGGGCATGCGCGGCACGGGACGGACGGTTTTTTCCGGCACCCGCATCGATGAGTTTCAGGTGGAGATTTTGGGCGTGCTGGAGAACGTCGGCCCCAAGGAATCGCTGATTCTGGCCCGGCTTTCGGGCGGCCCGTTGGAACAGACCGGGGTGATGGAGGGCATGAGCGGAAGCCCGGTCTACATCGATGGCAAGCTGGTGGGCGCGGTGGCGATGGCGTTTCCTTTCTCGAAGCAGCCCATCGCGGCCATCCGGCCGATCGAAGACATGGTGCGGATCACGACGCCGGCGGCGGGGGTGGCGCGGCGTGGCGCGGAACGTGCCGCGATTCAGCTTGCCCAAGCCGATCTGACGCGCGCCATTCCCGGTCCCGAACCTGCGCTGGCCGGCGGCGCGGGGCTGGCCGATATCGCCACGCCCATCGGCTTCGGTGGTTTCAGCCAAGCCACGCTGGACGCCTTCGGGCCCCGGCTGCGCGCACTCGGCCTCGATCCGCGCCAGGGCGTGGGCGGCGGCGCTTCGCAACCGGCCATGGGCAACCCGGCCGACCTGAAGCCCGGTTCGATGATCAGCGTGCAGCTTTTGGCGGGCGATTTCACGGTGGACGCGCAGGGCACCGTCACCTATATCGACGGCAACCGGCTGTACGCTTTCGGACACCGTTTTCTTTCGGTGGGCGCTACCGCGCTGCCCTTTGCCCTCGCCGAAGTGATTACCCTCATCCCCAACGTGAATACGTCGTTCAAGCTTTCGGCGGCGAAGGAATGGATGGGCTCGATCCAGCAGGACCGCAGCACGGCCATCGCCGGCGAGCTGGGCAAACGGCCGCCCATGGCGCCGGTGAACCTTACCGTTTCGCGGGGTGGACGCACGGTGGACAGCTACCACATCCAAATGGTGGAGGACCCGCTGTTGTCGCCGCTGCTGCTGCAGATGGCGTTGTATTCGGCGGTGGACTTCACGGAGCGCTCGGTGGGGGCGGAGAGCCTGCGTCTCACCGGCAGGATCGATTTTCAGAACGCCCCGGCGCCGCTGCGGATCGCGAACGTCTTCGCGGCCGATAACGGCGCGGCGCAGCAGGCGTCTCTCGGCGCCGCCATCCCGCTGGCCTACCTGATGCAGAGCGGCTTTGCCGGCCTGCGGTTGAAGAGCGTGGATCTCGCGATCGAGGTTTCCGACCGCAAGCGGGAGCTCACCATCGACTCGGTAACCGCAGTACGCCGCCAGGTGCGCGCCGGGGAAAAGGTGACCCTCGACGTGCTGCTGACCGGCGATGGCGGCGTGGAAAGCGCGCGGACGGTGGAGTATGCGGTACCGATCGGCGCTACGCCGGGCCCGCTCTATTTCACCGTTTCCGACGCCCTCACCGCCAATGTGGCGGATTTTCGCCAGACGATCGCGACCACGCCGCGCACCGAAACGCAGATGCTGGCGGCGGTGAACAATCTCCATCCCAACAACAAGGCGTATGTGCGGGTGTGGCGCACGGACGCGGCGTTTCAGGTGGAGGGCGCCGATTTGGGCGCGGTCCCGGCCTCGGTGGCGCTGGTGCTCGACCCGGCCCAGTCGAACCAGTCGGGCATCACCCAATCCCGCAATTCGAAAATCGCGGAAATCGAAATCGACGGGGGCGAAATGGTAATTTCCGGCGCTAAAACCATCCAAGTGGAAGTCAAGGAATGACGAGATCGCGCGCGGGTAAGTTCTCCCTATGGGCAGGCGGGACCGCCTGCCCCACCTCAGGTTTAGGCCGGCCGGCTAGAATCGTCTTGCTGGCGGCGGCAATGGCGGCGGCGCTTTATTCCAGCGGCACCACGGTGTGGGAGATGAATTCCTACGCCGATTTCATCCGCGGCCGGTTCGAAGGGATTTCGCTGAGCCGGGAAGGCCGGCTTTCGCTGGCACCCAAAATGGAGACCGTGTTTACCTCCGACCAGCCGGTGATCTGGGGCGTAGCCGAAGCGCCGGACGGCAGCTTGTACGCCGCCACCGGACACCGCGGCCGGGTGTACCGGATCGACGCGAGCGGCCACGCCAGCCTGTACTGGTCGGCCGACGAGCCGGAGGTATTCGCCATCGCGGTGGACCCGGCCGGCGCCGTCTACGCAGGCACTTCGCCGGACGGGAAGGTCTATCGCATCGAGGCGGGCAAGGCCACCGAGTTCTTCGCGCCCAAGACGCGCTATATCTGGACGCTGGCTTTTGGCCCGGATGGGAGCCTCTACGTGGGCACCGGCGACCAGGGCAAGCTGTTCCGCGTGGACGCTTCGGGCAAGGGCGAATTGTACTACGATACCGGCCAATCGCACATTACCGGCCTCGCCGTGGACGAGCAAGGGCGGGTCCTGGCGGGAACCGAGCCTAACGGCATTCTGTACCGCGTCTCCGCCAAGGACAAGGCGTTCGTGCTCTACGACTCCACGCTGCCGGAGATCCGCTCCATCATACCCATGCCGGATGGCACCATCTACGCGGCCGCGTTGGGGGGAGCCGTGGCCAAACAGGCGCAAGCCGCCGCGCAGGCGGCGCAGGCGGCGGGCAATCCCGGCGCCATGCCCACCGCCAACGCGTCCATCACGGTGGAAGCGCAGGCCGGTCCGGGTACCGAGATCAAACCGCCCGCGCCCGCCCAGCCGCCGCAGCCGGCCGCCACGCCGCAGATCAGCACGCAGTTCAATCCGGTGGTGGATGTGAGCGGAGTGGAAAAATCGGCGGTGTACCGGATCAATCCGGATAACACCGTAGAGACGCTGTGGAGTTCGAAAGACGAAAACGCGTTCGGCCTGCTGGCGCTGGAGCGGCAACTGGTGTTTTCCACCGATCAGGACGGCCGCATCTACGGGCTGGCTCCGGATCGGCGGGTCACCCTGATCGCCCAGACCAACCAGGGCCAGGCGGTGCGCCTGCTGCCGTCCGAGCACTCGATTCTGGCCGCGACCGGCAACCTGGGCCGCATCTTCCGGTTGAGCGAACTGCCCGGCGACAGCGGTTTCTACGAGGCCCCGGTACACGATTCCGGCACCGCTTCGCGCTGGGGCAGCGTGAGCTGGCGCGCCGATCTGCCGGCCGGCGCGACGCTTCGCTTCCGCACCCGCTCCGGCAATTCGATGAAGCCCGACCGCACCTGGAGCGACTGGTCGGAACCGCTGGGCGATGCCAATGGCTCGCGCATCTCCAGTCCCAACGCCCGCTATATCCAATGGAAAGCCGAGATGGGCGGATCGGGCGGCGCGACACCGGCGCTCGAAAGCGTCACCGTGGCCTATCTGCCGCAGAATTCGCCGCCGGTGGTCAAGAGCATCAATGTGGTGAGCCAGGCCGTGCTGACCCAGGCCGGCCGCGGCGCCCCCAGTTCCTCGTCTTCTTCGGCGCCCTACACAGTCACGGTGAGCGATTCGGGCGATACCTCGTCGAGCGCGGCGGGGACGCCCACCCAGACCCTGGCACGCGCCGCCGAGCAGCAGATCACCGTGGCCTGGCAGGCCGAGGACCCCGATGGCGACCGCCTGGTCTACAGCCTGTATTTTCGCGGCGAGGAGGAGCACCAATGGAAGCTCCTGAAGGGCGACCTCCACGAATCCTCGCTGACCTTCGACGCCAACGCCCTGGCCGACGGCAAGTATTATTTTCGCGTGCTGGCCTCCGACCGCGAGGCCAATCCGCCGGCCAGCGCGCGCGAGTCGCAGTTGATCAGCGCTCCGGTCCTGATCGATAACACGCCGCCCTCGCTGACGGTGACCTCGGTCGCCCGCAGCGGCGCTGCGGCGCATATCGAATGGAGCGCGGAAGACGCCGCTTCTCCGCTGCGCCGCGCCGAATATTCCCTGGATGCCGCCAGTTGGGTGCCCATGGAAGCCGTGGATGGAGTGATCGATTCGCGGCGCGAACGTTTCGCGCTGGATCTGACCAATCTCGCACCTGGCGAGCACCTGCTGGTGGTTCGCGCCGCCGATAGCGCCAATAACGTCGGTGTAGCCAAGGTGGTGCTGCGGTAGGAATAAGTACGCAGCTTCGTAAATTCGCGAAGGTATTTCCGGGCAACCGCTCCCTAACGGTCGCGGCTCGGAAACGCGCGAAACCGAGCCGCGACCGTGAGGGAGCGGTTACTAGGGCAGTCGGCCATCGGCGATGGGCTCACAGCCGGAGGAGCCGATCGCCGACCGCCGACTGCTGAAATGCGCGCGGCTAATAGCTGAAATCGAGCTGGGTGCCGGTGCCGCCCAACTGGATGTCCTGCACGACGTTCTCGCCGCTGGCCGTGGTCGACTCCACCGTGGTCTCGGCGAATTTCCGGCCGGCATTCTCGACCTTCACCGGAGCGCTAAACGACTTGTCGGTATTCTCCCGGGTGAAGACGGCGTTCGCGCCATCCACCTTCACGGCATAGTTGCCGGCCTTGAGCTCCAGGTTGCCGACTTTGGCCGGACCGGCCAAAACGATGTGATAGGACTTCGCCGCGCTCGCCAGAGTGAGGAACGAAAAGGCGAGAATAGAGACGCACGCAAGTTTCTTCATGTCAGGTTACTCCTTATTTGAGTTAGACCAAGCACCGACTCAACTTACGAGGTGTTGGCTTACATAGTGAAAGGCGCCCCGCCTCCAGCCCGAGTTACATCTGTGCAGACTGTATACGAGTTACTGACATGTGTTTACGGAAAGTGACAAACACCGGGAGCTTGAGCCGGCGTTCACCCGCGGCCATATTCTTCCACCGCGGCCGCTTACAGACAAAAACGCCAGGCACGCGTGGGGCGCACCTGGCGTTGAGCCGTGCGAAACAGCGGGGGGCAGTCCGGGGTCTCACTCGTCGAACGAGAGCTTGGTCTTGGAACCGCCCAATTGAATGTCTTTCACCTTCGCCGCGCCATCGGTCACGGACGTATTGACCACGGTCTGGTCGAATCTCTGGTCGGTGTTTTCAACCTTCACCGGCGCGGTGAATTTCTTGGAGGTCTCTTCTTCGGTAAAAACCGCGTTGCCGCCGTCGATTTTAAGACGATACGCCCCGGCTTTCAACTGTACGTTGCCGACCTTTGTCGGGCTGGAGAGTACGATCTCGTAAACCTTCGCGGCGCTAGCGAGGGACAGGAAGGACAAGGCGAGAGCAGACGTCAGTAACAGCTTCTTCATACAGAATACCCGGCTCCTCAAACGTTTAGGATGCGTGCCAATCACAACGACGAAGGGTGTTGGCGTACGTCTATAAGACGCTGCGCGCTTCGAAAGGTTAGGAGCCCGGCCGCCAGGGCTTCCCGCCGGGTCGGGGGCGTTTATTAACCCGCATTTCTCAAAGAGGTTCTGGTGCCGTGGCGTAGCGCAGGCAGTCCTGCCTGCCGCGTCGGCAGTCATGCCGACGTTTGCCTCCGACACTGTGTCGCAGCCGGAAGAAGTGTCGAGACGACTCTCGACACTGCAGGCAAGACTGCCTGCGCCACGGTGGCTCGCAACCATGAGAAATGCGGTTAACCGCCCTCATTCCATGTGGGTAGGGCGGCCTGAAGGAACTTCATAGTGATATCGTTAGCGGATGCGAGCGGAAATCGAAGCGCGGCCGGTGTGGGCTCCGGGCCGGGTCAACCTGATCGGCGAACTGATCGACTTTCACAATCTGGCGGTGCTGCCGATGGCACTGCGGCAGGGGATTCGGGTGAAATACCGGCCGCGGGCGGACCACCTGATTCGCGTCTCGAGCGCGGGTTTCGGCGCGCGCGAATTCGAGTGGACCTCCGAGCTCGATCGCGTCGCCGCCGGCGACTGGGAAAATTATCTGCGCGCGGCGGCGCAGGCGGTTGCCGGCCGATGGGGCGTCGGGCCGGGCGTGAATGCGGAGATTGAGTCGGATCTGCCGCCCGCCGCGGGCCTCTCCTCGTCTTCGGCGCTGATCGTGGCCTTCACGCTGTGCCTGCTGGGCGCGCGCGGCCTCGAAGCCGGTTTCGAGGAATTGATGGAAGTGCTGCCGGAAGGGGAGCACTTCGTGGGGACGCGCGGCGGCGGCATGGATCACGCGGCGTCGCTTGCCTCGCGCGCCGGCTTCGCCTCGCTGGTCAGCTTCCAGCCCGCGGCCGTGTGCTATGTACGCGTGCCCGAAGATTGGGCGTTTCTGGTGGCGCATTCCATGGAAAAAGCCGAAAAATCCGGGGCTGTGCGCGAAGCTTATAACCGGATACGCAGCGCCGGTGAAGCCGCGCTGGCCAAGAAAGGCGCCAATCTCTCGGCCGAGGAGCAGGGCGCTTACGATCACACCGCCAGCGAATCGGCGCGCGTATCGGATGCGGTCGAGGCCATGCGGCAGGGCGACGCTGTGCGCTTCGGGCACTTGCTTGACGCCTCGCACGCGAGCCTGCGCGACCGGCTGCATGTGAGCTCTCTGGCGCTGGATGAACTGGTGGATATCGCCGTCGCCGGCGGAGCGTTGGGAGCGCGGCTGACGGGCGCCGGCTTCGGCGGTTGCGCGGTAATGCTGAGCCGCCGCGCCGACCGGCCACGGCTACGCGACCACCTCATCCGCGAGTTTTACGCCAAGCGCAAAGGGTTCGACCAGGCGCAGCACCTGATTGACGCCGAACCCGGCCCGGGGGCGCTGGAGGCGGCGAAACATCGTACACTCAGGGATTAGCCGTTTGGGCTGAACAAACTCCATGCAGCTTCATGCGCTCGATTGGACCATCGCCCTGATCTCGGTGGCGATTTGTTTCGCGCCCGCCTTGTTCTTTGGCAAGCGCTCCGGAAAGAACACGGCCGCGTTCTTCGCCGCGGGGCGCTCGGTGCCGTGGTGGCTGGCCGGCCTGTCCATGGTGGCCACCACGTTTTCCAGCGATACCCCCAACCTGGTGGCCAACTTCGTGCGCACCCAGGGCGTGGCCGGCAACTGGCAGTGGTGGGCCTTCACCCTCACTGGCGTGGCCACGGTGTTTTTCTACGCGCGGCTGTGGCGCCGTTCGGGTGTGCTCACCGACCTGGAATTTTACGAGCTGCGCTATTCCGGCAAAGCCGCCAGCGCGGTGCGCGGCTTCCGCGCCGTGTATCTGGGATTCTTCTTCAACTGCATCATCATGGCTACGGTCAACCTGGCCGCCTGCAAGATCGCCGCCGTGCTGTTCGGCTTCTCGCGCTGGGAAACGCTCGCGGCGGTAGGCCTGCTGAACGTGGTGTTCGCGGCGCATTCGGGCCTGTGGGGCGTGCTGGTGATCGACATGATTCAGTTCTTCATCAAGATGGCGGCGGTGATCGCGGCTGCCTACTTCGCCGTCACCCTGCCCCAGGTGGGAGGGCTGAGCGGCCTGGTAGCCAAGCTGAGCCATGTCCGGGGGCCCGGCGGCTTGCACTACCTCAACATCCTGCCCGACTTCACCAACAACTGGGACCTGGCCGTGGCCGTCTTCGTCATGCCCATCGCGGTGCAATGGTGGGCCGTCTGGTATCCCGGCGCCGAACCCGGCGGCGGCAGCTATATCGCCCAGCGCATGCTGGCTTCGAAGACCGAAAAGGACGCGCTCGGTGGCACCCTGTTCTTCAACGTGGCGCACTACATCCTGCGGCCGTGGCCGTGGATCCTGGTGGGACTGGCCTCGCTGATCGTCTATCCGCAGCTCTCCGACATCCAGCGTGCGTTCCCGAACCTGGACCCCAGGCTGATTGGCCACGACATCGCGTTTCCGGCCATGCTGCGCTTCCTGCCGGTGGGCTGGCTAGGACTGATGCTGGGCGGCCTGGTCGCCGCCAATTCCTCCACCATCCTGACCCACCTGAACTGGGGTGCATCATACCTCGTCCACGATTTCTACCGCCGCTTCATCAGGACCGGGAAGAGCGAGCACCATTATGTAACCGCCGGCCGCTGCGCCACCGTTCTGCTGTTTGTCGCATCCTCGGCTACGGTGTTCGCGCTCGATAACGCCAAGGAAAGTTTCAACATCATCCTGCAGGTGGGGGCCGGCACCGGCCTGCTCTACCTGGTGCGCTGGTTCTGGTGGCGCGTCACGGCCTGGTGCGAGATCGTGGCTATGGTCAGCTCCTTCGGCATTTCGCTGGTCTTCCTGGTGCTGGTGAAGAGCGGCTACGAGATCGGCACGGCGCAGCAATTGATGATCACGATCGCGTTTACGACGGTGGCCTGGGTGGCCACGGCGTACTTCGGGCCGCCCACCGATCGGGAGGTGCTGGTCTCGTTTTATCGCAAGGTGCGGCCGTTCGGTCCCGGTTGGGGCCCGGTTCGGCTCGAAGCCGGTCTGCCGGACCTGGCCGCGGAGGACGCCGCCAGCTTTCCGCTGGCGCTGGCCGGCTGGTTCCTGGGCTGCACCATGATCTGGTCCGGCCTGTTCGCGGTCGGCAACTTTCTCTACGGCAGAATGGGTTATACCGCCGCGCTGAGCGCCAGCTTCGCTGTCAGCGCGGGGCTGCTGATCCAGGTCGTGAGGAAACTGTGGAAGTGAGGGCGAGTAAGGGCTCGTCACGTAAATGACCGTACAACCGCTCCTTCACAGTCGCGGCTCAGACTCGAACATACGGCACGTAATGCCGCGCGTCAGAGCCGCGACCGTTAGGGAGCGGTTTCCTGCGAGCGGCATGGTTAGAAGGCCAAGTTTGAGCCGCCGATGAACACCCATAAATTGTCTAACTTCTTATCGGCGTTCATCGGTGCTCATCGGCGGCTATATTTCTTCACACCTTTTAAGGCCCAGAAGCCGGAATGAAGCCACGTGCGCGCCCAATTCAGGGAAGGAGCTTCCGTTATGCATAGAACAATCGCTTACATTTTCTTGGGCACGGCCATCGCGGCCGCCCAGGAAACCCCGACCGAGCGCGTGGCCGCGCACGACGTGGTCCGCAAAATGGCGGATCTCGAAAAGACCGTGGACGTGTCCGGCTGGGTCGAACGGCTCACGGTTTCGAACCCCGAGCGCGACCGCGTGGTGGCGCGTGCTAAACAGCTCATGGATGCCGAACTCATTGCCATGGGCGACGACATCACCCGGCACCCGGAAATCGGCTTCAAGGAGAAACGCTCGGTGGCCATCCTCACCGATTACCTGAAGCAGCACGGCTTCGAGGTGACCATGGGCGTGGCCGGCCTGGATACGGGTTTCGTGGCCCGGTACAAAGGCAACCACGGCGCACCCAACCTGGGGGTGATACTGGAATACGACGCGCTGCGCGGCACCCAGGGGGCTTTTCACGGCGACCAGCACAGCACCCAGGGCCCCATCGGCATGGCCGCGGCCGTGGCCATGGCGGAATACCTGGAGCGCACCCACGCCGCCGGCAGCGTGACCGTGTTCGGCACGCCCGGCGAAGAAATGATGCCGCCCGCCGCCAAGACCGACATGTACAAAGCGCACGCGTTCGACGGCATGGACGTGATCGTGCGCAGCCATTCGACCAGCGCCAGCACCCGCGCGGCCGCCGGGTTCGGTACATGCTGCCTGAATATCGACGGGGTGAAATATACGTTTTCGGGAGCACCCGCGCACCAGATGACTCCCTGGGCCGGACGCAATGCGCTGGAGGCGGTGATCCACCTGTTCAATAACATCGATACCCTGCGCGGCACCTTCCGCCCCGAAACGCGCGTGCAGGGCATCGTCACCGAAGGCGGCGCCGCTCCCAACGTGGTCCCCGACCGCGCCCAGGCCGATTTCTACATCCGCTACCCGGACGCCATCTACCTGGCGCAAGTGCGCGAGATGGTGGATAACGCCGCCCGCGCCGCGGCGCTGGAGACCGGAACCAGAGTCAAGATCGATAACTACGGCCAGTTGCGCGACGGCATTTCGGTGGCATCGCTCGATGAAGTGGGCTTCGCTTATCTGAAGCGCTACGGCGCCACCAACGTAATGGAGGAACCCGGCAAGCCGCAGGGGTACGAAGAGACCGGTACGGTTTCGAGCGAAATCCCCGGCGCCGGTTTCTCCGCCCAGACTTCCACGTTTGCCAATCACACCTATGGCATGGAAACCGATACGCTAGCCGAGATCGGCCACCACGGCTTCCTGGTGGACGCCCAGGCCATGACCGCTCTGCTGTTCGATTTCGCCACCCATCCGGAATACCGCGCCACGGTGAAGCGCGAATTCGACGGCATCCACGCTCTGTTCGGCGAATACCAGGAAGCGCTGCGGAAGACCTATACCGTGCCGCCGGTGCCGGAGCCGAAATAGCGGAACGAAATCCGTCATACTGTAGTCAGGAATCCGCGCAATGATCCGTAGCGCCAAAGATCTTTCCGCCGACCAGAAGGCCGTGATCGAAAGTCTGCTGGGGCGTCACGTGCTGGAAAACGAGGCCATCAGCGTCCGCGCCATCGAGCCCCCTGCGCTCTCCGATAAGCGCCGACAGGAGCTCGCCGAGGAGTTAAGTGAGTACTTTGCCGAAGTGGGCGCTCGCCGTAAACCCGGCTCCGCGGAGGAGGCCGAGGAAATCTTGACCGAGGCGATCAGAGGCACGCGGCCAGGCTATCGTCCCCATCGGTGAAAATCGTCCTCGACACCACGATCCTGGTCCGCGCCAACGAGCGTTCCCAAGGTCTTGCTCGCGATTTGCTCACGACCGTTGTCGAGAGGACGTACGGGAAGCGGGCCGGAATATCTGCCGCCGGTCGCCAACCCGGAATGGCGGCAGCCGCGAGAAAGGCGTAATCTCAAGGGAGGAAGACGATGGACAGACAACAAGCTCACCAGTTGCTCGACGAACTCGATCCAGCTCAGTTCGACGCTGTCGCCAAGCTGCTCGAAGTGATGGCGGAACCGCTTGCACGCTTGTTGGCCATGGCGCCGGTCGAAGAGGAAGAGATCACGCCCGACACGGCCGCGGCGCTGGACCAGGCCCGCGCGTCGCTCGCCCGCGGTGAAGGCATTCCGCACGAAGATCTGATGCGCGAATTCGGGCTGAGCCAGTGAGCGAGGGCCGCGGCCCGGAACGGACCGCCGTGATCTGGTCGCCGGAAGCCCGTGTCCAGCTCCGGTCCATCGAGCGGGAAACTGCGATGCAAATTCTCTACTGCGTGGATCGCTACCTGGGCAGCCGTACCGGCGACGTGAAAAAGCTCAAGCCGCCGTTCACCGGCTTCCGCTTGCGCTGCGGAGACTATCGGGTATTCTTCGATCACAAAGACGAGAGCAGCATCCATATTACTGGCGTCCGCAACCGGCGCGACGCCTACCGCTGAAGAATCGATGGGGTGCAAGCCGTACACTTGAGCGGCGGTGGCCTAACGGCCAAAGCCCGGGACACGCGCCCCGGGCTTTGATCCTAGGCCTCCGCTTACCGCTCGTGCCGCTCTTCCCGCCGCGCCGGGTGATGTTCCACCCGCGGACCGGCCACGCGCGCCCGGGGCACGGTGTAGGGATGCGCGTAGGTTGTGCGCGTTGCCCAGGTTCGTCCCCAGGGGCGATTGTCGATCATGATGTTGTGAGCGTGCCAATCGAGCAGCGGCGCTCTCCAGCCGAACGGGGAGAACGCGGCGCCGATGGTGATCCCTCCGCCGAAACGGAGCGCCCCGCCGATGAAGAAGCCCGGCCGCGGCGGCGCAAACACGATCGTCGGGTCGTAAGTCGGAATGTAATACATGGCTCCCACCGGCCAGATTTCAATCGCTCCCGGCGCAAACACCACCCGTTCGTAGGGGCCGGAGGCGAGGTAGTGATAGTTATAGGCTACCTGGCGCATGCGCTGTACCGCATCCATCACATCGGGGCGCTGCACCAGCACCGCGTTGCCGAGTGCCTGCGTCCAGCCCGGATCGCCGGCCATCATGTTCAGAACCTGGGGAAATGGCAGCAGCGCCAGCACGCTCGGGTCCCACGGCAGGTGATCTTCCTCAATGGCCGCCGCCAATTGGTCGCCATGCAGCATGGAATGCTGGTTGGACCAAGCCGCCGCCTCCCCGATCACGTCCCAGAAAGTGGACGCGGTGAGCACCTGCGCCAGCAGCGGATCGGGATACAACGCGATCCGCTTGACCAATTGGTCGAGCTGCGGGGGCGCCGCCGGCGGGGCCTGCGCCATTGCCGGCATGGCCACGAACGCGGCCGTCAGCAATGCCGCTACTGGCAATACCCGCTCCAGTCGAATCTTGATTCCGTTTCCAGTGTTCATTTCCGTTCCTCCAATCGCTAGAGATGCGCCAAAACCTTTCGCGCGTTACCCTTCAGGGGACATTTTAATTTTGTTTTCATCAAATTACAAAGACTGGTGAAACAAATCCCTATACTCACTCGTCTGAGTTTGAGAGAACCGGTGCAACCCGCTAAAAGCTTTCGCCTGAGCGCGTCGTTCTGGGAATCCACCCGGATTGCGGTCGATTCCCTCCGCAAGAACAAATTGCGCAGCTTCCTGACCCTGCTGGGGATCATCCTGGCCACCACTACCCTGATCGCGGTGACCTCCCTGATCCATGGCATGGACAACTACATCGCCGAAAAGGTTTCGAACATGGGTTCGGACGGCTTTCGCGTGGTACGCATGGCCTGGTTCGGCCCCTGGGACCCCAAGAAGTTCTTCGAAATGGACAAGCGCAACCCGCAGCTCCGTCCCGATGAGTACGAATTCATCCGCTCCAAGACGCAACTGTTGAAAGATATCGGCATGATGGCCTCGCGCCAGGCGCGGGTGGGGTACAAAGGGGAGTCGGTGGAGGGCGTGGATATCGACGGCGTCACCGAGAATATTCCGGCCATCAATAACGTCCAGGTGGGCATCGGCCGCGGCATCACCTACGAAGAGGTGCGCCGCCACGCGGCCGTCGCCTATATCGGCAACGACATTATGACGCGCTTCTTCGAGGGGCACGACCCGCTCGGCAAAACCATCAACATCGAAGGCGTGCCGTACGAGGTGGTGGGCGTGGCCAAGGCGCTGGGCAGCGTCTTTGGCAGCTCTCAGGACAACTTCGTGATGATCCCCATCGAGAGTTATTTCAAAACCTACGGCGCGCGCAGCGGCTTGCGCCTGGTGGCCAAAGCCGTGGATCAGTCCCACCTGAGCCAGGCCGAAGACGAGGTGCGCGTGCTGCTGCGGAGCTTCCGGCACCTGCTGCCCGGCCAGGACGACAACTTCTCGATCTTCGCCTCGGAAACCATCGTCAACCTTTGGCAGAGCCTGACCTCGACCATCGCCGCCATGGCGGTGGGCATCGTTTCGGTGTTCATGGTGGTGGGCGGAATCGTGATTATGAACATCATGTTGGCCGTGGTCACCGAGCGCACCCATGAAATCGGCATCCGCAAGTCGCTGGGGGCGCGGCGGCGCGATATTCTGAATCAGTACCTGGTGGAATCGGCGGTGCTGGCGTCGGTGGGAGGAATGATGGGAGTGGTGGTGGCGTGGGCGATCGCGGTGCTGGTGCGGTCCATTACCCCCGTGCCCATGGCGCTGCCGATGTCGTCGGTGGCGATCGGCGTCGGTCTATCGGCCACGGTGGGATTGTTTTTCGGCATTTACCCGGCCACCCAGGCTTCCAAGCTGGATCCCATCGAAGCCCTTAGGGCGGAGCACTGAACGATGACCCGACTTTCCTTCTTCAACGCCCTGTGGCTCGCCTGGGACACCATCCGCAGTCATAAGCTGCGCGCTTTCCTCACCGTGCTGGGTGTGATCATCGGCACCGGCACCATCATCGGCGTCAGCGCCATTCT
>PLRS01000053.1:9921-22452 GCA_003164035.1 Bryobacterales bacterium | reverse complement strand
TTGCGGTAGGCGATCTCGTCGTCGGGGGTGAGTATGTGGACCTGGCCGGGGAGGCCGTGGCGGTAGGCGTTGAGGGCGCGGGGGTCGCGCGGTTTGGAGGTGGATGACGGTTCGTAGGCCATAGTTAAAGCTCCTGAGTGGTATGTCGAGACAAGCGCAGCAGCGGCGAGGCGCGTGGCGTTCCCGCGTTGCATCACAGCCGATGCGGGACGGGCGCCGGGAAGGAGTCCCGGCGTGGCAGACTGAGAGTCCGCTCCACGGGAAGTTCCGTGGAGCGAGTCCCCGACTATACTGTACGACGCGGGTGGGGGAGCGGAAGGGGGGTGAGGGGCTGTAAGTGGTTGCAGGGATTGGCGGAGATTTTTTTGCTGGGGCTGTGACTGAGAAATCGCAACGGCCGGATAGAGCGCCATCCTGCTCCATCAAAGGAGCCAAGGGCAGGGCAGACCACAAGAAACGATGGTCTGCCCCACACGGCGGAGGTGCGTTATGCGCCTTTGGCGGGTTGTGCCGCCTCCGCCAGCAGCTTGCGCAACTCGCGTTCCGGATCTTGCTTGACCTCCGAGACCTTGTCGAAGATCATGACCGGATCGTTCTGGGCGTCGAACTTCGGCCAAGCGGGCAGAGCGGGGTGGTTGGGGTCGCCCTTGCGCGCGAAGTTGATCCAGGCATCGCTAACTTTGGCGGCTAGTGCCAGCGGCTCCGGGCCTCCGCCGGTGGAGAACGCCGAGACGTCGGTATTGTAGAAGACAAAGGGAATCTCCGAGCAGTGGAAGGCGCGCGGCCGGCCGTCCATGACCGGGGTTTTCCAGCAGAACTGATACAGAAAGGCGGGAGCTTTCCCCTGCGCGGCTTTGCGCTCCGCCTGGCGGATGGCGCCCGAGCGGAAGACGGCGATGGCGGAGAGGATGGAGCTGACTTCGACCGGCTTGATGTTGGGGTATATCTTCCGGCACGTCTCGACGATGGCTCCGGCCTTGTCGCCATATACGGCCGCAGTCTGCTTTTTCAGCTCGTCTTCGGTCATCAGTTCCGCCTTTGGGTTGCTCATGGCGGGATTGAACTCGTTGAGGGCGGTGCCGATCAGCATGGGGATATCGGCTGAAATCTCCGGCGCGGCTGGATCGAATGGAACCGAGGGCAGAACTTTGCCATCGACGGTGGGCGCCCACATCAACCGGGGGAGGGTGAAGCCCATGCCCGGCTGGCGGGGCGGGGAGAGCTTCGCCATGGCCGCCACGCCCGCGTCGATGAGACGCTGCACCGGCAGTTCGTGAAGCTTGCCAACCTGCGTCTTGGCAAGGCCCAACTCGGCCATGATCGCGGCGGTGAGGGTGGCGCCGTCTTCCGGCTTATTGGCCAAGGTCATGGAACCGCTCTGCACCACGGCTTTGTGGAACAGGCCTTTGGCGGCGGGCATGGTCATCAAGGTGGTAACCTTCCCGCCACCGCCGGATTGGCCGAAAATGGTGACGTTGCCCGGATCGCCGCCGAAGTTCGAGATGTTGTCGCGCACCCACTCGAGGGCGGCCACCAAGTCCAGCATTCCCACGTTGGCGGACTCGGCATATTGCGGGCCGTAGCCGGACAGGTCCAAAAAGCCCAGCACGCCCAGGCGGTGATTGACGCTGACCACTACCACGTCGCCGCGCCGGCTCAGATTTTCGCCGTGATAGGCCGGCTGCTCCTGGCCCGATCCGGCCTGAAAACCGCCGCCGTGGATCCAGAACATCACCGGCCGTTTTTTGCCGTCGAGCGCGGGCGACCACACGTTGACGCGCAGGCAATCCTCGCCCGGCTGGCCATCGTCCCACTGGGAGAGGAACGACTCGACGTCGTTGTCCCAACCGGCGCGCGCCACTTGCGGGCAGGTTTTTCCATACCACATGGAGCTGCGCGTTTCCGTCCACGGTTGCAGCTTGGCGGGTGCCAGGAAGCGCGCCTTGCCTTCGGTGGAAGCGGCGTAAGGAATGCCTTTGAAAGTCTGAATGCCATTGCGAGTGAAGCCTCGCACCTTGCCGGCCGTGGTCGCGGCGACGGCATTGGCATCCGACGCGACGATGGTTTGGCCGGCAGCCGGCTCCGAGCTCACACTCGGGGCTGTGCCACAGCCGACCGACATGGTGGCCGCAGTTCCGGCCAGTGCCGCCGCGCCTGAGATCAGCGCGCGCCGGCTGACTGTTTTACCGGTTACATTACCGCTCTTCATGCTACCGATATCTCCTTTTCCTACTCTCGCCCATCGGCGAAATTCGGGCCTGAATAACTGATTCGCTACAAGTGTAACTTAGTACACCGCTTCGGAAGTTCGCTAACGTATTGCGTGCAACCGCTGACGGTTGCGGCTCGGTTACGGGTGCCGCTCGTTTGCAGGTACTTACCGCGCCGCGACCGTGAGGGAGCGGTTGGCGGGGACGGACTTGTCCAAATCGGAGGAGTTGCCGAGGTGGAAGAATTTGGGTGAGCCTGGTTTCGAGCTCGCCAGCACACGGCCGGGCTGGCGCCCGGCTGGACCGGGCCCCCCAGAGCAGCGGAGCCCGCAGCGGAAAACACCGGCGACAAGATCGCCGGCGCCACGAAGAACGTCGGCTCGACAGCCGAGGCTGCAGGCCGGGCTGGCGCGCGGCCAAACATCAGGTATCATACCCCTCCGGCCTTTGGGCGTAAACCATTGATTCATGGCCTCTACCCGGCGCTACATGACACTCGCTACGGTAATGGCCTTGACTCGCGGGCGGTTCGATCTCAAACTCCTCCTTCTCGGATTTGGAGGGTTTTTAGGATGAAACTGCCGGTCGTAAACAGTGGGGCCGCGTATCTGGCACTGGCTCTCATTGTCCTGGTCACTCCCGTTTTTGGACAAGAGTCATCGGGCTCAATCAGCGGCGTGGTTCAGGATAGCCAAGGGGCCGTCGTGCCTAATGCCAAGGTGACGCTGCTCAACCAAGCGCAGGGCGTGGTGGCCAGAGAACAGCAGACCAGCGGGGAGGGCACATTCTTCTTCACTCCGGTCATTCCCGGTACCTACAGCGTTACGGTCGAGGTGACCGGGTTCAAGAAGTACGTGAAATCGGACATCACCCTGGACGCCCAGGAGCGTATCGGGCTTCCGCCCGTGGCGTTGGAGGTTGGGGCTATCGGGGAGACGATCAGAGTGGAGTCCAGCACCCTGGCACTGCAAACCGTGAGCGCGGAGCGGTCGGGCGTGGTGACGGGTTCCCAAGTGCTCGAGTTGGGATCGAGTACGCGGGCATACACCGACCTTCTGCCGACGGTCCCCGGTTTCAATGCCGATACCCAGAATGCCAACGGCTTGCGCACCGACCAGAACGCCATTGCCGTGGATGGCACGCTGGTGGAGGACGTAGGCAACAACAGCGCCGGAGGCTGGCGAATCAACCCGGACCTGATTGCCGAATTCAAAGTGCTGACCAACGGCCAGCAGGCCGAATTCGGCCGCGCCAGCGGCTCGAATATCACCATAGTCACCAAAAGCGGCTCCCGCGACTTCCACGGCGTCGGTTACGATTTTTATCGCAATGAATGGATGAACGCCAATAGTTGGACGAATAACTATAGCGGCCTGTCGCGCGCCCGAGCCCGCAACAGCACTTACGGCTTCAACGTGGGCGGCCCCATCTACATTCCCCACAAATTCAATAGCAACAAGGAGAAGCTATTCTTTTTCACCAACTTCGAGTTTCAGCGCCCGCGCAACTTCGATCCGCTGGTGAATCTCACCGTTCCAACGGCCCTCGAACGCGCCGGCAACTTCTCGCAGACCAAAGTGAACAACATTCCGGTCACCATTCTCGATCCAGCCGCCAGCAAGACGCCTTTTCCGGGTAACATCATTCCGACGAGCCGGATTAACGAATATGGCTTGCAGCTCATGAATGTGTTCCCCTTGCCCAACAAGCTGGGAGTGGACCCCGGCTACAATTATCAGTACCAATACCAGGGTACGGACAGCCGGAACGACCGGACGATCCGTGTCGATTACAACATTGCCAACAACTGGAAGTTCTTCTTCCGGTTGCTTCAGAACAGCGAGAACCTGGTACAGTCCGGCGGCCTGAACGTCAATAACACCATCGGTGTCGGGTCGTTCCAATCCCTGCGGGGCACCATCTCCGGCGAGGGGGTCCTTACAACCATCATTACTCCCACGTTGACCAACGAACTGAGCTACGGCAACAGCCGCAACTGGCTGCCCAACGTGCCGGTAGCGAGCAGCGGATACTTACGGGCGAATACCGGGGTGACGATGCCCCTGCTCTATCCGAACGCCGACTCACAGGAGAATCTGATTCCGAATATGCTCTTCGGAAGCGAGGTGAGCGACGCGCCAACCGTTTTCATTGGAGGAATGCCGTACGCCAACGAGAACCCCACCCAGAACATTACCGACAACGTCGCCAAGGTGTGGCCCACGCATACCGTGAAGGCCGGAATTTACATCGAGAGCAGCACCAAGCGTCAGACCGCCACGGAAGTCAACAATGGGCGGCTCAGTTTCGCCACGGACTCCGGCAACCCGGGCGACACCGGCTGGGACTTTTCCAACATGTTGCTGGGGAACTACGATACGTTCGACCAATCGAACGGGTATCTCAAGGGCTACTACTACTACCGCAGCTTCGAGTGGTATGTGCAGGACAACTGGAAGGTGCGGCCCAACCTGACACTGGACTTCGGCATTCGGTTCTCCGACCTTCCGCCCTGGTACGAAGAGCACAATCAGATCTCGAGTTTCCAGGAGGGAGCCTTTAGCGCGAGCCAGGCGGTCACCCTCTACCGGCCAATCCTGGTCAATGGCGTCCGATCCTCGATAAACCCGCTGACCGGACAGACTGGCCCGGCAGCGCTGATCGGGGCCATCGTGGCCAATTCGGGCAATGTATATAACGGGATCGTCACTCCAACCACAAGCACCAACGGGCGAGGGATGGTGAACAGCCAGGGGGTCCTGTTCGGGCCGCGGTTCGGCTTGGCGTGGACGCCTCTGGGCGCCAATGGCAACCTGGTGGTGCGGATGGGCGGCGGCGTGTTTTACGAGAGGATCCAGGGCAACATGATCTTCAACCAGATCAATTACCCGCCGGAGCTGCTGACTCCCAAGATCTACTACGGCAACCTGAGCACCATCGGCAACTCCGCCGGCACTCTGTTCCCGCTCAATGTGGCCGGCCTCTCGCCGGAAGGCAAAATCCCGACAGTCTATAACTACAACGTCAGCGTGCAGCGCCAACTGCCCGGCCAAGTCATGCTGGACGTGGGCTACGTGGGCATGCAGAATCGCCATGAGCTAACCCGCAGCCCCTTCAACGAACCGGCCTTCGGGTCCGACTGGCTGTCGCAGAACCAGGATCCGACCCTGTGCCCCAACGTGGCCACCTGCAACCTGAACGGAACGAATGCCCTTCCGGTCGATTTCCTGCGGCCCTATCAAGGCTACACCGGCAGCGGGGCGGCGGTGGCGCAATCCGGCCTCGGCGGCGGAGGATTCATCGCCACCTACGGCGCCAGCGCCAACTATAATGCCCTGCAGGTTTCCGCGCAGCGGCGCGCCGCCAGGAACCTGACCATTGGCGCGGCCTACACGTGGTCGAAAGTGATGGGGACCGACACCGACTATTCCTTCATCGGCAACCCCCTTAATCACCGTAAGGCGGACTACGCTCCGCTGACTTTCGACCGCACGCAAACCCTGGTGCTCAACTACGTCTACAACGTACCCAAAGGCGCGCGCAAAGGGACGTTCCTGGATAACCCCATCGGCCGGGGCATCCTGAACGACTGGCAGCTTACCGGCATCACGGCCCTCTCATCCGGCGAACCCGTGCCCGTGGGCGGCAGCAGTGTGATTTCCCTGGGCAGTTACAACATGCAGGGAGTGGGCGGTACTACGCTCAACGAGGAAATGACTGGAAATGCCGACTGGGCCGCCAGGCCGATGTTGACGTGCAACCCGAACGTTTCGCCGGGATCCCGCACGCTGACGGCATTCATCAACACGTCCTGTTTCCACCCGGCGGCGGTGGGAAGCACGGGGATGGATTCCGACCTGCGCCCGTTCCGCGGCCCCGGAGTCAACAACTGGAACATATCGGTCTTCAAGCAGTACCCGTTGGGACACAGCGAACAGCGCTACCTGCAGTTGCGGCTGGAGATGTACAACGCCTGGAACCACACCCAGTGGGGCGGCGCGGTGGCCAGCAACTACGAATCCGCCGGCTTCAACGACACGCCGACGTTCAACGCGGCTGGCCAGATCACCAACTTGCCAACCGCCCTGGGCGGCGGCGGTGGCCGGTTCGGTTTCGGTGCCCTGAACGCGGTTCGGACTCCCCGCACCCTTCAGCTCGGCGCCAAGATCTACTTCTAAACCGGAGGCTCGAGACGTAAGCACTCGATTTCGAAATTACGGTCACGGATAGCAACGGCTCCCGGACGGTGGCGGTTCGGTCTCAGGGGAATTACCGTCCCTCCACGACTGCGCCCTGGTATATAATCGCTGGAGCGAGGATGGCCGTGGCTGCGACCAATTCCCAGAGTCCCCTGTCGGACGCTACGCTGATGCACCTGGAAGCAGGTGAAGACCAGCGCACTATCCGTGAGCAACTCGAACGCATCCTGGAGAGTCCGGGGTTTCGTAACAGCAGGCGATACCCCAACCTTCTGCGCCACGTTGTGACTCGCGCATTACAGGGACGAACCGGCGATCTCAAGGAGCGGAGCTTGGGAATAGATGTCTTCGGCCGCAGCCCCGAGTACGATCCGACTACCGATCCGGTGGTGCGGGTGTCGGCCGGGGAAATCCGCAAGCGCATCGCCCAGTACTATCACGAACCGGGGCATGAGGTGGAGATTCGCATCGATCTCCCGCTTGGGTCCTACGTCCCGGAGTTTCACTTTCCCAAATCCGGCGAGCACCTGGATCTGGTAACGCAGCCCTCGATTCCCGAGGCGGAGCCCGCCATCGTCGCTCCGCCTGCGCCCAAACGGCCCGGCTCGCGCCAGCTTTCCCTGCCGTGGTTGCACGCCTTGACGAAGCTTGGCATTGCCATAGCGGTGAGCCTGGTTTTGGTAGCGCTGGTTTGGTTCCGGCCATGGGTAAGGCCGTCCTGCGCGCTCGATCAGTTCTGGGCCCCGGTCCTGAACCCTTCCGTACCCGTGCTGCTGTGCGTTGCGCGCGGCCCGTTGCCCGCCGGCGCATTGGCCACTCCCGAACAATTGATGAGCCGTCCTTCCGGCATTGCATGGGCAGACGTTGTCACGCTCGCCCGGCTAACCGGCCTGATTCAGTCTAAGGGTCAGCCCTATCAACTCCATCGCGAAGAGTTGGCAACGTTCAGTGAACTGCAGGAGGGAACGGCAGTCCTGATCGGCGCCTTTAACGATGCCTGGACGCTTCGCCTGATGAACGGCATGCGCTTCACCTTTCACCAGGCTGGGAACCGGTATTGGATTTCCGACCAGCAAAATCCGGGCGAGATCCGGTGGAAGATCGACTTAGCGAGGAAGGACGCCCAAGGCCGGCCAATCATCGGCGAAGACTATGCGTTAATTTCGCGCTTCCTGAATCCCAGGACGGGGAGAATCGTCGTTGTTGTCGCGGGACTTTACGGGTTCGGCACTCAAGCCGCCGGCCGGTTGCTGACCGACGCGCACCAGATGCAGTCGTTGATAGGCCATGTTCCGCCGCGCTGGGAAAAGAAGAACCTGCAGCTTGTCATCGGCACGGAGGTCATCGACCGCAGCCCGGGCCCGGCGCACGTTTTGGCCGCTTATTCCTGGTAGGGTAGCGGCGGCTACACCCGATAGCGCCGGATTTCCTCTTCGGAAACTTCGCTGCTCATGCCCGGCTCCCGGGGGCCGGGCAGTTCGCCGTCTTTCATCGATTTCTGCGGGCCGCCGGTTTCCATATAGATCGCGTTGGGCATGGCGAGCAGCATGTTCAGGTTGGTTTCGCCGCCGCCGTGGCTGGCGAGTTCGAGCCCGTTGGCGTCGGCAATGGCGGCGATTTCCATCCACTCGGTGACGCCGCCGGCGCGCCGGTTATCGGGCTGGACCACGTCGGCGCCGCGGCGTGCGATCAGGTCGGCAAACGCGTATTTTGTATTCAGGTTCTCGCCGGTGGCGATGCGCATGTCGAGCTGCTGCGCCAGCTCGGCGAACCCCTCCATATCCTGCGGCGGAAGCGGCTCTTCGTACCAGAAGCAGCCCATCTCCTGGTAGACGCGGCCGCGGCGCAGGGCCTCGTTGCGATTGAACGCCTGATTGGCGTCCACCATGACGCGGCGGCCTTTGCCGAGGATGTCCTGGGCGGCGCGGACACGGCGGACATCGTCGTCGATGGAATCGCGCCCCACCTTGATCTTGACCGCGTGATACCCCTGCTCGACGGCCTCGCCGATGACGCGGCGGTATTGCCCCAGATCTGCGTCGTTATCGTAATACCAGCCGCACATCGAATACACCGGGATGCGGTCGCGAAACGCCCCCAGCATTTTGTAGACCGGCAAGCCGGCGCTCTTGCCGAGGATGTCCCAGACGGCGATATCCACGGCGGCGATGGCGAACTGGGTCGGGCCGCCGACGCCCTGGTATTCGAGCGCCTTCCATAGGGCGGCGCGGATGCGGCGCGGGAAGGCGGGGTCCTGGCCGATCAGCACCGGCTTGATTTCCCGCTCGAGGATAGTCTGGACCACGCTCGGGCCGCCGGCGATCATGCCGAAGGAACTGGACGCCCAGCCGGTGATGCCGCCATCGGTGCGCAGGCGAAGCACCACCGAGCCGCTCTCGGTTCCAAACGGATGAATGGCATCGTAGTACGGCGTTGCCGGAGGGCGTTTGAGAACGTCGGTTTCGATGGCGGTGATTTTGAGCGTCTTCGGCGGCGGCGCGGCGGCGTGAAGAGCGGCAGCGGCGGGCAGGGCGGCGGCCGTACGAAGGAGTTGGCGGCGGTTCATAGGAGTATTGTGGACGCGAAGCGCTCCCGCCGCAACCACGGGTGCTTAACCGATTTGGGGGACTTCGCAGTTTAGGCGCGGCAACCGCTCCGTCGCGGTCGCGGCTCGGTAACGGGAGCCGCGTGTTTTCAATCGCTACCGAGCCCCGACCGCGAGGGAGCGGTTGCCGGGAACGGATCTCCCCAGACCGGTTCAGCACCCCGCGAACGCGCGGATGGCCGGGTGTATATTGAAAAAGGACCTGGGGGTCCAAATAGAAATGATGACGCGATCTCTCATCGTTGTTGCGTTGGCCGGCTTCGCCGCACTTTCGGGTTGTTCCAATTCGGGCTCCCGAGGCGCGGCCAATAATGGGGAAAAGCTGTTTGTCTCGCTGCAGTGCGCCTCCTGCCACGGCGACAAGGGCCAGGGCGGGTCGGCGCCGGCGCTGGTGGGAAGCTCGGGCCCGGTCTCTTCTCCGGACGCCATGGCCGCGGCTATGTGGAGCCACGCTACGAAAATGTGGCAAGCCGTGGACGCGGCGAAGATCCCAAGGCCGCAGATCGCTCCCGAACAAGCGGCCGATTTGTACGCTTACCTTTCCGGTGGCTCGGGCGGGAAGGACCCCGTGGGCACGGCCACCAGCGGCCAGCAGGTTTTCGAAGCCAAGCTGTGCGCCTCCTGCCACGACCAGGCCAGCGATGCCAGCGCGCCGAACCTGGCCGCGAAGGCGGGTCAATTCTCGGCTTTCTCCATGGTTTCCGCCCTGTGGCAGCACGGCTCCGGCATGCTCGCCCGCATGGTCTCGCAAAACAAAGAGTGGCAGGTTCTCTCAGCCCAGGAGATGGCCGACGTGCTGGCTTACCTGAACACTAAGAAATAAGCGGCGGGCCCCGGCGTGGCGCACGCGCTCGTGGGTCCCGCGTCGGCACTTTTGCCGAAGGCCGGCGGACCATACGCAACGGGTGTCGAGAGAGTCTCGACACGGCACGCACGAGTGCGTGCGCCACGTCGCGCTCCAGGATTCCTAAGGGGCGCTACACGGTACACAGCACTACGGCCTCTTTCAAGGAGGCGATGGGGTCCCGCGTGGGCAGGAATTCGTGCGCGAAGAAACCCTGGAAATTCAGGTCGGCGATTACTTTGGCGACCGTCCGCCATTGCAGTTCCTGGGTATCGTCCAACTCGTGCCGGCCGGGCACGCCGCCGGTATGAAAGTGGCCGATGTATTGGATGTTGTCCTTGACGGTATGGATGATGTCGCCTTCCATGATCTGCATGTGGTAGATGTCGTAGAGCAGTTTCACGCGCGGCGAATCGACGGCTTTCACCACGTCCACGGCCCAGGCGGTGTGGTCGCACTGGTAGTCCTTGTGGTTCACCTTGCTGTTCAACAGCTCCAGGACCACGGTGACGCCGCTATCTTCGGCGAACTTCTTGACGCGGTTCAGACCCAAAATGCAGTTGGCCTTGCCTTCCTCGTCGCTCATGCCGTTGCGATTGCCGGAGAAGGTGATGACGTTGGGCACCTTGGCTTCGGCGGCGCGGGCGATGCGGCCGCGCATTTCCGCCTCCAGGCGGGCGTGGCTTTCCTTGCGATTCCAGCCATCCGGAATGGTTGCTTTTCCCTGCGTGACGGTGGGTACCAGCCCGTACTTGCGCACGGTGGGCCATTCGTCCGGTTCCACCAGGTCGACGCCGCTCAGGCCCATTTCCGCGGCCTGGCGGCAGAGATCGTCGAGCGGAATTTTCGCATAGCACCAACGGCATACCGATTGCTTCAGCCTGCCGGCCGACTCCGGCGCCGCGGATGCGGCAGGCACAGCCACCATTGCCGCGGCAACCGTTTGAAACGCGTTTCTCCTGGTCATGATAGAGGATCGTATCACCTGGTGCGCTGTGGAGTGGGGTTGTGCCAGCCGCCGGCTGAAGCGATGATCGCATCGGCCTCCTTCGGCCCCCAACCGCCGCGCTTGTAAGGACGGGCCCGCGGGTGGGCCTTCAGGACCGGCTCGACCACCGCCCAGGCGGCCTCCACCGCGTCCTCACGGGTGAACAGCGCTCCATCGCCGGCCATGGCGTCGCTCAAAAGCCGTTCATACGGCGCTTCCTCACCGGCTTGTTCTTCCGACAGGTAAAGCTCCTGCTGGTCCCCGACATACTCTTTGCCCGCCAGCTTGACGCGGGCGGCGAGGGCCACGGCCGAACCGGGAGAGAGCCGGAAGCGCAGGTAGTTGGCCGGGCCTGCCGCCGGCGCCGAATCGGCGAAAAGCCTCTGTGGCGGCGGCTTCAGTTCGACCAGCACCTCGGTTGCGGTTTCGGCCAGATACTTGCCGGAGCGCAGGTACCACGGCACCCCTTCCCAGCGCCATGAGTCGATGAAAAGCCGCAGGGCGCAGAACGTCTCTACGTCGGAAGTCCTGGCGACGCCCGGCTCCTTCCGGTAGCCCGCGTACTGGCCGCGCACCAGGTCGCCCGGCTTCAGCGGGCGCATGGCCCGGAAGACCGAGGATTTCTCTCTGTGGACAGCTCCAAAATCCCTGCCGGCCGGAGGCTCCATGGCCAGCAGCGCGACCACCTGGAAAAGGTGGTTCTGAACCACGTCGCGCAGACAGCCGGCGCTTTCGTAAAACGCCCCGCGGCCCGCCACGCCGAAATCCTCGGATAAGGTGATCTGGACACTGGCCACGTAGTTGCGGTTCCAGATCGGTTCCAGGAACGAATTGGCGAAGCGAAAATAGAGGATATTCATGATCGCCTCCTTTCCGAGGAAGTGGTCGATGCGGAAAATCGAATCCTCCGGGAACACGGTCCGCGCCACGTGGTTCAGCTCCCTGGCGGAGGCCAGGTCCCGTCCGAACGGCTTTTCGACAATGACGCGCGCATCCTCGGCCAGCTTCGCGGCGCCGAGCCCTTC
Organism: Bryobacterales bacterium; assembly: GCA_003164035.1. Taxonomy (GTDB): domain Bacteria; phylum Acidobacteriota; class Terriglobia; order Bryobacterales; family Bryobacteraceae; genus JBEKYD01. The sequence continues at coordinate 10,581 of PLRS01000053.1, read as the reverse complement.
GATCACCGTCTCGAAAAGCGAGGGCGGAATGGCGAGGTAGTAAGCCGGGCGCCGGGCCTTACCGAGCGCCGCCTTTATCGCCGCGAACGTGTTCGGGTCCTGGTAATCTCCACTGACGTATTGGAGCCGGGACAGAAGACGGTGAAGGGCACGCCGGTCATTGACGCCGCCCGACGTCTCGATACTGTCCGTGACTCGTTTGTGCAGCCTCTCCCGGCTCCACTTAGGCAGCGCCACGCCGATTACCGGCGCCTGCAGCGAACCTCGTTTCACCATGGCATAGAGGGCAGGGAAGATCATCTTATGCGCCAGGTCGCCCGTCACACCAAAGACCACCAGCGCGTCGGAATGGGATGCAGTCACCGGATAACTCCTTTCATGGCGGCGTCTCTCACGACTTTTTCTCGAGATGGCCGCCGAACCCGAATCGCATGGCGGAGAGTAACTTGTCGGCGAAATCCTCTTCGCCTCTTGACGCGAACCGTTGATAGAGCGCGGCGCTCAGGACCGGCGCGGGAGTCCCCTCCTCGATGGCGGCGGTAATGGTCCACCGGCCTTCCCCGGAATCGGACACGCGGCCGGAAAACTTGGAGAGATCCTGCTGCCCGAATAATGCGACCGCGGTCAAGTCCAGCAGCCATGAGGCGATCACGCTGCCGC
>PLRS01000053.1:0-9893 GCA_003164035.1 Bryobacterales bacterium | reverse complement strand
ATGCCGTTGTGAACCATCTTGACGAAATGGCCGGCGCCCGATGGGCCGCAATACAGGTAGCCTTCCTCGGCCGTGCCGTCCGACTTTTCGCGCCCCGGCGTCCGCTCGATACCGCCGCGGCCGGGAGCCAGCGTTTTGAAGATGGGGTCCAGGTGCCGGACAGCCTCGGCCTCACCTCCAATCATCAGGCAGAAACCACGCTCGATACCCCACACGCCGCCGCTGGTCCCGACGTCAATGTAATGAATGCCACGCAAATCGAGTTCCTTGGCGCGCCGGATGTCGTCAATGTAGTAAGAATTGCCTCCATCCACCACCATGTCGCCCTTCCCCATCAGGGCGGAAAGGCCGGCGAGTGTGCCGTCGACCGCCGCCGCGGGCACCATCAACCATGCCGCGCGCGGAGGTGCAAGTTTTGCCACGAAGTCCTCGAGTGACGCGGCGCCGGCAGCGCCTTCCTTCGCCAGTGTCTCCACGTTACCCCGATTCTGGTCGAAGACGACGCATTGATGGCCGCCGCGTTCGAGGCGGCGGACCATGTTAGCCCCCATCCTGCCCAGACCGATCATTCCAATTTGCATTCTTCAGCTCCCTCCTGTTCGGCACATTCCGTGTCGACTCCAGTGCGTCGATGGTAAATCGTTCGATCACCAGCAGGTATCGGGCCGATTTCCGCATAAGCCCCTGGTGGACCTTTTCGCAAGCCGGCCGCCAGGATTTGCGGCTTCGCCAAACTAGACTCGGCGCGGCGGCACGGCGCGTTATCATGGGGGCTCAATGGATTCGCGCCGGATGTGCCCGCAATGCCGGGCTTTCATAACCACCAAAGACAAGGTTTGCCCGTATTGCAACGAGCGGGTAGGGCCGCGCGCCATCGACCGGCGCGAGCCGGGGGCGCTGATCGGCGGGTTCATTCCGCATGCGCGTTTCAATACCACCACCATCCTGCTGCTGAATTTCGGCCTGTACCTGGCAACCACGATCTACAGCATGAAGGCAGGCAACGAGGGCGCGTTTTCGAACATCGATTCGCAAACACTGGTAGCGTTCGGCGCCAAGTTCGGCCCCTATATCGCCCTGGGGCAATGGTGGCGGCTGGTGACGGCCGGGTTTCTGCACGGCGGCCTGCTCCATATCCTCATGAATTCCTGGGTGCTATGGGACCTGGGATCGCAGGTCGAGGAAGTTTACGGCGCCAGCCGGATGTGGGTGATTTACCTGGTGTCGAGCATTTGCGGCTTTTATGTGAGCGACTTATGGAACCCGATGGTGCCGTCGGTGGGAGCGTCGGCCGGCCTGTTCGGGATGATCGGGGCCATGATCGCCCTGGGTGTGAAGCACCAGGGCGGCACGGGCGACGCGGTGAAGAGCATGTACATTCGGTGGGCCATCTACGGGCTGCTGTTCAGCTTCCTGCCCGGCATCGACATGGCGGCGCACATCGGCGGTCTGGCGGGCGGTTTCGGCCTGGCCTATCTGGCCGGCTTGCCGCGCTACGAGGGAGCCCCGGTGGAGACGTTCTGGAAAGGCGGGGCCTGGGTTTGTATAGCGATAACGGCCCTGAGTTTTCTAAAGATGTACTTGTGGTTCACCCGGATGGCACAATAAACTAGGATTATGAAGCTTCGTACCTTGGCACTGGCGCTGGCGCTCGGTTTCGGTCTGACCGCGGCCGGCGAAGCCGCGACAAAGACGCACGTGGCGAAAGCGCGGGTGAAGGGCAAGAATCGCTCCAGCAACGCCAGGAACGCCGCCAAACGGAACAAAGCGCGCTCCAAGGCCGCCCGCAAAGCCCATCGGCGAGTCAAGCACGCCTGAGCGGGCCGCAACCACAGGCAGCGGCTACTCCTCCTGATTTCTAACCTGGCTCGCGGTCGCCACGGCTGTTGCGAAAAGAGCTTCTTAGTGCTCGCGTTCGGAACGGTGGGACAGGCCTCCCGGCCTGTCGTAGCCGCGAAGCGGCTCTTCCAGCCGGCGACAGGCCGCCAGGAGGCCTGTCCCACTCGGTTACGACTTAGCCGTCCAGTTCGATTTCCTGGTGCTGCATGCCGGCGTATGGGTAAACCGCAACTTTCGGATCGCCGGGATGAAGTTCCTTCAACTTGGCGATCACATCCGGCCATTTATCGCAGAAGAACGTGCCCGTGCGGTAGTTGTTCTTCAGGTTCCGGGTCAGATATTGCGAGTACACGATCATGTTGCTCTGCACCGCCTGCGGCGCGGCGCCACCTCGGCCCATGCCCCGGATGCGCCGGCTGGTCAGGTCGAATTGCGAAGCTCCGGAGAGCCCGGCTAGCCGGTTGTTGAGATAGTGGACCGGGTCGAGGCCCAGCGGGTGCTGCACGATCAGAACGCCCGTGCCGCCGGGGCGCCGCGAGTAGTTGATCCAGAGTGCGCCGTGGAAGGCCTGGGCGTTCTGCGGATAGGCGTTGGCCACCACGATGTCGGCGTCTTTGAAGGTGGGCGTGCAGTAGGTCTTGGCCGCCACGCGGACGCCGGCGTGATGCGCGTCCACGATGTCGCCGCCCCAAATCTCGGTGGGCCGAAGCCGATCATTATACAGGATCTGCACGGTGTAATCGACCTTGGCCATCCGGGCCGCCTCGATCATATCCAGCCGCATGTCGTTCTTGAAGATCTTCACCGGCCCGGTGGTGCGGACCTTAGTCAAAATCTGGGTGTGGTTGTATTCCACCGTGCGGAGCGCGGCAAGGCCGGGGAGGACCGCCTTGGCGCCGCCGCCGTAGCCGGCGTCCTGGTGGACCTTGACGCCGCTGATGCAAATCTTCAAGTCCGCGGCGAGGAAGGTCTGGTTCAGCAGAATCTTGTTGCCGCGAGTGGTGGTGCCCACTTCCTTGACGTTATCGAACGCGTCGTGGTTGAGCCAGGCGTAGTTTCTGGCGATCTCGGGGCCCAGCTTGCGGCCCACCTCTTCCTGCGTCATGGCCCGGTGCGTGCCGAAGGAACCGATAAACAGAATGTCTTCGTCCTTGATCCCCGCCTTCCCCAGTTCGGAAATCACCCACGGCGTCACGGTGTAAGCCGGCGTGGTACGAGTGAGATCGTCGAAGCTGATCGCGACCGTTTTCTTGCCTTCGGCCAGCTCGCGCAGCGACTTGCTGCCGATCGGCCGATTGCACTGTTCGGCGATCTGCTGTGGGGTGAGCACAGGCATGTTGTGGCCGGCCATCTCCATCACATGCACGTCCCAACTTGCGGGGAAGTCGATGCGCTCCTCGATCCATGGCGCGCCATTCGGACCGGCGAACTCGTGGGTCGGGATGGTGATGGATTTGGCTTTGCCTTTAAGTTGCGGCACGGCCTTGGCCTGAAAGGGCCCGGCGGCCATCAGAGTGCCGATGAGCGGAACCGAGCCGAGTACTCCGGCCTGTTCCATAAATCCCCTGCGAGTGAAGCGAGCGTCTGACATGAGTACCTTCCCTGGCGAGCTTTACGTGCCAACATTTACCAGAACCGGCAGAGCAAGTCAAGTCGGGTGGGAAACCAAACGTACCAGCGAACCGGCCGGCCCCACCGGCACCGGTTGTAAAATAGGGACTGATGAGCGAACCGGATACTCAAACCACTACGGCGGAGCGGCCTGTGTTGCCACCGGCAACGTTTACGTTCCTGGTGCTGTCGCTGCGCGCCCAGGCGGAAATGCAACTGGGGCTGGTAACATTCGGCCAGGAAGAAAAGGGCGAGCCGGACCTGGACCTGGCCCGTCACAGTATCGATATGATGGCCGTCCTGATGGAGAAAACCAAGGGGAACCTGACCATCGAGGAACGGCGCCTGCTGGAAAACACCCTCACCGAACTGCGCTTCCGCTTCGTGCAAGTTTCAGACGAGGCGGCCCAGGCGCAGAAAGCCTGAATGGCGGCGTTGAAGATCACCGTCCTCGGCTCCGGCACCAGTGTGGGGGTGCCCACGATCGGCTGCCACTGCGCCGTCTGCAGTTCCGCCGATCCTCGCGACAACCGCCTGCGGCCGTCGATTCTGATCGGCTACGAGGGCCATAACGTGGTGATCGACACCGGCCCCGATTTCCGCTTTCAGGCCCTCCGCGCCGGCATGGAGCGCGTGGATGCCATCCTCTTCACCCATTCCCACGCCGACCACATCATGGGGCTCGACGACGTGCGCCCGTTCAATTTCCGCCAGAAGGAACGCATTCCGATCTATGCCACCGGGCCTACCATGGCGGCCATCCAGCGTTGCTTCGAATACGTATTCGACGGCGGCAAGAAGGAATCCAACATTCCGCAGCTCGACGTCAAGCTGCTGGATGGCGCGGCGGTGAACGTATTCGGGCTGGAGTTCCTGCCGATTCCGGTGCTGCACGGGACGCAGACGATTCTCGGGTTTCGCTTCGGCGCGGCGGCTTACCTGACCGATCACAGCGACATTCCGGAAACTTCGATGGAGCGGCTGCGCGGCCTCGACGTGCTCTTTCTGGACGCGCTGCGCTATAAGCCTCACCCGACGCACTCCACCGTGGAGCGCTCGCTGAAAGTCGTCGAACGGCTGGCCCCGCGCCGCACCTTTTTCACCCACATTTGCCACGACCTGGGCCACGCGCGCGCCGAAAGCATGCTGCCGCCGCACGTGCGCCTGGCCTACGACGGGCTGGAAATCCTGGTGGAGGGAACGCGGTAATCCATGCGGATTTTTCGCAGCCTGGCGGAAGTTCCGGTGGATTTCGGTCCCAGCGCCATCACCATCGGCAATTTCGACGGGGTCCACCTGGGGCACCGCCGGATTCTGAAGCGCGTGCGGGAATTGGCCGCGGCCAACGGCTGGCGCCCTTCGGTGCTCACTTTCGATCCGCACCCCACCACGGTGGTCGCGCCGCACCGCGCGCCGCGGCTGCTGACTTCGCCCGGCGAACGCGTGTCGCTGATGGCCGAAGAGGGCATCGAACAGGCGCTCATCCTGCCGTTCGACCGTGCGCTGGCCGCGCTTTCGCCGGACGAGTTCGTGCGTCAATTGCTGGTGGAGCGGCTGGATACGCGCGCCGTATTGGTGGGCGAGAACTTTTGCTTCGGCCGCAACCAGTCGGGGAACACGGCGGTGCTGCGCGCGCTGGGCGAGAAGCTGGGCTTCACGGTGGAGATTGTGGACGCGGTCGCCTGCCGCGGCCGGCTGGTATCGTCGAGCGCCATTCGCGATTTGATTCGCCGGGGAGACGTGGCGACGGCCGCGCGCTACCTCAAGCGCCCCTACGCGCTGGAAGGCGAAGTGGTGAGCGGGCGCGGCGTGGGCTCCCGCCAAACCGTGCCCACGCTGAACCTGGCCACGCCCGCGGCGGTGATTCCCGCCAGCGGCGTGTACCTGACCCGCACGCGCGACCTGGGCGGCGGGCGGCGCTGGGACTCCCTCACCAACGTCGGCTACCGTCCCACGTTTGGCGAGAGCGGCGAGCTCAGCATCGAGACCTACCTGTTGGGCGATTTCTCGGGAGACACGCCCGGGCGCATTGCCGTCGAGTTCCTGAAGCGCGTGCGCGAGGAGCGGCGCTTCGGCTCACCCGAGGAGCTCAAGGCGCGCATCGGGCAGGATGCCGCCATCGCCACGCGTTTTTTCCGCCGCCTGAAAGAATGGGTAAGGCCGATCCGCGCATGAGCCTGCCCCAGTTTCTGCTGCAAGGCTTCTCCCTGATTCTGATCGACCTGCTGCTGGCCGGCGACAATGCCCTGGTCATCGCCATGGCCGTGCGCGCGCTGCCCGCCCGCGAACGGCGCATCGCTTCCTCGCTCGGCGCGGCGGGGGCCGTGATTCTGCGCGTGGGCCTGACGTTCGCGGCGGCGCAGTTGCTCTATCTGCAATTTCTGAAGCTGGCCGGCGGCCTGTTGATTCTGTGGATCGCATGGAAAGTGATGCGCGACGCCGAGGACCCGCCGGAAGCCGCGCCTGCCGCCGGCCGGTTGGCGCAAGCCATCTGGTACGTGATTTTCGCCGATCTCACCATGTCCACCGATAACGTGCTGGCCATCGCCGGAGCCTCCCACGGCAATATCGGGCTGATCGTCTTTGGCCTGGCGGTCAGCATCCCGTTCGTGGTGATGTCGAGCAACCTGCTCGCCATCCTGCTCAACCGTTACCCGGTGACGGTGTACCTGGGCGTGGCGATCCTGTGTAAAGTGAGCGGCGACATGATACTGGAAGACCCGTTTTCCGTCCGCGCGCTGCACCCGGGCGATACCATGCGATACGCGGTGGATGCGGCCCTCATCGTCACCCTGCTGGGAGCGGGGCTGGCGCTGCGGCGGCGGACGAAAGACCTCTAGACGACCGTAGTCCACACGTGCCCCTCGAAGCGGTTGCATTCGTTACGCAATCCCTGATAATCGACAACTGCGGTAACGTGGTGCCCACGAGCATTGCGACTGAAGTGCAGGTGCGCGAATTCAATCGATCCCCCGACGGGCGGCTCTCGAAAACTGAAATCGCCGACTTCGAACTCAGCCGGAGAGCCATGTTGACCAAGCCGGCATCCGGCGGGCTCGTGCGATTCGATGAGACGGCTCCGGCCTGTCTGCCCGCATCGGGAAACGATTACAGCTTTGCCGCGGGGATAGACAGCGCTGACGGTCGAGTGCGCGACATTTCGATCATGGCTTCGTTGAGGGCGCGGTGCGTTGGATGCCACGGGGCGAACGTGGCTACCCTCTTCACTTTCAGCAAGCAGAATCCGCGAGCCGGAGAAATCAGGGTCCTCGGCAAGCAGGCAAATGAGCACGGGCAATACGTGGTCAAGCGGAAGACGAAGCTGGACTCCTGGAAGAGCCTGCAAGAGTATTGGGCAGCATCCTGCTTACCCTCCTGCTCAAGCGTTACCCAGCGGCGTGCGGGAAACACCGTGGGGCATCCAACCCTGAATGCCGCCGGTTTTCAGCCGGCGTTCCCGCGCGGGGCGGAGGTGTGCAGGGACGCGAAAAAGCCGCCTAAAAGGCGGCTGCAGGCAAGATTGCTCGCCCCACAAGATCGGCAACCCTAACGCGGTGGCGCCTTCCGCACCAGCGGCAGGATAACCCGGTCGAGCTCCGCGTCGCTGAATTCGGAAAGGTGAATATTGCGGCCGAGGCTCCAATGCTCGACGTGTTCCAGGGATTGACCGGGTTGGGCTTTGCTCAGCGGGCCCAGGGTTTCGATCTCCAGGAATTCGCTGCTGGTGAAGGTTTCAAAAGCGCAGCCGAAATCGGGGTAAGTCTTGGCCGGGTCGGCCTGAGCCTGTTTGACGAAGGCTTCGCCGTTAAGCACGTAGACCGCCCAGGTATTGGGATTGAACATACCGAGCTTCTGCGCGCCCGCATTGTTGGGATCTCCCTGGCGAAGCATCATGTATTTCCTGGTGAACTTCCAGCGCGGGTCGGACAGGTCGGTGTAAGCCCACATTACCAGCGGGTTGGTGGCCGCCAGGTCCTTGGGATGGGTACCGCGGGGAGGAAAGCCGGTGACGACCTCGCCGCCCTGGGCCATCATGCTCATTGCCCAAACCGAAAACTCCAGCGGGAACAGAGAGTGGTTCGCGATGCGATGGACCACGGTGACTTCGGTGCCCGAGGGCGCCAGGTGAATCGAGATCTCCTTCTGCAGCCTGGTGAGCGGCTCGATGGGTTCGCGCGCCGTGAGGCCGTCGGGGGCAACTTGAATTTCGACCGGCTGGTTATCGGGAGCCCAGGTGGCGATGGGGTCCTCCGGCGCTTTCCAGACGCGGGCGCCGCCGCGCAGCTGGAATTCGGCTTCACCGGTCTTGCCGAGCTGCTCGGTAAACTCCTTGAAGAGATTTTGGCCGCCGACGAAGCCGTAGCGGATCACGCGCGGTCCGACGTCCGCGGTGACCACCAGTTCCACCTCTCCATTGCTGACCCGGTAACAGTTGGGCCAGCCTTTATAAGCGATTTTCTCAACCTTGACGGCACACTGAACCACGCCGGAAAACACGAGTAGAAACGCTAGGATCTTCATGGGCGATTTCACGCAGGCTTCAATGTAGCCAATGGCAGGTTGCGGTGCAAGGCGTGCCTGCCAGAGGCGGAGCTCAACCTCGGCGGCGGCGGCCGAGCGCGCCGCATCCATGCGCGCTTCCACCCAATACGGTATCGCGGCAGCTTCGGGAGCGAAGCCGGGGGAAGAGCCGGGGCCGTGATGTAGTCCGTTTTCAGGCGCGGGTGGAAGGGCGTGAGCCGCCGCCCGTCGAACAGCAGCAACCCCTGTCGCTCGGTGCCGATCGGCACCCGGCCGGAGCCCAGCACCAGGACCGATGTGACCGTTCGCAGGCCCGGTTCCGCCGGCAGGATCTGGCGAAAACGCGTGCCATTGAAGGCCAGCATTCCCTCCCCGCGCGGGCGATGAACAATTGACGCTCACATTTTCCGGGGGTCGGCCGATAAGACTTGAGCACGAGTCTCGACCCGTCATGCAGCCAGATCCGAAACCCGCCCCCGTCTCTCTGCGTGACGCGGCTGGACTGGTACACTGCCGGCGCACCGCCGCGGTTGCCAGGCTCATTGCCCATCATCTGTTTTTGCAGCCTGAAGAGAAGGATCTGCTCGATGCAGCCTGCTTCCTGCACCACGGCAGCATCGGCGTAGGCGCGCCGAAACGCCTGGAACGGCTCCTTGCCGACATCTTCCCGAAGGATGAGCCCGCGCTGTTGGCGCGCGCCCCGATCTCGGTCGGAGCCCGCGGCGTGTTGAACGCCTACGCGGTTCCAGGCACCGGAACGGCTCTCGAACTGAGGCTGGCGGGCATCCTGCGGCTGGCCGATGCCTTCGACCAGAACATGGAGGCGCAGCCGATCGACGGCGAAGAGGTTGGGGAGATTCTCGAACGCTTGCGCGGCGGTGTCGAGGCCGGTCTCTGGCCGGAAGAAGCCATCGATGCGCTGGTGCAGTCGACGCTGCCGCCCCCTATCGTCGGCCAACCCGGTTCCTGGCGCGTACCGGTTTTCCCGGAGGCTGCCCTGCGCACTCTTCACTTGATGCGCGATCCGCGGGCCGGCATCGCCGACGTGGTCAAGGCGGCAAGCCTCGATCCGGCCCTGGCCGGCCTGGTGATGCGGCTCGCCAATTCGGCGCTGTTCGGGCGGCGTGCGGCGGTCTCCACGCTCTCCAAGGCTATAGGGCGCCTGGGCTTCGCCACCTCGCAAAAGGTGATTACATCGGCCGCCCTGCGCGCGGTCTTCGATCCTCCCAAACTGCGGAAGGTGTGGCGGCACTCTCTCGAGGTCGCCGATCTGTCGGAACAGTTGGCCGGCCGTGCCGGAGCCGTCGATCCCGCCGAAGCCTATCTGGTCGGGTTGCTGCACGATGTGGGGCAAATTGCGCTGCTCTCGATGGCGCTCTACGATTCGGCGCGGATCGAGGGGCTGGTCCGCGCCGGCTGCAACCCGGTATATGCCGAGAGCCTGCTCCTGCGCACCGATCATGCCGCGTTCGGCGCACGCATCGCCGCCGCATGGAGGTTGCCCGAAAGCATGGTTGCCGCCATCCGCCAACACCACCGGCCCGAAAAGGAGGGCAGCACCCTCGCCTGTTTGCTGTACCTGGCCGAGCAGCTCAGCGGATCGGAGGAAGATCTGCCGTCCATCGTCCGCCTGGACGTCTCCCTAAAAGGCGCGGGCCTGGCATGGGAAGACGTCGCCAACTGCACGATTTCGGCGCTGGGGAGCTGGCTAGCCGCGGCGTAGCTTCGTGTTGAGAAGCGGACCTGCGAAAGATGGCCAGGAGCACGGCGGCGCAGGTCAAGGAGGAGGTAACGACTCGAGAACCTCGTAAGCCTGGACGGTGCCTGCGACGAAAAGCTTGTTCTGGGGGCTGTCGTGCCGATGCCGGCATTGCCAGAGGTAGTGGGACCAGCGGCGGGGGACAGCCTGAGTAGCCACGTTC
>PLRS01000132.1 GCA_003164035.1 Bryobacterales bacterium | reverse complement strand
AATGTTATTTTGTTACGAGCCCTAAATCCCACCGACCGAGGTCTTAACGCCGCTGCGGCCGCTTGAAAACCGGCTCACGCGCAATCGCTCGGTCGCCATCAATGCCATCGGCCGCCTGCGCCCGGGGATCACGCTGGCGGAGGCCAATCGCCGCAACCGCACCGACATGACCACCGGCACGGACTTCCCCATCACCCCCGAATTTCTTCAGGACCTGCGCCTGGAGCCATTGCGCGAGACTTTGTCGGGCAGTGTCCGCCAGGCGTCGTTGGTGCTGTTCGGGGTGGTGGTCTTCGTGCTGCTTACGGCCTGCGCCAACGTGGCCCATCTACTGCTGTCGCGCGTCGGCGAGCGGCAGGAAGAAATGGCCATTCGCTCGGCGCTGGGGGCGAGCCGGGCACGACTGGTGCGGCAGTTGGTGACGGAAAGCATGGGGCTGACGCTGGCCGCCGCGGCAGCGGGGCTCGTGGTGGCGCATTGGGCCGCGCGTTTGGCCGCGTCGGTGCTGCCGCCGGCCGTCGCCACGCAAGCTACACCGTGCTGGACGCGCCGGTTTTGGCCTTTGCCGCCGGGGTGGCGCTCGCCACCGGACTCGTCTTCGGCGTTCTTCCGGCCGGGCTGCTGCGCCGGGCGCAGCCGCAATCGCTTCGCTCCCGCCAGCACGGCGGGGATATCGGGTTAAGGCGCCTGCGCTCCACGCTCATCGCCTTGCAGGCGGCATTCAGCCTGGTGCTGGTTTCGGGCGCGATTACGCTGGGCATGAGTTTTCTGAAGCTGCTGGGAACCGACATGGGATTCCGCACCGATCACCTGGCGACAGCCAGCGTGGCCTTGGCCGGCACTCCCAGAGAAGCCGATTCGCGCGCTTACTACCGCGAGGTGCTCGACCGCCTGCGCGCCCAGCCCGGTGTCGAATCCGTCGCGGTCGCGGAATTTCTGCCGCTGGGTAACGGCAACTCATTTGCGGAGTTCTTCTTCATTCCCGAGAGCGGCGGCGCCGACCGGCTCGGCGCCATCGTTTCGGTGACCGCCGATTATCTCAGGACTATGCGGACGCCGCTGGTCGCCGGCCGCGATTTCAGCCGGCAGGATGAGCGCGACTCCAGCCCGGTGGTGGTCGTCAACGAAGAGTTCGCGCGCAAGCTTGACCCGGGCCTGCGCGTAGTGGGCAAGAGAATCACGCCGCGCGGGTTCAAGCTGGGGCCGCTCGCCATCGTGGGGGTGGCACGCACCGAACGCTATTTCGGTCCCAGCGACACTCGCCTTCCGGCGGTATTCTTCCTGACCAGCGGCAAGCCTCTCTACCACATGCCCTTCGTCGCTCGCGTCCACGGCCGTCCCGAAGCGGCTCTGCCCCTGCTGCGCGACGCCATTCGCGCGGTAGAGCCGAAAGCGCCGGTCTTTAGCGTGGAAACCTTCGACCAGCGGCTGAGCGATTCGCTGGCGCGGCCGCGCTTCTACGCCACCGCGGTAATCTTCTTCGGTGGCTTCGCCCTGCTGCTGGCGGTGATCGGAGTTTATGGCGTGGCCTCTTACGCCATGGCGCAGCGCACCGCCGAAATCGGTTTGCGGCTGGCCATCGGCGCGCCCCCGGCCCGGGTGCGGGCCATGCTGCTTCGAGAAGGCCTTCTGCCGGTGGCCGCGGGGACAATGGCCGGAGTCGCGGCTTCGGCCGCCCTGGCGCGCGTGGCGCTGCACCTGATCGAAGGCGCGGACCCCATCGGCGCCGCTACCTGCGGCGGCGCCGGAGCACTGCTGCTGGCATCGACCGCGTTTGCCGTCTGGATCGCCACGCGCCGCATTCTGCGCGTGGACCCGGTGCTGGCCCTGCGCGCTTTGTGAGCGACCGGTAGTTCTTAGGCGCGGCAACCGCTCCCTTAGTTCGCGGCTCGGTTACGGGCGCCATCTGTTTTCGATCGCTTACCGAGCCGCGACCGCCAGGGAGCGGTTGCTGGGAACCGACTCCCCCGCTTCCGCTTGACTCCGGTTCACCGCGGTCCTAATATGTATCAGCGATATATATGGAAGAACGATCTATCGACCGCGAGTGGAAGAAGGGCAGCGCCGAGCTGCTTCTGCTCTCGCTCCTCGAAGCTCTACCCCGCCACGGCTACGAAATCGGCAAGCTGATCGAACAGCGGTCCCAGGGCGCGCTCCGTTTTCACGCGGCGTCGCTATACCCGTTGCTGTATCGCCTGGAAAAGCGCGGCTGGATTCAGGGCCGATGGGTGGAAAAGAGCGGCCAGCGCCGGCGGCGTTATTACCGGCTGACTCCGCTAGGGCGGAAAACGCTGGCATCCCAGCGGAAGGGCTGGCAGACGTTCGTCGAAGCCATCAGCCGCATCACGGGAGTCGAAAATGCCTGACTGGAGCGAAGAGATACGCAGGCAACTGGCGGACTTGCGTCTTGCCCCCGCGCGCGAGGCGGAGATCGTCGAGGAATTGTCCCAGCACGCCGAGGATCGTTACCGGGAGCTCCAAAGCGGCGGAGCGCCCGAGCCGGAAGCCCGCCGCCTCGCGCTCGAAGAGCTCGGCGGCCACGAATTGCTGGCCAAGGAACTCGGCGCCGTCGAACGCACCGACGCGCCGGAGCCCGTTGTTTTGGGCGCCGTAAGCAAGGGGAACTGGGTGGCAGGTCTCGGGCAGGATCTGCGCTACGGCTTGCGCACTTTGCGAAAGAACCCCAGCTTCACCGCCATCGCGGTGCTGGCGCTGGCGCTTGGCATCGGCGCGAATACGGCGATTTTTAGCGTTGTCAATGGCGTGCTTCTGCGGCCGCTGGCGTATCCCGACGCGAACCGGCTGTTGAAAATCTACGAGACCACCGTGGAGTTCCACCAGATGTCGGTTGCCTATCCGAATTACCTCGATTGGCGCCGCGAAAACCATTCGTTTATCGACATGGGTGTCTACCGCGGGGACGATTTCAACTTCACCGGAGCCGGCGAACCCGAACAGGTTTCGGGGGAGCACATCTCGGCGAGCCTGTTGCCCCTGCTCGGCGTCACGCCATTGCTCGGGCGCAATTTCCTGCCGGAAGAAGACCGGCCGGGCGCTCCCTGTGCCGTTATGCTCAGCTACGGCTTCTGGAAAAGCCGCTTCGGAGGCGCCCCGAACATTCTTGGCAGGATTCTGACCCTCGGCGCCGCCCGTTGCACGGTGATGGGTGTCTTGCCGGCCGATTTTCGCCTTAGCGAGAGCGCCCGGATTTACGTTCCGATCGAGCAATTGAGCGAGGTCCAACTGCATACCCGGGAGTCGCACCCGGGGCTCAGTGTGGTTGGCCGCCTCAAGCCGGGCGTAACCATGCAAGCGGCGCAGGCCGAAATGACGTCCATTTGCGGCGTCCTGGCCCGCCAGTATCCGAAGACGAATGCCGGGCACGGGGCGAACGTGGTCCGGATGAAGGACGATATGGTGCGGAACATCCGCTCCACCCTGCTACTGCTGGTGGGCGCCGTCGGGTTCGTGCTGATCATCGCCTGCGCCAACGTGGCTAACCTGCTACTGGCGCGCTCCACGGCCCGCAAGCGCGAGTTCGCCATTCGCGCCACGCTGGGAGCGGAACGCTGGCGCGTGATCCGCCAGTTGTTGACGGAAAGCGTCCTGCTATCCCTCGGCGGCGCCACGCTCGGCTTGCTGCTCGCCCGCTGGGGGACGGGCCTCGTACTGGCGGCCGCGCCCGGCAGCCTGCCGCGCTCCGCGGAAATCGGAATCGACCCGTACGTCATGTTGTTCACGCTGGTGGTCTCGATATCGACCGGCGTCCTGTTTGGCCTCGCCCCGGCCTTCCACGGCGCCAATGCAAACCCGCAGGAATCCCTGAAGGAAGGCACGCGCGGCGCCGGCGGCGGACGCCATCGCGCCGAGGGCGTCTTCGTGGCCGTGGAAATGGGCCTGGCTGTGATTCTGCTGGCGGGCGCGGGACTCATGATCGAGAGCGTCTGGCGGCTATTGCAGGTCGATCCCGGATTCAACACGCACAACATTTTGACTACGCAGGTCGCTCTGTCGCCCCAGGTGATGACAAGCTCGCCGGGCATCCGCCTTGCCTACCAGCAATTGCTTGGGCGCGTGGCATCGGTTCCAGCAGTTCAGTCGGCAGCCATCACAGCGTTGGTTCCTCTCGATGAGAATGACAACGAAATTCCTTACTGGCCAGGCACCGGACCACAGCCTCCTCAGGAACGAACGCCGTGGGCGATTTTTTATATCGTCACTCCCGATTACCCGAGCGTGATGCAGATCCCCTTGCGGCGTGGACGGTTCTTCACCGACCGCGACAATCTGTCTTCGCCCCCGGTGGTCGTGATTGACGAAGTCCTGGCGAAGCGCATCTTTCCAGGGCAGGACCCCATCGGCCGCGAAATCAGCCTCATCGTCCTGGGACCGATGCGGGTCGTCGGCGTGGTCGGGCATGTGAAGCAGTGGGGCCTCGATACCGACGATACCCACAAGATACGAGACCAGATTTACTTCCCCTTTTTACAGGTACCCGATAAGTTCATGCCCGATGCCGTGGCGGGACTGACTCTCACGTTGCGGACGCGGACCGAGCCCCTGAGCCTGGTCCCAGCCATCCGGGCACAAGTCGCCGGTCCCACCCGGGATCAACCCATCTATGCGGTCCGGACCATGGAGCAGATCATTTCGAGATCGCTTGCCGAGCGCCGCTTCACCATGTTGGTACTCATCATCTTCGCGGCCGCCGCGCTGCTGCTGGCCGCGGTCGGAATCTATGGCGTCATGTCTTATGCGGTCACGCGGCGGATTCACGAACTCGGGATCCGCGCCGCCCTGGGAGCGTCTCGCGCGGAGATTGTCGGCCTCGTCCTGAGCCAAGGCATGAAACTGGCGGGGATCGGAATGGCCGGCGGCCTGGTTGCGGCCCTGGCGCTCACCAGGTTCATGGCCGACTTGCTGTTCGGCGTCCGGCCGGCCGATCCGGCGACCCTGGTTGCGGTGACGTTGCTGCTGGGAGGAATTGCGCTCGTGGCGTGCTACATTCCCGCGCGCCAGGCCACCGCGGTCGACCCGGTGGTGGCGCTGCGCTGCGAGTGATGGTGGCGCGGACCACAGTCCGTTACCGAAATCGGGCCGCGTAGCGCGCTTGGGGCAGGCCTAAACTCACAGTTTTCGAGGTAGCGATAATGTGTCAGACCACCAGGCTGTCCCGTTTTCCGCCGTTTTCCCCGTCAAGTGGGTCCTGGGTCGGTATGCCACTCGATTCAGAATTAAAGTAACATGCTTTGTATGGAACGGATGGAAGCGCTGCCGCCGGCGCGGCAGACCGCGCTGCTGCGCACCATCGATACATTTCTGGAGGGAGCCGCCGCTCGCGCTGCCCGGCGCGCTTAAGCGTTCAGCGGCTAAAGGAAAAAATATGGACAAACAGCATGCCCATCGGTTACTCGACGAACTCGGTCCAGGTCAGTTCGAAGCCGTGGTCCGGCTGCTCGAAGTGATGACCGATCCCGCGACCGTCTCCATTGCAAACGCCCCCATCGACGACGAGCCGGTCTCGGAAGAAGAGGAGCGCGCCGTCTCCGCATCCAAGGAGTGGTTCAAGCACAACCCCGGCATCCCATTCGAGGAAGTGGTCGCTGAGCTGGGCCTCACGATGGCGCAGGTTCGCGGCGATAAGGAACGTGTGTGAAACGGATCGTCTTCTCCGATCAGGCGAAGGCTGACATTCGCGCCATCCCGCAGCAGACCGCCATGCAGATACTCACCGCGATTCACCGGCTCGCGGAGACCAGCGCCGGCCGCATCAAGACGCTCAAGGGCCAAGGCGGCGAGAAGCGCCTCCGGGTCGGTGATTTCCGGGTACGCTTCACGGAGGAGGGCGGCGAGGACGAGGGCGCGCTACGAATACACTCCGTTCGGAATCGCAAGGAAGCTTACCGCTGAGCGGGTGGCGTGGCATTCCTTCTGCCGGCACGCCAGCGGCGTGCTTTCGGCTTGTTCCGGTAAGCAGCGGTAACATGCTGATTTTGCGTGCGGCGGAAATAAGGAAACAGGTAGCCTGTCACCGATTTTTTTGTCCAAAGCTGTTCGACGTCAACAGGCGGATAGCCATCTTCGTCCTTCGTGAGACCTGAATAATGCACAGGCACACTTCGATTTCTGCCACGAATGGCACGAGATCGATGGTCGAGCAGTTCTTCTGCTAGCAACCCCTCGTGAGTTCTGATTCTCCTTCCCTCTTAAGACCGGCACTGATGGTTCGGCGTTGCTAAGTACCAGTTCCGTAGGTGCTTGGCGGTGCCGCATAGAATTTTATGCACGGATTTCCGGGACAGACGGGGATTTCCGGGACAGACGGAGCATTCCCCGATTTCCCGGCCGCCGAAATCTGAGAAAGCTCCGTCTGTCCCACATTTCCCCCTGTCCCACATTTCCCCCACATTTCCCGTCCCCGTCCCACATTTCCCCGTCTGTCCCACATTTCCCGGTTGGGTACCTTTCCCGGCAGGCGGTGACTGAGACTACCGGGTAATCGTTCGAAACGACGCCGCCAAAGGCGCGAGGTCGTGGTGGGGACGGAGCGCTCCGTCCCAAACCGGAATTTCGGTCGGCGTCGCGTCAGACTGTCCCCACTGTCCCCGCCGCTTCCGGCCGCGAGAACGCCGGGCAGCCTCGGAGTGGTCTCAACATACCACCTCGGGCTGGAAAACTCCCCGTGCGCGCCCTGTGCGCCAGCCGTGGCCAACCTGGTGGCGGGGTGTGGCCGCCGCCATTTCCACTCTGTTAACCAACTTGCTAAGAATAACCAAGTAGGTTAATATGATTGCGTGGAGAAACGAACGCCGCACTGTAAGCTGGCGGTCGTCAAGACCCTGGTTGCGGCGGGTAAGGTCCGCGCCACCGTTTCGGCGCTTGCGGGTGGGGCGGCCTTGGGATTCAGTTTCGAGGAGATCGTCGGCGTCGTCGCGGCGCTCGCACCGGGGGACTTCTACAAGAGCATGACCACGCACGCCGATCACCGCGTCTGGCAGGACGTCTACCGGCCGAAGACGCCGGCTGGAGAGGTCTATCTGAAGCTCACGGTCATCGACGATGTGCTGATCGTGTCGTTCAAGGAGTTATGAAAAAGGGAGCAACAGCCATGAAGTGTCCATCCTGCGCGGAGGCCAAACTGGTGCGCGATACCCGCGACATCCCGTACACCTACAAAGGCGAAACGACCACCATTCCCGCCGTGCGCGGCGAGTTCTGCCCGGCCTGCGGGGAAAGCGTCCTCGCCGCGACGGATTCGAAACGGGTCAGCGCGGCAATGTTGGAGTTCAACAAGCAGGTGAACGCCTCCATTGTCGATCCCGGCTTCATTGCGCGCGTCCGCAGGAAACTCGCGCTCGACCAGCGACAGGCGGCCGCGATCTTCGGCGGCGGCACCAATGCGTTTTCGCGCTACGAGAACGGCAAGACCAAGCCGCCACTCGCCCTGGTGAAACTCCTTATGGTGCTCGACCGGCACCCGAATCTGCTGAACGAGGTCCGGGCCGGGCGATAACCACGCCGGTGCGGCCAGCCCAACAGGTCGGCGCGCCGGACGCGGGCCAGGCGGCAGCAGGCCGAAAAATGAATCGGCGCTCCGGCGGCCAGCGCAGCGCCGCCGCTTACGCCTCTCTCCAGCGGGAGCGCCAAGTCTATCGGACACCGTCTGTAATGGCGCGCGGCTACCGGTCTATTCCTTTGTCACGTAGATATGGATGGCGTCCGACCGGATCGACCCGCTCTCCCGACCCCAGAAGTTCGGTGTTTTCGCATAACGAGCCGGGACCGGACTTTGGTATTCCACAAAGAGCGAATACAAGCCTGGTTTGCGAAACAGATTCTTCGGCGAGTCCTTCCGTTCTATTCCCAATAGGTGATCGGGAAGCAAGACCACGAAAGCTTCGGGATTTCCCAAGACGGAAGGAATGAGCATGTCATCATCGTGTTGCTCTGCATCAACTGGCTGGCCGTTCTGGCCCGAAACATGCACGGTTAAGCCACCCCGCGTGTCCCCAGAGCAACTGGCCGAACAGGGACACGTTTTCACCGCTAGTGTTCACGAGTTTCACTTCGAGAACAAAGGACTCGTTCTGCCGTATCCGGTCCTTGGAGCTTGAGACTACCAACCGGAGTGGAGCAACGTGTTGAGGCGTATCGTTCATTGTAGGTGCCACCTGCCGAGCCACTCCCCCCGTGATGAAGAGGGCCATCAGAGACGCCAAAAGCACCGCTGCCGTGCCCGGCCCTGCCGTTTGTGAAGCATTCATAGTGATCACTTAATGGGCGAGTAAACGTAATCCTTGAGCTTTTCTGGGTTGCTGATCAGATCCTTCAGATAATCCGCCTCGTTGGGGGCGATGCCGATCTTCAGACCGAAGTCCAACTGAAATCCGAAGGCTTTCTGCTCAGCCGGGATACCTCGGCTATTTGAGATGCCACCTTCCTTGAACTCCTGCATGTGGAAGGCATCGTGGCCAACTGCTGATCCCAGCCAAGGTGTGCTGGATTTATCGACGTAATCCGGCGTGAGCGTGAACGCGCCCTTGCTTTCGATGCTGAAGATCTCTTCGCTGACGAATCAACATCTATGCTCTTCAGATTGCCCAGGACACCAACCTGGGTCTTCGTCAGCTTGTCGCCGTTGCTGTTAATGTTGCTGATGGCTGAGTCCAGCTTTCCTTTCAGTTCGTTCTGACGTTTGTCGGAAAGACTGTCATCAATGTAGACATGGATCTTCTTGTCCAGCAAGGTCGTATCGTACTCCAACAGCCCTCGCGGATCGGTGTACCGAAGCGGATTATTCAGAACGTACGCGTAGTGATTCCAGTGCTGAGGATTCGAGAGGTAGTTATGAAATTTGTCGACCGTATCCTTGCTCTTTGTCAGATCGATCACGTTGAATGGATCAGGGCTGGTGAACCTTCCTTGGGCTCCTGAAAAGTACCGATTCTTGAACCAGTCCAACCCTGTTTCCGCATCCCGTTCTTTGCCGGTGAACTCGGTCGTGCTGCTGGCATTCGTCACGGTCGGACGCTTCCCGAAACATTGGGGCGTTTCGGGCGGGCTTGCGTCCGGGGTTCTGCTTAGCGGCCCGTTCAGGCCGTCATAGGCGCATGCCGGCGTGCGCAGGTTCGCAACGGCGTCGTACACGTACACCCGCGCCTGCTTTACGCCGTAGCCGTACCGCGTATCGCGGCAAGCCGTAGCGAAACCCGTCCGCGGAGTTGCCCGAATCGAGCGCCAGTTCCACCGATAGCCAAGTGCCGGGCAGACCACGAAAAACGATGGTCTGCCCCACGGCAAGATCGTCGCGGGGCCCAAATGGGCTGGCTGGCAGTTGTACCGTGTGCGGCAGGTCGGCTCATGAGGCGGCGATCTGTTCGGCAGGGGGAGCGGCTCCGGGGCTCCGCGCCTCCGGGTTGGCTCCGGTTTCCCGGCGCATGCGGTCGAACAAGGTACGGGCCGCCCGTTGCGCGGCCAGCTTCTTGGTGCGGCCGTCGGCCTGCGCGGTCCAATCCTTTCCCACGCGAACTTCCAGGGTAAACAGCTTGGCGTGTTCCGGACCGTGTTCCCGCAGGACGATATAGCGCGGCTGCGGCAGGTGACGGGCCTGCGCCAACTCCTGCAGCGCGCTCTTGAAGTTGGTCAGGGCCGGATGAATCTCGGTATCGATCTCTTCGTCAGGTTCGGGAGGCGCGTCCAGCACCCAGGTGTTGACGAAAGCGCGGACCGGATCGATGCCGCCATCCGAATACATGGCCGCCAGCAGCGCTTCCAGTCCGTCCACCAGCAGGGTTTTCTTGGAGCGGCCGCCGCTCATCTCTTCGCTCCGGCCCAGCGCCAGATAGCTTCCCAGGTCCACGTGCCGCGCCACTCCGTGCAGGTGCGCCGCACTCACCAGGTGCCCTTTCATGCGCGACAGGTCGCCCTCGCGCGACTCCGGGTAGCGGTTAACCAGCGCCTCCGCAATCAGAAAGCCGAGAATCGAATCGCCCAGAAATTCCAACTGCTCGTTGTCGCCGCTGGTGGTGGCCGCGCCCGGCCGCGCCTCGTTGGCGAACGAACGGTGGGTCAGGGCGCGGTGCAGCCAGACGGAGTCGCGAAACCGATAGCCGATCTTCACCTCCAGCAGGGACGGCTCCGCTTGCATAGCCGACCTTACGGCTTCGCCGGGCCCTTGGTCTTCGTAGCCACGGCCTTGATGTTTTCCGCGATCGCCTTAATCCTGGGGTTCAGGTTGGGTTGCGCCAACACCTGGTCGCAGGCGGCGATGGCTTCATCGTGCTTGCCCGCGTCCTGATAGGCATTGGCCAGGCGCACCAGGTAAGCCGGTTGTGGATCGTTATCGGCGGCCGTTTTGAAGTCGGCGATGGCGTCGTCGTACTTCTTGCGCGTCATCGCAGCCAACCCCAGATCGCTGGTCGCCTCCGCGACGATGCTCTTTTGCAGACCCGCCCACTGCTCGTCGGTCACGTTCGGGTTGGGCTTGGTGGCCGCCTTCACGTTCTCGATGGCCAGGTTTAAGTCCTTTTCGGCGCGGGTCAGTTTGTCGTCTCTATCCAGATCGGTTTCGCGAGTGTGCTGCACCAGCAACTCGCCGGACGTCAGCGGGGACTGGAAGTTCTTGGGATTGGCCTCTATCGAGCGGTCGGAAAAGATTATGGCCTTCTCCCAATCGCCTTTCTGCCTGTAGGCGTCCGCTTCGAGCGACAGCGCCAGATCCTTAAACTGAGTATCGGCGTACTTGGTGAGCAGGTCTTCGGCCGCGGCAATCAGCGCGTCGGGGTTGTTCTGCGCCTGCACCATGGCGTTATAGGCCGCGGCCTCGCCTCTGGACACCTTCGCTTTCGGTGTTTGGGCCATCAGACAGGCGCCAGCCGCAACTAGAGCGGCCATTCCGGCCACTAGGATTCGTCTCATTCCTGAAAACTCCTTCAAAAGTGTTTACTTCCCTAATACTTGTTGCAGCCCTGTCCGCGCCGCGTCCAGGGCCTTTTGCGAACCACCCTGGACTTCCAGGGCATCGCGAAAATACCGGGTTGCCTTCTCGAACTCCTGGGCCAAACCCGCCAGCCTTCCCAAATACACCAGGCACCACGCCTTCACTTGAGGCCCGGGATCGTTATCCAAAGCTTTGAGGAACAGGCGTTCCGCCGTGGCCGGGTCCTTCTCCAGCGCGGCAATGCGCGCCAATCCATAGTAAGCCGAAGCGTGCAGCGGTTTCTCGGCGGTCTGTTCCAGCACCGCCAGAAACATCTGCTTGGCCCTATCCAACTCGCGGGCGGCATACAAATCCTCGGCCTGTTCCAGCGTCTTGGCCGCACCCTGGAGCGCCGGGGCCGGCGCCGGGGCTGCATTCCCGACCCTCTTTTGAGTCGAAAACTCCACCTGCGAAAGCCGGCGCTCTTCCTTCGCCAGGTCGATCGAGCCCAGCAACTCCAGGTAATATTCCGCCATGGAGGCTTCCTGCTTCTGGTAGAGCCCCAACTGCTCGTAAAAATACGGCGTCAAAATGAACCCCTGGTGCAGGTCCTCGTCCACCACGCCGGGATTGTGGTCCAGCCGCGCTTCCACCGCCTTGATCAGGCATTCGGTGGTCAGCAGCAACTGGTCGTGCCGGAAGGAATCGTCCAGCACCGTCGCCCGCTCGACGTGATCGAACAGCATCTTCTTGCGGTCCAGGATCTCCCGGTAGCGCGTCGTCAACGGCTCCAGCGTGTAGTGCAGGTAGGCATGGCGGATGTCGAAGGCGCGCGGCTCCGGCGAGGGCGTCACCACCACATAGTAATCGTACCCGTAGCTGCGCGTCTGAACCTGGTTCGGCTCGGCATCGAGCTCGATGAAAATCTGAAAACGCCGCCCCCGTACCCCGGAGGTCGGCTGGCGCAGGTAGGCGTTCACCTGTTCCACGTTTTCCAGCACGGGCCGGTGATAGCGCGCGATCGCCTCCAAAATACGGGGCTGCGAACGGCGCCACAGCTCGCCGACGTTGGCTTCCTTATAAAAGGCAACCAGCAGCGGTGTCAGGTCTTTCAGCGCCGCGGCGTCGGGCGGTATGTCGGCGTCCTTTTCCTTGAACTGGAACGCCGGCGGCGAGGAAACCGACAGCGCGAAGGAAATGTATTGGTTCAGGTCTTCCGCACTGGTGCGCTTGCGGTGCGCGGCGTAGAAATCCCTCAGCGCAGCCAGCGAGGGGATCTGCCGCTTGGCCAGTTCCTCCCGAATGGCCTTGCGCAGCGGATCGCCCGCGGGCGAGTCCAGCCCGGTGTCGTAACCGGCCGCGTTGATGGCCGCCATCACCGTGAACAGGCTGGGGCTGGCATCGAGTTGCCCGGTTTCGGATTGCTGCGCCGGCGCCACCGCCGCCAGCGCCAAAATGGCTGAAAGTACAAGCCGTTTCAAGTTGCGTCGCCTACGATACCAACAGTGTAACCTAAGGCGGAATTTCGTTCACTCAGGTGCCGGCTGAGGGGTGCGCGACGTAGAAGTGGAGATCGGGCGGCCGGCGCCGGGCGCAGGGTTCGAAAGCCCGCCTAAAGCTCTGGCCGCCGCGCGCCGATATGTCCTACTGACTGAGCTTAATACATGTTCGCAATCATCGGCATTTTGGCTGTATTCGGCGCGATTGTTGGCGGGTATCTGATGGAGCACGGCAATCTGATGGTGCTCGTGCAACCGGCCGAGCTGCTTATCATCTTCGGCGCGGCATTGGGTACGGTTCTAATCGCCAATCCGCTGCCGGTCCTGATTGCCATTGCCAAAGGGATTGGCGGTGTTTTCGGCGGCAGCCGGTTCAGCAAGGGTTTCTATCTCGATCAGCTAAAAATGATCTACGAGCTCTACAATTACGCTCGCAAATCGGGCACAGCCAAACTGGAGGAAGATATCGACAAGCCCGACAAGAGCCAGATCTTCTCCAAGTACCCCAAGTTTTTGAAAGACCATCATGCCGTCGCCTTCTTGTGCGACACCCTGCGCATGGCCGTGACCGGCGGTGTGGATGTGATGGAAATCGATTCCATGATGGAAATCGATCTGGAAGTGCACCATTCCGAGTCCGCCCAGCCCGTTGCGGGGCTCACCACCATGGCGGACGCGCTTCCCGGTCTGGGAATCGTGGCGGCCGTGCTTGGCGTGTGCATCACCATGGGCTCGCTGGGCGGACCGAAAGAAGAAATCGGGCATAAGGTTGCTTCGGCTCTGGTGGGCACCTTCCTGGGCATTCTGATGTGTTACGGCCTGTTCGGACCGATTTCCTCGGCCATGGGCAAGGAGCAGGAGGCGGAAGGCCGCTATTACGGGTTTTTGCGCATGGCCTCGCTGGCGTTCGTCAAGGGAGTGTCGCCGATGATGGCGGTGGAATTGGCGCGCCGTTCGATTCCCCATGGTGTGCGGCCCAGCTTTCAGGAAACCGAAGCGACCTGCCGCGGAGGCGGAGCCAAGAAGTAGCCGCCGGAGGGCCGGAAGACCATGACTCCAGAACCTGATGCGAACGAGGAGCCCGAGGCACCGCCGTCGCCGTCGCCGGATCGCCGTCCCATTATCGTCATCAAGAAAAAGAGCGGCGGCCACGGAGGTCATCACGGCGGCGCCTGGAAAGTGGCCTACGCCGACTTCGTCACCGCCATGATGGCGCTGTTCATCGTGCTCTGGCTGATGGGCTCGGACCAGGAAATCAAGGAGGCCATCGCCGGGTACTTCCGCGATCCCAGCGGGACCGGTAAGCTCACCGGTTCGTCCTCGACCGGCGCCGGCGGCACTCACGCCGCCATCGAAATCAACAAGGACGACATGAGCAAGCTCAAGGAGAAGATTGAACAGGTTCTGAAGAGCCTGCCAAACTTCAAAAGCCTGCAGGGAAACATTGAAATTACCATCACCGCGGACGGCCTGCGCATCGAACTGCTGGAAACGGCCAAAGGAATGTTTTTCGAATCGGGCAAGGGCTCTCCCACCGAAAGCGGTGCGGAGCTGCTCGCCAAGCTGGCCGAAGAGCTGGGCAAGCTTCCCAACAACCTTCTGATCGAAGGCCATACCGACTCCAAACCGTTCGGCAGCGGTGACGCCTACTCCAACTGGGAGCTATCGAGCGATCGCGCCAACTCCGCCCGCAAGCTGATGGAAACCAGCGGCCTGCGCGCCGGCCAGGTCGCCCAGGTACGCGGCTTCGCCGACCGCCAGTTAAGGCACCCCGAAGACCCCGAAAATCCCTCCAACCGGCGCGTCTCGGTGATCGTCCAGTACTTGGAGCCGCCCGCGCCCCCGGCCGGCGCCCACGACGACAAACCTCCAGCCGCAAAACCGGCCGCACAGAAGACCGCCCAGCCGGCCGCTGCCAAACCGGAAAAGAAATAACCCACTTTCGCCGCGAAGCTATTCCGGCTCCCGAGTTTCGGCTTCCCCGACTCCGGTATCCGGAAGGGATTCAGGACGCAGCCCTGGGGTCTACATGTATTCCGGAATACGGATGCCCAGGATCGCCGCCGTACGCTCCAACTGGCGGCGGAAAAAATCCGTCATCCAGAGAAGAAACACTTTCTTCTCGCGATTGGGCTCCTGCAGGACCGGGTACTGGTGGTAGAAATTATTGAAGGCCTGGGCGAGGGAAAAGGCGTACTTGGCGACGTGCGCCGGCTCGCCCGCGGCCACCGCTTTTTCCAGCGCTGCGTCCGCCTTGGACGCCGACAGCAACATTTGCCAGGCGTCTTCGCTGGCGAGCTGCCGGCCCATCGCTTCCCCTTTCAGCTCGGCCGCGAAATCCGGCAACTGCTCGCCGCGCTCCTCCAGCTTGCGCAGAATATTGCGCGCCCGCACGGCGGCGTATTGCAGATACGGGCCGGTTTCCCCTTCGAAGCTCAGCGCTTCCTGCAAATCGAAAGCGATCACGGAAGTGCGCGTGAACTTGAGCAGAAAATAGCGCAGCGCGCCGATGGCAATCTGCTCAGCCACCCGCTTCCGCTCTTCAGGTGGATAATCCGGGTGCCGCGCCGCCACTTCGTCCAGCGCCTTCGAAATCAGCGTATCCATCAGGTCGTCGGCTTTTACCCCTCGTCCCTTGCGCCCCGACACTTCCACATAGGGCCGCTCGCGGTCCTCGTCGGAAAGCGAAATTCCCAGGTCGGCGCAGCAGCGATGCGAAAGTGCCACCATCTCATAGGAGAAGTGGACCGATTCTTCCGCCTGGCGCTCGTAGCCCAGCGCTCGTAGCCCGGCGCAGACTACGTCCTGGAGATAGCTTTGGCGCGCGTCGATCACGTTGTAGACCCGGGTGGCGTGCCCGAACTCGGGGGCGGGCTCCTGGTTCGGGGTATCGCTGGTCACCCACAGCACGCGGCCATCGGCGTAGCGCTGGAACGGCCGGTAATAAAAATCCTTGCCCAGCAGCCCGAATTTCCAAAGCTGATAGGCGATATCCTTGCCGACGTAAGTGACCGTGCCGCCGGACCGCACGATCACCTTCCCCTCCTCGGAGAGCCCGGGCATTACCCAGCAGCCCGCGTTCTTGCCTTCGGTTTCCAGGTAGATGGCCTTGCGCTCCTTCAGCAGTTCGAAAGCCGCCGCCCAGAAATGCAGATGCAGAATCTCGCTTTCGCGCGGCAGTACGTCGTACTCCACGTCCAGCCGCAGCATGGTGGCCAGATGGGCCCGCACGATGGCGTCGGCGACGATATCGCCCAGTTCCGCCAACTCGCCCGAGCCGGCTTCGATGGCATGGAGGGTTTCCGCCCGCCAGTCGAGCGCTTCGGCATGGTCCTGGTAATAGGCCGTGGTGTGCGCGTACAGGTCCCAACAATAATAATCGAAGCGCACCGCCGGGTCGGCCAGCATGAGGCGCACTTCGGCCGGACCCTTGCCTTCCAGGTAGTGGAAGCCCACCACCACGTCGGCCACCTGGACGCCGGTATTGTCGATGTAGTTTTGCGCTTCCACGGTTTCGCCGCGCGCGCGCAACATGCGCACAAAGGTATCGCCCAACGTGGCATTGCGCAGGTGCCCGACGTGCGCCGCCTTGTTGGGGTTAATATTGGTGTGCTCGACGATCAGCTTACCGGAGGACGCGGACGGCGCCGCGGCCTCGCCCTCCAGCAGCGCCAATCCATAGGCGCCGCGGTCCAGCCGGATGTTCAGATAGCCGTTGCCGGCCACTTCCATGGCGCCCACGCCAGCGATAGGGCCAATCTCGCCGGCCAACTCCTGGGCGATTTTTCTGGGCGCCTGCCGCAACTGCTTGGCCAGTTGAAAGGCGGCCGGCACGGCCATTTCGCCGAACTCGCTTTGCCGCGGTTCTTCAATGGCCACCGCCACGTCAATGCCGTAACGCGCGCCGATGTGGGCGCGGAAGGCGCTCGAAACCTGTTTCTGGATGGAATGGAACACTGGAACCTACGAGTATAGCTAAATCTCGTATTCCGGCGGCTTTTCGCGTCCGAAGGCGATCCGGTCCCAGATCCGTTCATGGACAAAATAAACCGCGATCTTGGCCGCCATATCCAGGCCGCCGACGCCCAGCGACAGGTCGGCTTTGCCGGTTATCACGAAGACAATCAACCCAGTGGTGATCGACCCCAATATCCGGTAGCTCACCGCCTTAACGATGCTGCGCGCGCGGCTCTCCATGAGTCCCATTCTACAATATGTCAATCTGGATTGAGAACTATTTTGGGCTACAACTGCGGTTGGGGCGGCTTGACGGCCTGCCACGGGAAAACACCCCTGCGCCAAGCCACCGCAGTGGGGGCCTCGCCTTTGGGGCGTCCCTGCTATTCTTTATGGAGAATGCTGGCGAGAACAGGACGGCAGGTTCGCGTCTACCAACCGCACGAGACGGCGCGGATGCTGGAGCTGGAAGGCATGGAACTGGCGTCCTTCACTTCCAGGGCATGCGCTTTAGGAATCGACTTCCTGGTGGCTGCCGTCCTTTTCATGAGCGCTGGAATGGGTCTTGGGACGATGGCGACTCGCCTCGGTGTTAAGGGCAACGTTCACAATGAACTGAACTTTTTTGAGAACTGGTACAGTATCGTCTATTTGGTTTTGTTCTTTGGCCTCTCCGTGTATATCGGCAATGGAAAGACGCTGGGGAAGCGGCTTTTCCATATTCGGGTTGTGTCTCTCGTCCATCGCCGCATGTCTCTGTGGCACTCGGTCGAGCGGGCGCTGGGCTATGGCGCTTCCACGCTGGAGCTGGGATTCGGGTTCCTGCAGTATTTCATTCACCCCAACCGCCGCACGGTACACGACCGGATTGCGGAGACGATTGTCGTTCGCGACACCGCGACACCGCCTCGCTCCGCCGATCGCGACGTGGACCCTCCCGCCGTCGGGTAAGATCGAGGAATGTTCTCTTTCGCAAAAGGCGCCGCATTGGCGGCTCTGCTGGGTTCGGGCCTCGATGCGGCGCCGCTCCGGGAAGCGCTCGATGCGCGCATCGCCGGCTTTCCAGGAACGGTTTCGCTCTACGCGAAGAATCTCGATAGCGGCGCTTCCGTCGGTATTCATGAGTCCGACAAGGTTCGCACCGCCAGCACCATCAAGCTGCCCACCCTGGTGGCGCTCTTCGACACCGTGGCGCGCGGCGAGGCTAAATGGACGGAGCCGCTGACGGTCACAGCCGCCGAGAAAGTCACCGGCTCCGGAATCATCGGCAGCGAAATATCCGATGGCGTCCAACTTCCCCTACGCGACGTCGCCAACCTCATGATCGTGCTGAGCGACAACACCGCCACCAACATGATCATCCAGCGCATCGGCGCCGACACCGTCAACGCGTACCTGGATAAGATCGGCATTCACACTACCCGCCTGATGCGCAAGGTGAGAGGCGACGGCGGGCAGCTCAATGCCGCGGAGGGTTGGTCGGCCGCCGGTAAGCTGCCCGAGAACCAGAAGTACGGCCTGGGAGTTTCGACGCCGCGCGACATGGCCGCCATCATGGAGCGCCTGGAAAACGGCGAACTGGTCAACCCGGAAGCGTGCCGCGATATACTGGCAATTCTGAAGCGGAGCCAGGATACCACCGGCATACGCCGCCGGCTCGGCGATCTGCCCATCGCCAATAAATGGGGCGCGCTCGACGCGCTGCGCTCCGACGTAGGGATAGTTTATTCCAAAGGCGGACGCATCGCGATGGCCATCACCGTGGACGGGATTCCGCAGCCAGATTGGGGACCGGACAATCCCGGTTCGATTCTGATATCCGACTTGGCCAAACTGCTGGTGGAAGGCTTAACCCCAGCCCAAACCGTGCCGGCCGTGAAATGAGGCTCCATGCAAAGACGTAGTTTTCTGACCGCGGCTGCCGCCGCAACCGTATCCACGCTGGAATCCAGGGCGGACGCCGCTCCGCCCGCTTCCTCCAAGAGCGCTTACCTGCATTTTCGCTATTACTACATGCGCGCCGGCAGCCAAACCGAGCGCACCAACGCGTATCTGAAAGACGTCTACCTGCCGGCCGCGAACCGCGCCGGGCTCGGCCCGGTTGGCTTCTTCAGCGCGCTGGTGAGCGCCAACGCTCCGTTTACCCTGGCGATTACCAGCTTCCCGTCGCTGGCCGCGCTGGAGAACCTGCACGACCCGTTTGCCGGCAACGCCGAATTCCGCAAGGGCTGGAAGGAGTACAACGCCGCGGCTGGTTACGAGCGGCTGGAAAGTTCGCTGCTGCGCGCCTTCGACGCCTTTCCGGCAATCGAAGCCGGCGCATCGGACCTCAAGCGCCCCGCGCGCGTCTTCGAGCTGCGCACCTACCAGGGGTTGACCGAAGACGGCTCGCTCCGCAAAAAGAAGATGTTCGAAGGGGGCGAGATCGCCATTTTCCAGCGCCTGAAAATGACCCCGGTCCTGTTCGGCCAGAGCATCGTCGGCCCCAACCAGCCGAACAATACTTATATGCTGGCGTTCGACGACCTGGCCGCCCGCGAGCGCCTCTGGAAGGACTTCAGCGCCGACCCGGAATGGCAGAAGATGCGGGCCACCCCCGGCATGGATAACTCCGAGCTGAACGCCAATACGACCAACACGCTGCTGCAGCCGCTGGCCTTTTCGCCGGTGCGGTGAAGCACAGTGGGACAGGCCTCCTGGCCTGTCCTTGGGATTCACTCGCCCAAGCCACGACAGGCCGGGAGGCCTGTCCTACTAATCCACTTTCCCCGCCACCAGCACGCGCGAGGGGTAAAAAATCTGGCGCGTGGCGCGGTCGTAGGAGATGGCGAATCCGCCGGCGGTGATCCATTCGGTGGCTTGATGTTCCACCTGCCTGCCCCAGAATGCGGGCACCAGGGTTCCCGCCGCCTGGTAGAAGCCGTTGAACACCGGCCCGTTCTGTCCGATCAGGACCAGGGTGAGACGGCCGGGCGGGCGCAGGACGCGCCGAAATTCCTTGAGCGTGAGCACGATATCCTGGGCCGAAAGCAGCTCCAGCAGATAGCAGCAGAAGATGGCGTCGAAGGTATCGGCGCGGAAGGGCATGTGCCGCGCGTCCACCGCCTGGCAGCAGGCGCGCGCGGCGGGAAACCTCTTTCGGGCGGCGCGCTCGGTGCGGGCCGCCATGTTCGGAGACAGGTCCACGCCCACGGTGGTACCGCTGGGGTTGGCGCGCACCAGGCGGCGGAACATCTCACCGCTTCCGGTGGCAACCTCCAGCACGCTGGCGCCATCGCGCAAGCCCGATGCGGCCAGGGCGGCGCGGTGCGCCCGCGAGTGAAACAGCATGGTGGAAAGCGGGTATACCGCCGCCAGCCGGTCGTACACGCGCCGCGTGCGCTGCGCCAGGGTAGCCGGCAGTCCGGCGATGGGCCAGACGCTTACCTGCTCGTCAATTCTCGACAAAATCGTTCCTCATTTCTTTCTGGTCGCGGCCGGACCTCAGGACACTGCCGCCATGTGCGTCTCGAGCTCCGGCACTTCCATCTGGACGCGTGTGCCGCGTCCCGTCTGGCTCTCAATCCACATTCGATAATTATTGCCGAATAATACTTTCAACCGCTCGTTCACGTTGCCGACGCCGATCCCCATGCCCTGGTCGAGCAGCGATGCCAGCTTGGCTTCCGAAATACCCACGCCGTCGTCCTCCACCACCAGGAACAACCGCGACTCGCTGCGGTGAGTGTGAATCCGGATGGTGCCGCCTTCCACCTTACCGCTCAAACCGTGCTTGATCGAGTTTTCCACCAGCGGTTGCAAGAGCATGCTGGGCACCAGCATGGCGAGGGTATCGTCGGCCACGTCGCGCACGAAACGCAGCTTATCGCCGAAGCGCACCACTTCGATCGAGAGATAGTCTTCGATGAAGCTCAGCTCCTCGGCCAGGGTGGTGAAGTTGTCGTGCATGCGCAGCAGCCGGCGCAGCACCTTCGAAAGTCTCACCACCATCACGCGCGCCTCGTCGGGATTGGTGCGGATCAGCGACGACACCGAATTCAGGGTATTGAAAAGGAAGTGGGGGTTGATCTGGCTGGTAAGGGCCGCCAGGCGCGCTTCCACCAGCAGGCGCGCCTGCTCTTCCAGCTTTTTTTCGTTGCGCGTGTTGTTCCAGATTTTCAGCGGGATCGTCACCGCAAACAGGGTGGTGGCGTAGAGGGCGATTTCAGTGAGAGCGTGGGTGGGAGCCAGGTGCAGGTAGAAGACCCCTTTGGGCGTCATGGCGCCCAGGGTCTGGCGCAGGAATTCGGCCACCAGAATCGCCGCCAGAAAAATCAAGTGAAAGGCGGTGCGGCGATAGTTGCGGCTCTCGCGGAAGAAGCGCCAGAGACTGAGGTCGAAAAACGGCGAAAAGCGCCAGATTTCCTCCGCGTCGGGCGCCAGGTCGCGCAGCGTGCCGCCCAGCACTCCAATGCCAGCCAGCAGCGGCAACGTCAGCCATTCCCCGGCGAACACGGCCGCGAGAGCGATCGCGATGCCGGAAGTCAGGCCGGTCACATAGCCGCCGAGCAGTCCGGCAAGCAGGCTGCCCTCGAGCCCGAGGTCGGCCCCCTGGTACGTGTTTTGGCCGAAAATGCGCACCGTCACGCTGGCGCCGAACACCACGCCCAGCCACAGGCCTAGCGTCAAGCGCCCTGAAAGCGTGCGGTTCTCCCGCATCAGCATCGCCTTGAAGTGCTTGGAGCGCGCCAGAACGCTGGCTATGGCAGCCATCGTGCCAAGTTTCACCAGCAGCGATACCAGGTAACTTTCCAACATTCGTCGGTCGAAGCCATTATAATAGAGGGATAAAGGTTGAATCAGAGCAACGCATGAACGATACCCCCGCGTTGCGGCTGGAAAAAGTTGCCGAAGCGGAATTTCCCACCGAATTCGGCCTGTTCCGGATCTACGGATTTCGTGGCCGCACCGATCAAAGTAACGAAGAGGCAGTGGCTTTGCGCATGGGCGATATCGCCGGCGGCGACGCTCCGCTGGTTCGCATCCACTCGCAGTGTCTCACCGGCGACGTGTTTCACAGCCTGCGCTGCGATTGCCGCGCCCAACTCGAAATAGCCCTCAACCGCATCGCCGCCGCCGGACGCGGCCTGTTGATTTACGAAAACCAGGAGGGCCGCGGCATCGGCCTGCTCAACAAGCTGCGCGCCTATGAGTTGCAGGATCAAGGCGCCGACACTGTGGAGGCCAACCAAAAGCTGGGCTTCGGCTCCGACCTGCGCAGCTACCTGCTGCCCGGCGCAATTCTGCGCTGGTTCGGCCTGAAAGCGGTCCGCCTGCTTTCCAACAATCCCGAAAAAGTGGAAGCCGTCGAGCAAGCCGGCGTCCGGGTGGCCGAGCGCGTCCCCATCCAGGCCGGCGTCCTCGATACCCGCGAAGCCTACCTGCGCACCAAGAAAGAAAAGATGGGTCATTTGCTCGAAGGGGTGTAGGGGCCGTCGGGAACCTGCTCCGACTCGAGCATTATTCCAGCGTCAGCGTGAGGTACCGGAGCCTGCTGTCGCGCTCTACTTGCAGCACCACTGGGTCGGTGGGTTTCAGGCTGTTGAGCACCTGTCTGAGGGCTTCCACGGTGGTGACCGGTTCCCGGTTCACGGCATAGATCACGTCGCCCCCCTCCAGGCTGTCGCCGGTGTAAGCCGCATCGCCGGTAAGCGCCGCCACCACCACGCCGTACTTCTTGCGCAACTCGGGAAACATATCGGCCACCTTGGTATCGATGTCGATGCCCAGAATGCCCAGCCGGCGCACCATGTTCTTGATGGGATCCACCATGTCGGCGAAGCGTTGCGGGTCGTCGCCGCGTTCGGCCACCGTCACCGGATAAGTCAGCTTTTCGTCGCCGCGCCGGACCTCTAAGTTCACCTTCTGGCCCAGCCGCAGCCGGAACAACGCCATCTCGATTTGCCGCGCGTTCTGCATCGGGCGTCCGTCCACGCTCAAGATCAGGTCGCCCACTTCCAGGCCCGCCTGGGCCGCCGGACCATCCGGAGTCACGTCGCTCAGCACCACGCCCCAGTCCCGCGCCAGACCCAACCCGACCGCCAGATCGGGTGTCACGGTCTGCGCCACCACGCCGATCTCGCCGCGGTGAACGTGGCCCTCCTTGCGAAGTTGCTCGTAGATCGATCTCACGAGGTTGCTGGGAATGGCGAAACCCAACCCCTCGCTGCCTCCCGATTGGGTCAAGATAAAGGTATTGATTCCCATCAGCAGACCGCTGGCGTTTACCAGCGGTCCGCCGCTGTTGCCGGGGTTGATCGGCGCATCGGTCTGAACGTATGCCATCACGTCATCCGGCTTAATCTGCCTTGCCACCGAGCTCACCACGCCCAAGCTAACCGAATTCTCCATTCCCAGCGGACTGCCGAAGGCCATCACCAATTGGCCCTGGCGGAGCCGGCTGGAATCGCCGAATTCCAGAAACGGCAGCCCGGAAGCTTCCACTTTGATGAGAGCCAGGTCCGAGTCGCGGTCCACGCCCACTACCTTCGCTTCCAGCATCTTGCGCTGCGCCCCGATTTCACCGGGATCGCCCGGAATCCGCACCCGAACCCGCCGCGCGCTGGCAACCACGTGATTGTTGGTGACGATATATCCATCCGCGCTCACGATCGCGCCCGAGCCGGTGTCCCGCTCGCGGGTGATCGCCGCCGCTTCCGTGCGCGTCTCATCCGGGGCGCTCAGCCGGTAGCCGCTGGCGTAGATCTGCACCACAGCTTTGCCGACGCGGTTCGACAGCGCCTCCAGCTGCTGGCTCAAGCCATGCAGCGCGTCGATACGCTTCTCCTCAACCGGCGGTGCACCGGCGGTCTGGCCCAGGAGTGCGCCGGCGGTAACTCCAAGAAAAACGAGCAGGGCAGGGAATTTCATCGCTACTACATGTGATGCCACGACAGGACGCGTAGTTACGAGCTATGGCCCGAAGGGGCTAGGCGGCCAGCGACCGTCGCTGCAGGCCATCGCCTCTTTTTCGGTGCGCCGTGGAGGTAGTGGTCGAGGTTAGCGAAGTAATCGGCGGGCACCTTCGCCCACTCTCGGGCTGGCACCGCCTCCCCAATAGCCGACAGCTCAGCTTCCAGCGAGCCGGCCGGAAATTCCGCAGCGATGCGCGGCTTCGAGCCGTTCTTCCGCTTCGGCACCTCCACGGTGCGCCGTCGTTGCCTGGTCGCGGTAGCCAATTGTTCTCCTGTAGTCCAGGATACTCCGCGGTTGTTCTTCGCTCGCCGATGCAGGTATGGGAGTGGCGTATCGCGAGAGGGATCGCTGCGAGCGAAAGGGACGTTCCCCAGGGTTTCCGTGGTGTCCCGGCGCTGTGGAACAGGCGTTTCGGCCCAATGCCCGCCCCAGATCAGAACATCGGGGCACAAGTCGGCGCCGGTAGGCCAAACCAGCGTGCCCCCTGCATCTCCCTAAATCGCGCCTCGTCGTTGCGCACGTCCGCGAAAACCGAGCCTACCAGCATGGACCCGAGATCTCTCTCGACTACGCGGCCATCGGTCAGCGTGAGTTCGACGCGATAGCCGCCGAGCAGCTTCACTTCCCGGATGCGAACCAGTCTCATGTCTGCTCCTCAGTCTAATGGGGCGATAGATTCGAGCGGCGTGCCACCACGAGCCCTCTCCCAGTCCGCTCTCAGCTCCTGGCGGTGAAGGGCGGCCCATTGGTTCCGGACTCCAGATCGAGAGCAAATGCCAGTGCGGCCTTCAGCTTTGCCATCACGTCTTTTGGGAGTCTGCCGAGCTTACGCTCAAGCCGCACGGCCGGAATTGAGGCAAGTCCTTGAACATTGGCTACGGAGTCCCGGTTCAGAAACGGCAATCGCGGTAAGGGTACTTCGTATGGGCTGAGCCTGTTTTGCGTGGTGAGGGGCACGTACAACACGAGTGCGCGGGGCGGGTCCGGATCTTGACGCGACACAATCACAACGGGTCGCGTTTTCGCCGCGAGTCCCAGGTCGGCCAACCAAACGTCACCCGGTTGTGGCCTCATCGACCAGGTCGAGGACCTCCTGTTCGATGGCGCGCGGGCGCATCAGATCGAGAACGTCATGGTCGGCGAGTTCAATCACCTCCGCGACGCGCGCTCGGACCTGGGCCGCCGTTTCCGGCTTCCATTGGCGCAGCCTGGTATCCAGCCGTTCCACCAAGGCGTCCACGGCGACATCCTCCCTCACATACAGTTTAGCGCCGATGGCACGCGTGAAGAGTCCAGTGTATCGGAGTGGCGTATCGCGAGAGGGATCGGTTTGGGGGGCGGACGCCCTCGTCCGCGCGCGACCCCCTGGTCGCGCATCGCCGGCGGCGAGGGGTTGATTACTTGGAGCGAAGAGCGGGTCCAGGGGGACCCCGCGCGCGGACGACGGCGTCCGCCCCACCATCCTTGCAGCACCGTCCGAGATTGGGAAAAGTGCGAGGCATTGGGCGTTTTCGCTTGCAACCGACTCGGGCCGAGTCTGAAGCCGCGTCAGCCGGCGGTAAGCCGCCCGAGATCAGAACGTCGGGGCACGGGCCGGCGCCAGTGCAGACGGCTAAAATGCCAAGGTGGCGCTTTATAAGATCGGCATCACCGCCTTCGTCGTATTGGCCGCCTGCGGTGGTGGTCGCTCAGGCGGCGATGGGCGGACGTTCGCCGAGGTTTTCAGGGACTTCATCTTTCTGGGATCGTTTCCTGAAGTGCGGGGCCGCGGGATCCCCGTCCACGGATACGATCCCGTTTCACTCCCGCCTCTGCTGGTGCCAGGTCACCTTTACGTTTTTCAACACGTAGGCCCGCTGGACATCGACGAATTTGGGGTCAGCGAGTTGCCGCGTCGTATGAAAGCGGCTGGCTTGCGTATCCTGCACGCTCCAAAAAGTAAAGACGATATGGCTGTCGGCGAGCCGACTGGGTCCGTATGGTGGATTGACTTCCAGATGCGTGCA
Organism: Bryobacterales bacterium; assembly: GCA_003164035.1. GTDB lineage: Bacteria > Acidobacteriota > Terriglobia > Bryobacterales > Bryobacteraceae > JBEKYD01. Next base: position 33,505 of record PLRS01000132.1, on the reverse strand, counting down.
CACAAGGGCAGAATTTACCCTTGGCTTGACCCGGTGCTATATCAGCGCGGAGGGTTAGCGCCGAACGGCTGCCCTCAGGCTCTCGTCGTCACAATTGAGGAGTGAGCTTAGAATTAAGCAGTGACGCGGTACGCCTGCCTAACGGTAGACATCCGTTTGCCGGAGGTTAACGCCCGTCCTCCGCCAGGCCGCAGCCCTTACTACTTACCCCCCAACTCCGTCCACGCCCGCGCATTCATATCGTGCAGAATAGGCCGATACCAGCCATATTCGGGATGTTGCTCCAGGTGCTCGGCGGCGTGAAAGTCGCGCCCGCAGGCGTGGCCCAGGGCGGCGAAAAAAGTCATCCGTTCGGCGCTGGCGGCGTCGGCGACTTTGTTCTGCACCGCGCCTACCGGGGCGAACGGACCCTGCCAGGTGGGCATGCCGCGCGGCGAAAGATCCACGTGGCCGCACAGCGTGCGCTCGCACGGCTCTTCTTTACCGGTGAACGTGTCGAAGTGGTCGCCCAAGAAGCGTTTGCCGGCCGCCACGTCGATCTTGCCCTTGTTTTCTTCCATTATAGTCAGCCACCTGGCGTGCCGCGCGTTTTCGCTGTTGCTCTTGTCGCTCGGGTCGAACTTGGTTTCCTCGTGCATCAGCTTGGGGTTCACCGGAAAGTTGGAGCCGACGAAATACCCGTCGCGGGTGCGCTCCAGGTTGACGTTCTTCAGGCCCAACTCCAAGTCGGCGATCTCATTAGTCTTGCGGTCGGCCACCAGCCAGTTATTGGCGTAGCCGCCGTTATTGCCTTCTTTCATGATGCGGGCGAAGTCCTCGATGGATTGGGAATACTGCATGGCTTTGCGCGCGCGTACGAATTCGGGCACGCCGTCGGGGTCGAAGCCGATGAATTCGCCGATGGTGGTTTCCGTGATGACGATACCGGCGGCGTTCAAGCCGAAATCGTCGCCGGAATGGATTAGCCCCGGCATGCCATCCATCACGAAGCGATAGCCGTGAGCGGGCTCAATATCGAAGACCACGTTCCAGCGTTCGCCGGTGGAGTAGCTGGTCCAGTTATTGTGTCCGATCACTACGCGCCCGTCGGTGGTGTAACTGCCCGTGGCCACAAAGGCGCTGCAATGGTCGCTGGCGCCGGAAGCCTTGTTCCCCTCGCGCCACTTATCGTAGTAGGGCAGCTCGAGCCAGCCGTTCAGCGCCACCAGGTCCCAGATATCCAGCCTCACTCCGTGCGCCTTCAGTCCCTCCGCCATGCCGTTCAGCTCGTCGCGGTACTCGGTTTCGACGCGCGGCCAGAGAACCTCGCGAGCCACTTTGCGATAATACGCCCAATTCTTGTCTCCATGAGTGAGTTCGCTCGACACGGCCCTGAGGTTATCGGCGATTTCCGGCGCCAGCAGATAGCCGTGCTGAAAACCGATTTCCGCCGGCGTCCCTTCCAGGTGAACCGGAATCCACCCGTTCCGCTCCGCCGCGCGGGAAGCTTTTTTCAGCCGGGCATCGGAGCCGGCCGTTCTGGCATGAAACGCGCCGGCCATCGCCACCAGCGCCAGGCCAACAAAGAAGAGCGTCTTCCTCATTGGGTTATTATAGTGGCATCGGAAGCGAATCTGTGCAGGATAACGTGACCGCGCACCAACTCACTCATCAGGTAAAAGCCGGCGGCTGTGCCTCCAAGCTCAGCCCCAAGCTGCTCGATCGCGTATTGGCGTCGGTGCCGCGTTGGCCCGACGACAACGTGCTGGTGGGGTACGACACCGCCGACGATGCCGGTGTCTACCGCATCGCTCCGGACCTCGCCCTGGTACAAACCGTGGACTTTTTCACGCCCATGGTGGACGACCCGTACACTTTCGGCGCCATCGCCGCCACCAATGCGCTGAGCGACGTCTATGCCATGGGCGGACGGCCGATCTCCTCGCTGACCATCGTGGCTTACCCGCCCAAGGGCGATCCTGCCATTCTGGAATCCATTCTTCGAGGCGGCGCCGAAAAAATGCGCGAGGCCGGTTGCTCCATTCTGGGCGGCCATAGCGTGGCCGACGACGAAATGAAGTTCGGCTATGCCGTCACCGGCCTGATCCATCCCGATCGCATCCGCACCAACGCAGGCGCCCAACCCGGCGATGCCATCGTCTTTACCAAGCGCATCGGAACCGGGGTGATCTCGACCGCCCTCAAACGCGGACTGGCCGCGGAGGATCACGTGGCGGCGGCCGCGGCGCAGATGACCACGCTCAACCGGCGGGCTTGTGAAGCCATGCTGGCATACCAGGTACACGGCTGCACCGACGTCACCGGGTTCGGCCTCATCGGTCACGCCCGCGGGCTGGCGCTGGCCAGCAAAGTCACCCTCGAAATCGAGTTCGACGCCATCCGCTTTCTGCCCGGCGCTCTCGATTACGTCCGCATGGGCGCGCTCCCCGGCGGCATGCACAACAACCGCGATTTCGCCGAGTGCGTGGTAGAAAAAACGCGCCCGCTCGATGCCGAGCGCGAGGCGTTGCTCTACGACCCGCAGACCTCGGGCGGCTTGCTGATTACCCTGCCGCCGGGCGAGGCCGCCGAACTGGAGCGCACCCTCGAAGGCGCCTACTTGATCGGCCGCGTGATCGAACGGGCCGCCAAACCGATCCGGCTGGTCTGAGCGTTCGACGATTCCCCGGAGCCGTGAAAAAATCGGCTGCAACCGAAAAAGGGCAGGACCTACTCCACGAAGACTTCAATGCGCTTGCCGGCCTCATGGGGGAGGCAGAGGGAATCCCGGGCGCCGTGTGATCGGCGTGGTCGGCGACGTGCACCATCGCGCCCTCGAACAAGAGTCCGGGTGCGAGCTGTATGTTCCGAACTCTCCTGAAGTCGTGGAAATTGAGTTGAGCCAGTTTCGGCGATCCGGAGGTGGGACAGACGATCGTCTTTCGTCGTCTGTCAGGCCTCGACACGCCGCCCGCGCCTGACAGACGACAAGAAACGATCGTCTGCCCCACCTGGTCCCCGTCAGTTGTGCCTGCGCCACGCCGGAGCGGGATCAATCGACAGCCGCCGGCCGGATGGGATCCAGGTCCTCCCACACATAGGCATAGAACCGGCGGGCCGTGCGGAAGCCGCACCGTATATACAGCCGGACCGCATCTTCGTTAGCGGCAGTGACGGCGAGACTGATGCGTTTCGCGCCTTCGCCGCGCAGGGTTCCGATCGATTGGCGCAGCACTTCGTACCCGAGTCCCGCGCCCCTGGCGTCCGGCGTGACGCACAGCTCGGTAATTTCGGCCACGTCGCGGGCAACGAAGCTCGAGAGCACCATCCCCGCCACCGAACCGGTGGCCGAGTCGAATGCGATCGACGAAGCCGGTGGGGAGAAGCCGGGGAACCGCACGATGTTGGACGCCAAACACCTGGCTCCGTCGAGGGTGCCGTACTGATCGTTAATCTCGGAATCGATGTGCTCGGCATGCGCCAGCGAAAGGGCCGTGGCGGCCGCATCGTGATGGCGATCGTCCCACGGGTCGATGCGGAATCTCCGCTCGGCCGACGCGCGGCCCGGCGGCAGTGGAGTATCCGCGTCCAGCTTCATTAACAGCCGTTCGAACAAGCGCACAAACGGCTCCCGCCGCAGCGCCCTGGCCGAATCCTCGCTCAACAGCATCAACTGGCTTTCGACGCGGCGCACGCCCGCTACTCCGATCAGCGCGTAGAGCAACACGCGGAACAGCGTGGTTTCGCCATTGCCGGCGCGCCAGTCCGGCCGCACGTAGACGTCGGCGATCAGGCCTTTATGGTCTTCCAGAACGGCGCAGCCATAGCCCGCGACTTCGCCCCCGTGCAGCAGAGCCGCGCCGCGAAGATTCCCCGCGTCGGCCAGCTTGCGTATCCGGCCGGCGAACCTCGAAAAATCGCAGTCCAGCTCCAGGTTCCATTCGACCGCTTCTTCGAGGAGCAGCGGATCCAGTTCGCGCCCGCTCAAATGGCGGATATCGACGACCTGCGATACTGACGTGAGCCGATCGATCTGAGTGGCCATTGCCTCGGGCATCCTCCGTAGATTCTTATCGGTTCCGCGCGAGGATGATTGAGCGATTGTCCGGAATGTCTTTTGAGGTCCCCCGATTTGGGAAAATCCCGTCTAATTCGCTTTCGCGCCGGCGGGCGGTGCGCCGATTTCGCGGTCGAGCGTACCGGCCAGGCGGGCCAGGTTCCAGCGCGCTTTTTCCAGGGCATATTGCGCATCGTAGACGGCAATCCACTTGTCGCCCTCCGACATGCGGGCGGCTTCCACCTGGCGCAGGCCGAGCCGGCCCTCCTCCATTTGTGCCAGATCGATCGAAAGCTGCTCGTGGGCGACGTCCAGGTCGAGCCGCGCCACCTCGGTCGCGGTACGGCGTTTGCGGACTTCGCGGAAAGCCTTTTCCAGGTCGCCGGCAATGCGATTGCGGGCGCTCGCTAGCTCGATTCTCAGATGGGCCAATTCGGTTTCCGACTGCGCCATTTGCGCCCCCACATTCGGGCTGAACAGAGGCAGTTGAAAGGACATGCCGATTTCGCCGTTATTGCGTTGGAAGTGGTTGAAGAACTCGGCATAGTTGTTGAACTTGGCCATCATGCCGTACTGCGCCACCAGGTCGACGCGGGGAAGGCGGCCGGCGTGGGCGGCGCGCAACTCCAGTTGTTTGGAGACGATTTGCGATTCGATCTGCCGGACCGCTTTGCTGGCCTCGAGCGCCGCACCGAGGGCGGCATCTTCGGATTGGGGCAGTTCCGGCGCCGCGCGGTCCTCGCCGGCGGCGCGCACGCGGTCTTCGGCGGAGTGGCCGAGGGCGACCGCCAGGGCTCCTTCCGCTTCCGCCTGATCGCTTTCCAACTCTTCGACGGCCTGGCGGAAACGGGCCGCCGCAAGCGCGGCTTGTTTTTGCTCCAGGGGCAGGGCGCGGCCCTCCCGCACTTGCGCTTCCACGGCGGCCAGCACCCGTTGCTGGCTCTGTTGCTGGTTGCGCACCAGGGCGGCCAGACGGGCGGCCCGCTCCGCGTCCAGGTAAAGCGCCGCGGTCCGGTAGGCGATTTCATCCCGTTTGGCTTCGGTTGACAGGGCCGCCCCGCGCGCTTCCTCCCTGGCCTGAGCGATCTCCAGGCTCTGCTGGCGATTAAACAGAAACTGCTGGGCTTGTGCCTGCACCACCGAGGGCGCGGCGCCTTCGATGCTCATGGGATACCCATTGCTGTAGGCGAGGCCGCTGCCGACCGTGACCTTGGGCAGAAAGGGAGCGCGCGCCGTCCGGATCCCCAGCCGCGTTTTCAGTTCGTCGAGCCGGGCCAGGGCCAGGTCCGGGTTCTGTTTTCCGGCCAATTCCACGGCTTGGCGCAACGTCAAGGTGACGACTTCGGCGCGCGCGGCCACGGCGCAGGCCAGCACCGCCAGAGCGGGAAGCCACCCCGGCACACGTGCCTGGCTGGTGCCTGGCTTAGTACGCAACTTCATAAGTTCGCTAATGTGTTTCCGAGCAACCGCTCCCTGACGGTCGCGGCTCGGAAAGCACGAAACCGAGCCGCGACCGTCAGGGAGCGGTTGCTCATTATGTGGCCGTAATTCAGGAATGGAGTACTTAACTTGCACATATCCGGCACGGGCAGGCGGAACCGCCTGCCCCACCATCTCCACCAGGGACCGGCCAATCTTCCTCGAAGTCGTCATGCCTCGATTTTAGCGTTCGGCCGACAGCGCTCGGATCGCGCGGTTACGCCGCGGCGGCCAGCGCCAGCTCGGAGTCTTCGATGGCGGCCGCGGCGGCGTGCGGGTCGAGCGACGATTCCTGGCTGGCGCGGCCGATCCACAAGGTGAGGTCGTCGAAACGCCGGCCGGCGGAAAACCCCTCCACGGTTTCGACCACTCCCTCCACGATATCGCGCACCGGCCGCTCGGCGGCTTCGGTGATGTAGCGCACCAGGCGTTGCCATCCCCATTCGTCGCCGTGCGGATCGGTAGTATCGCAGAGTCCATCGGTGTAGGCCACCAGCAGGTCGCCGGGCTGGAGAGTAAGCGCGCCCTCGCGCCATGAGGAGTGGCGGAGCATGCCGATCACCGGGCCGCTGGGGTCGAGCTGGATCACGCGCCGGCCGGTGCGCGTGCGCCGCAGCACAAATGGCGGCTCGTGGCCGGCATTGACGTAGCGCAGGCGCCGGGTTCCCGGCTCGAAACAGGCCATGAAGAGGGTGGCGAAACAACTATCCGGGCAGACTTGGCGGAATAGCTCATCCACGCGTTCCACCAGCTTGGGCAGGCGCCGCCAGCCAGCCGAATCGAGGGCGCGCACGGTGCTGTGAAGCGAGGCGGTCAGCAGCGCGGCCGGCAGGCCTTTGCCGGCTATGTCGCCCAAAGCAAGGTGGAATTCGCCCTCCGCGCTGCGGTAGTAATCCAGATAGTCGCCGCTCAGACCGCGCGCGGGTCGCCATTGGGCGTCGTATTCGAGCCCCGGAATGAAGGGCCGGGAGACGGGGAAAATTCGATTCTGAACCTGGCACGCGGCGTCGACTTCCCAGTCCTGCGCCGGGAATGCGGGAAGCGCGGGCAGCGGCCGCGGAGAAAAACCGGACGGTTGAGTGCTAGCCATGAGAATGTCTTCCTTATATCAGGACAGACGTTCGGGCAGCCGGAAACGCAAGCCCGCTTTACCTAATTTTACGTACCGCAAATTGTTGACTAACAAGCACATTGGGCTGCAAAGCCACAACCTCGAAAGAGCCAGGACACACGCTGGTGCGTTACAATGACGGCATCTTCACAATGCAGGTACTTCAGGCCGGGCCGTACAAACTGATCTATCTGGAACTCCAGGCGGAGATGGTTGCCACTATTGCGCGCCAGGCCGGCTTTGAGACCAAAACCAAAGAAACCCCGCGCACCATTCAGGTGGATCTGAGTACCCCCGGCCGGCAGGCGCCGCTGCTGCTGTTCGATGCCGCCGATCCCGCCAACCTGGGCTGGTTTTCGCGCTGCCAGTTCTATATCGACGGCCGCTCGGGCGCGGTGATGCAGACGCCGTTGACGCTGGCCAACAAGCGCGACCGGAGCGGGGTTCCCTCGCGCAGCGCCGTTCGGCTGACCATCGCCAAGGAACTGCCGGCGAGTTTCCGCCTGCCCGGCAAGCAGGCCCTCAACGAGCCGGTCTTCTATCACCTGCTGGATAATTTCCTCAACGCGCTCATGAAGACGGGCGTGGCCGTCTGCGGCACTGGCGTCATCGATCCTCTGGCGGGGCGGACCGAAAGCGTCGGCACGCGGAATTAGCCCGCGCCGGCCGTCAACCCGCCGGCCCTCGTCGGTCATAATGAGAAGATGCCTTGCCTCCTGTTGATCGCGGTTGTGGGGTTTCCTCGTCTGGCGATGTTGCTCCTGTTCCTGTTCACCACCTACTTGCAGCACGCTTATCACAACATCCTGATGCCGGCCCTCGGCTTTGTGTTTCTGCCGCTCACCACGCTGGCCTACGCCTGGATGGTGAATAGCCATCAGCCGATCGTCGGGCTGAACGCGCTGATTCTGGTGGCGGCTGTGGTGGTGGATGCCGGCGGCCTGGGTGGCGGGGCATGGCGCCGCGGCCGGCGCGACTACTGATCCTTCCCTTTCCTCTGGTGAGCCGGGCGACCCTCGTCAGCGGGCGGGGACGATGTCCCGGATTTAATCGCGATTTCCGGCAATCCGCTTGAGAGCCGCCGCCCGCGCCCCTTACAATTGGAGCATGAGGAAAGTATTCGTCTCCGCCGTTTTGCTATCGCTGGCCTCGCTGGCGGCCGGTCCCAAATTCGACTCAAACAAGATGATCGGCGGAGCCAGCGCCCCCATCACTCTCGAAGTATTCAGCAGCTTCGATTGCCCGCACTGCAGGATTTTTCACGAGGACATCGAGCCGCGGTTGATGAACGACTACGTGCTGCACGGCAAGCTGTGCCTGATCAGCCGCGAGTTTCCGCTGCCGGCTCCGGCCCATCCCTACGCGCGCGACGTCGCCATCTACGCTACCGCGGCGGCGCGCCTGGGCAAGTACCAGGTGGTGGCCGATACCATGTTCCGCACGCAGAACAGTTGGGCACTGAGCGGCAAGTGGTGGGAAGCCATGGCCACCGTGTTGACGGCGGATGAACAGAAAAAGGTGCAGGCGCTGGCCAAGGATCCCGGCGTTGTGGCCGAAGTGAACAACGACCTGGCGCAGGGGGAGCACGACGGCGTCAACTCCACGCCCACCATCTTCTTGACGGCTCATGGCCAGCGCACCGCGCTGCCTCCGGGATCGCCGAATTACGAATTGCTGAAAAGCCTGCTGGATAATTCGCTGTCGAAATAGGCCCCCGGGCGGGAGCAGGGAATGAAGACGCACGTGGCGCGGACCTCCGTTCTGCCGCGTCGGCTTTCCAGCCGAAGTTCTTTGCTTCCGCAGCGCCGGCGATCTTGTCGCCGGTGTTTTTGACTGGAGGGCGTCTTCAATGGAGCGGCTTCCGCGCCTAAACCGCGAAATCCCCCAGATCGGTTAAGCACTCGCGCCGGGCGGCAGCCGCGCGAGCCGGTTAGAATGGAAACAAGATGAGAGTTTGTGTATTCGCCCTCGCGGCGTTATGGTTGAGCCGGGCCGCGGCGCCGGGCGTAGACTTGAGCAAAGCCCTCGGAACGCCGTCGGCCCCCATCACCGTCGAAGTCTTCAGCGACTTCGAGTGTCCCGCGTGCAAGGCGTTCCACGAAAACGTGCTGCCCGAGCTGATGCGGGATTACGTGATTCCCGGCAAGGTGTTCTTGGCGAGCTTCGAATTCCCGCTCCCCATGCACCAGCATTCCCGCCAGGCCGCGAATTACGCCGTGGCCGCGGCGCGCGTGGGAGCGTATTCGCCGGTGGCCGACGCGTTATTTCGCGGCCAGGAATCCTGGTCGGCCAGCGGCAATGTCTGGGGAGCCGTGGCCGCGGCGCTGACTCCGGCGCAGCAGAAGCGGGTGCAGGCGCTCGCCACCGACGCCGGCGTCCTGGCTCAGGTACAGAGCGAAATCGGCGTGGGGCAGCGCGTCCCGATCACCGAGACGCCGACCATCCTGGTGATTCGCGGCTCGCGCGCCATCCCGATTGCGGGGCGCCTGATAAGATACGAATTGCTGAAGCAACTTCTCGATGACCTCGCCAAACGGTAATATTTTGCGGGCCGGAGCGCTGTTATTGCGCGTCCTGCTGGGCGGTATTTTTATCTACGCGGCCTGGACCAAGCTGCACACGCCCTGGGAAGTGTTCGCGATTTCGATCGATTCCTATCAGATTCTTCCTCTGCGCGCGGTGGAACTGGTGGCCCGCTCCCTGCCCTGGTTCGAGCTGTTGGTCGGAATCCTGCTGTTGGCGGGGCTCTGGCTGCGCAGCGCGGCCGTCGCCACCAGTCTCCTGCTGGGCGTTTTCTTCGGACTGATGGTGCGCGCATTCGCCACTGGCCAGCAGATTAACTGCGGCTGTTTCGGGCCGGGCGAGCTGATCTCGTGGAAGACTCTGCTGCGGGACGGTTCCCTGCTGGCGGGATCGTTGGCGCTGACCTGGATGGCGTTCGTTCGCCGGCGGCGGGCGGCGTGATGCCGCCATCGGCAAACGACGTTACCGGGCGCGAGTTGGCTTACCATGAGCGGCTTTATTCGGGGTTTGCCCAGCGCCATTTCGCCCGGCCGGCGGTGCGCGCCTTGCGCGAGCACATGGCGACCCGGATACTCAAGGTCACCGGCGCCTGGGGCCGCTCGCGGGTGCTGAGCCTCGGGTGCGGCATCGGCGATACGGAGCTGTTGCTGGCGCGGCAGGTGAACGAGATCGTGGGGATCGATCTGTCGCCCGCGGCCGTCCGCCAGGCGCGCGCCGATGCCGAGCGCCTGGGAATAACGAACGCGCGCTTTGAAGAAGGCGAGACGCCGCCCGGGGGCGACTTCGACGCCGTCATCGCCATCTTTTTTCTGCACCATCTCCCGGATAGCGCGCTGGCCGGATTGCCGGGCCGCTTGCGCCAATGGCTGCGTCCGGGCGGCGTGTTTTATTCGCTCGACCCCAGCCGCCACCGGCTCTCCGGCGTGGTGGGCCGCCGCTTGATGCCGGGTTTGATGAAGCGCTACCAGTCGCCCGACGAACGGGAGCTGGAACCGGAGGCGACCGCCGCGCTATTTCGCGACGCGGGCTTTCACGTGCAAGTCGACATGTACGATTTCGGCTCCACGCCGCTGGCGGGCCTGCTGCCCGGATGGCGGACAGGCTATCGCGCCGCCCGCACCGTCGACGACTGGCTGTTGCGCGTCGGCGCGCTGCGCTGGCGCGGCAGCAATTTCGAGCTGGTGGCGAAGGCGGTTTGAGGGGCTCCGCGGGGCACTACAATATCGCTATGAGTTCTTGTGGAGGGGGCGGATGAGACTTTTCCCGGCTCTTCTCGCCCTAATTCTCGCCCTTGGAGCGGTTGCGGCCCTCCGGAAGCTCGATCCATCCCAAAGTCCGGACGTCTTCGCCTTCGCCGCACTCAATCAACCGCAGCCTGAGGTTCAAAAGGCCGTGGGACTCTACACCGAAGCACTGCGGCGCGATTCCGCCAATCCCTACCGTTGGTCCGATCTGGGTCAAGCTCTTCTCTCCGCCGGGAATCGGGAACAGGCACGCTCCTGTTACCGCCGTGCACTGGAGCTGAGCCGCCAGGTTCCCCAGGTCTGGCTCCGGGACGCCAATTTTCACTTCGAACTCGACGAACCCCAGGACGCGTTGCGGTCGGCAGCCCACGTGCTCAAAACGGTGCCGGACTACGATTCGGTTCTTTTCGGGTATTTCGACCGCCTCATCGATTCTCCGTCCGCGGTTCTGGCCCAGATCGGCGACGACCGCCGCGCCACGCGCTCCTACCTCCAGCACCTGGTTGGGACCGGCAACATGGATGGCGCCCGCGCCGCCTGGGACCACGCACTGGTGAAAGGCTTCAACGACGATCCGCTGACCGCTTCCTACGTCGACGGGTTGTTGCGCGCGCATCGGTATCTTGAAGCGAAGCAGGACTGGAGCCGCTCGCTTGGGGATAATCGTGGCGACTACCCGGATCGAAACCTGATCTTTAACGGCGGTTTCGAGCGGGAACCGTCCGGATGCGCGCTCGATTGGCGGATCCAGCCCTCGGACGCCTTCGAAACCACTCGCGACCATGTCGGACACGACGGGAAGTGGGCACTGAAACTCCAGTTCCACGGAAACGCCAACGTATCTTACCAAAGCGTCATACAGCTGGTCCCCATCCGGCCAGGAAACTACCTCCTGCGCGCCTGGGTCCGAACCGACGGCATCACGACCAACGAGGGGCCGAGACTCGCGATTCAGGATGCTCAGTCGCCTAACTTACTGAATATAAGGTCCGATCCGTTTCTCGGCACGGCTGGATGGACGCCCGTGACGATTCCGTTCACCGTGGGGCCGCACACCAGCCTGATTTCGATACGTGTCATACGCGAATCTTCACCAAAATTCGACAGCAAGATTGACGGTGCTTTCTGGCTAGACTCCATCAGCCTGGCCGGTACTTAAATGCGCTGGTGGATGTTGGATTTTGCCTTATTCTCTATTGCTTTATCCTAGGAAAAGGCCTATGCTATACAGGACTATAGAAGTACTGTAAACAGGAGTACTGCAAACAGATGCGAAAGCGATCACTCCTTGTCATCATCGGTGGGTTGCTCGTGCTCGCAAGCGGGTTGGCCGTTACACCAATTGGTACGATAACAAGCTCTTCTTCGTTTGAGCTGGGCGGTAGCTCCGTCAACACTGGAGGGGTTTCGTCATGGCCGCTGGTCGCCGGCCAAGACATCGTCGCCGGTGCGTCTTCTCTCACAATTGTCTTTCGGGACGGGTCCAGAATCACGCTCGGGCCGGGGTCCCGACTGAAGACCGACTCCAGTGGGGCTCAGCTCAATCTGACCGGAGGTTCGATGCAGTTCTCCCTGGCTTCCTCTTCGTCGCTGAAGATTCAGAACGAAGGGCTCTCCGTCAGTGAACGCTCTGGTGAATTGTATTCGAGGGGGACCTCTCATTTGGGGCTGAAGCTGCCCCCGCCGCCGGCTCCCATCAAAGGCTCACCACCGGGTCCCATCAGTTCACGCTAACTACTTGAATCGCGTTCCTTGTTATGCAACAGCTACAATGGAGGTGTCTATGCTCGGTCGAAACATCAGTTGGAATTCAGCACGAAATTTGCTTCTCCTGACCGTGCTTGCCGTGTTGCCGCCGGCCTCCGCAGAAACCTTGTGGACGAACGCATTACCTACCAATGGCAACACAGGCTTCGACGCGGCGCCGGTGTATGGAAGCGAGTGCGATACCAACATAAGTACGTGTCCGGGGGGGACAACTGAACCCTATATCCTGGGCGACCAGTTCACTCTCTCCGACAGCGACACGGTCACCAGCGTCACAATCTACGAAGTCGGTAACCAGGTGACCACCGCAACGGGGATACCTGGAGACACGCCGAACACGGAGTTCAGCAGCCTCTCGCTTTACATCGGGCCGGACGGCAGCAGTTTGGGATCCGCGGTTGGCGCCTTGAGCGGGTCTGCTTTGGGCGCGGCGTCTTCGCAGGTGTGCTACAGCGGAACGTGTGGATCCGGAGGCGTGAACTTTCAGAGCATCAACGCCGGTGAGAGCAGCGATTACTTTGCGATTTACGCGGTCACTTTTAGCGGGTTGAACGTGAGCCTGGGACCGGGCGAGTACGATTTTGCCATCGGTGCAACACCGATCGGAGGTAACACTCTTGCTCTTCTGACGTCCGATCCCGCTAACTCGGGGACTTCGGAGGAGGATAGCGCCAGCCTTATCCCCAACAATGGATTTCTCTTTTTCTTTTATGACGGCACCGGGGGCTCGCCGCTGGCCACGTATCAGTATGCGCCGGGGTCTATTACCAGCTACACCAATGGCGCCGACGTCAATGTCATCATCGAGGGAAGTCCGTCGGTTCCGGAGCCGTCCACTTTCGGGCCGATCGGAATTGGGTTGGCCGGAGTTTGGGCTGGTTTGCGCCGCCGGGCCCGCCGTCGTCGCGTCTGAAGCAACTGGTGGCGCCCGGACTGCCTGCAATTACGCTCTCGCACAACAAACCGCTGACCGCTTCTTCCGTGATTTCGTTGTTGCACGTGCGCCGGTATCCTTAGGCGTAGCGGGACCGGAGCCGATTTCCCGGAGAAAATCGTGGCGGCCACCTGGACCGGAACCTGCCGCTCAACGGCGGTTTTGAGCGAGAACCGTCCGGATACGCGCTCGATTGGCGGACCCAGCCTCTTCTGCCGCCTTCGAAAGCCCTCGCGGCCATATCGGATACGCCAGAAGTCGGATGTCTTACGAAAATGTCATACGCATAGTCCCAATCCGGCCTGGAAACTGCTTCCTGCGCGTCGGTCCGGACCGACGGCCTCGCGACCAACGAAGGCCCGAGAGTAGCGATCCAAGACGCGCAGTCGCCTAACTTATTGAATATAAACTACGATGCGTTTCCTCGGCATGGCTGAAGGGACGCCCGTGACGATCCCCTTCACCGGCGGTCCGCTCACTAGCCTCATTTTCGATACGTGTCATACGCGATTTTCCACCAAAATTCGACAGCAATATTAGCCGTACTTGTTGTCTGAATCTATCAGACTTACCAGTACTTTAGTGCGTCGATGAATTGTCATTTTTACCTTAGTTTATATTGCATTAGCCTGCGATTGGAGTTATGTTGTACAGCAGTACGGAGGTACTGCACAATACTGCACAATTACATGCGAAAGCGAGCACTCATTGTCGTCATCGGTGGATTGAGTGTGATCGCAAGCGCGCTGGCCGCCGCGCCGATTGCAATCATAACAAGCTCTTCTTCGTTTGAGCTGAGCGGTAGTTCCGTCAATATTGGAGGCGTTTCGTCATGGCCGCTGGTCGCCGGCCAGGAAATCGTCGCGGGTACGTCTTCTCTCATCATTGTTTTTCGGGATGGTTCGAGGATCACCCTCGCGCCTGGTTCCCGACTAAAGATCGACTCCAGTGGGTCTGCGGTCAATCTGACCGGGGGTTCGATGCAGTTCTCCCTGGCTTCCTCTTCGTTGCTGAAGATTCAGAACGGAGGGCTCCCCGTTGGTGAACGAACGGGTTCCGCATCGCGCTCTGGCTCATTGCCTTCGGGGGGGGCCTTCCGTCCTGCGCTGGCGAAGTTGCCAGCACCGCCGGCGCCCATCAGTTCGCGCTAGGGTCCCCAGGATTTGAATTACAGTTAATCGGAGTTCCCAATGGTCAAAACAACTCTTAATCGGTTCGCGGTGGCTGCCTTCTTGCTGGCACTCGCACTCCTCTGCACTGCGACTGCACGCGCGGGCGTTCTTTACTCCAGCCCTCTGCCCAATGCCCACATCAACACCGGCACAGGGCAGAGCGACATTGCTCCGGCCTATGGTTCCCTGGCTGACGCCAACCTTCCAGGCTCACCCTCAGAGCCTTACATTCTCGGCGATCAGTTTTCGCTCTCCGGTACCACCAACTCGATCACCTCATTCACGATCTACGAGGTGGGAAACGACCCGGTGAGTGAGTTCGGCTCGGCGACCGACAACCCGACCCAGGAGTTCAGTGCACTGGATCTGTACGTTGGACCAGACGGAGCGGACCTGAACTTGGCGTCGACTTCGTATACTTACTCGCAGGTGAAGTTCTCCGACGGGGAAAACTACCAGAGCATCAACTCGCCCGACCGTTACTATCCGATTTTCGCGATCACTTTCACCGTGTCTGGACTTACGCTGCCGGACGGCATCTACGACTTCGCGGTCGGCGACACGCCCATCGGAGATAATACTTTTGCACTCCTGATGGGAGCCTCAAACGGCTATACGGGCGCCGATCACAGCCAGACCCTCGGCAACGGCTTCCTTTATTACTTCTACGACGGTTCGGGCGGGACTCCAGTAGCTACCTACGAGTACGCCCCTGGTGCTGGCTTAATCAGCGGCTACACGAACTCCCACGAGGTCGATGCACTGGCGATCGTCAACGGAACGTCGACACCCGAGCCCTCAACGTTCGCTCTCCTGGCCCTCGGTCTGGGAGGGCTTCTGACAGGCCTTCGCCGGCGCGCCCGCTAAGAAAGAGGCCTTCCTGCTGCTACAATGAGCCCCTGGAGTTCCCCTCCAGGGGCTTTTTCTATCTTTGGACATGAACTTCTTAACGCTGATCGCGTTGAGCGTGGCTTTGGGCTACGCGGTCTTCCAGCGGGCCGGTGTCGATCCGAATGACTGGAATGCCGTTCTTCTCGCTATCGGCGTCATTGCGCTTCTATACTTCGCCTCACCCAAGGACCCGCACCCCCCACCGCTCGATCGCATTACGCGCTTCTCCGCCATCGCGGTTCTGTCCTTCACCGCCTTGCAACTCGTACCTCTTCCCATCGGCCTTGTCCGCGCCATCTCGCCCACTCGCGTCGAACTCCTCACCGCCACGCAGCCGTTTGTTGGCGGTGCGTCCCACTACGTCACCCTCTCCGCCGTACCTTACCAGACAGCTCAATACTTCCTCACGCTTTCCGCCTACTTTCTGGTATTCCTCATCATCCGCGAAGTTACGCTGACCGCCCAACGCTGGCCGTGGATGGCGGCCGCGCCCCTCCTCGTGGTCGGGGCGTTCGAGGCGGTCTTGGGTATGGTTCAGGCCTACGGCGAGGGCTCGATGAGCGGAATGGCTACCGGCACCTACGCCAACCGTGACCACTACGCCGGGCTCCTCGAGATGATCCTGCCGTTCCCGCTGGTCTACGCGGTGGCCATCTTGCAGCGCGAAGACAACCGCTTCGAGTCGCCGGCTTCACCCGTCCTCAAAGCCTGTCCCTTGCTCGCCACCGCCGCCTTCACCCTGGTCGCGATCATTCTCTCTCTTTCTCGAATGGGTTTCCTTTCGGCGCTAGCGGCGCTGCTGGTGGCTGGCGCAACCATGCTTTCCTTGCGAGGCTGGCACGTCGACTATCAGGCTCCAGGCGCATGGTGGCGCCGATGGCTACCTGTCGCGACCGTCGTTCTGGTCGTGATTGCCGGTTTCGTCTTCCTCCCAACCGATCCCCTCATCGCACGTTTCTCGGACTTGGCAAATACGGACCAGATCTCGGCCGACACCCGCGCCCAGGTCTGGCGCGACACGGAAAACCTGGTCAAAGCATACCCGCTTTTCGGCTGCGGGATGGGCGCGTACGAGTCCTGCTTTCTGCGCTATAAAACCGTAGCTCCGATGAACACCGTCGACTACGCGCATAACGACTACCTTCAAGTCCTCGCCGAACTCGGCGTCTTCGGATTCGCCGCCGGCCTGATCTTCGTCGGCAGACTGGTTCAGCGGACGGCACGCGGGACGTTCTACGCCCGCTCGGTCGACGAACGCTACCTCGCCATCGCCTGTCTGGCCGCCATCACCGCGATTCTTCTCCACAGCTTGGTCGACTTCAATATGTATGTCCCCGCCAACGGTTTCGCCTTCGCCTGGATTGCCGGAATCGCCGCCGCCCAGTCCCGTACTCGGGCTCCGGACCGCGCGGCTCGGGAAAGACCTCCGGCGGAACACTGAGCGCCCACACAGGGAACCCGACCAGGGATGCGCGGCGCTGGCGGAAACTCGAGGGCGGTGCGCGGAAGATCCGAACACCCCGCTTTCGGCATTGCTTCGGCCGGAACCGGCTTCTCACCCTTCTTTCGTGCCCTTCCGCGGCCCCGTCATGCTCCAAAGGTGGTCGCCGGAACGCTCGTTGTCCCACTCCGGGGTGGGCGCGAAGAAGCTGGCGCCGGGCGCCAGGTGCGCCTTCACGGCGTCTATACTCTTTCGGAGACAAGAGTCTGAAAGAGCCGCCCATGAAACTCTCGTATAATGGCTGGGAACGGAAGAGAGGAGACTTCATGGACCACGCCGTCTCGCGCCGGCATCTGCTCGGCGCCACCGGAGCCGCCGGGGCCGGCCTGCTCGGCCTGGCGGCCGGCCAGTCGCCAAAATCCGACCATCCCCGGGCGCTGGCCTTGATCGGCGACCGGTATCATAACCCGGATTATATTCGCGTCAGCCTCGACCGGGTTTTCAAAGAGGCGGGCGTCGCAGTCGACTACACCATCGCCTACGACCGGCTTTCGCGCGACCTGCTGCGGAACTACGACCTGTTCCTGTGCTTTCGCGACGGCATGATCTGGCCCAACGGCTATCTCGGACCGGACGCTTACGCCTACGAACCTGGACTGGAGAACCGGTCGCCGGAGGCTGAGTCAGTCGCCTGGATCACGGAGGAGCAGGGAGCCGCGGTCAAGGATTTTGTCTCCGCCGGCGGCGGCTTTTACTCGTTCCACAATAACAGCCACGTGTCTCTCTCCTCCAGGAACTACCGCGAAGTCATGGGCGGCGCCTACATCGGGCACCCGGCGCTGCGGCCGTTTCGGGTGCGCGTGGTGAACTCCGGACACCCCATTACGAAGGGCATCCAGGAGTTCATGGTCAACGACGAGCAGCACTATGTCACTTACGACAAAGACCCGAAGTATGTGCTGCTGGAATCGGAGAACGTGGACGGGCTGGAGTACGGCGACCACGGTAAAAAATCCGTGGCGGGTTGGGCGTACGACTACGGCAAGGGCAGGGTAGTCTTCACCGCCATCGGACATACCAATCACGCCATGTGGATTCCGGCTCATTTCGAGTTACAGAAGAGAGCCGTGCGCTGGCTACTGAAGCAAATCTGACTTATCGGCCCATCCAGCCGCCGTCCACTGTCAGCACCGTTCCGGTAACGTAATCGGACGCCGCGGAGGCCAGGAACACCACCGCGCCTCCGAAATCCTCGGGCTCACCCCAGCGGCCCGCCGGGATGCGCGCCAGGATCGCCGGGTTGCGAACCGGATCGTTGCGGAGCGCCGTGGTATTGTCGGTGGCGATGTAGCCGGGAGCGATAGCGTTCACCTGAACGTTGTAGCTTGCCCATTCGTTCGCCAGCGCTTTGGTCAACTGCGCCACGCCGCCCTTGGCCGCGGCATAGCCGGGCACCGTGATGCCGCCCTGAAAGCTGAGCAGCGACGCCGTGAACACGATCTTTCCCGCTTTTCGCTTCAGCATTTCGCGGCCGAATTCGCGCGCCAGCACGAACTGCGCGCTTAAGTCGACCTCGATGATCCTGTCCCACATTTCGTCGGGATGCTCGGCGGCGGGCTTGCGAAGAATGGTACCGCCGTTGTTGATCAGGATGTCGATGGGCGGGCACTCGCTCTTCACTTTCTCGATGAAGCCGTAGACCGCCTGGCGGTCGCCCAGGTCGCAGCCATAGCCCCGGAACTTGCGGCCCCGCCGCTCCACTTCCCGGCCCACCGCGCTCGCTTCCGCCTCCAGGCTCGCGCTCGTCCCCACGATGTCGGCCCCGGCTTCGGCCAGCGCCAACGCCATGCCCATGCCGATGCCGCGGCGGGCGCCGGTTACCAGGGCGGTCTTTCCATCCAGCTTAAAACGATCGAAAATTGTCAATGTCTTACTCCGCGCAACTCACCAGCACCTTCATCACTTCGCCGCCGCGCTCCATCAGGCGCAGACCCTCTTCCACCTTGCCCAGGGGCACCACCGTCGTGATCAGTTTTTCGAGTGGCAGGCCGCCGGCGGCCGCGAGTCTAATAGCCGCTTCAAAATCCTGCTCTTCGTAGACGCGCGCCCCCGTCAGCTTCAATTCGCGCCAGAAGAAGCGGAACAGGTCCACCTTGGGCGGTTCGGCGAAGATCGCCACCGCCACAATGCGCCCGCGCGTGCGCGGCAGCTTGGTCATCATTTCCGCGCCCGCCGCCGAGCCGGATACCTCAAACACCACGTCGGCGCCGGTCCCGGCGGTGCGCTCGCCGATCAAACCTGGCAGGTCGGTTTCCATGGGATTCACCGCGTCGATGCCCAGCCCGCGAGCCAGTTCGACGCGGAACTGATTGACTTCGGCCAGCACCACGCGCGCGCCGCGCGCCTGCGCCACCAGCGCCACCAGCACGCCGATGGGGCCCCCGCCGATCACCACTACGGCGTGGCCGGCTTCCACCTCGCCCATGCGCACGTCGTGGCAGGCCACCGCAATCGGTTCGATCAGCGCGGCTTGCCGCAGGGAAAGCGCGTCCGGGAGGCGGTGCAGGGTGTGGGCCGGCACGGTCCAAAGCCCCTGGAGAGCGCCCGGCGTATCGATCCCGATGAACTTCAAGTTGTGGCAGATGTGGCTATGGCCCGCGCGGCACGCCGGGCAGTTACCGCAGGGATCGAGCGGCCGTACCGTGACCCGGTCGCCCTCCCGCCAGCCTTCCACGCCCGCTCCCACCGCCGCGATGGTGCCCGACATCTCATGACCCATCACGTGCGGCAGCCGCAGCCGATGCGCCATCGCGCCGTGGAACAGGTGCAGGTCGGTTCCGCACAGTCCGCAATAGGAGACGCGAATCTGCACCTGGCCCGCCGCCGGTTCCACCGGAGCACAGGGACCCAGGCGCATGGTCTGATTGCCCTCAAAAAACGCCGCGTGCAAAACTGCCGTCGTGGTTTCCATTAGACTCACATTTTCGAGTTTATACTCTTTTGGGACCGCGAACCGGGCGAGGAGGTCCGCCGGCTACTGGACGGGGCCTGGCACGAACAGCACGCACACCGGAGATTGGACCTGAAGCACCTGGCCGGTGGGAGTGAGGCGGCCAGTCGCCGGATCGATCTTGAATATCACGATATTGTTGGAGTCCTGGTTGGCGGCAAACAGGTAGCGGCCGCTCGGGTCGATCTTGAAATTTCGAGGAGTGCGGCCCTGGGTCGGCACGTTCTCGACAGCGCGGAGCGTCCCCTGCTTCGGATCGACGGCAAAAACCGCGATGCTGTCGTGACCGCGGTTGGACGCATAGAGAAATCGCCCCTTGGCGTCGATTTCGATTTCCGCCGAGTTGTTCTCACCGTGGAAATCGGCGGGCAGTGTCGAAATGGTCTGGAGTTGGGTCAGCTTTCCCAAAGCTGGTTCGTAGGCAAAGGCGGTGACCATGGACCCCATCTCGTGCAGGGAGTAAGCAAACCGGCCGTTAGGGCTGAAGGTGAAGTGGCGCGGGCCCGAGCCGGGCTTCACGGTCACAAACGGAGGATCGTTGGGAGTCAGGCGCGCCGTCGCCGCGTCCAGCCGGTAACTGAAGATCCGGTCCAACCCAAGGTCCGGCACAAAAACGAAACGGTTGTCGGGGGAAAGCACCACCGCGTGCGCGCGCGGCCCGGTTTGGCGGCGCGGGTCCACGCTGGAGCCGCTGTGCTGCATCAATGCCGTAGGGCCGCTCAAACCGCCGTCCGCGCCAACCGCAAAAGCGGCCGCGCTGCCGGTGCCATAGTTGGCCACCAGCAAACTCCTGCCGGTCTTATCCACTACCAGGTGACATGAGCCTCCACCACCCGAAGACACCGTGTTCAACGCAGTCAACGCGCCGCTGGCCGGGTCGATCCGGAATGCGGTGATCGAACCGTTCTCCCGTCCATCGTTTCCCAGTTCGCTGACGGCGTATAAGAAACGCCCGTTCGGATGCAGGGTGAGAAACGACGGGCGAACCATCTCACCTGCCAGGCCGATGGCGTCCAGCTGGAAAGCGGCCGCGTCATACCGGTAAGCGTAGATGCCCTTGCTCTTGGGACCCGTGTAAGTACCGATATAGACAAGATACTTGCTTCCAGCCGTAGCCGTCTGGGCCGCATGCCCAAATGGCGGCAGCGGCGCAAGCGTCAGCGCCCCGAGACAGGCGAGTAACCCACACTGAAGGAATCTCATGTCTTCCTCAGGCTTCGTGCAACAGCCATTTCACCGCGTTCTTCTGCATCTTTATGTACTCCGGATTCCATAATACGGCGATCATGTGGCCCGGCGCCATGAAGCACACCCGCCCCTTGCCGTAGTCGTAAGCCCAGACGGATTCCGCCGAGTTGCTCCGGCGGCCCGCCTGGTCGGTATAGTCGAGGCTATTCTCATTGATGCTCCTGGCCAGCACGTACTTCGGATCTTTGTCGTAGGTGACATAGTGCTGCTCGTCGGTCACCACAAAATCCCCGACACCCCTGGTGATAGGATGCTCACGGTTGACGATGTGCACCTTGTACGGCCGTATGGGTGGATGCCCGGTGTAAATCGCTCCCTCAACGTCCCGGTAGTCCTTGTTCATAAGGGACGCCTGGCTATTGTTGTGGAAGGCCCAAAGAGAACCGCCCTCCTGAACCCACGCCTTGATCCCTTTCCCCTGTTCGGGGGTCATCCATCCAACGCCGTGGGGGAATCCTCCGATCTTCTTCTCGAGAGGCGGAACGCTGACGATGTCCTCCGGCTTGCCCGTCCAGTACATCGCCTGGTAATAGCCATGCGGGAAACGCAGGCCGTCGCGGAACATGATCAGGATCTTATAAGTCTTCAGGCTCTCATAGCTCAGCAGCTTCTCCTCGTCGGTGAAGTCGATGGAAAGTCCGGCGTCTTCCACCAGATTGCTGGTCAGCGCGGCGCGGATGTAATCCGAATTGTGCGATTCGTCACCGCAAAGCGCGAACGCAGTGGCCTTGGCCGCGGCTGCGCCAAAGCCGGCGCGCGCCGCGAATCCCAGACCGGCAATTCCCATGGCACGAAGGGCGGATCGCCGCGTAACCTCCGGTTGCTGCAACATCGATCGTTGGCTCCTCTCTTCTACCGTCTCAAAAGTAGAACTTGGCGGCCAGTTGCATGATACGCGGATTTCCCGCCGTGAGGATGCGCCCGAAAGTCGAACTGGACAACGACGCAGTCGGGTTCCCGAAGGCCGGCCTATTCAAAGTATTGAATACTTCCCAGCGAATTTCGAAACGCTTGCTCTCACTGACACGGTAATCCTTAAACAGGCCGCTGTCGAAATTTTGCGTACCCGGCCCGGTAAGGATATTCCGGCCGCTGTTACCGAACGTGCCCAAAGCCGGCAACGCAAAAGCGGCCGTATCGAAATACTGGGCGATTTTGCTGCCGACCGACCGGCCGTTATAGGTCGGGTCCGGTCCCAGTAAGTTCCCGCGGTCGAGACCAACCCCGGAAAAACTGCGGTCCTGGCCGGCAGTCACACTGAAGGGAATGCCGGTTTGCAGCGTCAAAATCCCGTTCACCGACCATCCACCCAGAAGCGCGTGCTCCAATCCCTTGGATCCGCGGAAGATCGGCAACTGCCAGATGAATGAGGTGAGGAACCGATGCTTCACGTTGAAGTTCGCCAGGCCCCGGTCTGCATTCCAGTCCCATGGATCCGACGACTGGCTCCCCAATCCGCTGTTTCCGTCAGTGGACTCCATATCGATGGCTTTCGAAAACACATACGACCCGAGGACCGTCAAGCCTCCCTCGAAACGCCGGTTCCAGTTCGTCTGCAGCGACTCATAGTTGGAATTCGCGGTCGACTGGATGCTCTCGATGGTCTGATAGCCTTGGTAGGGGCGTCGCGAATCGATATTGCCGGTGGTCGACGCGCCGGGAACATAGATCCCCGGATTGATCTGCTCGCTCTGGTGCAGGTGGGTTGCCTTGTTGCCCAGGTAGGCGACAGTGAGAACGAACTTGCGCCACAGCTCTCGCTGCACATTGACGTTCCATTGCTGCACGTAGGCGCTGGTAAAACTCGGATTCATGTCCATGATCGGCATGGGAAGGAAAAAGACCTTCGCCGCGCGCTGCTGCGCGGTGGTGGCATGCCCGTAGGTTTCGAGGAATTGTAGCTGTTGCGGATTGTTGCCGTACGGATTGGAAAGCTGGACGTTGTAAGTGGTCAGGCCATAGGAAAACGGCTGGGAAGTCGGGTTTGAATTCAGCGTTACGAGCTGAATGGTATCTGAGAAGATTCCGTAGCCGCCGCGAATACTGGTCTTGCCGTCGCCGAACGGATCGTAGGCGAATCCAAAGCGGGGCGAAAAGCGCTCCCACCGCGGTGGGACGATTCCCTTGCCGTCGATGCCTTTGTCGCCCGGGAACAGGTAGCCGAGAGGCGCGAGGGGAAAGACCGTTGACTGCTGGCCGGGGCGGAAGGCCGTGTCCTCGCCGTAGGCATCCGCCACCGGGACGTAAGGCTCCCAACGAAGACCCAGGTTCAGGGTGAGCTTGTGAGTAGCACGCCAGTCATCCTGAACGTAGAGGAATGGCGTGTACTTATACTGCCACGACGAAATCGGCGAATTCTGATACACGCTGGCCGCCGCGCCGGCGTAGTAATCCGCATACCCCCAGCCGGAAGTGCCCGTCGCGAGCCCGTTGAAAGTGAAACCCGGGTCCGTGTCGAAGTTCTCGCGTCCGTTTCTTCGAACCTTGGCGATGTCGCCGCCGAACGTGATCAGGTGGTTGCCCTTGGTCCAGGAGAGCGTGTCGACGAACTGGTAGTTCATCATAAAGCTCCGGTAGTTCGTGGCAATACCAAGGCCCAAACCGCCGCTGATACTTAGGATCCAGTCGGTCGGTATGTTAGGCGGGGCGAGCGGCACACAGGTGGGCGTGCAGCCGAGAGCCGCCCAATTGGCTGGATTGGTGACCTCCGGAGAACGGTAAAACACGTTCCGCGCCACGATCAGACTTGCGGTATTGACCAATGTCGGCGTGAAAGTGTCCGTATCGTTGATCGCCACGTTATGAGTCACCCAGTCATTGGTTCCGTTGAAGGCGGGCACGGCGTAGTTCAGCACGGTGAAGTAGTCGTCCCAGAAATAACGAACGCTGAGCTTGTTCGCGTTTGAGATCGAGTGATCGATCTTCGCTACCACCTGGTTATCGTTGGTCGGCAGCGAGAGGTTATAGGTATAAATGTTGCCCGGGGTGTTGGCCGCCGGCAGGAAGTCCTTCGTGAAAGTCAATGCAACCGGATCCAGTTGGCTGGTTGGGATGGTATTGTTGGGATACGGCTGGCCGGCGGGATTCTGCGCCGTCACCGTATTCGGCGGCGCGACCGTGATGGGCTGGCCGTGGACAACGGTTTGCGAGAAGTTGCCCGTCCGCTCCAGGGCCGTCGGAACGACGGTGGAAGAACTGGTCTGTCCGAGCTCTTGCCGCGTGGCCTCGTAGGCGAAAAAGAAAAACGTGCGATCGTGTCCGTTGTAGTGTGGCAGCAGCACCGGGCCGCCGGCATTGCCTCCGAACTGATTGCGGTGCAGCGGCGAAACCGTGGGCGAGAAGAAATTCCGCGCGTCCATGTCGTAGTTTCGCAGGAAATCGTAGAGAACGCCGTGCAGACGGTTCGTGCCGGACTTCGTCACCATGGTGACCACCGCGCCGGCGTCTCGCCCGTTGACGGCGCTATAACTGTTCTGCAGAATGGAAAACTCCTGAAGCGCGTCCGGATTGGGGAACGCCGCCGGCACGTTGTTGTACATGTCCATGTCCAATCCGCCGTCCAGGATGTAGGCGGACTGGCTGGGCCGCGTCCCGTTCACGCTGAAGACCATATTCGTGTTCAGCGCGATTCCGGTTGCAGCCGAGCCTGAGCCCATCTGGATGGCGCCGGGCAGGATGCCCTGAAGCTGCAAGGCGTTGCGGCCGTTCAACGGCAGGTCGTCCATGCGGTTCGAGTCCACCACGTCCTTGACGGTGGAAGTCAGGGTGTCGACCGTGCTGACGCTCCCTTGAACTTCCACCACCTGCTTCAGGTCGCCGACTTGCAAGGTGAGATCGACGCGGGCGGTCCGGTCGACTTCTAATACTACGCCCGTCCGCTGGGTGGTTCGGAAGCCGGCCGCGGTGCAGGTGATTCGATAGCTTCCCGGACGGAGATCGGGAAAGATGTAGTACCCATCCGCGTTGGAACTCACCTTTTCGGCCGCCCCGGTGGCCTCATTGGTCACCGTCAACTCCGCGCGCGCAACCACCGAACCCGTCGAATCGGTGGTGTTCCCGAAGATCGTGGAACTGGCCGACTGGGCAGCCAGGATCACGGGAACCACCAACAACAGCGAAAGCAATTTAGACATGGTCACCCTTTCTCCGGCCTGTGTCTGCCCGCGGATCGAGCCGCGCGCCACTCGGGCACGGGCAAAGCCGCGGGGAAGCGTTTTCGCCAGGCCGCACTTGTCTCGATTGACCACCGAAACTCTGAGCGATGATGGCAGACGCGGCGCAACCCGGTCAAGACGCTATTCAGAAGTATTGAAATGGTTTTGGCTGGCCGCGGCCGCGGTTAGCAGACCCCGAGCGACGACGATACCGCCGCCCCGGCGGCCTTTACACATGCGGCGAGATCCGCTTCCTCCCATATCAGGAACTGCCCCGTGGGCATGGAAACGCTGATGGCGGCCACCACCGCCCCGGTATAATCCCGTACTGGACTCCCAATGCAGCAAACCCCCTCGGCACACTCTTCCCGATCCACCGCGTAACCCTGCTGGCGCACCTGTTGGAACTGTCTCTCCAGCGTGGCCACGTCGGTGATGGTGTGCCGCGTGCTCCTTGCCAAGCCCCGCTTCTCCAGCGCGTACAGCATCAAATGCCGGTTCATGCCGGCCAGGATGGGTTTCCCCAGCGCCGTGCAATGCAGCGGTTCCGCCCCGCCCAAATGTGGCCGGAACATTTTCTTGGGCGAAGCGTCGATCTGGTCCACCAGCACCACCTCCAGCTCCCGTTCGTCCAGGACCCCCAGGTGAGTGCTAGCTTCGATCTCCTGCGAGAGCCGCACCAGCTCGGGCCGCGCCTTCTCCGCCAGCACGCTACGCTGAAAGGCCGCGAGGCCCAGCCGCATGATTGCCAGCCCCAGCCGGTACTGCTTGGTTTCCGGATCCTGGGAAATATAGCCGTCGGCTTTGAGCGATGTCAGGATGCGGTGAACGTCGCTCGGCAGCAGTTGGGTTCTGCGGGCCAGCTCGGTTACGCCTAACGCGGACCGGTCGCGGAACTGGTCCATGATGCGGCAAACCTTCACCACCGTCGTAGCAGGCTTCACGGCCGACTCCCTAGGCGCCCCGAAAGACCATCTCTCAAGGAAAGCCTAGTCGACCCCTACGCAAATGTCAAGAGCCGCCTGCCGGCCCTCCGGCGGGAAATGAAAATGGCGCGGCGGCTTCACGTTGGCGTTGCTGCCAGCGGTCGCGCGGATAAGCCACAACACTCCGAAGCTCGGAGTAACCCGTGCCATGGATAACTCCTAAGACTACCGGCATAACCTATGTCGTTCGAAGCCGGCTCCTTTAACATGCGTTTGCGCCGGTTGTAAAGATTTCCTTGACGTTGAGTGCGGTTTTGGAAACAATTGCAGTTATGCCTGGAACAAGTGACTCCCGGCATGAAAAAGAAAGCGTTGTCCCGCAAATGACCAATATGAAATCTTTGCTTGTTCTCCCTGTTACCGTCCTGCTGGTTGGCTGCTCTCAAGCACCGGCGCCCGCGCCCGTGGCCGAAACGCACGGCGTGGGGAGCATCGTTCGCCTCGATCCGGCGTTCGATTCGCTCGTACCCAAGGATGCGCAAATTGAAAAGGTGGGCGGCGGATTCCAATTTACCGAGGGGCCGGTGTGGCGGCCCGACGGAACCCTGTGGTTTAGCGACGTGGTCGGAAATGTGGTTCGCTCCATCACGCCGTCCGGACAGGTGCAAGTCCTGATCCGGAATTCCGGAGGTCAGTCGTCCGCCCCTCCGGGGTCTTTTATCGGCTCCAACGCCATGGTCGCCGATAAGGACGGCTTCATCCTCCTTTGCCAGCACACCAATCGCCGCATTGTGCGCGTGGCTAAGGACCTCACCATGACGCCTTACCTGGAGAAATACCAGGGCAAGCGCTTGAATAGCCCCAACGACCTGGTCTATAAGTCCGACGGCGCGCTGTACTTCACCGATCCGCCATACGGTCTGTTAAAACAAGACGACGACCCCGCCAAGGAGCTGAAATTCAACGGTGTCTTCCGTTACGCCGCCGGCAAGTTGCAAGTGGTGGTCAAGGACCTGACGCGCCCCAATGGGTTGGCCTTCTCGCCCGACGAGAAGACCTTCTACGTCGATAACTCCGACGAAAAGCACAAAGTCTTCATGCGATACGACGTGGCCGCGAATGGCACTGTCTCTAACGGCAGGGTGCTCGCCGATGTGACCGATGTGAAGGAAGACGGCAACCCCGACGGCATGAAGGTCGATGTGCAAGGTAATATTTACGGCAGCGGCCCGGGCGGCGTCTGGGTATTCTCACCCGATGGCAAGCACCTGGGCACGATCAAAACGCCCGAGACACCCGCCAACTGCGCCTGGGCCGAAGACGGCAAGACGCTCTATATTACCGCCCGAACCGGCGTATACCGCATCCGGCTCGCCGTAGCGGGCGAGAAACCGCTTTACTAACTACAAATAAGGGAGAGTGATGAAGCGACGATCTTACCTCAAGGCAATGCTGGGCGCCACCGCCGGTCTGAGCGGCGCGGGCGCCCAAGAGCCGAACAAGCCGGCGCCCAACCCCATCGTTCTGCACGTGGATCTATCGGTCGATCCGGCCAAGGAACGGGAGATGCTGCACAACTTCCATACTGTCTTCAAGCCCGCGGCCGTCAAGTTCCCGGGCTATGTCGATGTGAAGATGTGCAAGCTGCGATCGGCTCTCCAGGGCGCGGCGCCCGGCGGCGTCAATTACCGCTTCCAATTGACGTACCAGAGCGAGGAGCTGAGACAGAAATGGGTAGCCTCCGAGGTACACAAAAAGGCGTGGCCCACTATAGAAAACACACTTAAGTCGAAGGACTATACCGTGTTATTGTTCGATTCGGTGTAGTTACCTCGCGCCGCCGGCGCAGCCTTCAGGGAAGCGGGGTTTCGCGGTGCAGCAAGTGGAGAATGTTTCCGTCCGGATCGCGGAAAAATACCAGGGAGTTACCCCCCTTCCGCACCGGCTCGGCGAGAAACGTCACTCCTTTCTCCTGGAGGTGCCGGCAGGCGGCTGGAAAGTCCTCGACCTGGAGCGCCAGGTGGCGCAGGCCGGCGTCGTTCAATTTGGCTGGCTCGCCGGCCGGCCCTTCGGCTTCGATGATCTCGATCATCGACCCATCCGGCGTCTTGACAAACACCGTGCGGCTGTTCTTCGACTGATAATTGATCGTGAAGCCGAGGCAGTCCACGTACCAGTGGGCCAACTGCTCCGGGTCGGGCGATGCAATCGCGGCGTGTTCAATGCCTGTCACCATAATCCGCGATTGTAACGCGCCTCGGGCCGTTTTTTCCGTGGAGCGGGCTCCCAGCCTGCCACGTCGGGACTCGTCCCGGCGCTTGCCCCAGCCCACTATATCCGGTTCACCACGTTGGCATAGCGGCCGTGCACTAATGCGTCTCTGACGATCAGAGCCGATTTCGTCCGCATTTCGATCAGGGACTCCTGCGAATAGAACGCGCTGTGCGGGGTCACGATGCAATTCGGGAACTGCGCGAGCGCGCTGGCTCCGGACGGTTCGTCTTCGAGTACATCCAGTGCGGCGCCGGCGATCGCACCCCGTGACAGGGCGTCGAACAGCGCCTCGTAAGATACCACCGGACCGCGCGCCGTGTTGACCAGGTAAGCCGACTTCTTCAGCCGCGCCAGCTCCCGGCCGGCAATCAGGTGCCGGGTTTCTTCGGTCAGGGGTGTGTGGACGGAAACCACGTCGGCAACCGACAGCAGTTCTTCCAGACTCGCGCTGCGCCCTACGCCGATCGCCTTCTCGTATCCGGAAGCGAGGTAAGGATCGTAGAAGCGCACGTCGAAACCGAACGCTTTCGCGCGCAGAGCCGCCGCCGTGCCGATGCGGCCGCAGCCGACGACTCCGAAAACACGGCCGCGAATTCTCCGGCAGTTCAAGGCCGCTCGCCACTCCCATCCTCCCTGCGCGACGTCGGCCATCAGCGGTTTCAACTGGCGGATGAGCGCCAAGGTCAAGGTGATCGCGTGGTCGGCCACCTCCTCGGTGCCGTAGTCCGGCACATTCGCCACGCGAATGCCGCTGGCGGCGGCCGCGGCTATGTCGACGTTGTCGTAGCCCACGCCGTTGCGCACGATCAGCCGTGTCCTGGCGAGGTTGCCAAACAGGCTGGAGGTGAACTGTAAGTGGTGCCAAAGGATGATAGCGTCGGCGTGACTCGCATAGGGCATGAACTCTTCTTCGGAGCGCAATCGAAGCAGCCGGACGTCCGCGCAGTCCTGTAAAACCTCCCGCTCGATGCTGTCGTCTTCCCCATGCGACACATCCGCGGAATCGACGATGAAGACCTCGAATTTCCTACGGACGGTCTCATCCTGGGATGGCTCCCTGGTAACCGTCGCGACTCCACCGTCGGGGGTAAACTGGTGACCCTCCGCGCCAGCCTGGTCCGGCGGGTCCACTCTGGTAAGAAAGCTTGAATCGGCATCCATTGGCATTAAAGTGCTCGCAATCGGAACGTGTCCTAAGTACCCGGTTTCGGAATTACGGTTTCACATCCTGCAACCGCTCCCTCACGGTCGCGGCTCGGACTGGGGCGTTTCCGAGCCGCGACCGTGAGGGAGCGGTTGCCCTCGAATATGTTACCGAACTTCCGAAATGCTGTCCCAAGCCACTCATGATAGCCGCATTGCGGGCATCTGTCCCAATCGCGGATTGTTTTGATTGTGGAGCGGACCAGGATTTCGAGTGAGCCCCTTGTCCGGCGGACGGCACCTAAAGGCCCCGCCCACCAAAAAAAACGCCGCGGCGCATCAAGCGCCGCGGCCAACGGGGATCGTGCTATGCGGGCTGCTACAAAAACTATTGAACGGGCGGACGGTTGCCGCGTGCCGCCGGACCGTGTCCTTTGGTGACCGTATAGTCGGCAGGGGTCTGGAACAGCGAAGCATCCGGCTCCGCGCGGTTGACGCTGGTAAGCTGTGTCACCGTGGTTCCGAAGCGTGGGTCGGTCGTCTTCACCATCACCGGGATCTTCAGGTCCGGCGACATCCAGGTTTCGCGCACAATCTGAATCGCCTGCGCGTTGCCGATGGTGTTGGCTGCAATAGTGTGAGTCACCCTCGTGCCGGTGGCGGCCACGCCGTTGATGGTCTGGGTGCCCAGGTCTTCTCTTACGATGTTGGCCAAATCCTGGCTCCGCTGCCCGGCCGCATTGGGCCGCGCGGTCCCGGAACGATTGCCACGATTCTGGCGCACGGGCAGGGTGGTCTCGACGGCGGTCTTATTCTGCGCATTCAGCATCCGCCTCACTCCCGCCACCGGATCGGCGATCTCGACCATGGTACGGCTGCCTTGCCCGTCCGGCCCGGTTCGGGTGGTCTCCGCCCGCACTCTTCCCTGGCTGTCGCGAGACAGAGTGGTCTGCTCCTGCCGCTGGATCGTGTTGCCATTGGCCAGTACCTGGGTATGGACGGTCGTTTGCGTGCCGGAGAAAGGCGCGCCGGTCACGCCAGCCCCCATCTCGCCGCGCATGCCAAACAATTCCGGACCCGGTCCACCGAAACCGCCGCGCGGTCCACGTGGCGGCGGGCCCTGCGCCAAAAGCACCGCTCCGGCCAGTATCCCGATACTCAGTAGTTTTTTCATCCGGTCCAAAACCTCCGTTCACTAAGAGATTGCCCGGATCGCCGGAAAAGTTCCCGTTGGAGCGAAAAATACCGGACAGGTGGCCATCGCCAGCCCGCTTCCTGTGGCGGAGGAGGGAAACCCGGCTACGTTTAACCTCTTCGCGAGCACAACCGGCGAGTACCCAGGCTCAGCCCGATCAGCGCCAGTCCCACCATCACGCAGGTCGCCGGTTCCGGCGTGGGTGCCGCGCTTGCCCCCGCCACCTTAACACCCAGCACCGTGAAACCCGCCGAGGACGTCCCGCAATTGGCGATCATCTGGCCGTAACCCGGAAGCTTCACCGCCTGCAACGAATAATAGGTGTAGTCCGCCAGATTGGGAATCGTTTCCCACGCGTTGGCCGCCGTACCCCAACCGGCCGTGTTCGACGTGATCGGCGTTCCCAGTTCGCCCAACGTGTCCGACCCGAACAGTTCCCAGCCTTCGCCGCTCGACAAATCGCCCACTTCAAAGTCGGCCGTTGCCCCGTTCAGCGTCTCCGGATCGGCAAAATCGACGGTCACGAAGTCGCTGGTCGTAACCAGGCTGTGGCTCCCCGCCAAACCCAGGCCGCTCGTTGTCTCGGAAAGCTCCGCCGGCGTATTGAGAGAGTTCGTCGAAGTGCCATCATAACCGTACACCGTAATGGCGTATGGCGCGGTGCCGTAGCTATGGCTTTCACCCAGATCGGCACTGGCGGTTTCGAAAGTGTACGTATAGACCGACGTCGCGTTCAAGGGTAGGGAAGCGGCTCCCAACAGCAGTGCGGCGAACATCCAATTGATCCTGATCATGATGGTTGGCTTCTCTCTGGTTACACTTTCAGTCTGCGAGAATCCAAACCCGTTTCCGAGTCATGCACGTACCCTACAGGTACGGTCCCAACAATTTGGTGAAATCGGGACATCCGAGTGGTACCAGCGATGTTGGCGGTGCTGGATTCGCCGTTGAATCTAAAAGGCTTCGGGTGCCATAAGTTCTACGCGTACCAGTAGCCGAGAATGCCCAAACTTGCACAAAGAAGCCGCACAAAGTTGCACGGCACGTGCGGCGGGACGCAGGCTCGGGCCAGTGGCTTCGCAAGACCGGGGCGGCGGCCTTCACCGGCAATCCGCTGGCCGATGTGTCGTCCACGTCGTACTCCTACGACAAGGCGGGCCGCCTGACGGGCAGCACGCAGAGCACTTCCGGCAGCGCCAACTCCTATCCCTTTTTGTATACGTATTACAATGACGATAGCTTGGCCAGCCTGGCGCATCCATCGGGCCGCACCGTGACAACCTGCTACGACCAGGATGCCCGCGTGAGCTGGGTCGATCAGACCCAGGGCCGCGGCATGTGCCAGAGCGGCGGCGGCGGCGCCAGCGCCAAAGCGTACACCAACATTTCGGCGTACTGGCCGCAAGGGGCACCGCACACTTCGTTGCTGGGCAATCAGCTCACGGAAACTACCACCTACAACGACCGGCTGCAGATGACCGGAATCCAGGCCGGGTCTTTGCTGGCGCTGGGATTCTTTTTCTGCCCGGCGGGTGGGACGTCCTGCTCCACCAATAACGGCAACCTGCAAAGCCAGACCATCAGCCTGAACGAGCCGTCGACCGCGCAATCCGCCGCGTCCCAGCAGACGTATGGGTACGATTCGGTGAACCGGTTGACCACAGTTTCCGAAGTGCCAACGGCGGGGAGCGCCTTCACCGGGTGGAGCGCGACCAATAGCTACGACGGCTTTGGAAACCGCTGGGAGACGGGCTCGCCATCCTACACCCCCGGCCTGCTGACGCCAACCGGCGGTATTCAGTTCAACCCGAAGACGAATCAGCTCGTACAGCAATCGACCGGAGCGGCCATGCCGCCCGATGCCTACGACGGATCGGGGAACCTGCATGACGATCCCGCGCTCGGCCAAATGACGTACGACGCGCAAAACCGGCTGCAGCAGTACGTTTACGGCGGCGTAACGTACAATTACAGCTACGACGCCGACGGACACCGGGTCACCAAGGCGCAGGCCGGGAGCGGGACCGCGATCACCTACGTCTACGACGGCGCGGGTCAATTGGCGGCGGAATACTCCACCGCGGCGACGACGAATTGGGACTCGGGCACGACGTATCTGACCGCGGACCATTTGGGAAGCACCCGCCTGGTGACGGATAGCAGCGGAAACCCGA
Source organism: Bryobacterales bacterium (assembly GCA_003164035.1). Lineage (GTDB taxonomy): Bacteria > Acidobacteriota > Terriglobia > Bryobacterales > Bryobacteraceae > JBEKYD01. The sequence continues at coordinate 783 of PLRS01000132.1, read as the reverse complement.
AGCACCGATTCGACTACATGCCCTTCGGCGAAGACCTGGCAAGCCTCCGCAGCAGCAGGGTGATTCCAAGCTACGGGTCAGCCAATTTCCCGACGCAGAAGTTCACCGGCAAAGAACGTGACTCAGAATCAGGCAACGACTATTTCATGGCCCGCTACTTCAGCAGCAGCATGGGCGGGTTTATGTCGCCGGATTGGTCAGCGAAAGCCGAGCCTGTACCGTACGCGAAGCTCGACGATCCACAAAGTCTCAATCTGTATTCGTATGTGCGGAACAATCCTCTGAGTAGAACGGACCCGGATGGCCATTTTTGGCAGGAATTGAAAAATTGGTGGAGCTATAACCATTGGGTAAATAATGCTGGTCTTGAAAATGCGCTAGCGAAGGATGCTCAGAGTGCGTTGGGCACAATGAATAAGCAAGGGGTTACCGTCGGCGACAAGTCATCTGGACAGGCATTCTCAGGTCTTACAAATAAGCAGATTATGGACGGCTACCATTATGTTGAGGGCCAACTCAGGCTTCGGCAACAAGGGTTTGATGATTCTGACGATACTATCGGTGGAACGATTTTCAAGATTCGCAATGGAGCATCTGGCAAGGGTGCAGCGGATGATATTCCTAGTTGGGCGAAGGGTAAAGTTCCCAAGGCCGGACAAAATGGAAAGTCTTGGGCTAAAGACCTGCTTGAGGACAAGTATGGTTCTGGAAACTATAAGACAGGACCAGGTTCGGGGACGGAACGCAGGGGGACGGAACGCAGGGGGACAGCCTGAGTAGCCA
>PLRS01000165.1 GCA_003164035.1 Bryobacterales bacterium | reverse complement strand
ATGTGACCGAGGACGATTCCAGCAACCCCCCGACCATCGCCATGGGCAACCCCACGCTGAAGCCGGAGCATGCCAACAATTATGACCTGCTGTACGAGCGATATTTAAACCCTACGGGCATCATACAAGCAGGCTTCTTCTACAAGCAGATCAACGATACACTGATCACCACCTCGTACACCGCTACTAGCGGAATGTATCAGGGTGACCTGATCTCACAATGGCGCAACGTGACGAACGCGGAGATCCACGGTTTTGAGGTTTCTTACCAACAGCGGCTCTCCATGCTGCCCGGGCCCCTGAAAGGACTCGGGATGCTGGCCAATTACAGCTGGACTGGCTCGCAAATCAAGAGCATTCCCGGACGCCTCGATAGCCCCGCTCTGCAACGCCAGGCCCCCAATACCTGGAATATCAGCCCCACCTACGATCACGGCCGCCTCTCTGTGAGAGCCGGGATGTCGTACAACGGCGCGAGCATTTATCAGTACCAGTATCAGACCGCCTCCGACGTGAGCCATCTCGGCCCTACCGGCCCCACCGGCGACGTGTATACTCTGCCGCACTTCCAACTCGATGTACAGGCCAGCGTCCGGCTTGGCCATGGGTTGACGGCGGTCGTATATGGATTGAACCTTACGAACGAAGTCTTCGGCTATTACACTGGCAGCACCGTTTTCGTCAACCAGCGCGAATGGTACAAGCCGACCTACGCCGGCGGTTTCCGGTACAACTTGAATCGTGAGAAATAAACCACTAGCGGTATTCATCGCCGCGCTCCTGCTGGCCGTCTGGCCTGCAATCGGCGCGGGACGCCCTGAATTGAAGTATTTGGTGATCGTCAGCCGACACGGCGTGCGCTCGCCCACTTGGGACAACGCTCGTCTCAATGCCTACTCGGCCGAACCCTGGCCAGGATGGGACGTTCCGCTCGGCAACCTCACTTCGCACGGTCGAGCGCTCATTCAGTTGATGGGATTCTACTATCGCGACTGGCTGGCTACCGAGCACCTATTCCACCGCGAGGGCTGTCAGGATGCCCGGCGCATCTACATCCGGGCCGACAAGGATCAACGCACGATTGAAACCGGGCGCGCCTTCGCCGAATCGCTCTTGCCTGGTTGCGGCATCGAGGTCCACTCGCAGCCGGCCCCTGGGTCCGATCCGCTTTTCTCCGGCGTCGGCACACCTGACCCGGAACGCATGCTGGCGGCCGTCCGCCAACGGCTCGGCGCCGATCCGCAGGTACTTCTCGCCGAACACCGCGAGGCCTTCGAAGCGTTGCGGTCAATTCTCAAAGGCAAGGCGGAGGACCCGACTGCCATCGGCGTGGCGCTCAAGGGCAAAACGGTGGAGCTGACCGGGCCCTTTGCTACGGGTTCGACATTCAGCGAGAACCTCCTGTTGGAATACACCAACGGTCTCAAGGGTGCCTCGCTCGGCTGGGGCCGATTGACGTGGGAGAACCTCAATCGCGCGCTCGAAATCCATACGGTATACGCCGATCTGATGCGTCGCACGCCCTATCTTGCGCGCGCCCGTGGTTCGAACCTCTTGGCCCATGTGTTGCTATCGCTGGAGCAGGCGGAATCCGGCAAGTCGACCGCGGGCGCTTTGGGTCGCCCGGGTGATGTTCTATTGGTCCTGGCCGGGCACGACACGAATCTATCCAATCTTTCCGGAATGCTGGGCCTTTCCTGGAAGCTGCCGGGATATCAGCCTGACGACACGCCGCCTGGGGGAGCGCTGATTTTCTCGCTGTGGCGAGACTCGGTGACAGGGCAGTTCTCGGTGAAGTTGCGTTATCTTGCCCAGACACTCGATCAAATGCGCGACGCAAGCCCTCTATCCATCGCCGCTCCGCCGGCGAGCCAGGATGTGTCGATGCCCGGCTGTGAGGATGCACACGAGGACAAGGCTTGCCCGTGGGAGACCGCCCGATCATTGATGCAAAGGGCGACTGATCCGCAGTTCACGTTGATGGAGCCGATTCAAGCACGTCTTGGCGGGCAATGAATTCCATTGCAGTCGCTTGCCGTTATCGATTGTCGCGAGTCGGCCAAGCGGGTGGCTTCCGACCACAGGGGAATGCACCCGCTGGCCGCGAGGCACGACCCCATGATAGTGCTGATCCGACGCAGGATCGCATAGTTGGCGAAAGGAACCGGGCGTCGCACTGTGCACGCAAGACCGACGGACGAGTTCACATATCAGCCACATTAGTCGAACCGATAGCCATTCACGTGGGGCCGAGGCAGAAACGCAGCCCATGGGTAGCCGAGGATCGAATGGAAGGCTGGCCAAAACATGTTTGAGATTTCCCGGTCGCCCCATTTCCGCAATGCGGCGGATCGGGTAGCCGCTTCTCCTTGATTGCTGTGCCCAAGCTTCCGCACTACGATGAAAAGGGCTACCGCGATGCAATCCGCAAGAGTCGCATCAGCCAAGGGCGCAGTGGTCACGGTTATTGACGGCCTCGTGGGATGGGCCTTGTGCGGCGCGACCATGGGCGTGGGAATGAAGGTGACCACTCTTGAGGTCGCGCTGGTCCTCCATGCGATCGCTGCACCTGTAATCTTCACGTGCATCTCGCTTGCGTATTTTCACCACGTGGACTCCTGGGCTCCAGTTCGCGCCGCCGCAGCGTTTCTTGGTGTCGTGGCCGTGATGGACGTCTTTGTCGTCGCTCTCCTCATTGAGCGAAGCTTCGAGATGTTCGGTAGCATACTCGGCACCTGGCTGCCGTTCGTCCTCATGTTTATTTCAACCTGGTGCACCGGCCTTGCCGTTCGTCGGGCGTCGCATCGGGCAACGGCATAGTCCAAACCGGTTCCCGGAATGGCGGCAGCAGCCCCTGTGGTCGATCGAGGCCTCTGGCACACTGCCTACTGTCGGCCGATGCGATCAATCTCGCTTTGGATGACTTCTTGCTCCAACGTTGCCAAGGGCAACGACAGGAACAGACCAATCCTTCGATCCAGGATGGTGAACGCTTCGAAGAAAGCGCGTTCCACTTGCTTCCGTGTTCCTTCTACCGCAGCGGGGTCCGGAACTCCCCATCGGGCCGTCAGTGGATGTCCGGGCCAGATCGGGCACACTTCGCTCGCGGCTCTATCGCAGACCGTAAACACAAAGTGCATTTTAGGTGCATCGGGTTTTGCGAACTCATCCCAACTCTTGCTGCGCAGCCCGTCCGTCGGCATGTCGCCGCCCGCTAACTGTTTGAGGGCCTCGGGATGGACATGACCGGTGGGATTACTGCCTGCGCTGTAGCCGGTGAAGTTCGGGAAGCCTTTCCGATTCAGAAGTGCTTCTGCCATGATGGATCGTGCCGAATTGCCAGTGCACAGGAACAAAACGTTGAAATGTGGCGGTGTCACATCGCCCTCCCGAGCCACAAACTGCTGGGTGCTACGCACGCTCGGTGAGACCAGGTCCGACCCGGTACAGCCGATAAGGTCGCTATCGCCGAAACAATCGTCTTCATGATTCCTCCTATACGAGTTGCCTTCCAAGACCGAAGTCCCATAACAATAAACAAGCTAGCCAAGCTGGCCAGCATCCCGGTCGCCGTAGACTCATTCTCCGAGAAGCACCATGACGCGGCCGTGGATCCTGTCCCGCAACCGACGAAAGGCCACGAGGCGCTCCTCTGCAGTTTCGACGAACGAGGCCGGGTCCTCAAATGGCCAATGAAGGCGTTCCGGATCGCCGGGAAACGCCGGACACTCCTCTCGCGCTTTGTCGCAAACCGTTATCACGACATCGAACTCCTGCCCCGCGAATTCTGCCACGCCCTTGGACCGCTGGCAAGAGATGTCGATACCCAGTTCCCGCATCACTTCGACGGCCGCAGTGCGTACCGGAGCCGGCTGTGTCCCGGCAGAGAATACCGCAAATCGGTCGCCCGCCTCGTACCGAAGCAGGCCTTCAGCCATCTGGGCTTCGGGCGGAGTTGCCACTGCAGACAAACAGCACGCGCCGCTTGTGATCCCGGAGGAAGGCCTTCACCTCTACATGAATCTGGTCACGAATGCGTCGAAAGGTCGAAAACCGCTCCTCCTCGGTGCCTTCCATGGCGGCAGGATCTTCGAAGCTCCAGTGAAGCCGCTCGGTTCCGGCCGGAAATACCGGACAGTTATCGCGAGCGTTGTCGCAGACTGTCACTACGTAATCGAACGACTGGCCCGAGAATTCGTCGACAAGACTTGGACCGGTGCGCCGAGATATCGATACCGATCTCCTTCATGACGGCAATCGCTTCCGGGCGAACAGAACTGGGCTTGGTGCCGGCACTGAACACCTCGAAACGCTCGCCGCCTTCGGCTCGAAACAAGCCCTCGCCCATCTGGCTCCGCGCGGAGTTGCCGGTACACAGAACTAAAATCCTCTTCTTCGTCATTTCAATCAATGCCCTCCGTTTCAGGAAACCAGTGCCGCGTCCGGTTGCAGACGGAACACACCGACAGCATCACGGGAACCTCGATGAGAACGCCGACAACCGTCGCCAGGGCGGCTCCCGAACCAGGCCCGAACAACGCGATTGCAGTCGCCACAGCCAGTTCAAAGAAGTTGCTGGCTCCAATCAGCGCTCCCGGCGCGGCAACTGCATGACGAACCTTAAACAGCCGCATCAGCCCATACGTGAGCGACGAATTGAAGTAAACCTGCAGAAGAATCGGAATCGCGATCAATACTACGTGGAACGGCTTCCCGGTGATGTTATCCGCCTGGAACGCGAAGATGAGCACCAACGTGGCCAGCAGAGCGAGCATACTGACCGGCGCGAAGCGGGGCAGCAGGGTTTTCTCGAACCGCTCCTGCCCATGCGCGCGAATGAACCATGTGCGAAGGGCCGAGCCGGCAACCAGCGGAATCACGATGAAGATGCCGACTGCATACAACAGGACCTGGAAGGGAACGTGCAAGGAAGAAGCGCCGTTCACGAGGAACCGGACGATGGGCGCGAACAGGAACAGCATGATCAGATCGTTGATCGACACTTGCACGAGCGTATATGCGGGATCGCCATCGGTCAGATAGCTCCAGACGAATACCATCGCCGTGCAAGGTGCTGCCGCGAGAATGATACACCCTGCTATGTACTGGTTGGCGTCCGCTGGTGGAATCCAGGCCGCAAACAGGAATCGGAAGAACAGCCATGCAATGAACGCCATCGAGAACGGCTTGACCAACCAGTTCACGAACAGCGTCACCAACAGTCCTCGCGGCTTCTTGCCTACGTTCCGAATGGAAGCGAAGTCGACCTTCATCATCATCGGGATGATCATCAGCCAGATGAGCACAGCGATCGGTATATTGATCTTGCTCCCTGCGCCGAACTCCATTCTCCGTAGCTGGTCGGTCACGTCGGGTACGGACTTGCCGATTAGCACCCCGCCCAGCATGCAAAGGCCGACCCACAGGCTGAGGTAGCGCTCAAAGGTGTTTAGCCTTTTCGGCGTGACAGATTTCTCGAGTGACGTTTCTGCCATGCGCTAACCCCTTAACGGTTCGAGAGTAATGACGATCCCGTCTACCAGTTGGCGTAACCTCTCCGGTCCAACAGGCTCGAAGGGCTCCCATGGAACCACGACCATTCGCCGTGAGAATCGTTCTCGGACCTCGGCGATAAACGGCTGTTCTCGCTCGCCCCGCTCAATCAGAACAGGGTCGCAGGAGCCATTGCCGGCCAAGCTCGCATTTACCACCCAGGCGTACGGAGTGATGCCAGCTCGGGCCAAATCATCCTGCAATCGCGCGGCTTCGTGGACAGGAGTCGCCTCGGGCAGGGTCACGAGTAGAACGCGGGTAAACTCGGCGTCTCGAAGCCGCGGAAGGAGTTGCCGCACGGCATCCGGCACATCGCTCATCGTGCGTGTGACGTCGCGGTGGTATGCTTCAGCCGCATCCAGCAACAGGATGGTGTGTCCGGTGGGAGCTGTGTCGAGGACTACAAAGCCATGTTGCCCGTCGGCGACTGTCCGCGCGAAGGCGCTGAACACCGCGATTTCCTCAGTGCACGGCGATCGCAGGTCCTCCTCCAGCAACGCCATAGCCTGTGCGTCCAGCTCTGGCGCCGCTTTCGCCAGGACGGCCTCCATGTATTGGCGAGTCTCAGCGGCGGGATCGATCCGGCTCACCGACAGATTCGGGACATCTCCAGCAACGGTCGCAACGACGTGAGCCGCTGGGTCGGTCGTGCTGAGATGTACCGGATGCCCTCGGTAGGCCAGTTCGATGGCGCTGGCGGATGCGACTGTCGTCTTGCCGACGCCACCCTTCCCCATCGTCATTACGACACCGTGGCCCATCTTTTCGAGTTCGTCAATCAGTGCCGAAAGGGGAAGCCCGGAGTGAAACACTTCGGAGAGGTCCTTGTGCACCGCCTTGCGAATCGGCGACATGCCGCTGAACACACTACGGAGGTTCTCCACGCCCATCGGAGCGTATGGGAGCAGCGGAACTTCGAGTCGCGGAAGTTTCGCGAGCTCTGCCGGCATCCCGGCGAGTGCTTCTTGGCCGCGGGCTTCGAGTGCGCACGCGGCGGCATCGCGGCGATCCTGCGCAACAAAGAGGCCGTTGAGAAACAATCGCTGATTGGCGATACCCATTTCCGCCAGTTCCCCTCTTGTTCGATTCGCTTCAGCGAGTGAGGAGCGCTCCGGCCGGCTGACCAGAATGAGCGTTGTGGTCGACGGGTCGGTGAGGGCCTGCAGGCTGGAATCGTAGAGGGATTTCTGGGTTTCGAGACCGGCCAGCGGCCCTAGGCATGAGGTGCCGGTCGTATTCGCTGCAATGAATCCTGTCCATGCGGCCGGTAGTTTCAATAGGCGAAGTGTGTGCCCCGTCGGTGCGGTGTCAAAGATGATGTGGTCGAATTCGGCGGTTCGATCGGCATCGCCAAGCAGCTTGGTGAATTCGTCGAACGCTGCAATCTCAACCGTGCAGGCTCCCGATAGCTGTTCTTCGATGCTGTTGACGGAAGCTTCGGGGAGCACTCCGCGGTACGGCCCAACCACCCGATCGCGGTACGCCTTCGCGGCAGATTCGGGATCGATGTTCAGCGCGAACAGCCCACCGGCGCCGGGAATTGCGGCTGGTTCTCCGGAGAGCCGGACGCCAAGGACTTCATCGAGGTTCGAGGCTGGGTCCGTGCTGACCAACAACACCTTCCTGCCTTGGTGGGCCATCGCCACCCCGGCCGCACATGCCAGCGATGTCTTGCCTACGCCGCCTTTTCCTGTGAAGAAGAGGATGCGTGTGGCACTCCGCAAGAGGCTGGTTATGCGTTCTGTCGCCAAGATGCACCTTCCTTCAGCAGCACTTGGTCTGGATCACTGGCAGCTTCATGCCGGTTTGCACCTGGCCCGGCGGCTCTGGCTCGACGCCAATCAGTCGCGCCAATTCGTCGCGAGTCGGGTAGCATCCCTGGCTGATGACCGCACCATTCAGCAAGATCAGAGGTAGACACTCGTTCCCACACTGCTGAAGGGCCGTCTTGACCACTGTGCTGGCAGCGAAAGCCTGTGGCTGCTGGGCTAGGTTGAACAGCCAGTGAAGATCCGCAGCGAAACGGGCGAGTGCCGGATCGACACTTGGTCCGCACACTCCCGTTGAACAGCACATCGGGGGATCGAAAACTTCAACTCTCGTCATGAGACTTCTCCTTTATTCGGTTATCGACGATTGGCGATGTAAGGGACACAAAAAAGACTCCGTCTCTTAGATGATGGCCACGAGGGCTTTCAGCCGGCGCAGCCCGTCGAAATTGATGCAGTAACCCACACGCGGCCCGTCCTGCGAACTACGCACCAAGCCCGCGTCCTTCAAATCGCAGATGCTCAGAGACGGTGGATTGGGCCAGCGGAAGTTCATCCACAATCTGGCTGCAGACACGCGCCTCTTTCCGCGACAGCATCCTCAAGATCCGAACTCGAGCTGGGTGGCCAATCGCTTTCGCCAGCTTTGCCAGTTCCTCATCCGCTTCAGCCCCTTCCAGCGTGAGTAGGCTTACTTCGGTAGCGATAGGTTCTGGCGGGCAGCACAGCTCACCGTTGGTGTCCTTCTTGATCATAGCTAATCGTCGATTAACGATATCATGATAAGATCAGCTGCGTCAAATCGGTGGTTTTCGTCGGTTTTCGTCGCCGTAGCTTTGAGCCCGAAGACGTGGCCGTATGCGTGAAGGGCATGCAGTCCCCAGCGACGATGAAAGCCATGGCCTTTGATGGTGTGAAACGAGAGGCGGCTAGGATGTCTGTCTTGGACCAGACGTTCGAAGTCTAGCGCGAAATCTGTACCGCGGGCTTACGGGCCGGTGTAGGGCAGGAGCGCTGTCCAAGGAACTGAAGGCGGAGCCGATTGAGGTCGCGCGGTCGGCGGCCTGCGGTTGATCGGCGTTTGGCCTTAACATCTTCCCGCCATGGTGAAATCCGCCATATACACTGGAAAGAGAACTGTTGATGAAAGGACCTTAAAATGGCAAAAGTCGAGTTGTACTCAGTGGTTGTTCCCAACAAGCCAGGAAAGGGGGCGCAGTTGCTCAACGCCTTCAAAGAAGCCGGTATCAATTTCGTCGGAGTTTGGGGCTATCCGGTTGGTAAAAGCAAGTCCAGAATCGATATGGTTGCGGAAGACGCGGCGCTCCTCAAGAAGGCCGCAAAGGAACTCAAGATCGAGCTCGGAAAGAAGCAGACGGCATTCCACATCACCGGTGAAGACCATCCGGGTGCAGTCGCTGAAGCTCTGGCCAAACTGGCGGCCAAGGAGATCAACGTCTACGCGGCCCAGGCCCTCTGCGCCGGGAACGGCCGCTTTGGCGCGCTCATTCAAGTGGACCAGGACGCCGTCAAGAAGGCTGCAAAGACTTTAGCCTAATTCGGCGCGAGCTTGACGCCGATCTGACCGAGGCGGACCGGTGGGGCTCAACGGCAGCCTTAGCCAAACTCTGTTTTCCAGGGACCCCGCGCAGTTCGCTCGCCCCACTGCATCGCCTCGGGCGCCGGTCACAAGAACGACGCCCGCGCACGACCTCGCTTTCCGCGGAATAGGCCCATAAGCGGGACGAACTACCGTGCACAGCACCGGGGATGTAGGCGATGCGGTCTGCGGCCTTCGTCGCCGTCCGGCCGCGGTTTCGAGCGCGCGGCGCCGCGGGAGCGGAACGAACGGGCGCGCGAGTGGGACATGGGCGGCGCGCTGCCACGGAGGATACGCAAACTGTTCTCCGGGAACTCCTCTTTCTGGCGCTCAACAAACTTGACATTATTGGCCGACGCCACGGTGCTAGCCGCGCAGCTGGCGTTTGGCGTGGCACTGGCGTCTCTCATCAGACTAGAAATGGAAGCGGCAGAATATTGTTAACCTATCGGACTGATTGGCCATGAATCCCCACAAGCATGTCCCACTGGATTTCAAGCGCATGCCGCCGGCCGAGCAGTTAAGCGCCTCGCGCGAATTCCTGGGCCGGATGGCGTCCCGACGCTCGGTCCGCTTCTTCTCTTCGGAGCCATTCTCGTTCGAACTGATCGAAAACGCCATTCGTTGCGCGTCGCTCGCACCCAGCGGCGCCAATCAACAGCCGTGGACTTTCGTCGTCGTGAAGGACCCGGAGATCAAGCGCAAGATCCGGGAGGCGGCGGAGGCGGAAGAGCGCGAGAGTTATGAGCACCGGATGCCCGCCGATTGGCTGGAGGCCTTGGCTCCCCTGGGTACGGACTGGCACAAGGAGTTCCTCGAGACCGCACCGTATCTGATCGTTGTCTTTCGAATAGACTTCGGGCTCACTCAGACCGCCGAGGGAGAAATGAAGACCAAGCACTACTACGTGCAGGAGTCCGTCGGCATCGCTACGGGGTTTCTTCTCGCCGCCCTCCATATGAGCGGCCTGGCTACCCTCACTCACACTCCGAGCCCGATGGGATTTCTCTCCAGTATTCTCAACCGGCCGAAAAATGAGCGACCGTTTGTCCTGATCCCGGTTGGCTTGCCTGCCCCTGACGCGACGGTTCCAGCGATCACAAAGAAGAGCATCGCAGAAGTGATGGAGGTCAGATAGTCCCACATGAAGATCTACTTTGGGTTCACTGTGGCGGGCGACCGTTCCGCCATCGACACCGCCCGCGGAGTCGTCGAGCTACTGGAGCACTGCGGTTACGAAGTGCTGACTCGGCATCTGGTGGACGCCAATGCCTGGGAGGCGGACCGATTGATCAGCCCACTGGACGTGTACCGGCGCGATATGGCTTGGCTCGAGCAGTGCGACCTCTTCATCGCGGAGGTTTCCGGATCTTCCTTTGGCCTAGGATTCGAGACTGGCTACCTGTTGGGTGCAACGAACAAGAGAGTCATACTGCTTTACCGCCGCGAGTTTGAACAGAGGATCTCCCTTCTGATCACCGGGAATACGCACGCGAACTGCACACTGGTACCGTACGCCACCGTGGAGGAAGTCGAACAGTTCATAAAGACAAGCACGGTAATCCGGGAGCCCGCATCGGCTCAGAGCAGCGTGGAAGCGGCACCTGGAGGCACCCACGCCGGGCGGCGACTCCTATGAGCACTATGACCCGCCCATGCTAAAATCCGGTGTATCATGCGCCGAACTCTGTGGCTTGCAGTCTTCGCGGCGGCTCTTTGCGGCCAGATCAAGACCGGCCCGGCTGTGGGCGACGGCGTGCCGGATTTCGCTGCGCCCGACCAGGCAGGCCGCACCCAGACCCTGAAATCCATCATGGGACCCAAAGGCGCCATGCTGGTGTTCTTCCGCTCGGCGGACTGGTGACCATTCTGCAAAACCCAGCTCGTGGAGCTGGGCCAGAGTGTGGAACGGATCCGCAAGGAGGGCTTGGGGCTGGCAGCCATCAGCTACGATTCCCCGGCGATCTTGAAGGACTTCGCCGATCGCCGCAAGATCGCCTTTCCTCTGCTGTCGGACCCCGATTCCAAAATCATCCGGGCCTTCGGGATTCTCAACGAGTCGGTGAAGCCGGGCACTGCCCAGTATGGTATCCCGTACCCGGGCACGTACATCGTCGACCCGCAGGGCAAGGTGGTGTCGAAGTACTTCGAAGACGATTTCCGCGAGCGCATATCCGTCTCCGACATTCTGGCCGGCCGTTACGGCGAGCGCGCGGATTCCACCAGCGCCGTGGAAGCCAAGCACATCAAGCTCTCGGCGTCCGCCTCCACTACCGTGGCGCACCCCGGGCATCGCATTCTGCTCACGGTGGATCTCGACCTCGCCCCTAAAATGCACGTCTACGCACCAGGCGTGGCCGGTTATATCCCGGTCGATTGGAAGCTGGAAGAAACCGCCGCGGCCAAGCTGCGCCCCGTGGAATACCCCGTCGCGCAGAAGTTGCTCCTGAAGCCCATCCAGGAGACGGCGCTGGTCTACCAGGGCCACGTGCGATTGACGCGTGAGATCACCTTCGGCGCGGAGAACGCGCTCAAACCGCTGGTGAGCCCATCTGGCGAGGTGGTACTCAAGGGATCATTGCGCTACCAGGCCTGCGATGATCGGAAGTGTTACGTGCCGGAGACGGTACCCGTCGAATGGAAGTTTCGTTTCGAGGCGCTGGACCGCGAGCGCGTCCCCGCGGAACTGCAGCGCACGGCCCGATAGGGGGTCATGGGAGGATTGATGTCGGAAGTGGTCTACCGGTCACAGGTTCGAATCGAACGCGTCAGAGGGCCGATTCGAAGGGCCTATCTGCCGGCTGAAGCAGATCCCGTGATTTTCGGCGTGCACGGCGCCGTGGCGCAGCACTATAAGGTTCCGCCGGCGGTCCTGGAGCCGCACGCCACTACCTTGGATTACATTGTCGCTGCCGCGGCCGGTTGACTGACCGGAACCTTTGGAGGCGCGCTGGAGGCGCGTCAAATAGACGCTTCAAATGAGCGGTTGGTGTCTGAAGCGGTCGGCGAAGTTGAGTTGGATGACGGCGTGCTCGTAATCCGCCGCATCCACGTCGTCCTGAAACTCAAAGGCGAGGAGTCGCAGAGAGAAACTGCACACCGTGTCCACGGTTTCTTTGCCGACAGATGTCCGGTCTATCGGACGCTGATACCGGCGATTGCGATCACTACGGAGCTGGTGTTCGAGGCATTGACGACGTAGTTTCTTCTCTGGCACCCCATCCGACAGCGACGACCCGTCGGATCAAAGAACGGCGGCCAGTGTATACTGAACACGACGCGGAAATCCCAAATGGAAATCGCGGTTCGAATCGCAATTCTACTTGGTCGCCGGCCTCGGTCCGGCCTTAGGGCCCGTAACAAAATAACAT